>NZ_JAOARO010000071.1 GCF_025211055.1 Vallitalea sp. | reverse complement strand
TATATTTCATAATCAAGGCGCGAAGCGCACATTTTTCGATGAATATGTCAATGGTTTTTGACAAAAAAGTGGGGGGTTTTAATAAAAAGGAATCTAGAAGCGTTGAATTTACTGGCTTAGAGATTCCGAGAGAATATTATAGTATTATGGAGGTAATTTATGTCAGAACTTTTTTTAGAGATGAAGCAAGTCAGTAAAACTTATGGTGGAGTAAAAGCATTGAAAAATGTTGAGTTTGAACTGAATAAAGGTGAAATACACTGTCTTGTTGGACAAAATGGTTCTGGAAAATCTACGCTTATTAAAATTATAGCTGGAGTACTTAAACCAGACAAAAATTCTATTGTTCATATATTTGACGGAAATAAGGGACTAGAAGTTACTGATAGAAACGCACAAAATAAAGTATCTGTAATATATCAAGATCTAAGTGTATTCCCTAATATGACTATAGCAGAAAATATTGCAATCAATTCTTATGCAGACAGAGCTGTAGGACATATCAATTGGAAAGAAATCTATAAAAAAGCAGAAAAGGCTTTGGAGAAAATACAAGTAAAATTAGACTTATCAACGCCTGTTTCAGAACTTTCTATAGCAGATAGACAGTTAGTAGCTATAGCAAGAGCCATAGCAACTGACGCAGAACTAGTTATTATGGATGAACCTACATCATCTCTTACCCGAAAAGAGGTTAATATATTATTTGGGATAATAAGGGATTTGCAAGAAAAAGGTATGACGATTATGTTTGTTAGCCATAGGTTGGATGAAATTTTAGAGATCGCAGAACGTATCACAGCGCTAAGAGACGGAGAAATTGTTGGTGTTTTTGATTCCAAGGATATTGATGATACTAAACTAGGTTATCTTATCAGCGAACAAAACATCATTCCTGAACAGAAATTCAATATGCCTGATTATAATACTATATTATTAGAAGTGAAAAATCTTTATCGGGTTGGTCATTATAAAGATATCTCTTTTCGACTTAGTAAAGGAGAAGTTCTTGGAATAATAGGATTGTTAGGTTCAGGAAGAACGGAGCTTGCGCTTTCATTGTTTGGTATGAATCCCCCTACTTCTGGCGAAATCTATATAGAAGGTAAAGAGGTAAAACTAAAAACCAATAAATGCGCTATAAAAAATAAAATAGCCTATGTACCAGAAGATAGACTATTACAAGGGTTGGTTATTGACCAATCAGTCAAGCATAATATGTCGCTCACAATTATTGAGAAATTACAGGAAAAGTTTGGTCTTATAAATAAAAAGAGACAAGTAAATATTACGAATGATTATATTAAGAAGTTAAGTATCAAAAGTGCTACTCCAAATATTCATGCATCAGCTATGTCTGGTGGTAACCAACAAAAGATTGTTATAGCAAAATGGTTGGCTATTGAACCAAATGTATTAATATTGGATGAACCAACAAATGGTATTGATATCGGAGCAAAAAGTGTTATATATGATATTATTCGAACATTGGCAGAAAGTGGTATGGGAATTATTATAATATCTGATGAAGTTCCAGAGATTTATTACAATTGCTCACGTTGCCTTATAATGAATAAAGGATCTATTGTAAAAGAAGTAAATACCATGGAAATTAGTGAAAAGGAGTTTTATAATGATGTCTTACAAACACAATAAAAGCTCAATAAAGAAGATTTTTCAGACCCATGAATTTTATCTTATGATGGTAGTTTTGGCTTTAGTTGCTATTTTAACGGTGGTTTCTAAAGGGAGATTTCTTTCTTTTGGAAATATCACTGATATGCTTGCAAGTGCTGCTGCTTTAGGAGTTATGGCTATTGGTTTGTTAGTAGTTATTATATCAGGTGGTATAGATATTTCTTTTATGGCAACAGCGACAGTTGCACAGTATCTTGCTGCAATGTTCATAATGAGTATTGGTGGAAATATGTTTGTTGTATTTGCTGTAGCTATAATGGTTGGTATTGTTCTAGGATTGATTAATGCTGTACTAGTATATAACTTAAAGGTTCCTGCCATTATTATAACCATTGCGACAATGAATGTTTTTTATGGTTTCTTAATGTATTTTACAGGAGGTACTTGGTTATATGGCTTCCCAGAGTGGTTTGCAACAAAGACTTCGGTTACAGTATTGGTTATTCCAATAGGAATACTAGTATTCGCTTCATTACTTACATGGTGGATTCTAAAATGTACAAATATTGGCCGTCATGTTTATGCTGTAGGAGATAATACAGAAGCTTCAAAAAGGGTTGGTATAAAAGTTCACCGTACACTTATTTTTGCTTATGCTTATATGGGTGTAATGGCTGCTTTGGGTTCCATAGTACTTATGTATGTAACACAAAACGTAGCACCTAATGCACTGGTAGGAAAAGAAATGGAAGTTCTTGCTATGGTTGTTTTAGGGGGAGCTGCTTTATCAGGAGGTAAGGGAACTGTTATTGGTACTTTGTTTGGATTGATGCTTGTAACAATAATCAATAATGGACTTGTTTTCGTAGGAGTATCTAGTTATTATCAAACCCTCTTTATGGGTATTGTTGTAATGATAAGTTTTTGCTTCACTGGACTCAGAGGAAGGAAAAAAAGAGGGAAGGAGATTGAGCAATGAAATTAGACATGCAAAGTTCTTTGGTAAAGAGAAATAGAGACAATATTATGCTATCCATCATTTTAATGGTTGTAGTAATTATCGTTTCTCTGATTAGTGAACGTTTTTTATCATACAATACCTTTATTTCTGTAACTCGACAATTTCCTGAAATGGGATTGCTTACCCTATGTATGATGATTACAATGATAACAGGAGGTATCAATCTATCGTGTATTGCTTCTGCCAATCTTTCTGGTATTATTATGGCTAAGATGATGACCTCTATGATTCCAAAAGGTACTGAAAACGTTGGAGTTGTGATATTAGCTATAATAGTTGGAATTTCAATTAGTGTATTAGTTTCTTTTGGTAATGGAGTTATTATTGCTTATTTGAAAGTTCCTGCTATTTTGGTAACGTTGAGTATGCAGATGCTTATTTCAGGAGTTAGCATTGTAATTACAAAAGGTGAGATTGTTTCCGGCTTTCCAGAGAGTTTTCAGTTCATAGGAAATAAGAGTGTTTTAGGAATACCGGTTCCTCTTTATATATTTGCAATATGTGCAATCATAATGTATATTGTGCTACATCATTTGCCATTGGGACAAAAGGCTTATATGTATGGTTCTAATCCAACTGCTACAGAGTTTTCAGGTGTTAATGTGAAGCGTATGATTATCAAAGTATACTCTCTATCTGGTTTCTTTGTAGGTGTAGCAGCGGTTATATTAACATCAAGATTCAACTCAGCCGCATCTGGTTATGCGACAAGCTATTTGCTACAAAGTGTTCTTATAGCAGTACTTGGAGGTATAGACCCTAATGGTGGTAAGGGAAAAATTAGTGGTATGATACTTGCTGTATTACTGTTACAGATAGTGGCAAGTGGATTAAATATTCTACGTGTAGATCAATTTTTGATTACTGCACTTTTTGGTCTTATATTATTAGCTACAGTTGCCTTTAGATTGAATTACTTCAAAAAATTATTCAATTTATAATTGGGATAGGATATGATGAATTATGAATTGTTTAGTAGGTTAGTAGGTAGGGATAATTTCTTTGGATCAGTATATTCATTATGATCAGGTTCCGTGACTGGGATTTATAATAGTTCTTGCGTTAATTTCTCCAGATAAATAATTGTTGATATTATATATTTAATATAAGAGTATTAAAATAAGGGCTTAGCTTATGTCTAGCCCTTATTTTTAATGGAAAAAATATCCACAAAATTTATTTAGGTAGTATTTATGGAACATTAATGTTAAAATATTAAACAATGAAATACTTTATGGACAAGTTTATTATGAGATTTCAAATTAAAAGGAACCAATAAGAAAGAAGGGGAATTATGTTAAGAAATAAGAAGAGAATACTAATTATTGGAGTCATAGCATGTTTAATAAGTCTAATACTTAATATTATAAATATTCAAGTACACAAGATTAGTGAACCCATAGTATTAGAGCATTACTTAGAAGTATCATTACATGATGAAATTGATCTTAGTATTAATTACATAACCAATAGAAGAGATAGTATCAAAATTAATAGTATCTATTTCCCTAAATATGATCTTACTTTTTATGATAAGAACTTTCAAGATACTAATAGTTTAAAATACTATAATAGTAATACAGCTGTTCTTAATACTCGCTTGAATTTAGATCAGCAAAAAGAATATGAGGAAATGGATAATATTATCTTAGAAGATGCAGTCATTATGTATAATAATGGGTTGGAACAAAATATAGATATTGGGAAGATTATTATCAATAACAATAAAGAAAAAGGTTTGCATAGTACAATGAGCAGTTCTTCTAGTACAGGATTTTCTAAGACAGTGTTTGAACTTGATAACAGTATAATTATTAACGATATTACATCCAAGCTTTATGAAGAGACACATAATTTTGTTAAAATGAATCTAGTTAGTAATGATGAGTTAGACAATACTTTAGTAAATATCTCAAAGGAGACCGATAAAGACAAGATTATGGAAATCGAAGATAATTACCATAATAATCAAAAGGATATAGAGTGTTATCCTGTAGATGAACTACAACTACCATTCCAAGCCTATAATACGTTAAGTGTTAATACTAATTTTGAAATGTTGGATAATGATTGTAAGTACAATGTTTATGACATTAGATATACATTGCATTCTACCGATGAAAATGGTAATGAGGGTAGTCAGAGTCTGTATAACATAAGGTATTCACCATATTTTACAGATAAATTAGTTAGACAACTTGTTAAAAAAAGGGGATTATAAGATGGGTAAACATTTTGGAATAATTGTATGGGGGATAGTTTTCATACTAATTAATATAAACATTGGTTTTATCGATATCTTGCCAAATGTAGTAGGATATATACTTATTACAAGCGCTGTATCAAAGTTATATGATAAAACAAAAATCAAGGAATTTCATATTGCAACTTATGTAGGTTCAGTATGTGCAGTTGTACGTATTATTACTTTTTTCTTCTTCTTGAGTCAAAATTCAGAAGTCACTATATTATCAACAGCCATTGGTACCATAGTACAATTACTAATATTAGTATTAGGATTTTATTTGTATGAAGCTGTAATTAAACTGTTGGAAAAAGAGAAAGTCCAATTAGTGGAGCAGATAAAAAGTGGTCGTAACTTTTTTCTATATGTGCAGCTAATAGCAAGCTTTGTTATGACTTTCAGTCTCAATGTAGCAGAAGGGACAGCGATTACCATGAATTTTATATGTGCTTGTGCAATGATAATAACTATGATTGTCTGGGCGGTCAATATGAATACTGTCAGGAAATATTTTAATGGACAGTTGAATACGGAGGATGCAAATAATTATTTGGAGTAGGTAAGGTGCTATATGAAGAAATATAAAAAATAAATATTAATACTTATTGCACTAATAATTATAATACAGATTATTAACTTCAGCATACCTAGAAAACTACAAGATATACTTTCAACCATGATTATCATTCATCTAATACAGCTGGATTTTACTTTATGAATTTTACGTATCTAATAAATGATACTAAAAAAGTTAGCAGAAGAAGTATACGAGTATATCAATAATATTGTGACTCATGATTAAAGTGATAAATACTTTTTTTGACCTACATACAATAAACTGATTTATTCACATTCATAAAGACCAGATTATTTGACAGAACATATGTTTGCATTACTGCCATAATTTTGGTATAATATAGATGGTGATTATATGAAGAAGAATATAATAGAAAAATTACAAGTATTAGCTGATGCAGCTAAGTATGATGTTTCATGTGCTTCTAGTGGTGTTAATCGAAAGAATACAGGTAAAATCGGAAGTTCACAAGCTAGTGGGATATGTCATACTTGGGCTTCTGATGGTAGATGTGTATCATTATTAAAAATATTACTTAGCAACTATTGCGTATATGATTGTGAATACTGTGTTAATAGATTAAGTAATGATGTAAAAAGAGCTAGTTTCACACCAGAAGAAGTAGCTGAACTTACTATTGAATTTTACAGAAGAAACTACATAGAAGGTCTATTCTTAAGCTCAGCTGTTGAAAAGAATCCCAATCACACAATGGAGAAGATAGTCAAGACTCTACTTATACTTAGAAATCACTATGGATTTTCTGGTTATATTCATGTAAAAGCTATACCAGGAGCAGATAAGATACTCATTCAGCAAGCAGGGGAGCTAGCTGACAGGATG
The DNA here is from genome assembly GCF_025211055.1 of Vallitalea sp. Classification (GTDB taxonomy): domain Bacteria; phylum Bacillota; class Clostridia; order Lachnospirales; family Vallitaleaceae; genus Vallitalea. The sequence continues at coordinate 42,034 of NZ_JAOARO010000071.1, read as the reverse complement.
AGTGTTAATATAGAATTACCAACAGAAGATGGACTAAAATTATTAGCACCTCAAAAAACCATGAAAAAATTATTTTTGCCAATGAATCAAATAAAAGACGAGATAAACAAATCAAGTTATGAAGCATCCCGTTACAAACATGCCAAAAAATTTGTTCCAGCAGGTCAATCTACTCAGATGATAGTAGGAGCTACCAGTGAAAGCGATTTGTCTATGTTAAGCATAACTAACCAATTATATAAAAGATTTAATCTAAAAAGGGTATATTTTTCTGCATACGTACCTGTTAATAAAGGTGGTAACTTACCTGCTATAAGTTCAACCACAACACCAATGCTTAGAGAACACAGGTTATATCAAGCAGATTGGCTCTTGAGATTCTATAAATTTGAAGCAAAAGAATTACTTGATAACAGTAACCCTAATTTTGATTTGGATTATGATCCTAAGATGATTTGGGCACTTAGAAATATTGGGGAATTCCCAAAAGAAGTTAACAAAGTGTCAGTAAACGAATTATTAAGAATTCCAGGAATTGGAATGGTCTCAGCCAGAAGAATACTAAAACAAAGGAAAGTAAGAATAGTTACCTATGAGGATTTAAAAAAAATGGGAGTGGTATTGAAAAGAGCTAGATTTTTTGTTACATGTAACGGCAAGTATTACGGAGAAAAAAATCTTGACCCAGAGACTATAAAAAGCATATTGAATCCTCTACCACCTTATGAACAACTTACTTTAAAAATATAAATATATTACAAGTTAAATTAAATGATTGCTATAACACAGCAATTACTTAATTCTATTAGGCTTTATAAAATCAGAGAAAATATATTGATTATAAAATGGGCGTATAGATGGTGAAGCTTAATATATAGCAATAATTAATAAAAGGATTGATAATATGGTGTATCTACATGATGGAACATTTAATGGACTCTTAACTTGTGTATACGAACATTATTATACTGAAAAAGCTAAAGGAATATATTATGAAAACAGATATGAAATACAACTATTAGAACAAGAAGTTATTATTACCACTGATGATAAAAAAGCAGGTAAAGTATATACTGCCATATGGAATAAGATATCCGATGAAGCTATGAAAAACGTCTATTATACGTTCTTATCTAATGAGTATAAAAAAGATTGCTATATATTAAAATACCTAGAATTAGGATTCAAGATAGGTTATAAAATAGATAACGATCATACTCATAAGGATGTTAATAATGTTCACAACCTATCTTCCAAAGTATCAAAGGAAAGGCATAGACTGTTAGGTTTATTAAGATTCCAAGAGGTGGGAGATGTGTTGTATGCACAGTTAACACCTGATAATGATGTGATTGAGTTACTTGCTGATCATTTCGCAGATAGAATGAAAAATGAGAAGTTCATTATTCATGACAAAAAGCGTAATAAAGCAGTTATATATAATAAAAGAGAATGGATGATAACAGATTTTGAGTATCAGGAAGATATAGCTATTTCAGATAGAGAAAGAAATTTCCAAGAGATGTGGAAAGGCTATTTTGAGCATATAGGAATCAATGAGAGAAAAAATCTAGTATTACAAAGACAACTCGTTCCCACTAGATATAGGAAAAATATTGTTGAGTTCAATAATTAAAAAAAGCATTGTTCAGAGGATTTAATCAATGCTTTTTTTATATAAATAAACTTCCTTATTGATTACATTCTATTCCATATCTTCATTTAACAATACCATATGATAGTGATTCTCCCATATATCATTGATCTTAAGATATTTCTTTGATAAGCCTTCATTAGTGAATCCTAATTTTTTTACTAAATTTATAGAGGCCTCATTTCTGGGCATAATATTAGCTTCTATACGGTGAAGTTTATAGTCTTGAAATATTACTTCTATTCCTTTTTTAAGAGCTTCTGACATATAACCTTTGTTAACTTCATCTTTATCAAGCTTATAGCCTAAAAAACATGATTGAAAACAACCTCTAACAATATTAGAGAAAGCTAATGTTCCTATAATTCTCTCAAAACTAGTATCCTCTTTCTTGAAAATCCAAAGTCTAAGCATAGATAGACTATTAATTAAATCTTGTTCTCTTCGAATAGTTTTTCTGTGTGTCATAGGTTTATAAAAGTTTTGTTCACGTTTTGGTTCCCAATACTTCAAAAAATCTTTGTTATGTGTATAATAGTCTAATACCTTCTTAGTGAAGGATGTATCAATAGTTCGAAGTACTAATCTATTTGTTGAATATATCTTTTTCATTACTCATACCTCTAATAGCTAATTATTTGTTTTTAAATAAATTATTATATAAATAAAGCAATAGGGACAACATATATGATATATAAACTGTCATAAATAATTCTTCTACAATTCTAGGTAGTAAAAAAGCCATAAAAGCTTTTTTAGATAATACAGGAATAAATATTCTAAGAAGTTGAGTATTAATCGTAGTTACTAATAATCCTGGTATGCCTACAGATATAATTAATTTTAAGAAATTATTATATATATTAAGTTGATTATAGCTCTTTTGAATGATACGATCTATCAATAGCAATAAAAATCCTACTAGAGAAGTAGCTATTAATAAAACAGTCGCAAAAGTAGTGGTTTTGCCAATAGATGATATATATTTAGCCCAAGTACCAGTTCCATAGTAAGTAAGTTGAATATGATTAAATATACCAAGTAGACCAATGACTGAAAAAACGATAATACATATGGTTTGTAGCTTTCTGATTTCGATATTCCTTAAGCCTTTCCAGATTAGAGGTGTGAGAACACCACCTAATATAGATGTAACAGTTAACCAAGGAATATACGCTCCTTGTGGTTTAATAAGATAGCCTATAATATCAGAAAGACCAGCACTAATACCACCAACAACAGGGCCAAATAAGATACCAGGCATCTTGGTAAAAGGACCTGAAAAACTAATTCTAATTGCTGGTGCTCCTGCAAAATAGAGATAAGTGCTGAACATCTTAACAATTTGTGCAATAGCGATTAGTAAACCTGTCTGTACAATTACTTTTACATAATAACTTGATTTTGATCTATTCATTTATGTGCCTCCTATAATTTTATGGATAATTAATCATATAATTCCGAAAATAATCATAAAAGAATCACATAAATGGTTTTCGTATTATTTTGCATAAACAAAAAACCCCCTTTCTTTTTACATAGTATCTGTTACATAAAAAGAAAAAAGGTATTAATCATACATTTATTCTCTATGTAACAGCGGAAACAATATCACACCGCAAACCTAACAAAATGCAGGTTTTTCGTTTAGAGGAAACTTCCCATCCTCTAACACTTAACGCATAATATCTGCTCTGCTACAGTACAAGTATATTATATAGAATAAAGTATTGGTTGTCTATAAAAAATTATTTCTTTCTTCCTAATGTGCCTCCTATCCAAGTAGTTAATGGGATAGCTGAAATAAGGCCTATACTTCCTGCTACTGCCCTTACGATTTCTGAGACTATCATATCCATATTCAAGATTTCAATTATAGTTATATCATAAGCGATAAATAACAATAAGAGATGTATTGAACCTCCAACATAAGCTAATATCAATGTATTGGACATAGACCCCATTATATCTTTGCCAATGTTCATACCTGATTTTATTAATCGATTAGTTGATATTTTAGGTGTATTGTCTTCAATTTCCCACATAGATGAAGCTATTGATAGAGAAACATCCATAACAGCTCCTAGAGCACCTATTATAATACCAGACAATAAGATTCCTTTGAAATCCAAGTGCCTGTTCTGAGGAATATATGCTAGCATTCTAGCTTGTTCATCACCAAGTCCAGTAAGCATGGCAACTTTACCAACAAGACCAGCAGCAAGTGCAGCAATTAGAACTCCGCCTACAGTACCTAGAATAGCTGTTCTTGTTTTCTTATTCCATCCGCTTATTATAAGTAATGTAAAGGTAGTAGTTACGGATATGATTCCTACTGTTACTATCAAAGGATTAAAACCTCTCAGAATAAGTGGTAACATGACAAAAGCTATCAATATTATAGTAAAAGTAAGGGTAATTACTGATTTTAGTCCTTTCAATCCTCCAACAACAACTAATAATATTAAGAAAGAAATCACAAGAATAAAGATCGCACTGTCTCTACAACGTTCATATATATGTATATTTCCAACTGTGCCTTTATCCGTTTCATAAACATAGATATACATTTTGTCTCCTGTTTTAAAAACCAATCTATAGGGGTTAACCATCTCAACTGTATTCCTCACAGAGTATTCTTCACCTCTATGTTTGCCTTGTAATATCCTAATATAAAGATGCTGATATCTAATGTCTTGTTCAATAGGGATGTCAGGACGTTCAAGAGTAGTATCATCTCTATCTACTCTAATAACTTTTGCTTTGACTACGTCATATTCAGGTTTTTCCATATCTTCTTCATAATATGCAGCAAGACCCCCGTATTTTTCATCTTTAGTAATATCACCTATAGGTTTTGAACTACATGAGGTCAAGAACAATGAAGTAAGTATAATCAGAACTAATAATCTACATTTCATGTCATTTTTCTCCTTGTTCAAGGTTAAGAAAAGGGGCTGTATTATGATACAGCCCCTTACTAAGTACTAATTAGTTAACGGGTACTAATAATGTTTTTCCAGTATATATTTTATGAGGATTCTTTAAGTTGTTTAATTTAGCTAGTTCCTTATAAGTAGTATTATATACCTTAGCTATTTTCCATAGAACATCACCAGCTTTAATTTTATAAGTACTTATAGTTGATATTACGTTTATGGTAGGAGCCACAACTGTACCTTTTGCTTTTATTGCTTTAACAAGTTCATCTCTTATAGGAACAAATGTATCTACAACTTTTTCAGCACCTTCAAAGTTGTATTTATCTCCACCAGTAGCTGCGAAATCATTAGTTACCAATGAATATTTTTTATTCATATCTAATGGAGTACCATCTTCTAATGTAATGCTGATTATTCTTTTTTCATATTCTGAATTAGGGTCATATATAACTTTTAATCCAGCAAATTGACCGTCTACCATGTCAGCTGCGTCAATTCCATGATTTACTAATGATTTAAGTAGAGAACCTGTTACTTCCATTGTAACTAAAGTATTATCAAAAGGTATTACCTCGTATAGATCTCCCATAGTAATGTCGCCTTCTTCAAGACTTCTTCTAAGACCACCACCATTAGTTAATCCTATTTGGGCATTAGCAGATTTTCTCATGACATCTGTAACATAATAGCCTAGTGGAGTAACGTTATTAGTATCATGTGACAAACGCCCTTTTAACTGGCCTACCACTTCGTCAGCTATTGGAGCAAAATCTTCTTCGTATTTATCATATACTTCTTTGGTTTCTGGCTCTTCAAGTAGGTCTTTAGAATTTTTATAAACAGAATCTACAGATGGAGTAATGGATTTTACTGTACCATCTTCATTTAGTTTAATAGATATTTTACCAACTGCTCTACCATATTTATACGCTTGAACAACAGGTTTATCATTGATATAACCAGCTACTGTCTTATGCGAATGACCTGTTATAACCCCGTCAAGTCCTTCAACTTGACATAGAGCATTGATTTCATCACCAGTTATAGGAGTTTCAGGATTTTCACCATAATTATCCTGCCATGTAGGAACATGAGTTAGGGCGATTATTATATCTGGAGTTCCTTCTTCAGCTTTACCAGCTTGTAGATAATCTACCCAAATCTTAGCAGCCTCGTCAGCTGGTTTGAATTCTAGAGTAGCTACATTATCTACTTTAGTTTTATGAGCTGTTTCTATAGTGGAAAGACCAATAAAAGCAATCTTTTTATTAGCTATTTCATGAATTAGATAAGGCTTGGCCCAAGTTACAGGTTTATTGGTTGTTTTATCGTAGATATTAGAAGCCAGGAAAGTAAAATTACCATCTTTTGCCCATTGCTTAATTCTATCTACACCCCAGTCAAATTCATGGTTCCCTACTGCTGATGCAAGAACATCCATTCCTTTAAACATCTCATTAACAGGAGCACCATATGTTAGATTAGAGAGAGCTGTTCCTTGGTAATTATCTCCACCAGAAACTACAATGGTATTAGGATTTATAGCTTTTTGATCATTAATATAACGAACCATTTTAGACATTCCTATGTTTTTACCACTTTCTTTTACATTTCCGTGAAAGTCGTTGACAGTTAATATGTCAATTACATTTTCTAGCTGATTGACTGCTGGTAAGGTTGTGTCAGTATTTGTTGGTGTTGAAGCGTCTTCGCCTGCATACATGAATACAGTGTGTAGATTAAATACTACGGTTAGAACTAATAACATACTTAATAACTTTCTTACTCTGTTTTTCATAATAATCCTCCCAATGATATTTAATTATGATATACTTGAATATATTAAAAGATATAAATTATAATATCTCCAAGTACTATAATTATAGTATAATTCCCGACAGCAGTCAATGGACATGAGTCCTTTATAAGGGAAAAATGGGGCTGAAAATTTAATTAATTAAGCCCCTTAGTATATTATTCATTGGCATTATTTGAAAACAATTCTCCATGAGATTTACTATAATCAGTATGCTCATTTCCTATATAATTCAACTGAGCTTCTATCTCAATCAAATTACTGGTATCATGGTCATATATCTTGATGTCATAAGCTTCACCGTCATCATCTCTATGTTGTAGATAATCATTAATAATCTCAGTAGCATGTTGTTCATTAATATCATTTCCATAAATAACTGTGTATTCTTCTTTTGGCATTGTTAATGAGATATGGTAACCTTCATCTAATCTTGTACGTGTTTCATATATACTATTTAACATGATATGCTCCCTTCTAACAGTGTTATCAATATCTAGTTTAACCATATTATCTGTGAATATTACGTAATCTAAAGTCGCTATTATGACAAAGAGTTAGTCAGCTTAGGAAAAATCTATCTTAAATTATTTGTAATAAGCTATAATTTTGATATAATAAAACCATTAGTAAGCAATAAATATCAATTTATCTACTTAGCAGGGGGTAATATTAGGTGAAAGATATTCTAAAAACATATAAAGACAGGTTAATTAACTTAAGCGGAAGAAATAGAAGTCTGGTTCTCAAGAAAATACATAAAAAAAGATCATTCGATATATCAAGGTTGATTGAATTAGATAAAAACATAAATAATGAACTTACCAATTTTCTAATAAACAGGGAAAAAGGAAAGAAAATAATTATTGACGACCCTTACAAGATAAGAAATGAAGATGTAAAAGCTTCAGAAAAGCAAATTGCCAATAATAGAAAACAGGAATTATTAGCTCTTGAAGAGATAATAAAAGAATTAAATGATGTATCTGAAGAAGAAAAACAAGTACTCGCTATTAGAAAACAAGAAATCAATGATAAATATGATATGGAATTAATTGCGAGCAAGAAAAAGATAGATGATAAGATTGAAAAGATGATTAGTTACTCTAACAACATTAACTACTTGCTTAGAGAAATTGATGCAGTAGAAAAAGAAACAGGAAAATATGAATTATATCTAAGCTATCCATTTGTTGAGGGAAGATTCAATGACACAACCTTTGTTAGAGCCCCACTTTTTATGTTTCCTGTAAAACTAGAAAAAGTTAGTAATAATTGGCAGCTTTCCAATATTATTGACCAAGAGATATTAATAAATAAAGTATTCATATTTGCTTATTGCAAGTTCAATGAATCCAAGATAACAGAATTAGACATGGAGTTCTCATCACTAGAACAATTCTCTGATGATGCAGTCTCTGGACTAATAAAATATCTTTATGATAATAAAATAAATATAGAAGATACGGGTAAAAGAGATATTGAAAAATTTGTTGATTACACTAATGCAAAACTGCCTAGCTATGAAGCGGGAGAATTGATATTGAAAAACTATATGGTATTAGGGCAATTTCCATTATCTAACTCCATATATACTGATTATCAATATCTAGAGCAGGAAGAGTTATACAATGAAGTACTTGAACTACTACTGATGAACAAAGAAGATGAGAATGTATCTGATGAACCTGTCAAAAAATCAGATGAAAAAGTAAAACAGTTATCAGAAAAAGAAGTTTACTTCTTATCTTCACTTGATAATAGTCAAGAAAATGCAGTCTTAAGTACTAATGAGAAAAGTAATTTAGTTATATATGGACCTCCAGGAACAGGTAAATCCCAAACCATAGCTAATATTATATGTGACTCTCTAGCCAAAGGGAAAAAAGTCTTGATGGTATCTCAAAAAAGAGCTGCCCTAGATGTAATATATAATAGATTAGCGGATATTAATCAAAAGATTGCCCTAATACATGATGCCAACAAGAATAAGAGAGATTTCTATAGAAAAGTATGTGAATGCATTAGTACAGAAGCAATGGATTTCGACAACTCCCTTAACCTTAAGATTGATGATGATGCATCTGCAATTGATGGAAAGATAAGCTATCTAACAAATATGGCAAAAATACTTCATAAAGAAAGAGAATACGGTATAACTCTTCATGACATGTATGCATGCTCAGAAGCTATAACCTCAACAGAAGATATAAGATATGAAAGCTATATCAGTTTTCGTAAGGACAACCCTTTTGAAAATACTAAATATCAAGAATTACGAGAAGCTATGGATGGTATAGAATTTAATGATATAATTGCACAGACCTATATCAGTTACAAAGAAATGTGTAAAGAAAATCCCATGCTCGATACTTTTGTAAGAAAACTAGATTTTATTGAAATACAAGAATTACAAGATACCATTATTAGGATTACTGATAAAATCAACAGTGAAATACCAAAAATAGAGCTAGATAACTTAGAAAAAGTAGGGAGATTGTATGCTGAAAATGGGTTTGGAGTAACCAAACAACAGGTAATCAATCATGCTCATATGACAAATCAACAGGTTAATGGTCAGTTGGTAGAGCAAAATGAAGATAAGAAATGGTGGAGTCCCAATCATTGGATAAAACATAAAAGCAAAAAAGAAGAATACGAGAAAAATATGCTGACTTTTGAAGGAAAAAAAACTGACCTTGAGAAGCTATTCATTAAGTATGGCATAATAATCAATGAAGTAATAGCTATGTTAAAAGAATTGAAACCAGTAATAAGAGAAGATATATTCAACTCATTATGTGAAAAATTCGTACTAGAATTTGATATTATCAGTGACCTCAAAAAAATAAAAGAAGCAGCTGATAATATTGAAGTGTTTTATGGATTAAAAAATAGAATAGACAATTTATCCAATCTCCAAATAAAAATACTGGATTATGCTATAAGTGCAGTAAAAGATCATGGTAACATTAATGAAGTACTAAGTAATATAATTCCTTTTACAACGTTGATACATATTAATGATATAGAAAAAACAAAAGAATATAACGATTTTTATCTTCATTTTTCCATGTACCAAGAGACTATACAAGAAATTGATAATTTGATGAAGGAAAAGAATGGTCTTACTGCTGACCTGATAAAAAGTAAATGGAACGATAAGTTGCAGTTGTTTGTTGATACACCTCTTTTTAAGGAATTTAAGAGACAAGCCGAGAAAAAACGTAAGACATGGCCAATCAGAAAATATGTCATTGAATTCAGTGAACTTCTATTGACTGTTTTCCCATGCTGGCTTCTTAGCCCAGAAACTGTTTCTGATATATTACCTCTAAGAGAGGGTATGTTCGATATGATAATATTTGATGAAGCTTCTCAAATGTACGTTGAAAATGCAATACCTACCATATATAGAGGAAAACAAGTTGTGGTAACTGGGGATGATAAGCAGTTAAAACCAAGTTCTACATTTATGACAAGATATGATGATTTTGACGAAGAACTAGCTACTATAGAAACTGCAGCGGCATTCGAAGAAGAAAGTCTCTTAGACCTTGCTAAGATTAATTATCCTTCAGTACACCTTAACTATCACTATCGTTCTAGATATGAGGAACTTATAAACTTTTCTAACTATGCTTTTTATGGTGGTAATCTTAATATATCCCCTAACATAGTTAACATAAGAAGTAATAAGCCTTCTCCAATAGAAAGAATAAAAGTCGATGGTAAGTGGATAGAGAGGAAAAATAATGCAGAAGCAAGTAAAGTAGTGGACTTGGTAGGTTCAATATTGAAAACAAGAAAAAACAATGAGACTATAGGAATTATCACATTCAACGTGACCCAAAAAGATCTAATCAGCGATTTATTGGATACTAGAGGAAACTATGACAAAGAGTTCAAAAAGCTGTATAACCATGAAAAGAATCGTAAGAACGGAAATGAAGATGTTAGTATATTCGTCAAAAATATTGAAAATGTCCAGGGGGATGAAAGAGATATAATTATATTCTCAATAGGTTATGCTCCTAATGAATCTGGCAAAGTTTCTGTGAACTTCGGTGCTCTATCACAAGACGGGGGCGAAAATAGATTAAACGTTGCTATTAGCCGTGCTAAGGAAAAGATATATGTGATAACTTCTATTGAACCAGAAGAATTAAGAGTAGAAGGAACAAAAAATATGGGAGCAAAATTATTCAAAAACTATCTTCAGTATGCTAGAGAAGTATCTTCTAAAGAAAATGCTGAAGCAGAAAATGTCCTAAGAGAGTTGGTATTTACAAAAGATAGGGATAAAAAAGCAGATGATATGGATAATACTACATCCAAGTTATATGCTAAGTTAAAAGATAAAGGATATCTTGTAGAGAAAAACGTGGGAGTCTCTGATTATAAAATCGACTTGGCAGTATATGACAAAGATAGTTCTAGATACTTACTAGGAATTGAATGCGACGGTTATTCTTATTATAACCAGCCTTCTACAAGAGAACGTGATATCCATAGAAAGAGATTTCTAGAATCAAGAGGTTGGAATCTATACAGGATATGGAGCTTAGATTGGTGGAAGGATTCCGAGAAGGTTGTAAATAATGTAATTGATAGAATTGAATTCATAAAAGGTAAAATGAAAGAAAATGATAGTAATGAACAAACTATAGTTGAAAAGGATGAACAAAATGTAGAAAATGTTGAATTGCAAGGAGACTTTCATCCAGAACAAACAGTATGGTTTGGAGATAGAGTATATGTACAAGATAATATGTCTAAGGAAGTTTTTGAAGTAGATATTGAATCTAATCCCTATAATAAAAATATAATGAGTAATTTTAGCAAAGATTTATTACAAAGAGGAATAGAGGAAAGATTTGTGTATCAAGAATTTGAATATAAAATCGTAGGAATAGATAAGAAAAAAGATAATAATAGGAGAGTTAATAGATTGCCCAGTAAATAATATCCTGTGATGGGTCTCGTACAGTACAAGACCTATCACAGGGGAACAATTAATGTGCTGAGAACCCAAATCAGTATTATCAGTTCAGTATTATCAGTGTAGAAAAATTATACATTAAGGTCTCCATTAATTTTTTGTAGATATTCTTTTGGGGTAACACCCTTATATTTTCTGAATATTTTAGTAAAGTAATAGGCGTTATCAAATCCTAACATATATGCTATTTCATATATTAAGTATTGTTTTTTATTTAATAAGTTACAAGCTTTTTCTATTTTTAATTGATTTATATAATCTACAAAATTACGATTACATTCTTTTTTAAAAAGGTAAGATAAGTAACTTGGTGAAATATTTAAATAATTTGCTACGGAATTTAATGTTAGTTTAGTATCTATATGCTCTAGTATAAATTCTTTAGCACTGTTGATTAAATTATTGCTCTTTGATGCAACTAATAAATTATAATTAATAATAGTGTTATTTAATTCTTTGATCCATAGAATAACATCTTCAAAAGTACCAAGAGACATTAACTTATTTATCGTATCAGCACTATTACTAAAGCTTTCATTAAAAGCTTTTTGGTTGTCAAGAGACTGTAAAGTGACCATTGTATAATTATATATTCTAATACAACAATTTATAGCATTTTGCTTTTTGGGTTTTGAAGAAATTAATAGATCTATAAGTTTTTCAAATACATTATTAATATTTTCTGTATTATGAGTTGTTAATGCCTTACTCAAATCATTAATGATATTAGATATATCAAAACTGCCATTATAGAGTTTCTGATTTATTTCATCATAAAAAACAATATTTGTATTATTATAATAATAGAAGTTATTTATTTGCTTTAATTGTTCAATGCATGAGTAAATATCTTTTCTAGCATTAAAAACTTGTGTTATAGCAATATCAACGGATGTTTCGAGAATGTTTTTTGAAGTTGTCAATAGTTTTCTATAAAAATGCCTTATATATTCTTTTTCCATATTAGGATGATTTGATATAATTGCAAGTACAGAACTACTACCGTAATCTAATATGATATAATGCTCAAAGAAATTCTTGAATATTTTATTGATAATATCTTTTTCACACTCCACTAGCTTATTTTTATCTTCTGCGGAGAATAGGTTGATATTAACAATATCTGGATTATTTATATAAATCTGCATTATTGAATATGATTCAAAAATACCCGCAGATTCGCATATTTTGAATTGTTCAACTAGAGAATACCTATCATTTACAGTGCTGTTTAAAATATTTAATAAGCTATTTTTTACCATTTTTTTTTCATTTTTATTTATGTAACTTTCTACAAAATCTATTTTATTTATTTTTTTTCTTTTATTTAATTCATGTTGTGCATTTTCAATTGCTTGTGTAAGAAGTTTCGGCTGTAAATTAGTTTTTAGTATATAATCCACTGCTTTGTACTTAAGAGCCTGTTGTGCAAGATGAAAATCTTGATGATTTGTAAGCATTATAAAGACTATATTTTTATTGAACTCATTTGCTTGTTTTAAAACTTCTAAACCATCAAATACTGGGATATTAATATCACAGATTACAATATCAGGGGATTGTTCTTTTATAATTCTTAACGCTTCTTGTCCATTGCTTGCAGTATCTATTATCTCACAGCTGATAGCTTCCCAATTAATTAAAAATTTTAATCCAGATAAAATAATAAGTTCATCATCTACAAGTAAAACTTTATAAATCAATTTTTTATCCATATGTCTACTCCTCAATTGGTTATCAAAAAATATTATTATAAAATAGAAATTATATTAGTAAAATTTTATAAATTTAAAAATTTGATTATATCATCATAAGATTATAAGTTCACTAACAAAATATAATCTAGTATAGTAATATTATACAAAAAAAATGCGGTAAAAACAATTCTGAAATAAATAAAATAATTCAATTAGGTATAAGAAGGTTTATTTCTTAATATTCTGACTATAGACTTATTATGGTAGCTGAAGTTTTGCATCTTCAGGATTAAAAGGATAATAGAGAAAGGATATATGCTATGATAGATTTATTAAAGTATGAAAAAGTCACAGATAGTGAAGTAAAAAAAGCTATAGACAATGCTATCAATCAAGTAGAAAGATGTTTGCCAGAATTTACTTATAAGTTTAAGGTAGATGCTAGTATAGATAATTTTTATAGACCACAAGAGAATATAAGCTGGACTTCAGGATTTTGGACTGGTGAAATATGGCTAGCATTTGAGCATACTAAGGATGAAAAATTTAAGAAAGCTGCTGAAATTCAAGTAGAGAGCTTTCTCAATCGAATTGAAAAGAGAATAGATATAGATAATCATGATATGGGTTTTTTATATAGTCTTTCTTGTGTAGCTGCCTATAAACTTACGCAAAATAATAATGGTAAAAAAGCAGCACTTCTCGCAGCTAATAATTTGATTTCAAGGTATCAACCTGTGGGAGAGTTTATACAAGCATGGGGAGAACTTGGTGCAGAAGATAATTACCGTTTAATAATTGATTGTCTTTTGAATTTGCCTTTACTCTACTGGTCAACGGAAGTAACCGGGGATGATAAATATGCTGACATAGCCAAGAAACATATTAAAACATCTCTAAAGAATATAATGCGTGATAATAAATCAACTTATCACACATACTTTTTTGATGTAAAAACAGGAGAACCTATAAAAGGAGTCACAAAACAAGGTAATAGAGATGGCTCTGCGTGGTCAAGAGGACAAGCATGGGGTATTTATGGTGTAGCACTTAGTTATAAATATACTAAGAACAATGAATATATTAAGGTTTTCAAGGATATTACAGATTATTTTATTAATAATTTGCCAAAAGACTTAATTCCATATTGGGACTTTGATTTTACAGATGGAAGTGATGAGCCACGGGATAGTTCTGCGGCAGCAATTGCTGTATGTGGAATGCTTGAAATGTCTAAATATCTAAAGGAATCTGAAAGCGAGTATTACAAAGATGTTGCTTTGAAAATATTAAAATCTCTTATAGATAATTACAGTGTGAAAGATGCTAAATTCTCAAATGGTCAGCTTTTACATGGTGTATATGCTAGAAAATCGCCTAATAATCCTTGTGAGAATTTTGGAGTTGATGAATGCAACACTTGGGGAGACTACTTTTATTTTGAAGCACTTACAAGACTTGTAAAAGATTGGGAGCTTTATTGGTAAGCATTTATTTTGACCTATTCCTTAAAAGCTAGATTTACTCGTCTCATGCTAAAGCTATCATGTACCTTTGATAGCTTTAGCTTTAATAAGTATTCTTATTTCATTTTATTCTTTTATATCCTGTGATATCTTCCTATATTGAGAAGGACTTATACCAACAAACTCTTTAAAAGCTTTGCTGAAATATAATGCGTTCTTAAATCCAACCATAGTTCCGATTTCACCAATATTAAGATTTGATTCTACAAGCATTTTCTTAGCATTTTCCATACGTATTCTTAATAAATATTTTTGTGGTGAATAACCAGATATTTTTTTGAATTTCCTTATAAAATAGTAGGGTGATAGATTACACTTATTAGCCAGTTCTTCTACTGTATGTTGATGGTGGTAACTTTCATTTAGATAATTCATGATTTTATGTAATTCAAATTCACTGGCATGGGTATTACCATGACAATTTTTTTTGCATCTAGAGATAGTTGTCAGCAATTCAACAAGGTATCCACTACATATTATGATATATGATTTGCTTTTAATTTGAAGTTCTTTTATTATATTTAAAAAAAGGTTATCAATTACTGGACAATCTTTAACAGAATAGATATTTTGGCAAATTAGATGTAGTTGTTGTAATACATCAATAACTCCATAGCCAGTAAAATTAACCCAAAAGATTTCATGATATACTTTATCTGAATAATATATTTCATGGGATATGTCAGGATCTATAATAATTACTTCACCTTTATTAATTTTATATGGAGTACAATTGATATTACATGATAGAACACCTTTTTTAACATATATTAGATAATAATCTTTTCTTCCGTTAAACCTTCTCTGCCAAAAACTAGTATTATAAAATTTGTCATTACCACAACTGTTGACAATGAAAAATTGATCGTCGGATTTGTAACCTAAAGGTTCTTGATTATTTTCAGAATAACCAGAATTACTAACCATCTAACCAACTCCTCGAATAGATACTGATTCAAAATAAGGTTCAACATGATTTTTAAAATTCATTAATGTTTTATGGCTGTAAGCATGGAAACCTTGTTTTATTTGTTTATCGCTTTCAACATACTGTTGAATATAAAATCTTTTACTACCATTTAACCAATCACCAATACTAACTATATCATCTATAGTATGGAATTCTTTTATAACAGTGGTTCGAAATTCATAATCTATACCACAGGTTTTTATATAATTTACAGATTTTTCAATATCAGTAATGTTAATTTTTCTATCACATGTAAGAGCATATTTATTCTTACTATTTTTTATATCAAGGGCTATGTAATCTATTAAATCATTTTCGTAAGCTGATTTAATCACACTAGGATTGGTTCCATTGGTATCAAGCTTTATTTTTATGGAATATTCTTTAATTTTCCGTAGGAAACTAATCAAATCAGGTTGTAATGTTGGTTCTCCGCCACTTATACATATATTGTTAATTATACCACAGCGTTTTTTTATATGAGCTAGTACACTCTGTTCAGTAATATTATCCATGTCCTTATGAGCGATAACTAAATCTCCATTATGACAATAAGGACAATTAAAATTACATCCACCAGTAAATATAGTGGATGCAATATGTCCAGGATAATCTAATAAAGTTGTTTTTGTAAACCCTTTTATATTCATATATATAAACTCCTAATCTTAAATTATACTGCAGAGTTAATTACATCTTCTGTAGGTTCTTCATTCAAAGATTGACTTACTTCTAAAGATGTATATATAGAATCTAAACTTGTAAGTAATTTATTAAGTTCATTCTTATTAAAGGAAGCTTCAAATCTTTTAGTAAAATTTGCATATTCCTCTTCAAATTGATAAATCTTATCCTTAGATTGTGTAATTCTTTCTTTAATGTGTTCAAGTTTGAGTTTTGCATCCTCTTCAATCTGTAATGCTTGCTCTTTCGCTTGTTCCACTACATTCTTAGCAGAAACTTGTGCCTCAACTAGAGCTCTTGAAATAAATTCTTCCTTATTCTTGTAAGTTGCTAATTCTTTTTCTAATAGTTGTATGTATTCTTGTACTTCTTTAGGGTCGTAACCTTTTTTTACCATATTGAATGAAGTAGACATAATAACCTCCTTAGAATTAACCTTATTTTATGTTAAAATGTTATAGTATATCATTGTTTTTATCGCACAGTTATTTTATAATAATGGTAGCATTATCTAAGGGAAAATGCAAGAAAATGTTTCAATAATTCAAGGTAGAAGAAATGTAGGTGAGGGTGTGCAAACTAATAAAGACATAGAATATATGAATGAAGCACTTGAACAAGCAAAAAAGGCATATGATATAGATGAAGTTCCTATAGGTACAGTAATAGTTAAAGATGATGAAATAATTGCAAAAGCTTTTAATAGAAGAAATACAGATAAAAATACACTAGCTCATGCAGAGATATTAGCTATAAATGAAGCTTCCAAAGTAGTGGGGGATTGGAGACTAGATGATTGTACAATGTATATCACATTGGAGCCGTGTCCTATGTGTGCTGGAGCCATAGTACAAGCTAGAATACCTAGAGTTGTAATGGCAGCTTATAACAAAAAAGCAGGATGCGCAGGATCTATAATAAACTTATTAGAAGAGGAAAGATTTAATCATCAAGTTGACATAACTAGAGAAGTACTGGAAGAGGAAAGTAGTAAATTATTAAAAGATTTTTTTAAAAAATTAAGAGAAAAGAACAAATAATTTTTTATACTAGATAAAAATCACTTAATAAATTATTAGATAAATCAGGTTAATATATGTAACTAAACCTTAAGCAGGATGCCAAGGATAGGTAATAAGCCAAACATAAGATTAAAAATTGATGAAATATATAATATTCCAGTTGACATATGGGCAAAAAACATATATACTATTCGATACAATATAAAGTATATTATTGACCTATTAGCTTATACTTATATTATAAAAGTGAATTATCATATTAGAGTCTCATATGATTTTAATATGAATAATATAAAGTTTCCGTGCAGCCGGGGAGTTAGCGGTGCCCTATACCTGCAATCCGCTATAGCAGGGGTGTTGCCAATCGGAGGCATTTATTTTGTAAGGCTGCCCTTTAAAAGTGGCGATGATGATTGGGTCTTACGCAACAGGAATCTATGAACCGTGTCAGGTCTGGAAGGAAGCAGCACTAAGTAGAACCTCCTGTGTGCCGTAAGGTTGCCTGATTTGAGCTAACTATAGAGGTAACGCTTATGAATATTTGTCGATGTGCGGTGCACGGTTTAATTATGTGAATTTATGAGGCTGACTAGTAATTATTAGTAGCCTTTTTTAAATTAGTTTTTTTAAATATAGTACAAGTAAGTCAGAAAAAGAGTTTGGAGAATCCAAAATTTGTGTATATGTTTAACAAGTATGTTTTTTGTGATATAATTTAATATAAGTGTGCAGACTAGAAAAGTTTTGATGAGAAATAATCTCTTAGATGTTTAGAAGGAAGTGTAATCATGTCATATACAGCTCTTTATAGAAAATGGCGTCCAAAAGGTTTTGAGGGCGTGATGGGACAAGAACATATAGTTAAGACATTGAGCAATCAGATAATGGCAAATAGAATAGCACATGCCTATTTATTTTGCGGTACAAGAGGTACTGGTAAGACTTCAACTGCTAAAATATTCGCAAAGGCTGTCAATTGTGAGACACCTGTAGAGGGAAGTCCTTGTAATGAATGTTCGGTTTGTAGAACCATCAATGAGAATCGTAGTATGAATATTATTGAAATAGATGCCGCTTCTAATAATGGTGTAGATAATATTAGAGAGATTAGAGAAGAAGTCAAATACACACCTACACAAGGTAAATACAAGGTATATATAATTGATGAGGTTCATATGCTTTCAACAGGAGCCTTTAATGCACTTTTAAAGACACTAGAAGAACCTCCAGAGCATGTTATATTCATACTTGCAACGACAGAACCTCACAAGATACCTGCAACAATTCTATCAAGGTGTCAAAGATATGATTTCAAAAGAATATCCATACAGACAATCTCTGATACACTTGCTTTTTATATGAATGAGGAACATATTGATATAGAAAAAAAAGCAATTAGATATATAGCAAAAGTAGCAGATGGTTCTATGCGTGATGCACTGAGTATACTAGATCAATGTATAGCTTTCTATCTGGGGCAAGAAATAACTATAGAAAAATTATTAGAAGTTCTTGGAGCAGTTGATACTAGTATTTTCATTGATATGATAGATGCAATAAACAAAAAAGATGCTAAGAAATGTATGGAATTAACAGAATCCGTAATAATGCAGGGAAGAGATATTAATCAGTTCATTATGGATTTGATAAATCACTTGAGAAATATACTAGTCCTAAAATCAGTAAAAGATGGTATGCAGATATTAGATATGTCTAAGGAGAATATTGAGGAAATTAAGGTTCAGGCAGACAGAGTTACAGAGAATGAATTAATATACTATATAAAAGTATTCTCTGAACTAGAAGCGAAGATTAAATATTCATCTAGGAAAAGAATTCTATTAGAAGTTGAACTTATGAAGTTATGTCAACCTTCTATGGATAATTCTGCAATGGGCTTATTAGAACGTATTAAGGATCTAGAAGAAAAATTGGAAAAAGGTGTCCAAATTGTACAGACACAAAGTAAAGTAAATATCAATGAGCCAGTGAAAAAAAAGGTGCATAAGATGAAACCTTTATCCAAGGCGGTTCCAGAAGATATTAAAAAAGTTATTAATAATTGGGATAAATTTGTAGAACATTTTAGTGGTATTGGAAAAGCACTAATATGCGATGCAAAGCCCATATTTATGGATGGATGTTTATATATTGTTTGTAAAGATGATGTAGGTAAGGAGTACTTATCCCAAGAGGCTATTATCAGTAAAGTTAATTGTGAGTTACAGAATATAGGTAATAAGCAATTTGATCTTAAGATTATCGACGCAGATGAATACAAGATGTTAAGTGGTGGAACTTCGACTGAAAAGACGAATAAGGTAGAAAACAATTATGGAGAAATTGTGGCAAAGGTTAATTTGGATGTTGAGATTCTATAAAAACAATAAGTAAGATGAACATAATGAAGGAATACAACCTCACGTAAGTATATTATCTATGTTGATAATGTTAATAAAAAGTACTTGTCATAAGATGTTTTTATTAGTAAAATATACATTGGGTTAGAAATTATTAACAAGAATATGAAGAAATGACGTCAAAAGATAAGTTGGATGTTAAGATTCTATAAATAAAACAAAAAATTATCAATTATTATTGAATTATTAATTTAAGGAGGATTTTTCACTATGGCAAAAAGAGGCGGCTTTGGAGGCGGAATGCCTAATAATATGAACAATTTAATGAAACAAGCACAAAAGATGCAAAAGAAAATGCAAGAAATGCAAGAAGATCTAGATAATCAGGTGTTTGAGGCTTCAGCAGGCGGTGGAGCAGTAACAGTAACAGTAACTGGTAAAAAAGAAGTTACAAAAGTAAACATAAACCCTGAAGTAGTAGATGAAGATGACGTAGAAATGTTAGAAGACCTAATTCTTGCTGCTGTTAACGAAGCTATGCGTACAGCTGATGAGAAGGTTAACCAGCAAATGTCAAAAGTTACTGGTGGATTAAACATGCCAGGATTATTCTAGAAGGATGATATAATGGACTACTTTGGAAATCAAATAGGAAAGTTAATAGAAGAACTATCAAGATTACCTGGTATTGGAAGTAAGACAGCTCAGAGATTAGCTTTTCATATAATTAATATGCCAGTAGAACAAGCAGAAAGATTATCAAGTGCAATAGTTGATGCTAAGAAACATGTTAAGTACTGTAGCAAGTGTTGTACAATTACAGATGCAGAGCTATGTCCTATTTGTAGCAGTCCAAAAAGAGATTTAGATACTATAATGGTAGTAGAAGATTCTAGGGATATGGCTGCCTATGAAAGAACAAAACAGTACAAAGGAGTATATCATATACTTCATGGAGCAATTTCACCTATGATTGGAATAGGACCATCGGACCTTAAGATAAAAGAACTGTTGACAAGACTATCATCTGATACTGTTAAAGAAGTTATACTTGCTACCAATTCAACAGTAGAAGGAGAAGCTACTGCAATGTATCTAAGTAAATTAATAAAACCCTTACAGATAAGGGTATCTAGAATTGCTAATGGTGTACCTATTGGCGGAGACTTGGAATATGTTGATGAAGTAACATTATCAAGGGCATTAGAAGGAAGAATAGAATTATAATAATATACTTATATATGAAAATCATAATTAAAAGTTGTTTTAATTATGATTTTTGTTTTTATTAAGACCAAAGTACTACTTTCTATTACGCTTAAAATCTTATATGATTAAGTTATTAGTTATTAATATAAAAATAGTGTATAATAGTAACATAACTTAGTATAGATTAAATAATAAGGGATGATAAATAATGAAAACAGACAATAGGATCTCTGACGCCGAATGGGAAGTAATGGAGGTAGTATGGGATAATAAGAAGATAAGAGCGTATGACATCATCAAAAAGTTAGAACTGAAAACTTCTTGGAGTGATAAGACAGTAAGGACTCTAATAAGAAGATTGGTGGATAAAAAAGTATTAGCCATAGAAAAGGAAAAATTCAATATGTACTATCCTCTATTATCTAAAGAGGAATGTGTCAAAGAAGTAACTAATAAATTCATTAATAAAGTATACAAAGGTTCGATAGGACTTTTGGTATCTAATTTCGTTAAGAACAATAAGCTAACACAGAAGGATATAGATGTATTAAAAGATCTACTCAATGAGGATGAAAATAAAAAATAAAACTCTATTCATGAGTTTTATTTTTGGCTCAGTAAAGGTATTCAAAGCAGAATAATATTATTAACTTATTATTGACAAGTAATTATGGAAGAAACGTATATCATTACCATTTTTCATGAATAAAAAAGAACCTAAATCAGAAGCGTATTGAATGTATATGGAATTACCATGTGCTTCTTTTGGAATCAGTTGTTTGGTAGATACTATTTTATCTAAACCTACCCATTTTTTATTATAAAACAGAATGGGGTCATTGTCGGAATTATCATCTTTATAATAATACATTTTTATAATATATTTATTATTGGAAATCCATTCGTTTGTTTTTTGTAGTTTTGATTCAAACTCTATATGTACGTTATCTTTGTTTTTTAACAATAGATGACTACTTGGAATTTTTATAGTTACATAGAAATTCTTGTAATTGGCATCAGTATACATTCCAGTAGATATGGTACGCTCAGTTATTAAAGCATTGTAAGAATTATCTACAAAGGGAGTTATATTATTAAATAGATTATTCCCCGATCTTAGGTCTAATGGATTATCATCATATTGTATGTATATATCTTCTACCACAAAAAAGTAGAATAATACAGACACATTTAAAAACAATAATATAATAAAAATCTTTTTCTTTAATCTCATCTTATTCCACCTTAATATATAGTTATACTATAAACTTTTTCATTATTCGAGTTAATGAGTATCATTACGTTACAGTCTGTGTCTTCATAGAAATATTTATGAAATGAATTGGTAAGATCCTTATTTATCAGTTCCATATTATTAACTTGGGCTATTTCAAGTGCTATGGATTCAGACATACCCTGTTTTATATCCTTATATCCAGTAGTTGTGATTTCCAGTGTTTTTCTAGATGAACCATTTCCAACAGTACCATCAAACCAAAATTGTACTTTTTCTCCAAGTACGTTATAATAAACAATATAGTAAGGAATATCATTGGTCTTCAATAAAAAAGTATGTACAGGTTGAATACCATAACTTACACAAACATTTTGTTCAGATACTTGTAAGTATGTATATAAATCTTGTTTGTGATAAGTAATTGAAGGTCTTGTGCATGTATCATCATTAAGTCCTAATAATGCGATTAATAATATTATAATTGCGGAAAAAATAATTACAGGTTTACTTTTTTTATTGAAACTATTTATCTGAAGTATTCTTGCATTAGCTTCAGAACGATCGTTTATAAGGGCCTTTGCTACAATAGTATTATTGATTTTTGTTGCAAGAGTTAGCTCCAGTATCTGTATCAGAGTAAGTCCATAAGTATGATATTCATGTTTTTTTAGATATTTTAATACGCTTTCATCACAAGCTAATTCACAATCTTTTTTGCTTCTAAAGAAAACGTACCATACTAAAGGATTAAACCAATGTAAGATACATACTAGCATACCTAGAATATTGAATAATACATCATATCTTTTTATATGAACTAGTTCGTGGAGAAATATGAATTTTAACTCAATGCAGTCTAAGCCAGTAATTATCTCTTGTGGTACAATTATTTTGGGAAATACAATCCCATAAGTCATAGGTGAAGATAAGTTAGAAGAAATATATAGCTTAGTATTTTTCTTTACATTTATTTGAGATTTACATTCGTTCATAATATTTAGTATATTTTCATTGGTACATATATTAGAATTTCTGAAAAGTATTATTATGTTCATATTGATATAAGTAAAAATTAACAAGAAAAATAGAATACCAATTATCCAAATAATTGCAAACAAATGTTTCCAGTCTAATGAAAAAGCACTATTGATAAACGAGTCTATAGGGATATTATCTCCGATAAACTTAAAACTATCATAAGAAGTACCTAGTCTGCCTAACAAAATATTACCTTTATCAAAGCTTAATCTTTTGATTATTCCTAAATTATACAGAGATAATACATTTTCAAGAGGGCTAGTAGGTATCAGTAATCGAAGTATAACCACTGACCATAGAGTATAGACCCATCTAGATGTAAAGTTTCTCTTAAATATATATTGCAGTAAAAGAATTATAATAATAAGAATAATACCTTTAATTGAGGTTATAGTACATACATTAAATAAATAATCTAGATTCAGCATATTAATCACCAATATATATTATATAAGAAATAGCTAAAGAATCAATAGATATGGAATAAATCGTTATAATAACTAGGAGCTAATGCATTATTTAATATATATAGGCAAAAACAGTATTTACATCTATAAGTATTTATGGTAATATTTATAAGTAACTAAATTTTATTAAAGACAGTGACTACATATGTAATCATTTTTAATAATAGTAAATTTTATTTTTGAATAAGAAATTTATTAATTGATATAAGGAGTGTAATCATTATAATCTCTTATTTCAAATGTTATTTATATTAAGGAGGAAATTTATGAAAAGAACTAAAAAAGTAATCAAGAAAGCAGTTTCATTAATGTTATTAACGACTATACTACTGTCTCAAAGCGTTTCAGTACATGCTGGGTTTTGGGATAAAGTAAAAGATACAGTAAAAGATACTGTAGATGATGCAAAGGATTGGACAGAAAACGCAGTAGATGATGCAAAAGATTGGACAGAAAACGCAGTAGATGATGCAAAGGATTGGACAGAAAACGCAGTAGATGATGCAAAGGATTGGACAGAAAATGCAGTAGATGATGCAACAGACTGGACAAAAAATGCAATAGAAGATGTATCTGAGTTCATGGATGACGTATTAAAAAATAATCCTGAATTAAGTGAACTTGATTTATTACCTGTACTAAATATGGATGTAGCTACAGCAACAAATGTACTCACTTCAGAAACTGGAACTTTTATATACGGTGATAATGTCAAAGAAAAAAAGTTACCATTGGAAGCAGAAAAGCATCTAAAGAAAGCTTTAAAAGATATTGGCCTTACTGAATATTGGAGTAACTTTGTAATTACAGAGGTTTCTGAAACATCAGGAAATATTAATATAGGGGAATATGTAGCTAATCTACTTCCTTATTCATTTGTTTATGGGGACAAAGTAGCAGATGCTATCAATGATGAATTAGAAGATTATACATTAGTTGATATAGATCCTTACAAAGACGGTATTGTACCAAGTGATACAGTAGATGGAATGGATTTTACATATACTATTAAAGGTGACAAAGCTAACCTACAAGGAAATTACATGTTAGTAATAACTGGACTAAAGTATGGTGTTAGAGATGATTTTACTGTTACATTAAAACTTGGAGATATAGAAATTCCTACTGAAAAAAGAGCTCTTAATAAAGAAGAGGTTGCATTTGTAGCTAGTATCAACAATGCAGATGCTAATGAACTTCAAGTGATTTATAAAAATGAATTTGAAAAACCAGCAGATATAGCTTTTGAGATTGCAGATGGAATACAAGATGGAATAAATTCATTAGTACCATTTGGAGATCCAATAAGTAATAGTTTTAGAGATAAAATAAAAGATAGCATCAACGATATTGTATTCTATATGGAAGATACAAAAAAAGATAAAAATGGTAATGCAAAAACAAATAAAGACGGTTCAGAGAAAAAAGAAGTAAGAGAAGTATCAATTAATGATGTTTTAGGTGATGGTGATGTTGGAGTAATTATCACTGATATGATTTACAAAATACCTGGACTAGGCGGGGTTCTAAAGCCTATCTTAAAATTATCAGGTGGAGATGATAAATTATCAGAAATAATAAGAGATGCTATTGGTCAAGCTGAAGTTAAATCTTTTGCTAAGTTACAAGATGGAAAAATATATATCAAATCTTTTGATACTATAGAAGCAATGCAAGCAGAGATTCAAAATAGTACTTCAAAGTCAAATGTTGATTTACAAAAGTATAAAAAAGAAGAATCTGAGAATGTTGAAGCTAATGTAGATGAAGGTATTATTGATACTTTACCTCAAGATAATGAAGCTGATAAAAATTCAGCCGAATCAGAGAAAACTGATAATGCAGATATAAAAACAGTAATGCCTACTTCTCTTGTAATCAAGCAATATGATACAGTAGGTAATATATCATTAAGATATTACGGCGATTATTCAATGAAACAAGAAATCTATAATGCTAATAAAGATTACTTCAAAAAGACGGGTAACAAACTAAATGTTGGTGATACATTAGTTCTTCCAGAACCAGCAAAATACTTGCCACCTGTTGAAGATGAAAACACAAAAGTATATGTAGTCAAAGCGGGAGATACTTTAGCTAAGATAGCTAAACAATTCTATAAAGATGCTAGTGCTTTTAATAAGATTGTTGAAGCTAACCAAGATGTAATAAAGGATGTTAATAAAATCTATGAAGGACAGGTATTAGCAATACCAGTAAAATAGATTTTCAATACATTGCCATTAAGAGACAGAGAGATCTGTCTCTTTTACTTTTTTATCGGAGATTTTGCATATGAAATAGAAATTATTTTTATCTCATTATTTGAGCATAAATGCCGATATATAAAATAACTATTGAATCAAAACGGAGTTGATTAGGTTATGAATACTATATGGGATGTAACAAGTACTACCTTCATTATTGACGATGCTCCCAAGAAAATGAACTACAATAAAGATAATGTTACAGGACTTGTGAAGAATAAAAATGAAGCAGGTACATTGATAGAGGTTATGGGTAGAAATATTATGGTACCTAATAATGTTGAAATAAAAGAAGATATAGGTGAAACATGTAGCTTTCAGATAGAAGAAGCTAAAGGAGATAAGATTAGTTTGAAATATATTTCAAAAGAAAAGGAAATAACCAAAAGAAACAATAAAATGTCATCTTTTAGAGATATATGGAACAAAAATACGCCTAAGAGCAAAGAAATGATGGATATAATCACATCTATGAAAAACAAAGATAAAAGTACCATAGATGAATACAAAGATATAATAAAT
Organism: Vallitalea sp.; assembly: GCF_025211055.1. Taxonomy (GTDB): domain Bacteria; phylum Bacillota; class Clostridia; order Lachnospirales; family Vallitaleaceae; genus Vallitalea. The sequence continues at coordinate 15,621 of NZ_JAOARO010000071.1, read as the reverse complement.
AGTACTAAAAAACAACTAGAGATACTTCTATCAAAAGTTACTGATGATGATATAAAAGATATTATTAGAAAAAGCTACAATCCAGAAAAAATGACTATAGATCTATTTGAAAAAATAGTATCCAAGAATAAATTAGCAGTAAAAAAAGATGATACTAAAAAAATAAAAAAAGAAATAAATAAAGAAATTGAAAGATACACCAAAATTTTTGGAAGTAAAGAAGAAATAAAATCAATAATAAACAAACTAAAAGAAAAAAATCTTCCTGTTAATGAACACAACATAATGAAACTAAGAAGTGCACTCAATAAATATGATGCCATTAAGCAGCTAAAAGAAGAAGCCATATTAAATGTCCTTAAAAATAATATAGAAATGACAGTTGAAAAACTATATGAGGCAAAATATACTAGTGGAAAATCTAGTAGTACTAATAGTTCATACGGTAATAACTCTAATAATCAAAGTGAAAATATTACAAATGATGAGTTAAAAGAACTAGAACCACAGATAAAAAACATACTTAAGAATAATGATATTAACCCAAATGAGAAAACTATTAAGGCTGCTAAAACCTTAATTCAAAATAATATAGAAATAGATAAGACAAATATTGAAAAATATCTATACCTAAAAGATATAGAAAATAATATTAAACCTCAACAGATTATAGATAAAGCTGTTGATAATATTGTTAATAACAAGAAAATAGATGCCATTGAATTGACTAATAATATATCCCAGTATAATAAGGTTATAAATAATAAATCAAATAGATTAAAGGCTAAAAAGACCATAGACAATCTATCTAACATAAAAGATGAGCATCTTAAGAAACTTATAATCAAGGGAAAAACTATTAACCTAGACAATCTAGAAAAAGAATATGAAGATAATTCTATCAGGGGAGAAAGAGAAACTAACTTACCTGAAAATCAACAAGATAAATATATAACAGCCAAGAGACAGCTTGAAGAGATTAGATTAAAGATGACTATAGAGTCAGCCAATAGAATGATTGATAATGGAATAAAAATTGATACAGCACCATTGAACCAACTTGTCGAAGAGCTTAAAAAACTAGAAAGAGCTGATATAAAAAATGAACTGTCATCAGTAGGAGCTAAAGCAACAGATTCTAATATTGATAAGATGAACCAAATACTAGAAACAGTTGAGAAAGCAAGAAATACATCTACTAACGTATTAGGACAAGTAATGAAAAAAGAGGTAGATTTTACTCTGAAAGCTATAACTGGTAATAATAATGACATTACCAATAAGAGTAATATGCTACAGGAAATGTATGATAAACTGGGAACAAAACCAAGAGCAGATCTAGGAGATAATATTAAAAAGACTTTTAATCAGGTAGAGAGTATTCTAAAAGAGTTAAATATAGATATTAATACTGAAAATATAAGGGCTGCCAAAATTCTAGCCCACAATGAAATGGAAATCTCAGAAAGTAATATTAATAATATAAAGCTTCTGGATCAACAGGTAAATATTGTGTTGAACAGACTTCATCCTAATATAGTTGCACATATGATAAAAGATAATCTATCACCAGTAGAAATGAATATTAATGAAGTTACTAGCTACATGCATAATTTTGAGGAGCTAATTGGAGAAGATATAACAGACAAAATTGCATCGTTTATTAATGAGATGGATAAAGATAATACTCTATCTGAAAAAGAGAGAAAAAGTATGATAGGTATATATAGAATGCTTAATACCATATCCAAGTCAGAAGGAAGAGCAGTAGGGTTTCTAGTAAAAAAAGATATGAAACTATCTCTAAACAATCTTATGGAAGCAGCAAAATATTTGAGAAAAACTGGTGGAAAACGTACAGATATCAATGTGAACATAGATGACAATTTTGGTACATTAGAAAACTTAAAATATGATAGTGAATCTATTAGGAACCAGATACAAGAAGCATTTGAGAAAGCAGGTTTTGAGGTAAACAAAAATAATATAAAACTTATAGAAAGCATAGAAGAGTTCCAGTTACAGATAACCAAAGATAATATAATTGATATGCAGTATCTCGAAAATAACATTAAAGAATTAATTAGGAAATCATCTCCTAATAATCTAAAAAAAATATTAGAAGAAGATGGGATAATGGATAAACCAATTGAAGAGATATTAAATATGATAGATGAAAGTGAAATGCAAGAATTGGATACCTATAGAATAAGAGAACAGATTAACCAAGTAAAGAATACATCTTCTGAATCAATTAGATTCTTACAAAAACTACAATTACCTGTTAACCTAAAAAATCTAAACACAATAAGTAATTTATTACAGGATAATAATGAACTTAGTAATAAACTGAAGCATCTTATGGGAGAATTCAATGATACAGATATTAATAACCAGATAGATAAGACTTTTTTAGGAATACTAGATCGCCTTGCTAGTGGAGAAGAAATATCCAATATCTATAATGAAGTACAGAAAGAATTGAAAGAGATTAAAGGAAAGTCATTTGAACTTAATCCAAATAAGAGACCTAATATAACTAACGACCTCACACAGATAGATAGAATATTAGATATGAACAAAGAGATGGAAGACAAAGAAGATTATGTTCAGATACCTATCTTATTAAATGGTGAGATGACTCAACTTAATATGTATTACATAGACAAAGATAAAGCAATTGACGAAAATTCAATAAAAGTATTATTATCTCTTAAAACCAAAAATCTAGGAACAGTCAATTCATTAGTAAAGATGGATGATAAAGATATTGAAATCAATATATCGGCTACTAAGGTTAATGAGACAAAGTATTTGATGGAATATAGTAAAGAACTAAAGATGATGATAGAAGATATGGGTTATAATGTATCTGCAATAAAATATGATAACCCACAGATTGAAACGCCTCTAGAAGTTAAACAACAGGTGAATAATAGTACATCTGATAATAAAATGGGTAATTTTGAAATCCGTATATAATAGTATGATAAGAGATTATTAGGTAGTTAATGTACAAAAAGGGGTGGTTATTATAGAGAATACAGGAGTTAATGAAAATAATAAGAAGCAGGCTAAAGCTGATATTTATTTATTGGCTAAGAAGCTAGCAGAATTTATAGGTGATTTAGATAAAAAAAAGAATCTAAATGATGAATAATGACTAAGGGTTTTATTAGGACCTATGGCTAAATATATTTTAAAAAAAGTCGATAAATTATATGTAGTCAAAAAGATATGATAAAAACTTTGGAAAATTGGAAAGTAGAACTTTCTTATATAATAAAAAAGGGGTGTCAGAATGAGAATTAATCACAATATACCAGCACTTAGAGCTTTACATCAATTAACAATGAACAATTCTAAATTAGATAAAACATTAGAGAGGTTATCATCAGGGCTTAGAATTAACCATTCTTCAGATGATGCAGCTGGACTTGCTATTACTCAAAAAATGGATACACAAGTAAGAGGATTAGACCAGGCAAAAAGAAATACGATGGATGGTATATCTCTTATACAAACTGCTGAGGGTGCACTAAATGAAGTGCATTCCATGCTCCAAAGAATAAGGGAATTATCAGTACAAGCTTCTAATGGTACATATGATGACAAAGATAGAAAAGCTATTCAAGAAGAAGTACGACAGTTACAAAAGGAGATTCAGAGAATATCTGATAATATTGAGTTTAATGAGAGAAAATTGTTAAATGGAGAGATTGATAGAAGAGCATTTCCAAACTTTGATAATATCGCTAAAATAGTATCTTTATCAGATACTGTTAAGCCAGGAAATTATAAGATAAATATTGTATCTGATGCAACAAAAGCTAAGATAACATCTACAAAAGAATGTAAAACAATTCAAGAAAATGGAGTAGTTAGTCTAAATGGGGAAGAAGTTAAGATAAATAAGACTGATACACCTGAGATGATATTTGCTAAGTTAAGAGGATTAGCTGAAAAAGTAGGGGTTAATTTAAAAGCAGTAGATAATGCTGGTAATTCAGTTGGATTTGCACTGAATGCTGGCGTAAAATTACAATTTGAATCAAAGCATTATGGTTCAGATTATAAATTAGACTTAAAGGGTTCTAATGAAGTGTTGGATAACCTTGGCTTATCTTCACAGACAGTAAAAGGAAAAGATGTTGAAGCGAGTATTGATAGTAAGAATAGTGATTTTTCACCTACAGCAACAGTATCAACTAAAGGGAATATTATAACTGTAACTGATACTAATGGATTCGAGATAAAATTTGAAGCGGTTGAAGGTATAGCAGGAAACAATGAAGTTTACAAAGAGGGTATTACAAAAGCTTCTGCAGGTACAGGTGGAATGGGACTTACTAATGAAAAAGCAGAGATCTTTGTTAAGGCATTCATGAATGCCTTAGGAAAGGGCAAAAATGTTGATGAGGCAAAAAACGCTGCATGTGATGCGATTAGCGTAGGTAGTAATGCTCCAGGTGTAGCAAACACTGTTGATGCAATTTTAAATAAGGCAGGCGATGCAGCAGATGCCATAAAAGGTGGAGTAGGTACAATTATTAAAGCAGGTTTAACTAATGGAGATACAGAAGAGGATATTATAGCAGAAATTATGAAAAAACCCGCAACAAGAGGAGAAGCAATTAGTGCTTTAGCGGCTTACAAAGCGGCTGTCTCTAATCAAACTAACGTAAGCGTACTCGACGCCGGTCCATTAGACCTCCAAATAGGTGCTAATGAAGGACAATTTATGGAAATTAGGATACCTAACTTATCACCAAAAGCATTAGGAATACATACACTTAATCTCTCAACTACTAATGATGCACAGCTTGCGATTAATACTGTAGATAAAGCAATTAGCCAAGTATCAGGTATTAGAGCAAAACTTGGAGCTTACCAAAATAGATTAGAACATACAGTTAATAATATAGGCGTAGCTTCAGAAAGCATGACAGAGGCTATGTCACGTATTCAAGATGCGGATATGGCATTTGAGATGGCTCAATATACTCAGAAAAATGTTATAGCTCAAGCTGGAACTTCTATGTTAGCACAAGCTAACCAAAGACCACAATCTATTCTGCAATTATTGCAAGGATAAGATAGAATAAATACCTATATTCTGCAAAGCCTTTTAATTAGCTTACCTACATAGAATAATGAAGTAGGAAAGTTGAGTTAATATTATATATCCCGAAAGGAATGTTATAATGGTAGAAGATACAGTAAAAATATATCAAAATAAAATAATTAGTGCGGGTAGAGAACAACTGTTAATAATTACCTATGAATTATTTATAAGTGAGATTGATAAATCTATTGAGGCTATTAACAATGAGGATGAAGATACATTTAACCACTGTATGACGAAAGTCCACAAATCACATAGAGAATTAACGGATACACTAGATATGTCTTATGAGATATCAAGGTATTTATTATCACTATATATCTATATGAATAAAAAGCTAATAGAATCTTCAATCCAATTTAATATAGAACCTTTGATAGAAGTTAAGAAACTGGCTGATATTCTATTAGAAGGTTTCAAAGAAGCTGCAAAAGGACAAAATAGCCAATCACTTATCAAAAATTCACAGAAATTATATGCTGGTCTTACATATGGAAAAGGTACACTTAATGAAACAATAATAAACAAAGTTGAATCTAGAGGTTTTAAAGCATAGAAGTAAATAATAAAAAACGAAAAGATGCTGATGTAATAATTAAGCGTCTTTTTTTAACCTATTAATATTATTTTCTTAAAATACCTAAAAGACTTGAACTATTGTAAATATATGGTATAATAGTAATCAAATGGAAATAATTTATAGGTAGGAGGGGGAACATGGCGGAAGTACGTTATATTATATCGGATGCATCAAAACAATTAGATGTAGAACCCCATGTACTTAGATATTGGGAAGAAGAATTAGAACTTAATATCCCTAGAAATGAACTTGGACATAGATACTTTCGAGCTGAGGACTTAAATATATTAAAGAGCATAAAGAAATTAAAAGAAGAAGGATTACAATTAAAAGCTATAAAAATGATGTTGCCAGGGATTCTAGAGGAGGACAAGTTGCGTGAGGAGGAAGATACCCCAAAACAGGAGATGCAAGAAGTATCTAAAGTAGTTCCTATGGAAGTATCAGAATCGGGAAGCAGTAAGGTACAGCAATTCCAACAGTTCATCCAATGTGTTCTTGAAGATACATTAAAAGAAAATAACCAGATATTAAAAGAACAATTAACAAAAGAAGTATCAAGCCAAGTTAGATTCTTATTGGAAGAACGTGAAGAAAAAGAAGAAAAAAGATATAAAAAGCTAGATGAAACTATAAGAGAAATGCAAAAAATGAGACAAGAAACAGCAACTACATCGAATAGAAGATTTTTCAGATCTAAGAAATCAAAGAAATAGGGTATTATTTTATATAAAAAAGGAGCAAACAATTAAATTTGCTCCTTTTTTTATATAAGTAACTATTATTATTCTGGTTGTGGAGCATCTACTGGACAGACACCTGCGCAAGCGCCACACTCGATACAAGTATCAGCATCGATAACATATTTTGAATCGCCTTCTGAAATAGCGTCTACTGGACATTCTGATTCACAAGCCCCACATGAAATACATTCATCATTAATTACGTATGACATATTAAAGCACCTCCTAATTTTATTTATAAAACTTATAGCTACATTTTAATATATTAATAGCTATAATACAAGCATTAAATTAAAAAATAAAAATAATTTAATTTAATGCTTATTTACTTAATTTAATTATCAAAAAGTTATTAATTAGCTAGTTACAACATTAAGATTATGTTCTTTTATAATACCTATTGCTTTAATAACTTCTTCCTTGGTAGGTTCTTTGGTGTCTCCAAGTTCATAAGTATATCCTAATTCTTCCCATTTGAATTCACCCATTTTATGAAAAGGTAGAAGTTCAATTCTATCAATATTATTGAAATTATTCAAAAATATTGATAGATTTTTGATATGTTCTTCATTATCACTTAATCCTGGAACCAATACATATCTTATCCAAACAGGTTTATTAAGTTCGCCTAGATAATTCATAAAGGATATAGTAGGGTCAAGGGACACACCTGTAATATATTTATATCTATTATTATCATAACACTTAATATCCAGAAGTACTAGATCTGTATAATCCAGTACTTCCTTTGTTGTGTCATTAAAGATATAACCCGAGGTATCAATAGCAGTGTGAATACCTTCTTCTTTACATCTTCTGAATAGTTCTTTAACGAATTTTCCTTGAAGAAGTGGTTCACCACCTGTAACAGTGACTCCACCACCTGAAAATTTCATGTATGACTTATATTTCTTGATTTCTTGAATTAATTCTTCTACAGTCTTCTCTTCGCCATCACCTAGTTTCCAAGTGTCTGGATTATGGCAGTATTTACATCTCAAAGGGCAGCCTTGCATAAAGATTACGAATCTTATACCAGGTCCATCTACAGTACCACAAGTCTCAATAGAATGAATTTTTCCTAGTACACTCATTGTAATAACCTCCTTAGGTATGGCTTAACACATTGTTTTACGCTCTTTCGTGGAATGTTCTATGAATAACATCTAACTGTTGTTCTCTTGTTAATTTGATGAAGTTAACAGCATAACCAGAAACCCTTATTGTTAATTGTGGGTATTTTTCTGGATGATCCATAGCATCTATTAATGTTTCTCTATCAAATACGTTTACATTGATATGATGACCTTTATCATGGAAATAACCATCTAATAGACCTACTAAGTTACTTACTCTAGTTGTCTCATTCTTACCAAGTGCTTTTGGTACGATTGAGAAAGTATATGAGATACCATCTTCTGAATGCTCATATGGTAGTTTGGCTACTGATGACATTGAAGCGATTGCTCCATTTTTGTCACGTCCATGCATTGGGTTAGCACCTGGAGCAAATGGATCTCCACCTTTTCTGCCATCTGGAGTACTACCAGTTTTCTTACCATAAACAACATTGGAAGTAATAGTAAGGATTGACATAGTAGGAACTGAATCTCTATAAGTCTTATGTTTTCTTAGTTTGTTCATAAAGTTTTCAACTATTTCACTTGCAATATTGTCAACACGGTCATCGTTGTTACCGAATGCAGGATAGCTATCAGCTTCTACTTCGTAATCTACAGCTAGACCTTCCTCATTTCTGATAACTTTGACTTTTGAGTGTTTTATAGCTGATAATGAGTCAGCTACAACTGATAATCCAGCTATACCACAAGCAGAAGTTCTTAGTACATCTTTATCATGAAGTGCCATTTGTAATTTTTCGTAGCAGTATTTATCATGCATATAATGAATGATATTTAATGTATTAATATATAATTGAGCTAACCAATCAAGAATAGCATCAAATTTTCTTGTAACTTCATCATAATCAAGATATTCAGAAGTCACAGGAGCAAATTCTGGTCCTATTTGGTCTCCAGATTTTTCATCTCTACCACCATTGATTGCATATAGTAATGCTTTTGCAAGGTTTGCTCTGGCACCAAAGAACTGCATTTGTTTACCGATTTTCATAGCAGATACACAACAAGCAATACCGTAATCATCACCATACCAAGCTTTCATCAGATCATCATTCTCATATTGAATGGAACTTGTATTGATAGAAACTTTTGCACAGAATTTCTTGAAGTTTTCAGGTAATCTTTCGGACCATAAAACTGTTAAGTTAGGTTCTGGTGCTGGTCCTAGATTGTTCAATGTATGAAGAATTCTAAAGCTATTTTTAGTTACTAGAGTTCTACCGTCAATTCCCATTCCACCAATAACTTCTGTAACCCATGTTGGATCTCCTGAGAACAATTCATTGTATGAAGGAGTACGTAGAAATCTTACCATTCTAAGCTTCATTACAAACTGATCCATTAATTCTTGAGCTTCTTTTTCAGTTAGAACGCCTGAATTTAGGTCTCTCTCAATATATATGTCTAAGAAAGTAGAAACCCTACCTAATGACATTGCGGCTCCATCTTGTTCTTTAATAGCTCCAAGATATCCGTAATAAGTCCATTGAATAGCTTCTGCTGCATTAGTAGCAGGTTTGCTTATATCATGTCCATAAGTAGCAGCCATCTCTTTTAATTGTTTTAATGCATCGATTTGTTCTGAGATTTCTTCTCTAAGAACAATTACATTTGGTTCCATGAAATCCATTTCTAATTGCTTTTTCTCTTCTTGCTTACCAGAGATTAGAAAATCAGTACCATATAGAGCCACACGTCTATAATCACCAATTATTCTACCTCTTCCATAAGCATCTGGCAACCCTGTAATAATACCTGAATGTCTTGCTTGACGCATGTTATCGGTATAAGCATCAAAAACACCATCGTTATGAGTCTTTCTATACTTTGTGAAAATTTTATCAGTCTCTTTGTCAAGTTCATAGCCATAAGCATTTAAAGCGTTTCTTACAACTCTGATACCACCATTAGGCATTATACCTCTTTTCAAAGGTCTATCAGTTTGGAATCCAACAATCTTTTCTAAATCCTTGTTAACATAACCAGGACCATGAGATATAACAGATGAAGGAACTTTTGTTTCTGCATCTAAGATTCCTTTTTTATTTTCTTCTTTTGTTAGTTCACATACTTCTTCCCAGAGTTTTTTTGTGTTTGTTGTAGGTCCCTCTAAGAAAGAATCGTCACCATCAAATGGTTTATAGTTTGTTTGGATAAAATCTCTTACATCAATATTTTTTTTCCAATTTCCAGGTGTAAAATTTTCCCAATAATCTTTCATGGTCAATGACCTCCTTCTAGATTTATATTAAATACAGTTACCAAAGTTATTAATTGCTATAGTTATTATTAGCTATATATATTGAACTTAAACATCTATAAAACTATTTCAATAAGTTCAATATTCTTTTATAAGTTGAATAGCAAGATATAATTAGTAAATAAATTTAAGCGATTTTATAACTCAGTAGTAAATAAATTATAATATGTAAAAACATCATGTATAATTTATAGTTATATTATATATGGATACTGTATACACGTCAAGAGATTTTTACAAAATAATCATTCTCGTTTAGTAAAAGATATTGATAAAAGATATTGAACTTAAAAAAATAGAATGATAAAATGTATTATATAGTTTAAACATGAGAAGTAGATGGAGTGAAATTAATGGAGAAAATAGAAACTAAGTATCAAAAAATCAAAAAAGATATAGAAGAAAAAATTAATACTGGAGAATTCAAATCCGGGGAAAAAATACCATCTGAACGAAAACTATGTGATTTGTATAATATAAGCAGGATGACAGCAAGGCAAGCTGTCAATGAACTTATGAAAGAGGGTATTGTCTATCGAGAAAAGGGTAGAGGTACTTTTGTTTCATCACCTAATTTTCTCCAAAGAAATGTTAAAAGTTTTACTGATACATTAAGAGAAAGAGGATTTAATCCTAGCACTAATATTATTGAATTTTCAACGGTTTATAATCTTAGAGAGATTAGTAATATAATGAAAGTACCCTATGAAACAAAATTTTACAAACTAAAGAGATTGAGATTAGGCAATGAACTTCCTATGGCGTTAGAAACTGTATATATTCAAAAAGATAAATGTCTGGGACTTCACAAATATGATATAAGTCAATCCTTATATAAAGTATTTGAAGAGCATTATGGCTATAAAGTTGAGAATATATCCTGTGATATTGATGCTTGTATTGCTAATAATATAATGATGAAAGTATTCAATATGAAAAAAGCTAGAGCATTATTAAAAATAACAGGTATAAGCTATACAAGTAATGGGGAAAAATTATTCTATGAAGAATCATATTATAGACCAGACTTATATAAATATAGAGTTGACATTTTCAGAAGAACATAACTAATCTACACAAAAAGTTCATGTAATAAGATAGTAATAGTTGCGTATAGAAAAAAATTTAAATACTTTAATTTTATTGTAAATAATTAGTATTTATATTATAATTAATTAAAATTTGATGTTGGTACTTCAAATTTTAGTAACAAAATACTTCAGATTAGACGTTTATAACGACTAATACTACTATTTAAAAGGAGGTAAATGCTATGGCAAAAGTAACTAAAGATATGATAATCGCTGATATTATTGCAGTAGATCAAAATATTATTCCTATTTTAATGGAAGCAGGTATGCATTGTATTGGCTGCCCATCTGCTCAAGGAGAAACATTGGAAGAAGCAGCTTTTGTACACGGAATGGATATAGATGAATTAATTAACAAAATCAACACTTTTTTAGAATCTAAAGAGTAAATAAAGATTGATTTAAATTTAGGTACCCTTATCCATATAAGTAGGGTACCTTATTTTTATTTATAAATTAGATAATATTTGAATTGCATTATTTTTTATGATAATTTCATGATGTTCTTCATAAAATATCTCCATTATATTGGTAGATGGTACCTTATTTCCGTATTCGGACAAAAAGCCATTAAGACCTATAAATGCATGATTCTCATTATCTGATTTGTGGATAACAAGATAATACTCATTAATAGTTTCGTCTTTATATAATGAATTAAGACCATCATAAAGTGGACTAATAATCTGGGCTACTTTAATCACTTCGTCAAGAGATTTAAAGGAATAAATAATCTGTTTTGTATTTTGATTGATTTCTTTGTTAACTGTCTGGTCGTTATTATCTGCAACTTCTTTTTTCTTAAAATTACGTATGTTATGTTGAGGAATAGAAGCCAATTTATCATCTAATTCTTCAGGATTATCAACTTTAGTAATTATTAACATTATGCTTTCTTTTGAAAGGGGTATTGCCTCAATCATTAAAGGTACATTATCTGCTTCAAAACCAAATTCAACGGATGCTTGTGTCATCATATCTTTAAATAATTCTTGTGTCTTTTCGGTTCCATATGCAAGTTCGCTGATCTTTATTTGTCTTTTTGTCAAATCTGTTTTATTTAAAGTACATCTAATTTGAGCATTACTTATCTTTTCAATTTTCATATTATCACTTCCTTAATACTTGACCTATATATGCTTAAGTTTTAACCTAGCATATATCATTTAATCATTTATATATTGAATTTCATAAAACCGATAGTTATAAAACCCGATATATATTAATTGCCTGCCTACATATTAAAAAAGAAAGTTACAATTTGAGATTTCTTATGCAAATCACATATTATCTCTTATGTATAGTATAATAGAAAGTAGGGTAAAATGTAAAGAGGATATTGCTGTCATTTAATAAACGAATGTTTTTTTAAAAAAATAAATAAATGTTCGAAAAACTATTGATTTTATTCTCTTTTTCTGTTAAAATTTTAAAGGATTATGTTTATTTATTTCTATATGTTACTAAAGAAAATTCCTTCTATATAAATATATGAGATATAACTTTGTGTGATGAAAATATTTTATAGAAAGTGATAGTATGGGTAATAATAGATATAATGTAATTGAATTATAAGATGCCGTATCAGGTATTTTTAATCTGGTACTTCCATATAGATTTTTATTATACGGGATGGAATTAAAAGCTGTCACGTATTATGTATATAGTTAACTAATAATTTAGAATCTGGTATCAATAATTTTTTGTAGCTGGTGACAGTGCAGAAGTAACAAGAAGTTTCTGCATTAAGCATCATAACTGCAAGAACAATTCTCTCTAGAAAGGGGAAATAAATATGTCAGCAAAAGTAATTATAGGAGCCCAATGGGGCGATGAAGGAAAGGCTAAAATCATTGATATTCTATCAGAACAATCAGATGTAGTAGTACGTTCTCAAGGTGGAAACAATGCAGGTCATACAGTTACAGTTAATGGAGAAGTTTATAAATTTCATTTAGTGCCATCAGGTATTCTATATCCAGGAACTACATGTGTTGTTGGTAATGGTGTTGTTATTGACCCAAAAGGAATTCTAGAAGAAATAGCACTATTACATAATAAAGGTATTTCTACTGAGAACTTAAGAATAAGCCTTAGAGCTCATATAGTAATGCCTTATCATAAAACTCTTGATGGTATCAAAGAAGAATATAGAGGTAAAAGTGATATTGGAACTACCAAAAAAGGTATTGGACCATGTTATATGGATAAAGCAGAACGTTCAGGTATTAGAATGTGCGATTACCTTAATCCAGAAGTATTTGAAGCCAAAGTTAGAGAAAATGTAGAATTAAAGAATTCTATTATCAAAAATGTATATAACGGTAACGTTCAATTTGATGCAGATGAAGTTTTAGAAGAATACAGAGGTTATTTAAAACAACTTGAACCATATTTTGCAGATACTACAGTTATCGTATATGATGCAATAAAAGAAGGTAAGAAAGTATTATTTGAAGGTGCTCAAGGTACATTGCTAGACATAGATCTTGGAACATATCCATATGTTACTTCATCACACCCAGTTACTGGTGGTGTTTGTGTAGGAGCAGGAGTTGGACCTACTTTGATTGATGATTGTATTGGAGTTATGAAAGGTTATGTTACAAGAGTGGGAAAAGGACCTTTCCCAACAGAGTTATTTGACGAGATGGGAGAGCAGATTAGGAAGATTGGACATGAATTTGGTACAACTACTGGAAGACCTAGAAGAACTGGATGGTTCGATGCAGTAATTGGTAAATTTGCAGTTAGAACAAGTGGGCTTACAGCTATTGCACTTAATAAAATTGATGTATTAGCTAACATTGATAAAGTTAAGATCTGTGTTGCTTATAAAAAAGATGGTGAATTAGTAAAAGAATTCCCAGCAAGTCTTGAAGATTTAGCTAAATGTGAACCAGTATATGAAGAAATGGACGGTTGGGGAGATATCACTAACATTCGTTCATATAATGAGTTACCAGAAACTGCGAAAGCTTATGTTAAGAGAGTAGAAGAGTTATGTGGTGCTAAGATAACTATGGTTGGAGTAGGGCCTAACAGAGATCAAAATATTTATGTAGATTAATTGAGGTTATAACAATTTCATTATTTGGGCATGAGATACTTGAATTGTAAGTATTTCCTGCCTAGATTTATTTTGCGATAATATTAATATAATAGGTATGAAAATGTAAACTACCTATTACCATTTTCTATGATATCTAAAATATGGATCTATATTGTCAATTTTAACTTTTACATCATCTGTCTTGACAGTACCATTGCTATAGTTAACTGTAAATCTGAAAGTGATGTAGATAGCTGTATCATTTCCCCATTTGTTAATCATTGAATTATCCCATAGTTCGCCATGCCAATTGGTTTTATTGGTTGATACTAGATTAGCATCATAAGATGTATCTAAGATTTCAGTTTTCACATGATTTGCAACAACATTACTGTCTGGATTAATTTTTGTTGTATCAGCACTTATAATAAAACGTTCTCCTGACCAATATGTGTTACTGTCTCTAGGATTATCATCAGTTTTTGATATTGTTCTATTATATTTGATTCTATTCTCATCCCATTTAGGGGTATGATTAACATAGCCATCAATATCTAACTCATACACTTTAAATAACTTAGTAGCATTTGCCACACCCCCATTACCATCATCTACATGTATTTTTATCTCATAATCACCAGATGTTATATTGTTCGTTAGATTCTGTTTGATTAAATCATAGGTCATACCTTTTGGATTAGCTATAATCCTGTTACTACTAAGTTTGTTGTTATCTTTGTATAAATCAATATCAAGTGTTAAGGTATCCAAATCAATATCCTTGACAATAATATTAGCTAAGACATTATCTCCTTCATATATATAGCTTGGTTCAGTAGATTGAATACTTACCGTTGGTGGTGTATTATGAGTGAATTCATAATTATTATCTTGAATTTCCTGATTATTGTTTGGCGTTCTAGCTGTAAATCTAGCAGTATAAAAATCATCCTTTATATAATTTCTTTCTTCTTTATAAGTTAGAGACCAAAATTTCTTATCATCTTCAGTTTTGATGCAGGATAAATTCCTTGTACGTTCATATCTTGTATCTTTATATAGTGTGATAGTGACAGTATTCACGTATTTTGATGTACTAGCTTCAATTAAAGTTTCTCTGTCATAGGTTATTTTATCTTTTTGTATTGTTCCCTTTAGATCAACAGGAGTCTTAACTCTTACAGAGAAATCCTTATTCCTTTTATTATTACTATTATTATTATCAACTGCAAAAAGCTTAAATAGATAATACCCGTCTGGTAATGTCGAAGGAATTTTATAAATTACATCTTTCCAATTATAATCTTGACCATTTTTAATTGAGTATGATGTAATAATTTTGTTTGGTGTTTTGATTGTGTTTTGATTGTACATAGCCATTTCTATGTGATGACTATATGGAAATCTAGTTTTTATATCATATGCTAAGAGATTTTCGGATGCGGGTATACTGTTTAGATTAAATTTATTTAATTGAGTTTTCAATTTTGTATCTAATATCTGTGGTGGTGGTACTGTTGGTAAAGTGAACTCTTTTATACATGGTAAACTCCATGTGTTTTCTAAGTCTTTTACAATGTATTCAACAGTATATGTTGCCCCTGGCTTAAGGTTATCAGGAATTTTAT
>NZ_JAOARO010000070.1 GCF_025211055.1 Vallitalea sp. | reverse complement strand
CCAACATATAAATACATTTGTTTCTTGTGCATTTGTATCACTCCATTCTGATGAATAAAAACGCAAACATCCACAACACCAGTATCAAACTATTAAGATATCCACATCTATAGATGAAATATCCTCATAAATAGCCGTACAATGATAGTCCAGTAAGTTTTTACATCTTCTAATCAGAAAGAAAGATAGTAGAAAAATAATATATTAAGTTTTCAAAGTACGAATTAAATCCTTAAACAATAGTTCTAATAACTATAATTATTATTAAAACTATTAGTTAAAAACTTAATAAATGATATATATAAAAGGAACGACAGTTTCACATTGATAGTATCAGTTTTACACATAGTGCAACATACTCTTGATAGTGATAAACTGTCTATTCCCTTCATAGCTTGATTAATTAGTGGGGCATTATCTTAGATATATCCCAAACTTTAGACCAACCACCTAGTTTAAGAGATTTAGGGCAAACCGATTCCTTGTCATATTTCTTGATGGTAGTTCTATCTTGTACCGTTTCAAGAACTAATCTATTAGACCTTAAAATAAGCTTCTGAAAATGCTTGTCGTTGTTGTCATCTTCTGTATTAATACTCTTTTCCCAAACAGTAACAGAAGCATTTCTAAAGTAAAATCTAAGAGCTTGTTCAATAATTTCATTAGCACCATGAGAACCATCAAGTAATGACGCTTTATGTTTAGCTAATGATAATAAATCTTCATCTAAAGTAGTAGTGAACTTAATTCTCGACATAAAATCAACTCCTAATCTTTAATAATCTTAATAATTAATTGTTCTTTATCTTCTATAACATATACCTTGTCCCCAATGTTAAAACCTTGTTTTTCAAGCCATTTCCCTTGTAGGCGAATAACTGGATAACAAGAAAATCCTTTCTTAACTCCAAGATAATTAGTAACGCTACAAACTGTCAAAGTGCGTAAATTCATATATAATATCTCCTTTCAAAGTAATTGAAAGGAAAACAAAAAGTTCTGACCTACACTTGTTAAATGATGCAGAATCATCTATAATTATATAAAGGTTGCTTATAACAGCGTACGCTGTATGTGTAGGTAGTGTGATACCTGCATATGCTTGAAAGTGCTCCAACACTTTCAGGATATGGCGACCTTTTTGATTTCCAATAAAATGAATAATCATGAGACAGGGATAAGACCATCTAGGGTCGGTAGCCTACGAAGTGTTTTAAAGGTCTTCCCCCTTCCCAAAATCTTTTCAGAATCTTTCTAATGGGTCAATAAAAACCCAGATATAACGTCCCACCCAACTTGTAGTTGGCTTATTTATCTCTCATTAGTTCGCGATATAAAGCAGTGCGTATACTATAATGACAAGAATACGCTCCATTAAGACTGTCAAACAGAAAACGTATCATTCTAATGAAATATCGCATATCTTCACCTCCAATACCTATATGGTTTAGCTGTTTCGTTGACTGAACAGCTTATATCATAGGGTTTATTAGAGGTCAATGATTATTTTAAACAATTTTTTATTATTCTTTGACCTAACTAAAAATATGGCACAAAAAAATAGCTATTTGTGGTATAGCTATCTAATAAATAGTGGTATATTTATTTATTCTTATTAACCTCATATTATTCACGAAAATCATTAAAATTAAGCTACGTTTATTTACTTCAAAGTATTTCATCAATTATTTAATGCACGAACACATGCTACTTTACAATTGGTAAAACACTTATAAACATACTTTCTTATTTTAGCAACTCCCATAAATACTATGGGTTAATGAATATATTTGTTACCGCTATATTGATTTATTATAGAAAATACATTTATCTTTTATATGGGAATGATTAAATCCTAAAGCTGTATGTGCATGCTGACTAATCTTGTTATGAAATTCTACATCAGAGGCTATTTCTAGGCAGTTATTTTCTCTAAGCCAATTTTCTGCTACTTTAACAAGATTTTTCCCTACGCCTTGCATTCTTAAATCTTTATCTACATACCAACCTTCAATGTAACCGACAGGTTTTGAATCACAGAAATCCAATTCGGGGTATAGAGTTATTTCTATAAAGCCACCTAATTTCCCATTATCACGAACAGAAACAAATACAATCCATAATAATTCATTCTTGTAGAAGTTCTCGCCTTTTAATATATATTCCATTTCATTCCATAATTCTTTTTCGGTATGATGTGACCATAGAGCATAACGCATTCTATGTTTTTTTTCAATTTCATTATTGATTATTTGTCTGTACTTCAACATAGTACCTCCTTTTCTTATTAATATAAATGAAATAAATACAATGTTTTTTAAGTAATTGTAGATTTTCTTTATCGAACAAGCTTATTATAGAATACAGGTTGTAAGTTATTTATTTCATCATCATAATCTTTATATACTCTCTATATTAGCAAAGTTCCTTCCCATTCCTAATTGTTTCCTTATAACCATATTCAATGCTTCTTCACTTATACTTACTAGATAATTCTTTATGGTAAGAATACCATAGTTAGCTCAATTTACGTCATATTGCATTCTTACATCTATAGGATTGATTATTGTTGTACCTTTATGTTGCATAACAAATATTTATATAAATGTCCACATAGTAGAATATGTATATTAACATTACTAAGAGAGTCTTCAAGTTCATTAAAATTCATGTTAGGAATAGAAACATAATATCATCTTCACATAAATGCTCATATATATAGTCTATATATCTATTTAATCGTAATTAATTATTACTAATTGGTCTAACTTTTATCCACTTGTTTAAATCATTCATCTGTAATACTCTTTGATCCAAACCAAGGTATTAAGTTTTTAAGTTATTAATATGGTGCTTTACATAACAATCATTAAGAAAGATAATCCCTTGAATATCCTTTAATTTCATATCTTCAATAATAGCTCTTAGAGCAACAATATTACCATGAAATCTGCTAATATCAATATAGAAGGACAAAGAATAATAAAAAATTGTTTAAAATAATCATTGACCTCTAATAAACCCTATGATACCCCAAAGCTAGTCAACGAAACAGCTAAATCATATAGGTATTGGAGGTGAAGATATGCGATATTTCATTAGAATGATACGTTTTCTGTTTGACAGTCTTAATGGAGCGTATTCTTGTCATTATAGTATACGCACTGCTTTATATCGCGAACTAATGAGAGATAAAT
>NZ_JAOARO010000069.1 GCF_025211055.1 Vallitalea sp. | reverse complement strand
TAAAAATAGCTACTATTTAAAATACAATTAAAATAAAAGTGCAAGTATCCCCATCACCAGAGTATATATTTAGATATGATATTAAATCTTACGAACATTATTCAATATATGTTATAATGTCCCTATAATATTATATCTAAGCATATACAACTATAAATCTAGGGTTAACTAGTTATGTTAACTTCGAGTATAGAGATATTGATATTAAAATGTACTAATTAGTATCTTCTATATAAATAGGTTTATAGTTATGGATAGTTATAGAGGGGATGGGCTTAATCTTTACGCTTACGTATCCAATAACCCTGTAAACTATATAGACCCAACAGGTTACTGTAGTGAAAAAGGTAATACATCCAACTTTGAATATGGCGATATGCTACTTGACATAAGCAAATATTCAGGAAAAGGTTATCCAACAGACCCAGTACACCAATTATGGATAGCTTGGATGGAAACAGACCCAGAGGATAGAATTACTTGGTTACAGATTGACCAAATGACATTTGCGGATAAATTTCTTATGAAATTAAAACAGTACCATTATGTAAAAAATATTGATGTTACCCAACTGACCTTGAATCAGTTAGATAAACTTTATGTAGAAGAACATGAATATCAACGTGGCACACTCGCTATGAATGCAGGTTTAGCAGCAGCAATGGCATCTAATATTGTTAAAGAAGCAACCAAAACAGTTATTAAAGAAAGTGCCGATGATGTCACTCGAGAAATTATTAATCTTAGCAAAGAGAACAAGAAGCATATTCTCAATAGACATACATTTAGTAGGGTAAAACAACAGCTTTCATATCTTATTAAAAAGCTTCCAAGAGATGAAATTGCTGAAAATATTGCTGATAGAAGTTTCTTCAATCCTGAGTGGTCTGAAGATGTGGTAACTGGCGTTGCCCAAACAGCATATAATCAGTTGATGCATCAAGGAAAAACAAATGGAAAATATATAGTTAAAGCATTAGGCGAAAAAATAACTGTAGTTATAGAAGATGGAGTCTTTAAGACTGCCTATGGACACTTTAAATATATTTTAGATGATTTTGGTTTTTAGGAGATGATAAAATGATAAAAATTGATTACAAGATAAATATGGATGTCATTAATAATATCTCTAAATCAGATATTAATGAAATAAGTGATATTGAAGGTCAATTTAAAATTAGCTTTGGGGATAATATAATAGGCTATGTTGACGATGAAATACCAATATATGACGAATTACTAGTACATTGGTTTTCATTATTAAATAAAGCATTAGAGCTGATGAATCAAGAATCGTTTGTTGCACTTACTTTACCCGATCGATATAATCGTTGGCTATTATTTGAAAATAATGAGAATAAACTTAAGGTGATATATATAGAAAGAGATGATGAGGGAGATACAGAGTTAATCAAAACTGATAAGATTCCTATCAAGCAAGAGTTATGGCATTATGAAATGAATTTACAAGAGCTAACATATGAAATAGCAAGAGCTACTAAGGATTGTATACGCTCTATCCTTACAGTTGATGATATTCTTAGAAAAGCAAAACCTATATCAATGCTAATGAAGTACATATAATAATCTTAAAGGTGATGGAATAACTTTTCAGTTAAGCCATCACCTCAAATTTATAGCCTAAATTATAAAATACTTAAATTGTTTTAAAGGTCTTCCCCCCTCCAAAATCTTTTTAGGGTCTTTCTCTTGGGTCTGAAAAAACAATACTATTTCATCCTACCTATAGTTATTAAATTACATAAAAGGGGATGAGTAATCTTGATAAAAACCTGAACCAATTAAGTCCCTTAAAAAGAAAAGGTTTCTTTGCCTATTGAATAAACCAAGTAACCTTTTCTATGCTTCTATGCTATAAATCTATAAAGCATAACCTGAAAAAGACCGATAGCCATGCTTTTTATGAGAACCATATCAGGCTACAGATAAAGTAATAATAAACACCATGTATACAATATACATATATCACTAATACATGGACATCCTTTGAGTGGTATAGTTTTATTTTTGTATTATCAATAAAATGAATAACCTTGAGACAGGAACAAGACCATCTAGGGTCGATAGCCTACGAAGTGGTTTTAAGGTCTTCCCCCTCCGAAAATCTTTTCAGGGTCTTTCTTATGGGTCTAAAAACCAAGAGCCATTCCGTAGAAGTTTTGCTTAGAAAGATAGAAACATGACTAGATGTCCAAATCATCAAATAATAAAGATGAAAAAAACTTCAACTTAGCTTTAGTTGTACTAGGTATTTGTTTTTGATTCATCCCATTAAAAACCACATATATTTTTGTTTGCTTATAAAAGGTCAAAATAAGGCTTTGACAGTTAAATTCATCAATAGGGCTAAATTGATAAGTAAATATATCTATGTTGTCACCCATGATTTTAGTCCCCCAACTTGGCTGTTCTTTTTCAATTAGCTCAATAGCACGAAGAATATATGTTGTTCCTTTGTTATTATCTGCATTAATAAATATATGAGAAACAAAAGTACACTCACCTAGAAATCTTTTATGGTAT
>NZ_JAOARO010000005.1 GCF_025211055.1 Vallitalea sp. | reverse complement strand
TTCGTTTCTATACAATCTTACGTACACGCTCTCCTGAACCATCATATACATAGTATGCACTGTTGCCACTCTCATCAAGTTCTACATGGGTTAACCAGTCGTTATTATCCCAGTGCATTGCTTTCAGGTGTGGCATCGTTGCCATGTTACCATGAGCATCGTAGCTATACTCTGTTTTGTTCTCTTCGTGACCAAGAAGGTAGTTGTTATTCTCAAAGTTGTAGTAGTAATCTCGTGTCCACTGATCCTTGCTGCGCACCTGCATAATATTACCAAGTTCATCGTACTGGTAGTTATGCGTGTAGTTCTGCATTGCATTAGTTGCAGTGTTTGGCAGTGTTATATCGTTTGCTACATCACTATGGGTAGGCATTGCCATTCCTTTTAGCTCTCTGTCTGTTGCCTTTACTACGCTGTTGTTGTTGTGGATTTGTCAGAAATAAAAAAGCAGCAAAATTCAATTTTATAGAATTTTACTGCCTCGATTTTATTCTAATTAATATTATTAAGACGCAATCGAATCATACTAATTTCCGTCACAAAACAACACTAACCACCAGTACATCAAACATTAATAGAGTGAAAATCATTTATTTTATATTTATGACATCACTTTATTGGTTTATTATTTTATACAATTTATGTAAATATCATGAGAAATTTCCCATAAAAAGGGTTGGTTATCTTCATTATAATCCTGTCTTCCATATAAAGTAAAACATTCACTACTGTCTACACTATTGTATAAATCAATATGATCCAACAGTTTATATATCTTATGCAGAGACATTATTCTTAAAGAATACTCCTTATTCGACCTTGGAACTGATATAATTTCTGACATACCATCTTTAGCAATTTTTGCACCCATAATCAGATTATTATCAGCAAAGACTAATTTCGACTTTACATTCAACTCAGCATCAACATAGAATATCTTTTTAATTGAAGATGCATCGGTATCATTTTCTAAACCAAAAAGGATTTTATCCTTTATCCAAACATCAACTAAATATTCTAAAGCAAAAGTAATAAAACTAGATCGCCCATATTCCTTATCATATACTAAAAACCCATTACCCAAATTATAACGATTTTCATATTTACCTCCACCCGACCATACAATAATAAACACATATCTATCACTATGCAGAAACTCAAATTCAAAACGAATTCTACCTCTTATCGCTAAAGAAGCTCTATTAATCTTCTGTCCATTATCAGATGCATATATACTCCATTGTAAAACAGAGTCTTTCTCTTTATGTTTTACAATTTTCAAAGTAGAAAAATCAATCTTGTATTCATTGGAATAAACAACCTCTTCTGAAATTGAATCAAAACCTTTATATGTTTCTAATAATTTAGCACGTAAATCATTAATCAAGACTTCAATATTCTCTTTATCTAGATTCTGACCATTCATATCTGAAAGGTATATAAACAATAACACTATAATCAATAGTTTTCTAAGCATATCTTAATGTTTTATTACAACTGGTTTCTCTTTTTTTATCATTGATTATTATTTTTTTTGATCTACTTATAATTGGTTCCGGATATTTTAACTCAAATGATATTGTTCCATCTTTATTCATTGATTTTATTCTATAAGATGGCAATAATGGTAATACCTTCTTCCATCCTTTATTAGGCATATCTGGTCTAGTAATAGGCTTACCAAACTTCATTTTATAGCCCTTAAAATTTCTAAACACATCATAAACGCGTCCCTTAAAACTACTTAATGTATTATTATAATAAATATTGACATTTTTATTAGTGAAAAAACCATACGCTGTTTTAACAAAATTCTCATCTTTCCCAGCAGCACAAGCTATAAATACAACGTTTCCTCCATCTTTCACCTTTGAGATAACATCATTTAAACTATTCATAAATCCTCGGGAAAAATCTGTTACCGTTTTCTTATAATACTTATGAATTTCCCTCGTTGTAAATTCATTTCCATTTACTGGATTATATTTAATAGCACCCCTGTTTTCACTGCCATGTGTTCGTATGACAAGGTTATTAATATTTTTTCCTTCATACTTTTTCTTAAGCTCTTTCGAAACACTTTTAATATCTTTACCTGTAATAACAGTCCAGTTCTTTAATTCTTTTGCTTGATCATCTATATCCTTTAATGTCTTTTCTCTCTTTGAAATAAATATTATGACATTCGGATGTGTTTTTGGTTTTCCTTCTTCCAAACCATCAATATCAATCTTAGATACTGGATTATTCCCTGCATACAAAAATGGAGTATAATTTGGATACTTAAACTGCAAAGGATCAACACTCACAAACCTACATATCCAAGCAGCATAATACCTTGCGCCGTAGTAGCACATTCCGGTTTCGTTATCGCGTTCTTTGCCGTTGTATTTGTAGCGTTTTTGCGATATGGTGGTGTTATGTTTTTGGTAGCTTGTTGTACCAAATGGGTGATACTCCTCATAGCTTATGATATTGGCTTTGTCATCAAGTTCTATTG
>NZ_JAOARO010000068.1 GCF_025211055.1 Vallitalea sp. | reverse complement strand
ATTATACAATGTATATGTAGCGGAGAAAAGATGTTTATCGTTAGGCATCTTTTTTTCTTGTAAAAAAGTCAGCCTAACTCCTAATGAGTTACACTGACTTTTTTTATGTGTGGGCTAGTCTATTTAACGACAGCCCCTTTTGTTAATCAACTACTTCAATATTAATTTGAATGTTTTAATTTCATATGGTTTAATTTCAAACTGGAATTCTCCATTTGCAGTTTCTATATTGTTTAATACTTTTCTTTCTTCTAAATCACACTCTACAACTTCTTTCAAATCTTTAAAGAATGTAATCTTAGCATTAGTTCTTCTATTATAGCATTCATGTACACGAACTATAATATCATCACTATATTCTCCTAGTTTAACTACTTCAGCTATAACATTTTCACTATCAATTTTAACAAAAGATAGTTCCTTAGGCATTGTTCCAGCATTTGAATCAACTATACAAGTATGCACTGGTACGTTGACTTCATATGCTTTCTTAACAGTTCCTCCATCTTTCCAATCACCAATGTGAGGATACAATGAATACTTGAAGTTATGAACTTCTCTATCAGCATCTTCATTAGGTACAGTTGCAGATTTTAATAATGTCAATCTAATATTACCATTTTTTATATCATGACCATACTTACAATCATTCAATAAACTTATACCATAATTATCTTCTGACAAGTCAGCCCACTTATGACCACATACTTCAAATTTTGCAGTATCCCAGCTTGTATTCCAATGTGTAGGTCTCTCAACATTACCAAACTGAATATCATAAGTAGCTTTATCTGTATGGATATCTACAGGGAATGCTGCTTTTACAAGTATATGTTTTTCTTTCCAATCAATAGTAGTATCAAAATCAATTCTTGGAACGTTATGATATATAGTCATTAACTGAGTTATAGTAGAATCCAAGAAATTCCTTTTAATCTCTAAAGTTGCCTTTAGTGAAGATTTCTCTACTACTTCTATACTCTCTACATCATCTATTTCCCACATTTTTTCTTGATAATAGATATTAATATCCCATGCATCCCAGTTATGAGGTTTATCTTCAAATGCTTGAAGAACATTACCTCTTTCGCCTTCTTTTAATACCTGTCTGTTGACTCTCTTATCCAATAATGAAATAATATGTCCCTTGTCATCTAATCTAATATCATAAAACTCATTTGCTAGATGAGCTTTATCAGCTATTAATTCATTAGAAGATTCATTTGCTTCTTTTCTTATACTGAATGTTTTATAACCTTTCCCTGGTATATTGGCATAGAAAGAAATAGTACCATTATTATAAGTAGTTAAAAGCTTATCATCACCATCATATACACATATCTCTTCTGGGTATTCAAAATCAATTATTTCTGCTCTATCAAATGATAATGGATTAAATACTACAACTGATTCTTCATCAATATCAATATTCTTAGTGATAGCATCTATAGAACTATCTTTTATTTCATTACCCTTAGCTATAATCTCTTCATATTGTTCTTTTGAATCATCATATACCTTTTTGATTGATGAACCTGGTATTATATCATGGAATTGATTAAGACATATAATTTCCCAACCATTATATATATCTTCTTTTGGATAAGGCACTCCATCAATCAAATTAGCCATAGATGATAACCACTCAATACCTTCATATAAAAATTCAGATTTTCTATTATAACGTTTGTTTCTTGCCATACTAGTCAATGTTCCTCTATGGTATTCAAAATATAATTCTCCTACCCAGCGAGGTAATTTGTTATTGTCTGAGACATTTTCATCTAGTGTCTCAAAGAAATCTGTTGCTGTAGTTAATTTGACAGCAGGACAACCTTTCACTCCTTTTTCAAGACGTTTTGATATCTCTAACATATCTTTAGTTGGTCCACCGCCACCATCACCGTAGCCATAGCTTATAAGTACTTCATCGCTTAAATCTTTTTGTTGATATCTTTCCCAAGCCCCTTTAACTGATTTTGGATCAATATAACCATTATAAGTTGTAAAGAATCTTTCTGGAAGATCATCAAAATTAGTTGTAGTAATGAAATGTGTTAAAACCTTACTTCCGTCAAGCCCTTCCCATTCAAAAGTATCATAAGGTAATTTATTGTATTCATTCCAACTTATCTTTGTTGTCATAAAATAGTCTACGGAAGACTTTTTCAATATCTGTGGTAAAGCTGCACTGTAACCAAACACATCTGGCAACCATAAAATTTTATTCTCCACACCAAATTCATTTCTAAAGAACTGTTTACCATAAACAACTTGACGAACTAGAGATTCACCTGAACTTAAGTTACAGTCAGCTTCAACCCACATAGCACCTTCAGGCTCCCAACGTCCTTCTTTAATACGCTCTTTTATTTGCTCATATAAATCAGGTCTATCTTCTTTTAAGAATTTATATAATTGTGGCTGACTAGACATGAATATATAATCATCATAATGATTCATTAGTTCTAGAACTGTTGAAAAACTTCTTTGAACCTTTAATCTCGTTTGATCTAAATCCCATAACCACGCTACATCAATGTGTGTATGTCCAACACATTTTACAACAACACTCTTATCTCCACAGAATTCATGATAGTATTTGTCTTCAAGATAATCCAATGCGTCATTTATACTTGTATAGAATTCTTTATTATATGGTTTTCTCAAATCAATTTTGTTAACTGCGTTAGTTAAAAACTTTATTGTATCTATTCTATCTTTGTTTTCCTTAGGAAGTAATTTTATAACTTCTAGTGGTACATATATATCATAGTATAATTTTTCCACAGTATCATCAAATATACTAACTACATTTCTACATTCTGATAAGCTATCAATTGTTCCACTATATGCTTGAAGATCAATAACGAATTTTTCACCTGCAACAGCCTGATTAGTTAAAACTATTTCAGTATGATTTATATCAAGTCCCTGTACTAATTTACCATTAACAAAGATAATGAATTGTGGGTTATTAGCATCCCATCCACCTTCTTTACCTGTAAGTACTTGGAAAACTAGTTTCTTGTTTGCATATTCTTCTGTTACCTCAAATTCTCCTCTAAACCAAGCATATTTATCTTTGCCACCCCATCTATCATCTTTATTAAATGCTTTCCATAGGTTAGCAGATTCATCTGCTTCACATCTTTCCTTATAGAAGCCTTCTTTCATCTGAATATTTTCAAAGGTATATTTTTTCACATATCTCAATTCCTTGAGTTCTTCTAACAATTTACCTATTCTTTCAATCTCAAAAAACATCTTGTGACCTCCTCTTAATAGTTAATTAGTAAATAAAAAAATCTCCAATATAAAAAAGACACTTATATATGCCTTTATTATATTTGGAGAATGCTATGAATAAAATATTTATATTAGACTATTATTTAATATTTTGGGACATTTTGAAATTGAATATTGATACCTTGTATTAAACTCAAAAATTGATTATATTTATCCTAAATATTCCAGGAGGATACCCTTCTTCTCTTTTAAAAAACTGGCTGAAATAATATTCACTGGAAAAACCTAATTGCTCTGAAATCTCTTTTACAAGTAAATCAGTATTCTTAAGTAAATCCTTAGCCTTTTTCAGTTTTATTTTGTTAATATATTGTTTAGTAGACAAATCTGTTTTCTTTTTTATTATTCTATTTATTTGTTTTTCACTTAGATACATATAATCAGCTATATCTTTTCCACTTACCTTACTACCAATGTTGTCAAATATATATTGTGTTACTTGAGTAAATCGATAATCATCTTTTTTGTGTTTAACAGGAACTTCATAATTATACTCTTTATTCCTACTTATCACTTGAACTGATGATATTATAATCAGAAGAATATAAAGTTGTATTTGATTATAGTAACCTATCTTCTCATAATATGCACAAGATAGTACTTTTTCGAATAAATTAATGATACCGTTATAGTCATTATATGCTTTACACTTATTATCATTAATGAATTTGTATATTATTAAATCTTCTATATTGTTTTCATTATTTAATGAAACATGACAATTCATACAGTATTCTACATATTTGTTACCATCAATGTTAGTCTGTTCATGGTACTCACCAGGTTTAGTTATATAAAATTCACCTTTACCTATTTTAAATTCATGTGTATCCATTTTTACTATTGACATACCATCTGCAACAAAATGAAATTCATAAGCAGAATGAGTATGTCTAGCAATATTCCATTGACCTTCAACGGTCATAACTCTAAACCAAAACATCTCAATGTCAAAAGAACCCTTAGAAAACTTCAAGTCTAATTGAGATAATTTTTTTGATGCTTTGGCAATATCGAATTTCATGATATAACCTCCTAGTTTCTACATTAATATTAGGTGTTTCTTCTATCTTTTTATTCTGCAAACCAAACCTATAACCCTTAATTTACCTGTATTAAATTAAAGGTGGGAAAGTTGAGCCAATTATATTTCCTTGGTTCTAACAATATTATTAGCTACTGGCCTAAATTTCTTATCTCTCCATTTATCTTCATTTGATCTGATAATCAAATATGAAATTGCTAAAAGAACAAAACCAAATATAACAGCTATTATCTCTACACTCTGTAAATGAAGTGCATAAGATATTAAGTAACCCACTCCTAAACCAACAAATAAAAATATTAATGGAACAGTATACATGATTAACACAGCTTTTAGAAAATTACTTTGTTCTAAGGATATTTCTACTTCATCTCCTTCTTTTGCATCACAAATATTTTCAGCCTCAATAATCATATCCTTTGTCTCAAAACCTGCTGTACATGCTCTACACTTAGCACATGCTTCTCTTCTTTCAAGTTTTACTGTTACATATTTTCCTGTTTCTTTTATAACAATGCCTGTTTCTGCCATATTTTCACCTCTCTTAATGTTATCTATATAAGTTTAATTAAATAATAGCTATAGAGTCAGCAATTATTAAGTTCCATTCAACTTATAAAAATCAAAGTAAATAAAAATCCATTTCCTTTATAGTATCAAAATGTTTACTATAAGTCTATGGATTTTTTTGCATTGTGTATATTATTTATTTTTTATATATTATATTTTAGTTAAAATTTCTTTTAGTGCTAATATCTATGGCAATCCCTTTTAATGTTCTTCATATTTTATTAAATTTCAATAGTATCAATCTTTAGTCCTAATTCATTTAACTGTTTATCATCAACAGTACCTGGAGCTTCTGTCATTGGACAAGATGCGTCTTTTACTTTTGGAAAAGCTATTACGTCTCTTATACTATCAGATTTTGTCATTAGCATTACAATTCTATCTAGTCCAAAAGCTAATCCACCATGTGGTGGTACACCGTATTTGAATGCATTCAATAAGAAACCAAATCTGTCATAGGCATCTTCTTTACTGAATCCAAGTGCTGCAAACATCTTCTCTTGGATATCTCTTTGGTGAATTCTTATACTACCTCCACCAAGCTCACATCCGTTAAGAACCATATCATATGCAATTGCTCTAACTCTACCGGGATCAGATTCTAGATACTGTAGATCTTCTTCCATAGGCATTGTAAATGGATGGTGCATAGCTGTATATCTCTTATGCTCTTTGTTCCATTCAAGTAATGGGAACTCTGTAACCCAAGCGAATTTATATACTGAGTCATCAAGAAGCTCAAGTCTTCTACCAATTTCAAGTCTCAAGTTTCCAAGTGTACTATATACTACATCATTAGAATCAGCACAGAAAAGTAATAAGTCTCCTGGTTTACCATTCATAGCTTTTACCATGTTTTCTACTTCTTCATCTGTTAAGAATTTTGTTATAGCTGATTTGTAAGTTCCATCTTCATTAATAACAATCCATGCCATTCCTTTTGCACCGTATGTCTTAGCTAATTCACCTAATGCATCAATTTGTCTTCTTGGAAGATTACCTAATCCTTCTGCGTTAATACCTCTAACACTTCCACCGCTTGCAACAGTACCAGAGAATACTTTGAATCCACAATCCTTCACTATATCAGATAAATCAACTAGTTCAATACCGAATCTAAGGTCTGGTTTATCAGAACCAAATCTATCCATAGCTTCTTTATAAGTCAATCTTTGCATTGGAATTTCAATATCAAAGTTAAGTACTTCCTTAAATAACTTCTGCATAAGTCTCTCATTTACATCAATTACTTTTTCTTGGTCAACAAATGATAATTCCATATCTATTTGAGTAAATTCTGGTTGTCTATCTGCTCTAAGATCTTCATCTCTAAAACACTTAGCGATTTGGAAATATCTATCATATCCTGATAACATCAATAATTGTTTGAAAATCTGTGGTGATTGAGGCAATGCATAGAAGTTACCTTGATGAACTCTACTTGGTACGAGATAATCTCTAGCTCCTTCAGGGGTACTTTTAGTTAGCATTGGTGTTTCTATTTCAAGAAACTCTTCATTACTTAAAAATTCTCTTGTAATCATGGCAACTTTATGTCTCATTATAAGATTTCTTTGTAAATCAGGTCTTCTAAGGTCCAAGTAACGATATTTTAATCTTAAGTCCTCTTTTACATTACTGTTTTCTTCAATTTGGAAAGGTGGTGTCTCTGCCTCTGATAATATTCTAAGTGAATGAGCCCTAACTTCAATCTCACCAGTTTTTAGGTTAGGATTAATTGTTTCATCAGATCTACTCTCAATAATACCTTCAACAGCAATTACAAATTCGCTTCTAAGCTTTTCAGCTTTTGCAAATCCTTCATCACCGATACTACTAGCATCAAAAACTACTTGAAGCAATCCTGTTCTATCTCTAAGGTCGATAAAAATAACACCACCCAAGTCTCTTCTTTTTTGAACCCATCCCATTACAGTTACTTTATCATCAATATTTTTAGCACTTACCTCTGTACATTTATTCGTTCGTTTCAATCCTTGCATTGATTCACTCATTTTGTTACCTCCTAGTCTAAAAAATTTTTGTTCTCTTTCATATATTTAACTATTTCTTCAATATTTAGATCTATCTGTTCTCTTGTTTCCATATTTTTAATTCTTACTGAGTTTTCTTCTAATTCATTATCACCAATTATAGCTGAATATCTGGCTCCAATTTTATTAGCATATTTCATTTGTGCTTTTACACTTCTTGACATTAAGTCTGTCTCTACAGATATATTGTTTTTTCTTAATTCATTAACAATTGCAAATGTTGTTTTCTTAGCATTTTCTCCTACATATCCTAAATAGATATCACGAGTAGGTTTATCTTGGTTAGACCCATTAATAGCTTCCATAGTCATAATCAGTCTTTCTATACCAGCGCCGAATCCAACTGCTGGAGTAGGTGAACCACCACATTCTTCAATTAATTTATCGTATCTTCCACCACCGCATACAGTTCCTTGAGCACCAATATCCTTAGATATGAACTCGAATACTGTTCTAGTATAATAATCCAATCCTCTAACAATCCAAGGATCAACTGTATATTCAATTTCCATAGCATCTAATAATCTGAGTAGTTCTTCAAAGTGCTCCTTACATTCAGTATCTAATTCATCTTTTGCTAGAGGTGCATCTTTTAATACTTCCCTACATTTTTCATTTTTGCAGTCTAGAATTCTTAATGGATTCTTTTCATACCTTTCCAAACAAGTAGGACATAATGAATCTATGTTTTTACTTAGGAATTCTTTTAATGTATTATTATATTTCTTCCTGCATTCAGGACCACCTAGACTGTTGATATGAAGTTCTACATTGGTAATCCCTAGATTCTTTAACATATTAGCTGCAAGAGCAATAACTTCTGCATCAGCTGATGGCTTATCAGAGCCAAAAAGCTCTACTCCAAACTGGTGGAACTGACGATATCTACCTGCTTGAGGTCTTTCGTATCTAAAAGCAGGTGTTATATAAAATAATTTTGTAGGTTGTACATCAGCATACATTTTTCTTTCTAGATAAGCTCTAACCACACCAGCTGTTCCTTCTGGCTTAAGGGTAATATTTCTATCACCTTTATCAGTAAAACTATACATCTCTTTTTGAACAATATCCGTAGTTTCTCCTACGCCTCTTTGGAAAAGTTCTGTATGTTCAAAAATAGGAGTCCTGATTTCATTAAAACCAAAATTAGTGCATATTTCATTTACTGTGTCTTCAAGTTTTTTCCAAGTATTCATATAACTACCGTATATATCTTTCGTTCCTCTTGGTGCATTTGTCAACATATTTATTCACTCCTATTCGTTTATTAATAATCCATATAATTAAAAAATCTCGTCACTGACTTAATAGTCAGGGACGAGATGTATATAATCATATTCATTCCGCGGTACCACCCTAATAGAAGCACTTGCTTCCACTCTAATCTGTTAACGGTGATGAACCGAACTCGCTTACTAGTGTTAGCGTTCAACGAATCACTCTAAGGTGTCCTTCAATCATGGTCTATAAGAAACTTTCCAGCTAATGGCTTCTCTCTCTGCATAGGTGGACATAATTTACTTTTCCTCTTCAACGTTTTATTGATATCTTCTTAGTAAAATAGTTTCTTACAGTTTATTCGTTTATTAACGATTTGTCAAGTACTTTTTAATATTTTCCTTTAAATTGACCCATTATCTTATGATATATTATTATTCTATATTGATTATTGAGTCAAACTCTTAATATATTCTTTTAAAACTATTGGATCCCCTTTTGAGCGTTTAATTTCTCTTACTATAGCAGAACCTACTATAACACCATCAACATGATCTTCTAATCTTTTTATATCATCCCTGCAAGAAATACCAAATCCTACAGCTATTGGTAGACCTGAATTTTCTTTTACATCTTGTAGATATGATTTAATATCCAAATAAAAATTAGATTTTCCACCTGTTACTCCTAAAGAAGATACGCAATATACAAAACCGTTACATCCCTCAATTATCTTTTTGATTCTATCTTTTGATGTTGGTGCAACTAGAGGTATTAAACATATTTTTTCATAATCCATTATTTCTTCTAACTCATCTCTTTCTTCAAGAGGTAAATCAGGTATTATTAATCCATCGATACCTATTTCTTCACAAGTTCTTATGAACTTTTCCTTTCCATATATTAGAATAGTATTGTAATAAACTAAAAACAAAAGAGGAATCTCAGTGTTTTTTCTTATGTTCTTGACTAAATCCATTATTTTGTCAACTGTCACACCTGCATTCAATGCTCTCAGTCCTGCATCTTGTATTACAGGCCCATCTGCTAAAGGGTCAGAAAAAGGTATCCCTAATTCAATAATATCTGCTCCTCCTTTTTCTAAAGCATAAACAAATTTTTCTGTTTTTTCTATACTAGGGTCACCTGCTGTTAGATACCCTATAAAAGCCTTTTTATTCTTAGATTGTAATTGTTGAAATTTTTTGGTTATTCTATTCATTACTATCAACTCCATTATTTGTTATTATATTACTTAGTATAAAACACCAGAGAATTTGTGCTTTCAAATCATTTATATGAAATTTAGAATTGTTTGTACATCTTTATCCCCTCTCCCAGATATATTAATAATGACGACTTCATCTTTTGCCATCTTTGGTACAATTTTTAATGCATATGCAACTGCATGCGAACTTTCTAGAGCTGGTATGATACCTTCTGTTTCGGATAATAACTTGAACGCTTGTACAGCTTCTTGGTCAGTTACAGCTTCGTATTTGGCTCTACCAGTATTATGTAAAAATGAATGTTCAGGTCCAGTTCCTGGGTAATCTAGTCCTGCTGATATAGAAAAAGCTGGTTTTATATTTCCATCATCATCAGTCAATAGATATGTTTTCATACCATGTAGAACTCCAACTTTTCCATCTGCACCATCAGATAGCACCGCAGCATGTTTTCCACTACCAATACCTTCTCCTCCTGCTTCAACTCCTATTAGCGATACTTCCTTATCATCTATAAACGGATAAAATATACCTGCTGCATTACTTCCTCCACCAATACACGCTATTACTGTATCTGGTAGTTTATTTTCTTTTGCTAATATCTGCTGTCTAGCTTCATCACCAATTATTCTCTGAAAATCCCTAACCATTGTTGGATATGGATGTGGTCCTACTACTGAACCGATTACATAGAAAGTATCTTCAACCAATCTAACCCATTCTCTTATTGCTTCATTAGTAGCATCTTTCAATGTACCTGTACCAGATACTACCGGCTGTACTTTTGCTCCCAAAAGCTCCATCTTGAAAACATTGAGTTTTTGTCTTCTTATATCCTCTTTACCCATAAAAACAGAACATTCCATACCGAATAAAGCAGCTCCTGTTGCAGTTGCAACACCATGCTGCCCTGCTCCTGTCTCTGCTATAACCTTAGTTTTACCCATTCTTTTTGCTAGTAGAAGTTGACCAATGACATTATTGATTTTATGGGCTCCCGTATGATTAAGATCTTCTCTTTTTAGATAGACCTTAGCACCTCCTAGATAATTAGTTAATGTCTCCGCATAATACAAAGGTGACTGTCTTCCAACGTATTCCTTAAGATAATACTTGTACTCATTAATAAATTCTTCATCTATTTTATATTTCTCATAAGCCTCTTCCAGTTCTTTTAGGGGATACATCAATGTTTCAGGAACATATTGTCCTCCGAAATCACCAAATTTTCTTTTCATTCATTCTTCCTCCTGTACTCTTGTAATCTAATAAATAACTGTCTTATCTTATTTTCATTTTTGTTAAAGTTAGTTTCTACACCTGAATTAACATCAATAATCTGAGGTTTTACTATATTAATTGCTTTCACTATATTATCAGGTGTTAAACCTCCTGCTAATACTATCTGATTACTCTTAGAAATTTTCTTCACCAATTCCCAACTGAAAGCTTTCCCTGTACCACCGCTTTTTCCATTATGATAAGTATCTAATAAAATACCATCAACATCCTTATAATAATCAATGATTCTTATGCTACTCTCATCACTAACAGCTATACTCTTCCATACTTTACAACATATATTTTTACAATACTCGTTACTTTCGTTTCCATGAAGCTGTACTATATCCAACCTACATGAATGTACTAATCTATTAACATATTCAACATTTTCATTAACGAATACCCCAACAACCTTAATATCTTCTCTAATGTGTTTACTAAGTTCTATTACTTTGTCCTCTGTAACTTTTCTTTTACTATCTGCAAATATAAAACCTACATAGCTTACAGGGTATTTGTTGATTATCTTAATTTCTTCTATATTTTTTATTCCACAAATCTTTATATCAGGTGTCATATACAAGTCGCATCTCCTTAGCCATTTTTCCTATGTCATCACATCTCATAAAAGTTTCACCTACTAATATTCCATCTACATTGGCTTTCTTCAAATCTTTCATATAATTCAATCTATCAATACCACTTTCACTAATAACCAAACAACCATCAGTAATATAATCTCTTAACTGTAAAGTAGTTTTTATATCAGTTTTGAATGTCTTAAGGTCTCTATTATTTATTCCTATAATCTTAGCTCCTGCATCTAACGCTTTTTCTATTTCATCTTTTGAATGAACTTCCACTAAGGCATCCATTGATAGTCCATGAACGATAGTTATAAATTCATTAAGCCTTTCTTTATCTAATATAGCTACAATAAGTAACACACAGCTTGCACCTAATAATTTAGCATTATATATTTGATTCTTATCAATAATGAAATCTTTACAAAGAGTTGGTATATCTACATTTTCACTTACCTCCTTAAGATAACTGTCTCTTCCTAGAAAATAATCTTCTTCAGTAAGTACAGAGATTGCATCAACTGAATCATTATATATACTGGACAAAGCTATAGGGTTAAAATCTTCTTTTATTAAGCCTTTTGATGGAGAAGCTTTTTTTATTTCACCAATAATTGATAGACCTTCTTTTTTCATAGCGTCATAAAATGATGGTCTGGTCTTAACTTTACTAATCTTTTGTAATAATGTATGGATATCATAATTTTTACCGATAATCCTCTTTTTCTTCATTTTTATAATGTCTTCTAGGTATATTCTATCTCTCATTTCATCACCTCTCTAAAAACTAT
The DNA here is from genome assembly GCF_025211055.1 of Vallitalea sp. Lineage (GTDB taxonomy): Bacteria > Bacillota > Clostridia > Lachnospirales > Vallitaleaceae > Vallitalea. Next base: position 57,472 of record NZ_JAOARO010000068.1, on the reverse strand, counting down.
TTGAATATCTAATAAATTCTTCTAATTTTAATCTTGCTTTTCCTGAATCTATAATTTCTCCTGCAATATTTATTCCTTTTTCAAGAGAATCTGCTTTTCCTGCAACATAGATGGCAGCTCCTGCATTAAGAACTAATATATTCCTCTTAGCCCCTTTTTTTCCATCTAACAATTTCCTTATTATCTCTGCATTCTCCTGAGCTGTACCTCCAGTAATATCCTTCATCTTGGCTTTTTCTATCCCATACATACGTGGATTTATTTCATAGGTTTTTATACTCTTATTATTTAGTTCTGTGACTTTACTATCACATGTAATAGTCAATTCATCTAAACCATCTTTTCCATGAACAACTAAGGCTCTTTCAACTCCTAGATTACTTAATACATGAGCAATCTTATTCATCATATTTTCATCATAGACACCAACTATCTGTGCATTCGCTTTTGCAGGATTAGCCAATGGACCTAATATATTAAATATTGTTCGAAATCCTAAGTCCCTTCTAACTGGTGCAACATATTTCATGGTTTGATGATACTTAGGAGCAAATAGAAAGCATATACCAATATCCCTTACCATTAATTCTGACTGTTTAGGAGTAAGGTCAATATTAATGCCCAATCTCTCTAGCACATCTGCACTCCCACAATTACTTGATACAGAACGATTTCCATGCTTAACTACCGGAATTCCTGCTGCTGCTATCACTATTGATGTTGTTGTTGAGATATTATAGGTTGAAAACCCATCTCCACCAGTACCGCATGTATCCACTGTATATAGATCATTAAGGTTTACTGGAACTGCTTTTCTTCTTAAAACTTTTGCACCTCCAGTAATCTCCTCTATTGTTTCACCCTTTATAGTCATTGCAGTCAAGAAACTTGCTATTAATATATCACTAACTTCTCCTGTCATTATCTTTTCAACACAATCCATCATCTCTGCCTCTGACAAATCAATACCTAATTTTAATTTATTAACAACATCTCTTATCATACACAGCACTCCTCATCTACAAAATTTTTAATTAATCTTTTCCCCTCATCTGTCATTATAGATTCAGGATGAAATTGTAATCCAATAATATTTAATTCCTTATGTTTAACAGCCATTATTTCTCCATCACTTGTTGCCGCTATGTTTTCTAAACATAAAGGCAAACTTCCTTTTTCAATTGCCAACGAGTGATATCTTGCAACTTTCAAAGGGTTCTTTATACCTCTAAAAATATACCTGTTATTATGTTTAATCAAACTACTTTTCCCATGAAATAAGGATTTGGCATGAGTTATATTTCCCCCAAAAGCTTGACCAATACATTGATGTCCCAAGCATATACCTAGTATGGGTATCTTACCAGCAATAATTTTAATAATACTTAAGCAGTTACCCGCATTATTAGGTATTCCCGGACCAGGTGAAATAATAACCTTCTCAGGATTAAGTTCCAATATTTCTTCTCCAGTGATTTTATCATTTCTATATACTCTAATATCTTTTATGAACTCACCAATATATTGATATAGGTTATAAGTAAAAGAATCATAGTTATCAATAATTATTATCATTTTTAAGTCCTCCTTCATAACGATTATCAGCTTTTTATAGCTATTATCAAACCTTTTACCTTATTCTCAGTCTCTTCATATTCTTTAACTGGGTCAGAATCAGCAACTATACCTGCTCCTGCCTGTAAATATAATGTATCATTCTTAACTACCATAGTTCTTATAGCAATACACATATCCATATCACCATCAAATCCAAAATATCCAATAGCCCCTCCGTATATACCTCTCTTTTCTTTCTCCAACTCATCAATAATCTCCATAGCTCTTATTTTAGGAGCTCCAGATAAAGTACCCGCTGGAAGGAAACTCATTAATACATCAAACATATCTTTATCATCCCTTTTTGTACCACAAACCAACGATACTAGATGCATAACATGAGAATATTTGTGCACTTGCATAAAAGATTTTATTTTAACAGAAGATATCTTTGAGACTTTCCCCATATCATTCCTACCAAGGTCAACCAACATTACATGTTCTGCCTTTTCTTTTTCATCATTCAGTAAATCATCAGCCAATTCCTTATCTTCCTTATCATTCACCCCTCTTTTTCTTGTCCCTGCTATTGGACAATTAAGTATTTTCCCTTTTCTCAATTCAACCAGCATTTCTGGAGAACTACCTATAACATTATAACTACCAAAATTAAAATAAAACATATACGGAGATGGATTAACTTGTCTAAGTTTCCTATACAGCTCAAAAGGAAGTATCTCACTTTTCCCACTCCATCTTCTAGAAATAACCACTTGAAAAATGTCTCCCTCGTAAATATATTCCTTAGCCCTTTTCACTGCATCCTCAAATTCTTCCTGTGTACTATGACTATGAAATGAAACCTTTACTCTATTGTTGCATCTCTCATTACATTTGATATTTTTCTGTAGATTATTTTTTATAATATTAATCTTCTTATTAGCTCTTAAACTTGACATTTCATCCTCTTTTTCCAAAACGATAATATTAATTTTGTTAAGAAAATGATCATACGCAATCAATTCTTTAACAAACATCATATGTAAATCTGGTAACTTTACCTTGTCATTATTTTCATTTGGTAGATATTCATATTGTCTTATAATGTCATACCCAACAGTACCTACAGCTCCTCCTATAAACGGAATATTAGTTGTATTAATCAAATCGTATCTCTCTAAATATGATTTAACAATATCAAGTGCCCTACCTTCTTCCTTTCTCTCAACTCCATTTTCACTAATGAATACTTGATATTCAAAAGCTTTAATTACTATAAAAGGATCAATACACAAAAACGAATATCTACCCTTAGGCTGCTCTTTACTCTCAAGGAGAAAACCTACCTGATCTTTCACATATTTCTTAAACAACGTTATAGGTGTCTCTGTATCTCCTGAAATTGTTTCCACATAAGGTACTAGTTTAATTTTATCCATCACACTACCTCCATTTAATTCTGAATACAAAAAAACCACTCCACCCCCTATTGGGACGAAATGGTTTTTCGCTAATGCCACCCAACTATAGATTCAGTAATCTATAAGTCTATTTTAATAATAAACTTATAATAATAAAAAAACGGTACTCTCGTCATGTTGAGACGAAAGACCGTTAACCACTCAAATCTATGCTATATTTTCAGATACAGAATTACATCGATATCCTAACTCAATAACGGGAGTTCCCGGCATCAACTACTCAGTCCATAACCTTTCATCTAGCATCTCATGGAGCCATTCCTATTCATCATCTATACCGTACCTCACACCTACCGACGGCTCGCTGTAATAAATTCAGAAAAGTACTCTTTCCAATCACAGATTTTTAAAATATTTTATCAGATTATAACATATTTTATTATGTTTGTAAATATTTAAATTAATATTTTAATATTTATTAAGTTAGTAAGCGTAGCTTATAATTCATGATTAATAGGTATAGAAATACTTACATCTCTTCAACTTCTACTTCAAGTGTATCTGGTTCAAAATAATACCAAGCAACAATGACTGTATCTTTACATTTTCTGACTCCAATTATATATCTTCCTTGTTCGTCTATACCTTCATATGCGAAATACACTGAATCATTATCATCTGTTTTAGGAATATATGAACCCTTATGATTGTCCTCATAGTCATAATCTTTATGTAGAATATTCATTGCTTTCTTTATGCCATTATAATCTTTCTTTGTGACATAATTCCCAAATCCTAATGAAAATCCTTTTTCACTATTTGTTTTTTCTATTTCTTCAACTTTAATGCTAACAGTATCTTCTGATATACATATCTCACCTCTACCTTTATTTCCCCACAAATCGTCATTAAATGAAAAAATTCCTTTCCCAAAATAGTCAAATTTAGTTTCTGTTTTTATTTCTGCCAAACCCTTTTCCTCTGAACTGCTAACTAATGTTATCATTGCACTTTTATTATCCTCTAAAAAATGTAGTTTTATCATATTAACACCGTCATTAACATTAATAAATGAAGTATCGTACCATTCCCCTTCATACTTAGAAAAATTATAGATAGTGTAATCTGTAACACCTTTATCTGTTTTTGTTTTTAATATACTTTTAGTTTTTCTATCACATTGAACCTCAATAAATCCATTATCATCTACTATTTTAAAATCCCAAAAAGCATTTTTTTCTGCAATCTCTTTTATTAAGTTATAAGAATATATATCATGCAATTGGTCATGCTCTACATAATAAATAGGATATGTTTTATTTTTTAATTCAATCTTTAATAATTTATATCCTCTATATTCAAGAGCTTCTTTTGTTGGATGATTATAGCTTTCTATATCCTGTATTATAATTTCTTCTTCATTTATTTTTTCTTTTACTTCTTCTTTTACTTCTTCTTCACTATCTGCAGATAAATAATAAAATATTTTATCTCCAAACTTTACAGCTAGCGGTTCATGTTTATCGGTTTTAATATTAAAATCAAGGGCCAATTCATCAATGCTTATGTCAGTGACATCTTGTATAATGAGTTTCCCACCAGTTAATTCATTCTCACTTACCATAGATGGGGATGCCTTAACTAACTTTCCCCCTTGATAATACTCCTCTTGTATAGGTTGCAAATACAACTTATTATCTAGTATAAACCACTTGCCCATATATGCTCTAATTCTATTATCACCAATATACTGACTAAAATGAAATGAGTAAGTTCTGTCACTATTAAATGTATATAATTCCCCATATCCAGCTGCAACATAAGGTGAATCATGCCATAACCCAACTAAGCTTTGTTCAACAGTAGTTAAATTATTAGATAAAACATTGAAGTTTTTTTCTATTTTTAGTATTAAGTCTATATTAAGCCTATCGTTTTCATTTAATAACACGTTTATATCAGTAATTGTTTCATCTGGCTCATACCAACTTTGCTTTCTAAAGAAAATATCATATTTGGAAGTACTAAATACATAACCATACTTAGCAAAAATTGCATTTCTTAATATACTCAAATTTTCCTTTGATATATTACTAATTTCCTTGAATGTAATAGTAGAATTTAGGTCTACTTCTATTTCATTGAATACTAGCTTGTATTCTAAGATATTATCGTCAATAACTTCTTTATCTTCTTCAATTTTATCTGCATTTTCTAAATCAGAGTTATCTATTTTATCAGTATTACTTAAATTTTGGTTTTGACAACCAACTAAAAAAAATAATATTGCAAATATCACTAGATTCTTTTTAAACATATCATATAACCCTCCTAAGATTATGAATACAAAGCTTAATTTTTCTATTACTATTATTAGCACAGTAGATATATATATCTATAATGATTTAACCTGAACGATTTATATTTTCAACCAAAAAATTTTCTCTTCCTATCAATCATCTCATCAATCCGCTCAATATATTGTTCTACATTTTTAACATTTTCAATCCTCTCAATTCTATTCTCACCCCTAAATACAATCTTACAAACAGAACCCGCACCAAGAGCAATAATAGTCTGTGCCTCTTCCATGATCTCAATATTATATATACATTCTTTCCCTATTGAACAATATCCCACATTCTCATATCTACCAACCATATTCTTCTGCCTATACATATAATATGGATTCAATCCTACTAACTTACATTCATGATAAACCATATCAATCATATCTCTAATTATCTTATCACTAGCCAAATCATAACTATTAATACTCTCTTTTAACCTAGAAGCCCTCTTCACTGCCATAATATGAACTGTAACACTCTCAGGATTTAACTTCTTTATCTGTTCCATTGTCTCCTTTACATCAAAAAAATTCTCCCCAGGAAGCCCTATTATTAAATCCATATTAATGTTATCAAAACCTACTCTCCTAGCCATAGAAAAAGCACTATATATATCCTCAACTGTATGCCGTCTTCCAATAATCTCTAATGTCTCATCATTCATGGTCTGAGGATTAATTGAAATCCTTGTAACACCATATCTCTTTAATACTTCTAACTTATCCACATTGATTGTATCCGGTCTACCTGCTTCTACAGTAAATTCTTCCAATGATTCAACATCAAAATGCTTATCTATCATTATCATAAACCTTTCCAACTGTTCAGCATTAAGAGATGTAGGTGTACCACCACCTACATAAATCGTTTTAACCTTCTTACTAGCCAATAATTCTTTTGAAACATACTCCATTTCCTTTTCCAAAGCTTCCAGATAATCCATAACACGAGACATCCATTTATCTATTGGATATGACGTAAAAGAACAATACAAACATCTAGTAGGACAAAATGGTATCCCTAAATATATATTAATTTCATCATCTTTATTAGTGCTTAATATCCCCATTTCATTTCTTACAATTTCCATCATCAAATCAATTTTCATTGGCGATATCTTATAATGATTTTCAAGACAATATCTAATTTTATTCTCATCATTACCGTATCTATCTATTAAATCAAATACTATCTTAGTAGGTCTTATACCTGTCAATATACCCCACGGTTGCTTTATACCTGTTACTTTTGAAGCTATATTATAAAGTAATATCTTCAACAACATTTTTGATTGTTTTCTTCTTTCTAGAGGTTCAATTGGTAGTTCTTTAATATACTCCTTGTCAAAAGAAGAAGTTTCTATAATTTTACCATTTTCATAATATGCAGCTTTATAATAATCCTCACATACTACTGTCTCAATTGTAATACCTTCCCTGGTTATATCTTCTACAATATTATAATCTTCCCCATGATAAAATAAATTAAGTAGCATTTTGACTTCATATTCATAATCATGACCTCTTAGTAATAAATACATTAAATCTTACTCCTATATATTAAACTCTTTTTAACATAATTAATCTTAACACATGTATATATTGGTTTTTTTCTCATAACCAATAGTTGTTTGAAAACCATGCCCTGGATAAACTTTTGTCTCTTCTGGTAAACTCATAAGTCTATCCTTTATATTATTAATCAATGTATTTTGGGGTCCATCATAAAAATCAGTTCTACCTATAGAGCCAGCAAACAATGTATCCCCACAAAACAATATATCATTCTCTCTATTATAATAACACACACTTTCTGGCGAATGACCTGGAACAACAATACACTCAAACACTAATTCACCAAATTCAAGAATATCTTTATCTCCAACAACTTCATCATTTTCTACTACAACAACTTTTCTCATAAGATTCAGAGATAAATTTTGATTAGGATCCGCCATAAGCTTCCCTTCTTCTCTACTAGTAAATACAGGTACTCCATAATTATTCCTAATAGCATCCACTACTCCAATATGATCAAAGTGTCCATGTGTAACAAGAATTCCCATTAATCTTAAATTCGTCTCTTCAATAAATCTAATGATTCTATCTTCTTCTCCAGCCGGGTCAATAACTACTGCTTCTTTACTTTCTTCATCATAAACAATGTAAACATTTGTCTGCAAAATACCTAACATCATTGTTTTAACTTTCATAATAACTCCTCCTCTTACAAATAGATAGCTACCAGCAATAACATCCCACTACTATCAATTTGATTAACACTATGCTAAAACATTTTCTCACTATCTAAAAGTAAAGTTACAGGTCCATCGTTTAATAGCTCTACCTTCATATCAGCTTGGAACATACCTTGCTTTAAACCATCATATTTTTCATTAGCTCTCTTAATGAATTCATCAAAAATTATTCTAGCTTTATCCGGCTTAGCAGCTGATGAATAACTAGGTCTACGTCCTTTTCTACAATCACCATATAAAGTAAAATTAGGAACAATAATTATCTCACCTTCAATATCTTTGACTGACAGATTCATTCTATCATCTTCATCCTCAAATATTCTTAGGTTAATTATTTTATCAAGCATATAATCATATACTTTTATATTATCGTTATCCAAAAAACCTACTAACACTAATATTCCTTTACCTATTTCACCAATCAATTCGCCTTCAACTTTTACAGATACATGTTTAACTCTCTGTATTACAACTCTCATAATACTACTTATCCTTTCTAGCTATTGGTTCTTATTATTTCTTCAACACCTTCAATATTTCTCAACTTTTTAGTAAGTTTATTCAGTTGATTAACGCCATTGATATCCATAGTTACATTAAAGATAGATTTATCACCCTTATTAGAACGAGCATTTAATGATTTTACAGGGATTCTTTCTTCAGTTAATACTTTTGATACATCATATAATAACCCTACTCTATTTGAACTTATTATCTGAATTTCAACCTGATATAGACGACTAGATTCTTTTTCATCCAGATTTTGCCATTCAGCTTCAATCAATCTATGTCTTTCCAATTCTGATAGATTAATGATGTTACTACAATCCGTTCGATGTATCGATACACCCCTGCCTCTAGTAATAAATCCTATTATTTCATCCCCAGGCACTGGATTACAGCATTTACTAAATCTAACAGCCAAATCTTCTACACCTTTTACAACAATACCACTTTTGGACTGTCTTGCTGTTGAAGTGTTTATATCAAATACTTCTTCAACTACTTCATTACTCTTACCTATTGTCTTAATCTTCTTCTTATATTCTTCATAAAGCCTATTTACTATCTGTCCTTCTTTTAAGCCTCCATGACCTATAGCAGCACATACAGCATCCCAATCCTTGAAACCATATTTCCTCTTAACAGCTTGAGTAAATTCTGGCTTAATTATATCACTAAGGGGTATCCCCTTGCCTTTTGAATATTTTTCTATTAATTCTTTACCTCTGATAATATTGTCTTCCTTAAATTCTTTCCTGAACCACTGGTTGATTTTACTTTTAGCTTGTGAGCTTTTTATGATGTTTAACCAATCTCTACTTGGACCATGAGAATTCTGTGAAGTAATTATCTCAATTCTATCTCCATTTTTGATTTTATAATCAAATGTAACTATTTTACCATTGACTCTGGCACCAACCATTTTATTCCCTACAGCACTATGGATATGATAAGCAAAGTCAATAGGTGTTGAACCAGCTGGTAGATCTATTACATCACCTGAAGGCGTAAATGCATATACCTGATCGGCAAAAACATCTAAATCGGATTTGAGAACATCTAGGAATTCTTTATTATCAGACATATCTCTCTGCCATTCTAGAATCTGTCTTAACCAATTTAATTTTTGTTCTTCGCTCTGCTCCATTGACTGTGTTGTCTTACCTTCTTTATATTTCCAGTGAGCAGCTATACCATATTCAGCCGTTCTATGCATTTCATATGTTCTAATCTGCATTTCAAAAGGTTCTCCTTCTGGACCAATAACCGTTGTATGTAACGATTGATACATGTTTGGCTTAGGCATAGCAATATAGTCCTTAAACCTTCCTGGTATTGGTTTATACATTTCATGGATTACACCTAAGACTCCATAACAATCTTTTACTGATTCTACAACAGCTCTTACTGCAAAAAGATCATATATTTGATCAATAGTCTTATTCTGTCCAACCATTTTTTTATAAATACTAAAGAAGTGTTTTGGTCGACCGTCTACTTCTGCTTTTATTCCAATTCTATCTATTTCACCTTTTATATCTACAACAATTTTATCAACAAAGCTTATTCTATCATCTCTTTTTCTAGCTATTTTTTCAACTAGGTCATAATAAGCTTCGGGATTAATATATCTAAAAGATAGGTCTTCTAATTCAATTTTAAATTTTGAAATACCTAATCTATGGGCTAAAGGAGCATAAATATCTAATGTTTCCTTAGCAATCTTTTTTTGCTTTTCTTCTGACTTATATCTTAGAGTACGCATATTATGAAGTCTATCTGCCAACTTAATAAGAATTACACGTATATCCTTTGACATAGCTAAAAACATTTTTCTATAATTTTCTGCTTGTATTTCTTCTTTATCTGTAGAATAAGGGATTTTTTCTAGTTTAGTTACTCCATCAACCAATAGAGCAACTTCCTTACTGAATTCATTTGTAATATATTCTATTGTATATTCTGTATCTTCTACAACATCATGAAGTATACCCGCCATTATCGATTCTTTATCAAGCTCTAGTTCAGCTAACAAATGAGCAACAGCCAAAGGATGTATTATATAAGGCTCCCCTGATTTTCTAAGCTGTCTTTCATGAGCTGTCTTAGCAAGTTGATACGCTTTTTCAATCATCGAAAAATCTTCGGATGGGTGGTATTTTCTTATTACTTGTAATAAATCCATATAAATTTTATCAGGCATTTCATCACCGCTTCTATTTACATTTTTATTTAGTATTTCTAGTTTTTTAAACTGAATTATTGATGAATCTAATATATCTATATATTATAGTTTTTTTTCTTACAAAATGCAAGAATTATTGCACTCTAAACTATAAACTATTAAGCATAATCATATATATTATTATTTAATATGTATTATACGTTATTACTGAATAAATGTTCTATAGATGAAAAGACATACGTCTTGTCTTCCAAGAAGTTATCTATACCACATATGCTAATGACTTTCCTATAAGATGAATAATAATAAAAATAAGACCTTTACTTTAACTTATTCAGAGTAAAGGTCTTATTTTTATTCATGTATAATAGAATCTACATCATAATTCTTTAATTTGTCTCTACCTTTTAGGAAGTCAAGCTCGATTAAGTATACTAACTTTACAACTTCTCCTCCTAAACTTTCAATTAATTCTACGGTAGCTTTTGATGTTCCACCTGTCGCTAATAAATCATCTATGATTACAACTTTATCGCCTGGTTTAATAGCATCAATATGCATTTCAATAGTTGCAGTACCATATTCTAAAGCATATTCTTTACTTTTCGTTTTATATGGTAATTTACCAGCTTTTCTAATAGGTAAAAATCCTTTACCCATATTATAAGCTACTGGTACACCAAAAATAAAGCCTCTTGATTCTGGTCCAATTATGTAATCGAATTCAATACCTTCCAATTTAGCTTGTATCTGATCGATAGAAGCCTTTAATCCTTCTGGATTTTGTAAAATTGTAGTAATGTCATAAAATAAAATACCTTCTTTTGGAAAATCAGGTACTTCTCTTATAAGAGTTTTAAGATCCATACTTCCTTACTCCTTTTCGTAATACCCTATAAGGAATTAATTAGACTATCATAATATAAAATAATGTATATCATTAATTACTTTTTAAAAATAGTAGTGCCTTAAAAGGATATTTATTTATCAAATTTATATGTTTACTTATCGCTTTTCAAACATAATTAAACATACAATATAAGTATACCAAATTTAATAACTTCTAGCAAAGCTTTTTCAAATTTTTCTTAAGGAAATATTATTTATTTTTTCAATCAAATTATTTTTTTGTATATACTCGATTCATCTAACTTTACTTTGATACCTTTATTCAATTTAAAAATCAATTTCATGTTATCTACTCTATATTCTAATAATCTAAGTTCGCAAAATACTTCTAGACAAATTAATAAAGTCAATATTTTATTAGGTTTAGTAAAACCTAGCATCTGTAATAATTTAGTTACTATAACAGTTTCTTTCATCTGTTTTTCTAGATTCAGGAGAGTTCTATATATAACTTCAAACTCTTTTCTAGTTGGAATTACTTGTTCATCTTGAAGATATCCTTTTGTATTCCCATCAAAATTCGAATTTTTAAAGTTCTTAAATTTATCATAATATCTTTTTATTGATACTATAAATTCATTATTAGGATTAATATCCTTCAACATGATTTGAGGTTTCTTTGTACCGTTCCATTCATTTATATTCAATGTTCCTAACAATGATATATCATGAGTCACATTAATATAATCATAGAAATGTGCCATTCCAAATCCTATTCCATCTAAGTAATTTTTATTATAATCTACTCTCATTTTAAGATGGTTACTCTCTTTACCTATTTTTCTAACATCATTCACTTTCCCTTTACATATGAATTTCGGTTCAGGATTTCCTACACCATAAGGCTCTAACTTTATTATTTCTTCAATAAGAGGTATGTTGATATCTTTTATATCTATTTCCATATCAGCAGTTAATTTTGGTATTAGTGTATCAGGTTCCATAGTATTCTTAGCATATTCATTGAGAAGTTCTCTAAGGTTATCTATATTCTCTTCTTTTAATGACATACCAGCTGCCATCTCATGTCCTCCAAACTTTATAAACACCTCTTTAGTAGAGCATAAAGCTTCAAATATGTTAAACCCATCTACACTTCTAGCTGATCCAGTAGCTACCCCATCTTCAATACTTAATAGTATACTTGGTCTATAATACTTCTCAGTAATTCTAGAAGCTACAATACCAATTACTCCATGATGCCAATTACTTGATGCTATTACTATGATTTTAGTATTATCTATATCAATATTTTCTTCAATTATATGTACAGCTTCCTCGAATATCTCTTGCTCCAATTGTTGTCGCTGAATATTTTCTTCATTGAGTTTTTCAGCAATATTAGCCGCTTTAATTTTATCTTCTGTGATAAATAATTCTACTCCTCTCTTGGCATCTCCAAGTCTACCTGCTGCATTTAATCTAGGAGCGATACGGAATCCAATTATACCAGCCGTTATTTTATCATCTTTTTTATTTCCTGATACTTTTATTAGTGCTTTTAACCCCACATTCCAAGTATCTTTCATAGTTTTAAAAGCTAACTTGGTAATAATCCTATTTTCATCTTTTAAAGGTACTATATCAGCCACTGTACCAACAGCGACAATATCTAAATACTTCCATATAGAATCTATATTACCTAATTTTATTGATAATGCATGAATTACTTTAAATGCTACACCTACACCTGCTAACATATCAAAAGGATATTGGCAGTCTTTTTGCTTGGGATCAATCACAGCTACAGCATTAGGTATTCTTTCTTGACATTCATGGTGGTCTGTTATTACCATATCCAAGCCTAATGAATTAGCTAAATCTACTTGTGATATAGCTGTAATACCTGTATCAACAGTAATAATTAACTTCGAACCACCTTGATATATGTTTTTTACAGCATCATCATTAACCCCATATCCTTCTTCTAATCTATTGGGTATATAGTAATCAACCTGAGTACCATTTTCTTTTAAATACATATATAGAACTGATGTACTTGTGATTCCATCCACATCATAATCTCCATATATAGTTATTTTCTCATTATTATCTATTGCTGTAATGATACGTTCTACAGCCTTGTCCATATCTTTCATTAAGTATGGATCATAGAATTTGTCTTTATCTGCATTAAGAAATCTGACAATATCTTTTTCGATTACTATATTACGATTAGCTAATATAGTTGCCATTATAGTAGACATCTTGTATTTTTCAGATAATTGGTCTACAATCTTTTCATTTTTTTGTTTTAAGTTCCAGATGTATTTTGGTTCCAAATAAACAACCTCCAAAAAATCCCCCTAGCAAAGATTTGCTAGAGGGATGTAAGTTTAATTATCTTTGTTGATGTGCTTTTTGAATTTTCTTTTCTTCTTTTCTTTTAAATACATACCATAATGGACTGGCAACAAATATTGAAGAATATGTTCCTGAAAGGATACCAACCATTAATGGTAGAGCAAACTCTCTAATTGAAGTAACACCAATTATATATAGTATTGCAACCATAACAAAAGTTGTAAGGGATGTATTAATTGAACGTGACATTGTTTGACTTATTGATGTATCAACAACACCTTTGAAATCTCCACGTTTCATATATTTTTGATTCTCACGAACACGGTCAAATAAAACTATTGTATCATTGATTGAGTATCCAACAATTGTTAGCATTGCAGCAATGAATGAATTATTAATAGGTACTCTAAATAATGAATATACTGCTAATACAATTAATACGTCGTGAATTAATGCAACAACCGCACTAACACCGAATCTATAATCTTTGAATCTTAATGTTATATATATTAACATACAGATAGCTGCTAATATTATAGATAGCATAGCACTCTTACGCATCTCATTACTTATTGTTGGACTGATACTTTCGCTTTCAATATCTTCAGAAGTTATACCATATTTTTCAATCAATTTTTCTTGTAATTTAGTTCTTGTTTCATTATCTAATTTATTAGTTTTGATAATAACTTGTTTCTTATCTGTAACTGCTTGGAATTGAGGACTCTTATCATTAGTTGCTTCAACAACTATCGGTGTCAACTCACTATCCATTTCAGCTTTACTCATTGTTTTTCCTATGTTAACAAGAGTTGTAGAACCACCACTAAATTCTATATCATAGTTAAGGGGAGTACCTTTTGAAGCGTTATATATTGGCATTGCAAGGATTCCTATAACTATAATAACAATTGAGATACTAAACCAAATTTTTCTCTTAGCAACAACTTTTATAGTTCTTGTTTTTTGAGCAATACCATATAATTTTTTATTCTTAATTCCTAATCCAGCAAATGCTCCGAGTATAAGTCTAGTAATTACTAAAGCTGTAAACATAGAAACAATAATACCAATTGCAAGAGTCTGAGCAAAACCTTTGATTGGTCCTGTTCCCATTAGATATAAGATAGCTGATGCTATCAATGTTGTAATATTACCATCCAAAATAGCTGATGTAGCTTTTTTAAATCCAGCTTTCAGTGAAGCTCTAAGTGTTTTCTCAAGTGCTAATTCTTCCTTTATCCTTGAGAATATAATTATGTTGGCATCAACAGCCATACCAATTGATAAGATAATACCTGCAATACCAGGCAATGTTAATGTAATCTCGAATACGCTTAATATGATAATTACTAATGAAGAATAGAATACTAATGCTATATCAGCAGCAAGTCCAGGTATTCTATAAAATACTATCATAAATAATAATATCAAAGCAAGACCAATAATACCAGCTTTTATACTTGTCTTAACTGCTTCTTCACCAAGTGTCGCTCCTACTACATTTGATCTTAATTCTTCAAGTTCTAGAGGTAGCGCACCGATACGAATATTAGATGCCATTGCTTCTGCTCTTTCCATACTTCCCATATTACTGATAGAAGCGTTACCATCTTTGATTGGTTCATTTACAATAGGCTCCATTATGTTTTCACCATTATAAGCAATGGCTATTCTCTTACCTACAAATTTTTTGGTAGCTTCATAAAATTTGTCTTTTCCACTTTCATTAAGTTCAAGGGATATAATATATGGATCAACTTCTCCAGCTATCATTTTTGCAGTAGCATTCTTTACGTCTTGTCCTGTTAATACTATATTTCCTTCTGGATCTAAAAATTCTAGTTTACCTGGTTTACCAAGTTCTTCTAATACTTCTTCTGCATTTGTTGCATTAGGAATATCAACATTAACACGGTCAGAACCTTCTCTATAAACTTGTCCTTCCGTATAACCCATTCCGTCTATTCTTTTTCTAATTTTAAAAACTGTATCATCTAGCTCTTTGTCAGTTGGTTTTTCTTTGACAGTAGTGTATGTTATACTAACACCACCAGCTAAGTCAAGACCTAATTTTACATTGTTTGCTCCACCAATTTCATCTTTTCCTACTCCTTTAACTGCTACAAATACAGAACATGCGATTATAACAACTAAAAGCAATAGGGTAATAATTTTTTTCCCCTTCATTGCAACAATATCCTCCTTTGTACATTATCATATTTATTTTCTAATATTTTTATATTGAATCTATAATATATTCTATAGATATCAATATATATTAATTATTTTGTAAGTTATACTTAAATAAATATCAGACTTATATCTATATATTATAACTTACATACTACGTTAAATTATAAATATTATCTTAAAATTAGTCAAGATAATTTATATATTGTATTATTCCATCATTTCTTTTGCTTTCATATAAATAGCAGATTCAACTCGTTTTTTCTCAAGTTCACACCCTATTTCATATGTATCATATATATTACCGTGGAATTGATATGCATTAGCTGTACATCCACCACTACAATAGAATTTTGCCCAACAATTTTGACATTTTTCTTTTGAATATACACAACATTCTTTGAATTCTTTCCGTTTTTCTAGATTAGTTATTCCTTCATCAACGGTTCCAAGCTTGAATTCATCTATTCCCACAAATTGATGACATGGGTATAGATCTCCCCATGGTGTAACAGCAATATATTCAGTTCCTGAACCACAACCTGAAAGCCTCTTTATCACACATGGTCCTTGTGATAAGTCAATCATGAAGTGGAAGAAATTAAAATCTCTACCTTGTTCTCTTCTCTTAATCATTTCTTTTGCTAATATGTCGTATTGTTCACATAGATATGGTATATCCTCTTCCTTAAGAGCATATGGCATATCAGCGGGTGCAACAACGGGTTCTATAGATATCTGCTTGAAGCCCTGGTCGGCTAGATGTAATACATCCTGTGAGAAATCAAGATTAAAATGAGTGAACGTTCCTCTTACATAATAATTCTCTTGATTTCTACTTTCAGCCATTCTCTTGAACTTAGGCATAATAATATCATAACTACCCTTGCCATTTTTAGATGCTCTCATTCTATCATTTACTTCTTTTCTTCCATCTATGCTAAGTACTACATTATACATATTTTCATTAACAAATTCCATGATATCATCATCAAGTAATATTCCATTAGTAGTTATTGTAAATCTAAAATTCTTATTATATTCTTTTTCTTTAGATCTTGCGTATTTTACAATATCTTTTACTACTTCAAAATTCATCAATGGTTCTCCACCGAAGAAATCTACTTCAAGGTTTCTTCTATTACCTGAATTCTCTAATAGAAAATCAATGGATTTTTTACCTATTGCAGTAGTCATAAGTGAACGGTCTCCATGATATTCACCTTCACCTGCAAAGCAATACTTGCAACATAAGTTACAATCATGTGCTATATGTAAACACAAAGCTTTTACAACGGGCTCTCTTTTTTTAAAGCTGATAATTGCTTCTTTGTATGTATCATCAGTAAAAAGTAATTCATTATCAATAAGTTCTTTAACTTCATTAATTGATTCAATTATTACTTTCTTATCGTATTTTGAAGAAAGTTTGCTTATTAAGTCATCCCTAGATAACTCTTCATAACTTTCTATTACATCATAAACAATATCATCAACTACATGAATTCCACCGCTATAAACATCTACAACAATGTTCATATCGCCCATTTTATATTGATGTACCATTGTTATTCTTCCTTTCTTATGCTTAGCTATATGTAATTCAGCTAAATTATTAGAATACTTCAATAATGAAGTATCCATTAAACCTAATATAAGCAGCGACTAACGTCACTGCTTAATAAACTTATAAATTATTTGTTTTCACAAGTTTGATTCCCAACTGTACATGATGTTTTACATGCTGATTGACATGATGTTTGGCATTCGCCGCATCCACCATTTTTTAAACTCTTTTTAAGAGTAGCTGAGTTTAATGTTTTAATATGCTTCATTGCTTTTTCCTCCTTTAAGCACATGTTACTTTAACTTAAAACATTATATCATAAGATTGTCACTTTTAAAAGTAGATTTTCAAGTAACTTATAACTTATCCTAGCATTCCTCCTAATGTACTACCACCAACGCACATAAAGAACAAACTTATTGCGTCTCCAGAAATTCCACTATTCTTGTTAATTATTATAGATGCTATGACGAATATAACAAAATAAATAACTCCAGCAATAGCACCGTACATCCATTTATTTTTACCTATGCCTCTTCCTATTAATAAGCCCATAATAATAGTTGCTAATATTATAATAACGACTCTTCCTATATTAATCTGACTATTACTAGGATCATATTTATATACGATGAATGAAAGAAGCAGTACACATAAAATAGTAATTATGTATCCAATCATAATAGCTTTTAGCATGTTCACTATTATTTTTTGTGTGTTAATGTCTGGTTTCTTTGAAATTCGAGATGTTCTGCCCATAATCCTCCCCCTTATTGTTCCATATAATATTATACTGTGCTATAATTTAAAATATGCCATGCTTTTAAGTTAAATTATGGTTTATAAATATTCATATTATGTATTACACATATATATTATGTAGAGAGGAATGATTTTATTTGAAAAAAATTATAGATTTGCATGTTCATACAACTGCTTCTGATGGGACTTATAAGCCATGTGAATTAGTAGAATATGCTTCCAAAAAAAATATTGTTGCTATTGCTATAACTGATCATGACTGTATCTCTGGAATTAAGGAAGCTAAAAAATGCGGTGAATCATATAATGTAGAGATAGTTAGCGGAATTGAATTCTCAACAAGATATAATGATACAGAAATACACCTTTTGGGTTTATATATTGATGAAACCGATGAAACATTTGTAAATGGATTAAATGAAATAGTAGATGCTAGAGAATCACGGAATATTAAGATGATAGAAAAACTCAATAATTATGGAATAAACATTTCCCTAGAAGATGTTTTGTCTACATCTAGTTCTGATGTCTATACTAGAGCTCATTTTGCTAAAGCAATGCTTAAAAAAGGCTATGTTTCATCTATGAGAGAAGCTTTTAATAAATATATAGGCAATGATAGTCCTTGCTATGTGCCTAGAGAAAAAGTGACTCCAGAAATGGCAATTCAACTTGTCTTATCATGTGGTGGTGTACCCATTCTAGCACATCCAACTCTATACAATATGGATCCTAGACAATTAGATAATCTTATTAATGAATTATCAGAAATAGGTCTATTAGGTATTGAAGGACTTTATTCTTTGTACAACAAATCTGAAGAAAAATATTTGAAATACTTCGCAGATAAATATAATCTTGTAATTTCTGGTGGTTCTGATTTTCACGGTAGTAATAAACCCGATATCGACCTTGGTGTGGGAAGAGGTAATCTAGAAATTCCTTATTCTATACTTGAAGCTATCAAGAACAAAACAACAAAATAGACTATAGATTTTCTAAAGGGAAAATATTAAGGGCTGTAATCATATACAGCCCTTGTGTAAAACCCATTAATTCTATTCTTCTTCTTTTTCTTCTTTTTTATCTTCAATTAAGTCATCTCTATTAATCGTTAAATCTGGTTCTTTAACTGCTGCAACAGCATTTCTTTCAATAGGAACTCTTACACTTTTGTTAGTACCAAGTTCAACTATAAGAACATTATTAACAGAGTCAACAACTTTTCCATAGAAACCACCATTAGTCATAACAGAATCACCAATATTAATACTTGACTGCATTCGGTCTATTTCTCTTTGTCTCTTTTTTTGAGGTCTAATAAGCATTAGGTACATAAAACCAAATAAAATTACCATAGGTATTAACATAGCACCTATACTACCAGCAGTAGATGGTTGTGCACCAGCTCCAGCTTCTAATACAAATAAACTTAACATAAATTTTCCTCCTTGTTTTTACACAGAAATTTATCTATTCAGTAGCTTATATGAATCACTATTCTTATATAATAAGATACACTGTTAATAACTTCCTGTCAACTATTTTATCCATATATTTGAACTTAATCATCTATACACCCATTTCAATTAGTTCAATATATTTTCATTGATACTTACTAGAAAATCTTTATATAATTTTTTATAACATATTTTCTATTTTATTATTTTTATATTCTTGGTATTCATTTTTATCAATAGCGTCTCTTATTTCTTCCATAAGTGTATTATAGAAATACAAATTATGAAGTACACATAATCGCATACCCAACATTTCTTTAGCTTTTAGAAGATGTCTTATATATGCTCTACTATAATGCTTACATGCTGGACACTGACAGCCTTCTTCAATTGGCCTATCATCTAGTTGAAATTTTGCATTCCATAGATTAAGTTTACCAAAATTAGTGTATACATGACCATGTCTTCCATTTCTGGCTGGATAAACACAGTCAAAGAAATCTATTCCTCTTTCAACAGATTCCAATATATTAATTGGTGTTCCTACCCCCATAAGGTATGTTGGTTTATTCTGTGGAAGATGTGGGACTACTTCTTCTAGAATTCTATACATTTCTTCATGAGACTCTCCTACTGCTAGTCCTCCAACAGCATATCCATCTAAGTCTAATTCGGAAATAACTTTTGCATGTTCTATCCTTATATCTTCATAAGTTCCACCTTGATTAATTCCAAATAGCATTTGTTTTCTATTAATAGTATCTTCAATAGAATTAAGTCTATTCATCTCAGCCTTACATCTTTTTAGCCATCTAGTTGTTCTATCAACAGAATTCTGCATGTATTCTCTTGTCGCTGGATAAGGAGCACATTCATCAAATGCCATAGCTATTGTTGAAGCAATGTTTGATTGAATTTGCATACTCTCTTCTGGTCCCATAAATATTTTACGTCCATCCACATGAGAAGAAAAATATACTCCTTCTTCTTTAATTTTTCTAAGACCAGATAGAGAAAAAACTTGGAATCCACCAGAATCCGTAAGTATAGGTCTATCCCATACCATAAATTTGTGAAGTCCTCCTAATTTCTTAATTACATCATCTCCAGGTCTGACATGAAGATGATAAGTATTTGATAATTCAACTTGACACTTGATTTCTTTTAAATCCATACTTGAGACTGCTCCTTTAATAGCCCCTGCAGTACCAACATTCATAAAAACCGGAGTCTGAATAACACCATGAACCGTGTGCACTTCAGCTCTTTTTGCTCTTCCATCTACATTCAATAATTTATACACTTTAATCACCATTCGTCAATTTTTTGTTTTTTTACACGTCTACCAAGTATACAACTAATTTATTAACATTTCAAGAACATATTATACAATCTAACTCAATCTTAATAGACCAATTATCCTACATCTACTAATTATATGTATGGTTTCACTTATCTATATATTGTATTAAGTCTACTTTTCCCTCTTTTATTATATCAACTACTAGTTCTGCGGGCATTGGTTTACCTGTTAAGAATCCTTGTATGTTATCACATAATGACTGATAAAGGAAGTTAAGTTGTTTATCATTTTCCACTCCTTCTGCTATAGTTTCAAGACCAATTTTCCTTACTAGATCTATAACCGATCTAGTAATTTCTCTTTCTACTCCTGTATATGTAGTATTCTTAATGAACGATTTATCAATTTTAAGAGTATCTATTGGTAATGATTTTAGGTAACTTAACGAAGAATATCCTGTTCCAAAATCATCTAATGATATTCTAACTCCTAATCCAATCAATTCATTCAGTAGCATTTTTGCCGAATCTAGAGCATCAATAAATAAATTCTCAGTAATCTCTAGTTCCAAACAACCTGATTTGATACCTGTTTCTTTTAAAATATTATGTACGATATCATAAAAATTGTGTGTTTTTAACTGAATAGGAGAAATATTTACAGATATAATACCATTAAATGAATACTCACAGTTCCATTTCTTATATTGATTACATGCTTCCTTCAATACCCATTCTCCTATTTCATTAATAATTCCTATTTCTTCTGCTATTGGAATAAATGTCATAGGACTTACTAATCCTAGTTTTGAATTAATCCATCTAAGCAATGCTTCAAAACCTCTTATCTTACCAGTTTTCATATCAAATTGAGGTTGATAAAAAAGTTTGAACTCATTATTTTCTAATGCTGATTTCAATTGTTTTTCAATATTAATTCTCTTCAAAAATTCTTCTTTCATATCTTGTGTAAAAAAAGATATGCTGTTTTTACACATGTTTTTAACTTTGTACATTGCAGTATCAGCATTCTTGAGCAAGTCTTTTGAATCAACTCCATCATAAGGAGAAACAGCAATTCCTAGACTAATACTCAATTGATGTATATTATTTTCAGCAATAAATGGTTCATTAAAACAATCTTTTACCAAATTGGCTCTTTCAATTATATCTTCGTTATTATCAACATTATTCAAGATAACTGCAAATTCGTCACCGCTAAGACGGGCAATAAAATCATTTTTAGTAATGGCTCTTGATAATCTTAATCCTACTTGTTTTAGAATACTATCACCTATTAAAAAACCAACACTATCATTAACACTCTTGAAGTTATCAACATCCATTACTATCAATGCAATTTTGTCATTAGTATCTAAATTTCTACTTAATTGTTCTAATAGATATGCTCTATTAGGTAGACCTGTAAGAGTATCATAATATGCTAAATACTTAATCTTATCATCTTTAATTTTCTTATTGGTTATATCAATATGTGCACCTGCCATCAAACAAGGTTTTCCATCAGCATTCTTTAAGACCTTTCCTCTAGAAATTATCCATCTATATTCTCCCCTTATTGTACGAATTCTATAGATACTTTCAAAACTTGAAGTTATTCCAGTAATACAATCATCCAAGGTTTTTTTAGCTTTTTCAAGGTCATCTGGATGAACAATTTTATCCCAAGTATTAATATCAGAGAATATCTCAAGATTAATTCCAAGCTCCTTATACCAGTCATATGATATGTTACGCTTTCCATTGCTCATATTCCAGTACCAGATACCATCATTTGACGCTTCTGAAATCAATTTATAAACTTGTTCTTTTTCTTTTATTAAATCATTACTCTGTTTTAACAACCTATTTTGTTCACTTAGAGTCTCTTCTGATGCAACCAGTTCTTCATACAATCCGCTAATATGTTCATTTTGTTGTCTTAATTCTTCTTCTGATGCAGCAATCTCTTCATATACTTGAGTAAGTTTTTCATTCTGCTGTCTTAGTTCTTCTTCTGATGCCGTAATCTCCTCAAATAACTTACTCAACTGTTCATTCTTTTTTTCCAATAACAATTCTTTTTTTTTCATCTCAGTAATATCAGTAAAAATTTCTGCAAAATACCCTTTTTTATCACTAAACACATTTACCTGATACCATTTATCAAATGATTTAAAATATTGTATAGTAGAACCATTACTACCCTCTATTGCTATCTTACCAAAAAAATTAACCCAATCAAATGATTCATCTACCATACTTGGAATAATTTCAGTTATTCTTTTTCCAATAATATCCTCTCTTTTTAATCCCAATAATTTACAATAATCATCATTAATATCTATAAACTCATAATCAACAGGATTCCCATCAGAATCTGTAATTACTTTATGATATGCATATCCGCTAAATATATTGTTAATTAAGGCGTAATAAAAATTTTCAGATATCTCCATTTGAACACCCCATCTTAGTAAAATTATTGTTTATAATATAATTTAAAAATTCAACATAACCATATACTTAATATCTTTTATTAATTGTCAAATTTACCCTTTATATTTATTCTAATATATTATATCACATTTATAAATATTTTTTTATATTCATGTCAAAAAATGTAATTTTTTTTATACTATTTACTAGTTTTGATACAAAAAATTATTATTATCTTGTTTAATTGTTAAGAATTGTATATAATATATGGCAAGCTATTAAGTATAGAAGGTGATTATATGTCAACAGGTTCCAACTTTGGAAAATTATTTACAATATCTACATGGGGAGAATCCCATGGTGAAGCAGTTGGAGTGGTTATCGACGGATGTCCAGCTGGTATTGAATTAACAGAAGAAGATATTCAAATTGAATTAAACAAAAGAAAACCTGGTAAATCTATTTTTTCTACACCAAGAAAAGAGTCTGACAAGGCTAATATATTATCTGGTGTGTTTGAAGGGAAAACCACAGGTACTCCTATATCTATAGTTGTTTATAATAATAATCAAAAGTCAAAAGATTATTCCGAAATATCCAGATTTTATCGTCCTGGACATGCTGATATGACTTATGATATGAAATATGGATTTAGAGACTATAGAGGTGGAGGTCGTTCTTCGGGTAGAGAGACCATAGGACGTGTAGCTGGTGGTGCAATTGCAAAAAAAATATTATCTACTCTTAGCATTAAACTAACAACATATACAAAATCCATTGGGAATATATCCACAAGCACAGATTTCCATGAAAATGAAATATGGAATAATGACCTATGTATACCTGATAAAGCTTGTGTAGAGAAAGCTGAAAACTATCTACTTGATTTAATGAAAAAAGGTAATTCTTGTGGAGGAATAATAGAATGTAGAGTAGACAATCTTCCATCAGGTCTTGGTGAACCTGTTTTTGATAGGCTAGATGCAGAACTGTCAAAAGCTGTCATGTCAATAGGTAGTATCAAAGGTTTTGAAATAGGTAATGGATTTTCAGCTTCCAAGTTAACAGGTATTGAGAACAATGATTTCTATAAATATGAAAATGATGTAATTGAAAAAGAATCAAACAATGCTGGTGGTATATTAGGAGGTATTAGTGATGGTTCTCGTATTGTATTAAGAGCCGCTGTTAAACCTACTCCTTCAATTAAAACCACACAGAGAACAGTTAACAAATCTGGAGAAAACATTGATATCAACATAAAAGGTAGACATGATCCTATTATAGTTCCAAGAGCTGTAATTGTCGTAGAATCAATGGTAGCTATTACTTTGGTTGACATGTTGTTCAGGAATGTAACCAGCAGAATTGATAACCTTAAGAAAATCTATTCTTAGCCACAATAATAATAACAATGGGTTGTCTCACTATGTGAAACAACCCATTGTTATTTTTTATCCAATTCACTATGACACTCTTTACAGTATCCATATAATTCTAAGTTATGTTCAATCAAATCAAACTCTTTGTCCTCAATAATTTTTTTGAACTCATTACTAAGGCAGCATTCTATTGCTTCTGCTTTACCACATCTTTTACAAATGAGAAAATGGGCATGATTTTCCATTAGATTAAGAGTATACTTAATGTTACCATCTTTTGGTCTGATTTTTTCTAGTAGCCCCAGATCCTCTAATACATCAATATTTCTATAAATGGTTGATAGATTAATACCTGGATTCTTATCCTTAGTTAACAATAACCATTCTTCCATAGATATTGGTTTATCACTATGATACAGAGCTTCTATTATAATCTTTCTCTGATTAGTCAATTTATAACCATTATTTTTTAATAGGTCAATAACTTTATTAAAATCCATATAAACACCTTTATTCTAAGAAGATTACTTGTCGTTAATTTATTATAACATATACTAATATTTTTTTAACTAATAAAATTAATTCTTTTAGTAAAAATGTACTTGTCAATACTATAATTAAATAGTATAATTTAAATGCAAATTATTTGCATTTAAATTATATAGGAGGATTTATATGAAAAGAAGTTTATTATTACTAGCATCTATAATATTAATATTATCTGGATGTTCTGGCAAATCTGTAAATAACAATAAAATTAATATAGCAGTATCAATTGGACCAGAAGAAGCATTTGTTAACGCTGTACTTGGTGATAAAGGCACTGTCACTACCGTAATACCCCCAGGCTTTAGTCCTGCAAACTATCAGCCTTCGCCAAAAGAATTAGAACATATAAGTGATGCTGACTTGTATTTTACCATTGGAGTAGCCTCTGAAAATA
Organism: Vallitalea sp.; assembly: GCF_025211055.1. Classification (GTDB taxonomy): domain Bacteria; phylum Bacillota; class Clostridia; order Lachnospirales; family Vallitaleaceae; genus Vallitalea. The sequence goes on along the minus strand of NZ_JAOARO010000068.1, from coordinate 31,936 downwards.
ATATATTACCCAAGATAGTAAGTAATAATACAGAAGTTATCTCACTTAAGGATGTCTCTGAAAAAGAATACCCTATTCTTTATTTAGATAGTCATTCCCATGAACATGATGAAACTACCGAAAATGAGAAAGAAGAAACTAGCAAGGTAATAGACCCACATATATGGATGTCACCAAAAAGAGTAATAGTTATGATTAATTCAATCAGAGATTCTCTTTGTGATATTGACCCTGAGAATAAAGATTACTATGTTGACAATGCAGCTAAATATATTGCAGAATTAGAAAAATTAGATATTTACATCGAAGAAACTTTGAAAGACTCTGATATAGATAATTTTATTATATATCATCCTTCACTTGGTTATTTCGCTAACGATTACGGTTTGAAAATGATGGTTATTGAAGAGGATGGTAAAACTGCAACCATTGAAACTATGACTAATGTGATTAATTCTGCAAAAGAACAAAATATAAAAGTTGTATTCTATCAACAAGAATTTGATAGCAAACAAGCAACTGTCATTGCAGACGAGATTAATGGGAAAGTAATTTCTCTGGATATTTTATCAAAAGAATATATTGATAACTACAAAAAGATTGTTGATACTTTTGTATCTTCATATTAATAAGGTGACTAATATGGCATTATTAGAAATAAAGAATTTATCCGTTTACTATAATAATTATATAGCACTGGATAATATAAACTTAAAAGTTAATAAAAACGATTATATTGGAATAATAGGACCTAATGGAAGTGGTAAAACAACTCTTCTAAAATCCATAATAGGTGATATTACTCCAGATAAAGGCAAAATAGTTATAGAACCAAATGTAGTTATAGGTTACGTTCCTCAATTCTCCACATTTAACAGGGATTTTCCTATAACAGTATTTGATGTGATATTGAGTGGTACTCTTCCATCAGATTATAAATTGTTTTACCGTTATAAACAAAATGATAGAAGCAAAGTTACATTTGCAATAGATAAGTTGAAAATTAATTATCTAGCCAACAAGAGAATCAATCAACTATCTGGTGGTCAATTACAAAAAGTATTGCTTGCAAGAGCATTAGTAACCAATCCAGATATTTTATTACTTGATGAACCAACAGCTAGTCTAGATACTGATGCAAAAGAGGAAATCTATAATATCTTGACTACATTGAATAAAGAAATGACCATAATTATGGTTAGCCACGACATTGGTATGATAAAACATAATGTAAAAAAATTTGCATGTATTAATAAGACCATGCATGTTCATGACAATGACGAAACAATAGATCCTTGTCATTTTCAAAATTTATTTTATACGAAAGGAAAGTAGTTATGTTAGAAGCAATATGTAAATATGGTTTCATGCAGAATGCTATAGTAAGTATTATCTTAGCTAGTATTGTATGTGGAATAATTGGAACAATTGTTGTAGAAAAAAAATTAGTAATGATGAGTGGCGGTATCGCCCATGCATCTTTTGGAGGTATAGGTCTTGGTTTTCTATTAGGGTTTGAACCTATAATAGGAGGACTTTTGTTTGCAATAATATCAGCAGTTGCTATTGTCAGTATAAAAAGAAAGACTAATACTACTTCCGATACAATCATAGGTATGCTATGGTCATTAGGTATGGCACTTGGGATACTATTTATATCTCTTACACCTGGTTACCCACCAGATATGACTACTTATTTATTTGGAGATATATTAACCGTTTCAGTGAAGGATATTTATCTTATGGTTATTTTGACCCTCTTTATCCTTATAAGTTCATTTGCATTATTTAATTATATAAAAAGTTATTTATTTGATGAAGTTTTTCTACGCAGCAAAGGGGTTAATACTACTTTTTTAGAATACTTTCTATTTATTCTTATAGCCTTAAGTATAGTTATTTTAATAAAAGTAGTTGGTATCATATTAGTAATAACCCTATTAACAGTTCCTCCAGCAATATCTAAATTAATTACATATAATTTTAACATTATAATATTATTATCTTCAATAATGGGTATTATTTTATGCTTCTTGGGTCTGGTCTTCTCTTATTATTTCAACATACCTTCTGGTGCAACTATTATAATATTATCAAGTGTAGCCTATTTAATTACCGCACTAATCAAATCAAAAAAATAGTATTCATTTTACGTTAGTTTTTTTGATTAATGATAATTTATTCTTGACAAATGATATATATATGTTTATTGTGTATATATATAATATGCACGGTATTAACGGATAGGAGGTTAAACTTTGAATATAATCATATCAAACTCTAGTTCGGATCCAATCTATCTACAGATTACTAATCAATTAAAAAAATATATTATTACTGGTGATCTAAAAGAAACAGAGCCTCTTCCATCTATACGAAAACTAGCGAAAGAACTTCAAATTAGTGTTATAACAACCAAGCGTGCTTATGAAGAATTAGAAAAAGAGGGCTTTGTTGAATCAGTTAGAGGAAAAGGATTCTACGTTGCGCTTAAAAATGACGAACTAATACGAGAAAAAAGGATGCAAATGATTGAGAATAAGCTAAGTAAAATAATAGAAGAAAGTAAAATGCTTGGGTTAAGCATTGATGAATTGATTGAAATAATCAAGTTACTATACGAGTAAAGTAAAAAATAACTACTTAAAAGTCTAATAAAATTATATCTAAGGGGTAATGCTAATGAATTTTTTTAAGAATAAACATAACAAGATTTATTCTGGTATCAAAATAACACTTTTTATTACATTTTATTTTACCTTCCAGAAAGTAGCTTCTTTATTATTTAATCCACTAGATTTTACTAACTATTATATAGTATATATTCTAATCAAATCTCTATCTGTTATTGCATTAATAATTGCATTTATATTAGTCTATAAACTAGAAAAAAGATCACCAAGAAAATTTGGAGTAATCTTTTCCAAACAATCATTAAAGCACCTATTAATAGGTTTGATACTTGGTGCATTATCAATCACTATTATAGCATTATTATTATTTGCAACTGATAATGCTACACTTACATACAGTTTTGATAAACCAATTTTTTCTTCTAATATTATCTATGTATTGATAATATTTATCCTAGTTGGAATTGATGAAGAATTATTGGTTAGAGGCTATATAGTCCATACTCTTAACAGATATAACAACAAATATGTAGTTTACATTATTCCAGCAGTAATATTTTCAGCATTACATTTTCTTAATCCTAATGTTAGTATCGTTGGTCTTATTAATATTGTACTTATAGGAATTTTATTTACTTATATGACTTTGAAAACAAAAAATATTTTAATGGCTATTGGATATCATATTACATGGAATTTCTTTCAAGGTGGTTTTTTCGGTTTTAATGTTAGTGGTTCCACATTGTGGGATTCTGTATATCCCATTAGGATAATTCATGATAACCTCTTAACAGGTGGAGATTTTGGTTTAGAAGGGGGAATTTTGACTACCTTAATATTTGTAATCGTCACTATGATTGTATACCTAATACCTATTGAAAACAATCAATACTGATTAGTTTACTTAGGCTGACGGATAATACATGTCTATTTTCCAAAATGTATTATCCGTCAGCCCCTTTAGTATTAATTCAAAAATTTTTTACCATTAAGGTCATTTTTTATTATATCGCTTTCATCCAGATATTCCTCTTCTATATCTCTATTAGATTCAATAAATTTTTCAGGTAGCATTGTACCTATTTCATAATTAAATGAATTTTCAAGAATATTTCTAGTTATAATACTGTTGTGATAGAATTTGAAATCTCTTCTTTTAATTTTACCCATCTCATCCCTCCTTATTATTATTTTCTCTATTATGATTTCAATTATTCATAAATCAAGCTATAATAATTGTCTTAAAAAATTAATTAACTTTTATAAAAACATGCCGATATATGGTATAGGTAATATTAAATTAAATTATAACATTTATAAAAATTATAATAATAAGGGGGGAATTTAATTGAAAATTCACTATAACGACTTAGGAACAAATAATATTATTACTAACCCACTGAAAAACATACATCTAATAAATAAAAAATATGCATCTGATCAAAATGATAAAAATAATATTAGTGCAACTATTAATATATCTGAAGATGCTGTAAATAAATATTTTGATGAAGGTGCATTTAACAAAATTTCTGATAATATGGAATCTAATAAACTTTATACTACTAATGGTATCATCAAAGAATATGGTAAGAAATACGCTGAAGTATACAACAAAATCATGGATAATGCTCCAGAGAATAAACGTACAGCATATTTGGATAAATTAGACTCAGCCTTTCAAAAAGCTGTAGGTGATGAATGTAATAGAATGTTTAATAAAATTAAAAAATGTTTTTCTAACAGCGATATGGAATGCTCATTAGATAAAGAATCTTTTAGCGATCTTTTCTCTAAAATTGCAAATGCCACAAAAGATTATTTTGTAGATGGCTCAAAACTACAATTAGACACGTATATAAGTAATAAGATAGGTACTATGGATCTGGGGGATTTTAAGACCTATAATACTTTTACGAAAGCAATTGATATGTTTGATTATACAAATAAAATCAGTGATAAAATGAAAAAGTTAAGAGATATGCTAATACAGAATTCACCTGATGATATTATATCATCTTCTGATTTGATGAATAGGATTTTATCATATACTAATGAAATTAATAATGATATTGATAAGTTAAATGAACTAAAGAATTCTATTAATACTGATGAAATGAGTGATAAATTTGGTAAGGATTTCATGAAATTAATGGATAAAAAAACATCTGAATTCAGCGATATTAATAGCAAAATGCAAAAATACGCTGAACTACTTAAGAAATATAATAAAATTCAAAAACGAATTGATAAAGCTAATGCAAAAAGAGAAACTTTAAATCAAAAACTGGATAAAGCCAACGAAACAAAAAACCAAGATTTAGTTAGCATGTATCTAAAGAGAGTGGAATCTTATGATATCAAGATAGCTAAACTAGAAGCTAAATCAGCACAAATCCAATCTGAAATGGCTAGTTTGTTGAAGGATATCAAAGAATCTAAAATATAATTATCTCAAAACAAATAATGATGCCACTATAATTATAAGAAATGACTTAACGTTAAAGAATAAAAAACAGTGCATCAAATTATTAATACACTGTTTTTATTCTACCATAATAGTATTAATATCATATTAGGAACTTGGTTTTACTTCACTAATAATCAATAATATGCAACCTAAAAAGACAAACATATCTGCAAGGTTAAAAATCAAATCTGGTTTCCACTTAAAAGAAAAATAGTCAATAACTTTTTTGATACGTATTCTATCAAAAACATTGCTGAGTGCTCCCCCTGTCAAGAAAGCTAATCCTATAGTTAGTATATTGTTACCCTTCATAATAGCATAAGTTACACTAAGACAGATCAATATTATTACCGAGAGAATATTAATCAATAGTAAAAACCCCTTTTTATTCTTAAGAAATCCTAGAAAAGCACCTTCATTATAATTAAGCTTCAATAGTATATTATTCTTAAGTATTGGCTTACAAGTTGTATTATTCATCTTATTTACTGCATTAATCTTACATATCTGGTCAATCAAAAAACATAATGGTGTAATAATAAAATATCTCATTATATCCTCCTCCCTGTATTTCACTAAATACTTAGTGTTAATTATACCAAATTAAATGAATATGGAAAAGCATTAAAGAATATATTACTTTAGGCTACTTACTTAGGTCAATCTCCATTATAAGTACAAATAGATTATAAAGGAATTAATTAGCTATATTATTGTTACATAATGAAAGGATTGAAAGAAAAATGAAAAGAAGTTCAGTAATAAAAGGAACCATAATATTGACTGTAGCTGCACTAATTACTAGAATATTAGGATTCGCTAATAGAATATATTTAAGTAATTTAATTGGTGCTGAAGGTATGGGGCTCTACCAACTTGTGTTTCCTATATATATGATATGCTATACTATATGTTGTTCAGGTATCTTTACCGCTGTTTCAAAACTTGTTGCTGAGGAAAAAGCCAAAAACAATTATTCTAATCTAAAAAGGATTATTCGTACATCTTCAATCATAGCTTTTACTTTAGCTGTTATCTTGATGTTAGTACTTATTTTTAACGCTGAATTAATTAGTAGCAAATTAATCAATGAACCACGAACAGCCCTAGCAATCAAAATTATGGCAATATCAATACCATTTACCGCAATAATATCATGTATCAAAGGCTATTTCTACGGGCTGAAATATCCTACTGTACCTGCTGTTTCTCAGATTATAGAACAAATAACTAGAATAACAATAATATACTTCTTATCATCATTATTTGTACCAAAAGGACTTACTTATGCTTGTGCCATGGCTATAATCGGGATGGTAGGTGGAGAAATAGTTTCTTTTGTAATAGTAGTAGTAGCTTATAAATTCAATTCATTGAAGGAAAGGTCAAGTTCACCTCAAAGTTATTTTATAATATTAAAAAAAATATCAGCCATTGCAGTACCAATCACTTCCAATAGATTGATTACCACTATATTGACTAGTATTGAGACTATTCTTATTCCAACACAATTACAATTATTCGGCTTATCTCATTCTAGTGCTTTAGGTATATATGGTATTTTAACTGGTATGGCTCTACCACTGATCCTATTTCCTAGTGTGTTTACTAACTCCATATCCCTTATGTTATTACCAACGGTATCAGCAGCTTCTGCTAACAAAAATAAATCAATGATCAACTTCACTACAACTAAAACAATGAAATTTACTATTCTTATTGGAATATTAAGTACATTTTTATTTTTGTCTTTTGGTAAAACATTGGGAGTTATAGTATATAAAGAAGAATATGTAGGAGTTTTATTAACTATACTAGCTTGGTTATGTCCATTTATTTATCTGCAAACCACTCTAGGAAGTATCTTGAATGGACTTAATAAGCAATTAATTGTTTTTCGAAATAATGTAATAGGTCTTAGTATTAGAATCGCTTTTATTTTTATATTGATTCCCATGTACGGATTAAAGGGATATCTATGGGGTTTACTATGTAGTTTTGTTATAGTTTCTACACTTAATATTATACATCTTGTACGAATAACCTCAATTAATTTCAAAGTAGGTAATTGGTTGGTCAAACCAATTTTAGTTTGCTTAGCATCCGTTTTATTAATAGATTTACTAGGCAAATACATTACTTTACCATTTTCATTATTGGTAAATACCTTAATTAATATTTGTTTATTCATGATAATATGTATCCCTCTTCTCCTATTGACAGGAAGTGTTAATATTACTGAGGTTAATTTTATTTTAAATAGGAAAAAGAGGTAATTGGTAGGATGGTGAAATATTTTTCATAAATTGATATGTAGTGATTTTTAGTATTAGCACAAATGGCTTGATTTTTATAACTCAGATTTTAATATTTCGTCAATTACCAGTTACCAGAATTTATATCAATCCATTTGTCCAATTCCCTTTTATTTACAGTTAATTTCCAATCTGTATTACATAAGTACACATAGGATTACCCCCAAAATATAAGATATATTAAGAAATTCTAAAATAGACATACAAAAAGATCTTCAAATATGAAGATCTTTTTACATATCTATTTGTTACTTAAGTTACTTTTTCACATATAATTTTAGTTAATAATTGTCGTCATTTAGGGAGTAATTCTATCTGTAGATAGCATTATGACATCTTTTGACCTATAACATGAGATACTCTGGAAAAATCATTTCTAAGAATTGATCATAATTAGTTTTATTATAAACAATTAATATCTATTTACTCTAATTAAGCATTCTCTTTATATATCAATATATACTCTTGAAGGTGACAATGATTTCTTTTTTAAAGATATAATTTCCCAGTTTTATATTGTTTTATTGAACTTCATTAATACCTACTTCTCATTCTCTTGATTATCTAAGTCAATTAATTTATCGTCTTTAAATATATCCCATATTTTATAATCATATATTTCAGTATGAATTGGATTGCTATAGCTTGTTCTTAAGCGATAATTAGGAATATTATCTTTTTTAATACTGCCATAATATATTTCTATTGTAAACTCACTAGGTGGTTGACTTGATTCTGAATACTTTTTTCTTATTTCCACCATATTTTCTATTGTGGTAAATTCTCTTGCTATTTGTAATATATTATTAAGGTGGCTTTTATCAAAGCTATCATTTACCCCCAGATAACATGTTATAGAATTTATTTGATAGATTAACTCAACTTCATCAATATAAATTAACTCTTCTAATGATTCAGTGAATTTTTCTGATTCACTTGTTTTAATTTTTTGAGCACTATTCTTCTTATAAGCCAAGTTGCTAATTATAATGAGTGATATTATTATTAATAATGTTATAAATAAAAGTTTTTTTATATAAATCACCTCTATACTTTTTTAAAATAAATATATGTATTAGGATATGCATCTACAAGCAATTTTAAATTAAATGAATACCTTTCTCCCCATGATGAAATGGCAATAAAACGATCATCAGTATCATTATTTCTAAAATATTTAGTTATTGTTGTCCAATGCCAATTAAAATGATTTAAGTCACCAGTAAAGTCATCGTCATCATGTTGCATCATTGCTACTGGAGAGTCTATACTTAATCCTTCTTTAATAAAATTTGAAGTTTTATCAATATTATCTAGATATGATGGGTTGTCGTATGTTCTTGCATATAAGTATACATTCTTGCTTCTAGCATACTCTAAAAACTTATTTTTTATATCGTTACATCATCTAATAATATTTCATTATCAGTAATTATAATTTCTTCATTTAATTCTCTCTCAAGATATTCATTAATATGATATTCAGCTAATATTCTTATGTTATTTTTATCAAGATATTTTTCTTCCTCTTTTGCATTAACATTAAAAAAATTCAATATAAAAATCATTAATAAAATTAAAATCAATACATTTCTTTTCATAAGCACTCTCCTTTGTGTTTATATTCGATATAAATATGTATTCTTAATATTTACAATCATTACTTTAATATTTTATATTATAAATATAATGTTGTCAATAAAGCTTTTTTATCTAATATTCGATAAGTATTGTTTTTTCTCTAATTTAAGACAACTTTTTAAACTACTTGTTTTATATCTTTTAGCATATAATCGCATTATATATCAGTAATGTATACGTATTAACATATTGAATTTCTCACAGTATATTGAATAGAATGAGTTGACCTATTGACCATTAACATCGTTACGAAGGTGTCTTAAATGATATTTGATAATACTATAGATCTAAATAAAGCAATGAAATTTGCTCATTTTGAGTTTATATATTAAAAAACTATGTCTCCAACAGAATTTCATTATAAAATATAATATCATTTTATACCTATTGCATTGCCAATAATCCCCCTTTATAGTATCTCCTTTTTTACTTTCAACTTATATATTTTTCTATAAACATAATATATACATTAATAATTTACCATAATTAATAAATACCCCACCCCCAAAAAAGGTAATGGCACTAACACTAATCATAAAATTGAAGGTATTCAATCAATATTAATAAGTCCTAGCAAAATAATCATAATATGAACTTTTTCGAGTATTAATCTAGTCTTAATATCACAATAACTAACATATCCAAGTACTAAGACAAACAAAACCTCCTTAACCACTTCATCTCACTATATACTCATTTACCAATCTGCAACCATCACTTGTATATCTACTCCTTATGTAAATTTCACCATTATCTTCAAGTTTTCTAAGACTCCTACTTACAGAAGATTTACTAACACCTAATATTTCACTTTATTTTCTAGGTGATATATTAACTACTCCATTTTCATCTTATAAGATTGCATTAAAAAACCCTAAGCTTTAATAGCTTAGGGCGAATTCTTAATCCGTGGTACCACCTAAATTCAGAGATAATCTCTACACTCATCAAGTACAGGCAACTTATATTACCGATACTCTATCCTATGATAACGGTGGATTTCCGTTGAAGCCTACTATTATTTCGGTTCAAGGCTCTGAGACTACTTCAATATATTGATTGTGAAGATTCGCAGTACCCATCTTCTCTCTTAATAATACAAGTATATTTACTCCTTCTCTTCTTCGCCTTTATTTTTTATTTTAATTTTATCACTACATATCATTTTTATCAAATATAATTCCCGTAAAACCTAGCTTTCCTCACCAATTTCATCCATAAGGTATGGTGTTTGCTGATATACATAATAATTCAACCAGTTTGAATATATAAGATGAGCATGTGCTCTCCAAGATACCTTAGGATACTGATTTTCATCATCGTAAGGAAAATAGTTCTTAGGTAACTTCACGTCCATACCTTTTTCCTTATCTCTAAAATATTCTTGTTTTAAAGTAAGAGGATCGTATTCTGAATGTCCAGTAACAAATATCTGTTTAGCATCCTTGGACATAACAATATATACTCCTGCCTCATTGGATTCTGATAAAAGTTCTAGTTCAGGATTATTAATGATATCCTCTCTATTAATTCCTGTATGTCTTGAATGGGGAACAAAAAAACTATCATTGAAACCTCGTAATAATTTATAGTTAGGCTTTAACACATTATGTTCAAATATACCAAACATTTTATTAGAAAGCATATGTTTATTGACTCCATAATGATAATATAATCCTGCTTGTGCTCCCCAACATATGTGAAAAGTTGATGTAACATTAGTTTTAGTCCATTCCATAATCTCTTTTAACTCATCCCAATATCCAACTTGTTCATAATCCATATGTTCTACAGGTGCTCCTGTTATTATCATACCATCAAATTTCCTATGTCTTATCTCCTTAAATATTGTATAAAAACTTAATAAATGTTCCTTAGATGTATTTTTAGACTCATATGACTCAGGATGCAATAGCGTAATCTCAACCTGTAAAGGTGTGTTACTGAGTAAACGTAATAGCTGAGTCTCTGTAGCCTGTTTTAATGGCATCAAATTAAGTATAGCAATCTGTAAAGGACGTATATCTTGTCGCATAGCTCTATCTTCATCCATTACAAATATATTTTCTTGCTTTAGAACTTGTTTTGCTGGTAAGTTATTATCAACTTTAATTGGCATTTTAATCACCTTTTCTATTTATAGTAAATAATTATTAATAATTAATATAAATCATTTGTTAATTCATTATTATACTACAATGCAGTAAAAAACAAAAGGTGAAATAGACAACCAAATAAAATTATGGAAATAACCTAATAAGCTTTATTTAATATGGCAAGAACAGCTTCTTTACTTACATTTCTATAATTAACTATAGCTGCTCCATCATTGATGGCATTTTCAACTATTTTCTTAAAGTCATCTTTTGAAACTTTTACATCTCTAAGGCGAATGGGTAATCCACTTACTTCATTTAACTTATTCAACATTTCTCTGATTTCTTCAATGCATCTTATCCCACGTTCACTTCTTGGGATTACAGCTGCTTCTTCTATCCCTATAAAATGATGTAGAAGTTCCCCATATAAATTTCCAACAGCATCATAATTATATTCCATACAGTAAGGAAGTAAAATAGACATTGCATATCCATGAGGCACATGACAAACTCCACCAAGTGCATGACCAATAGCATGAACAATACCCACCATAGAATTAGAAAAAGCTGTACCAGCCATATATGATGCGTTAGCTAAAGCAAGTCTAGCATCTTCATCTTTACCATCCACCACTCCTTTTATTAGATAGTCGCATATGAATTTTATAGCTCTTATAGCAAATACATCACTGATTGGATTCTTTTGTTTACATGTATAAGCCTCAATAGCATGAACTAAAGCATCAAATCCAGTTGCCGCTGTTAATTTTGGTGGTAGTGTCAATGTCATTCTTGGGTCTAATATAGCTACATCTGGTACTAAATTATATGAGATAAATTCCATTTTTACATTTTGTAATTTATCAGCTATTACTGCTACTAAAGTTGCTTCTGAACCTGTTCCTGAAGTAGTTGGTATCATAATCGACGGTACAGTTTTTCTTTGTATAATCCCAAGTCCCATTATATCTAATAAATTATCTGCTCCCGACGATAGTGTTAAATTAACTCCTTTGGAAGTATCTAGAACCGAACCTCCTCCTAATGCTATTAAGCAATCACATTCATTATCTCTATATATACTAGCAATAGCATTACACACTTCAACACTAGAGTCAGCTGGTACATCATCATATATAAGTGGCTTATCTATATCCCCTTCTTTTAACGCTTTCAATAATATATTTACATGACCAAATTTAACTAGCATCTTATCAGTAATAATAAGCGGTTTCTTACACATCATATTATTAAGTTCATAAGCTATATGATCAATAGCATTTTTCCCTGAAAGTAGTTTCCCACGGTTTTGATATTCAAAATACTCTGAATTCATATTGTCTCTCCTCCTTCCTTATTTTAACCCGAATATTGTAGCCATATATATGTTAAATGTATTAGAAGTCAATTTAGGTTTCTCGGTAATAATCTTTTTCCAAATGAATTTTGGAAACAAATAACATTCACATATATAAAACATTCTAACTATTTTTAGTGTTTGAAATATATCTCCCTTCACGATCATTCTATTCTGGGCATATGCCTTGTCAAGCCCAATCTGTCCTGTAAATATTTCATATACTATATTGGTATATTTGAAGATTATTCTAATATCAGTTTTCATATCATCCTGATATTTCTTTTTTAATAAACTGTTTCCCTGCTTGACAAAACAGATTTTAGGTCCATTCTTATAAGTGTCGATTACAATTGTATAACCATCTTTCCATTTAATGATTTCTTCACGGGCATTGTAATCCATTCTGACTGTTGCTTGTAACCCTCTTCCTATTATCTTAGCTATAAACCAAATAATAATCTTTTTAATCCAAACCACCTCCCTAATTAAGTTTTAATGAAATTAAATAATACTCAAATATAAGAAATTTACAATAGAATAAAAAAACATATAGTTGAAAAAAGTTAGGTTTTATTTCAAATATATGTTTAATAAGTATATTAATATGCGATTTTTATTAAGTAATATGTTCGGACGTCTATCCCTCTTAAGATTACCATATAATGGTTAAAATGTCAATCAACCATACAATAAGTAAAGGTAATACGATGAATAATAGTATAAATATAAGTAAACTAGTTCGTCTATTACTATAATTTTGACAAAGATTCTCTTTTCATTATCTTCACTTGGATTTGATAACACAGTCTATCCTCGTAAATAACGTTTATCAAATTTCTATTTAATATTAGGCTGTATTCTATGCTTAGTACCTTGTTCATAAGCATATGCCGCTTTTATTAATAGACCTTCACTAAATTTAGTACTGGTTATTGTTAAACCTATAGGCTCACCAGAATCTCTATATCCTGCTGGTACTGTGATTGCAGGATAACCTGCTATAGGGTAAATCCCTGATAAATAATTATTAAGAGAGATTAAAACGTCAACTTTGTCATTTTCTAGTGCTTCATCTATTGCAGAACCAGTATTTGATCTATTATGGGACAAAATTTTTGTATTTTCATCCTCTGTAATATTGATATCCCTTGCTTTTTCAATAAAGTATTGTCCATAATATGCTCTGCTGTCTAAATCTCTTTTGTTAAAACCTGTTATTTCTTTTATAGTCTTGACTGGAGCATTGTCACCTATGGCATTCAGATATTCTTCTACTCCTGTTTTATATTCATAAGCCATCATATCTACATGTTCATCTATCCTAAAAGCTTTATCGTCCAATTCAACATTTTTTACATCAGCACCTAGATTAATTAATTCTTCCTTAATTTTATTGATAATATCACTATCATCATTACGATAACTAGAAGTCACTTCTTTGTTAGTTACTATTCCAATACTCATACCTTGTAAACCATTTTTATCTAAGTATGTTGTATAATCTTCTTTTTCAGGTACATCAGAAGTAACAATGTCATTCTCATCTTCACCAACTAATTCGCCTAGTAACATAGCTGCATCTTCAACAGTTCTCGCAATAGGTCCTGCTGTATCCAAATCAATAGCAAGAGGGATAATTCTATCTCTACTCCAAAGACCTACTGTAGGTTTGATTCCTACTACACTATTTTGACTAGAAGGAGATATAATTGATCCGGCTGTCTCTGTACCAATAGCTAATGGAGCAAAATTAGCAGAAACTCCTGCTCCTGAACCAGAACTAGACCCTCCAACATCATAATTACCATAAGGATTATGGGTTTGTCCTCCAAGTGCAGAATAACCATTAGATGAATCAATACTCATAAAATTAGCCCATTCACTTAGATTAGTCTTTCCTAATATTATAGCTCCTGCCTCTCTTAGTTTCTTAACAATATAAGCATCTCTATCACATGAAGAATCTTCTAATACTTTGGCACCAGCAGTATTAGTAAGTTTATCTCCTGTTCCAATATTATCTTTTAGAAGGACTGGAATACCATGCAAATCACTAAGTTTTTCACCATTATTTTTCTTTTCATCCATTTCTCTGGCTACTACTACAGCATCTGGATTTAGTTGTAAAACTGTATTTAATCTGTTATTATCAATTTCCTTAATTCTTTTTATATAAAATAATACAAGTTCTTCATAAGTTAGATTTCCTGATTCAATACTTTTTTGTATAGATTTAATATCTGATTCAATCAATGATTTTTCAATCTCTTTGTATCTTTGGTCTCCTAATTTATTAAGATCCGATTCAAATGCTGAAAAATCAAGAGGTCTTTTTGCTGTTGTCTTTATATCTTTTTCTTGTTTATCTACTTGTTTTTTTGATTGATTATTTGAACTAGCTATTTTCTTGATTTGTGTATATAGAATAACAGCTGCAACTACAGCGAAACTAAATACTACTGTCAAAATTGTTCTTAACGATTTCATAGTAACCTCCTTGGTATAAGCTATTAGTTGAATAGCTGAATAATCACTGTCTCTATTGCAATTATTTATTCAACATATATACTTATTATTATCTCCAAAATGCTTTTTATAATTATAAAACTTACTTAACCAACTTCAATATCATAATGATCTGTTTGATTATATTTTACTATTTTATACTCACCATCTAGTATCTCAACTTCATTAAGACAAGTTGAATACATGAAATGATCCTCAAACAATTTTTCCAATGGTCTATTCTCAAAAAAGCTCATAACAACTTTTAGTACTAGAGCATGAGCAACTATTAAAATATCTTTCCCTTTATTGCTCTCAGCGATATCCAATACTGTTCCTACAACCCTTTTTTCAAATTCACTGAAGCTTTCTCCTGGAAACTCTTTTACTAAGTGAGGCTTGTTCCAAAAAGTATCATACATCTCTTCATTGTCTTCTTTTATCACTTCAAAAGTTTTACCTTCCCAGATACCCAAGTTCATTTCCTTCAAGCCATCCATCTTAATTACTTCTATATTCCTATTACCAGCTATTATTTTTGCAGTATTATAGGCTCTACCACTGGAACTTGAATAAATCACATCAATATCAGTGTTCTCTAGATATTTACCTAGTTTTGTTGCTTGTATAATGCCTTTTTGTGTTAAATTGGAATCTCTACTGCCTTGAACTTTTTTAATAAGATTCCATTCGGTTTCTCCATGTCTTGTTAAGTATAATCTTGTCATTTTTTCCTCCAAATATTATTACATGCTAATTTATAAATAGATACTAAGAACAATTTTTCATAAGATAATATATTTGATTTATTTACATACACTAAATTTGTAGCGTAAGTAACCAATATTATCTTGATATTCAAATAGATTAAAACTGTCCTTTAGAATTTGATATAATTTCTTGAGAGTTTCATGTGACTTAGTTTTTTGATAAGAATCAACTCTAGTTCCTATATTCTCATTATTCAACACATCACGTGGAAAATCTCCTAATCTGGGTTTCATTACTTCTTTCCTTGTCAACGTGATTAATTCCTTAACTTTTTCAGCTTTTATATCCTTAACATCTTCCTTAATAAATTCTAAGTCCACATAATTACCAGAATAAGGATTAGGAAACATTAAGTACGCATAAGTAATGATTTTCAGATAATCATTTGGATAGTATAAAAGGCTAAAATTTTCATCACTCTTAATAGAATCCTCAGGATTAATCTTCAATCCTGTATTAACTGCAAACGTTGGTAATCCAACTTCACCTGCCCATCTAAGAGCTATATCTTCCGTATCTGGATAATCAACAGAACCTTTGAAGGGTATTTTATCTTTATAAATACGATAAAGTATTGAAGCTATCACTTTTCTATCTATTTCTATAGTAAGCTCATCTTCCATTATATAACCATCTTTAACTAACCTATCAATTCTAAGCATTCTCTCCTGATGTGGATCCCAAAATGGAATCTGTTCACCTTCACTACTAACAACTTTGCCTTCATTTAAGTATTTATCCGAATCTTCATAAAGAGTTTCATATAAACACAACATAAATCCCTCATTAGAATAAGCAAATACCTGGTCGAAATGAGCATTCATAAGTCCGTCTACATATTGTCGAGCTTTTGAAAGAATAGGTTCACTTAGTTCAATATATATATCCTCACTCTCTTCAAAATTATTTTGTAGTGTTTCAGTATTCCCAGCAAAAACATTTGATGTCATCAGCATAATAGCGAATAATAAACCAATTATTGTAGTTGTTCTTTTCATTTAAACTTACCTCCATAACAAAACCAACTTACTCATTACTATTTTCTTGAATTATTCTTTCTATAATCTGTTCCAACTTTTTATCAACAATTATTTCTCCCTCAACCCCTTCAACACTTAGATTATATTTTTCATTCTGCCAATAATCTGCTTTAGTACTTTTACCATCCTTATAAAATCTTAATTCATAATTTGCCCCACCCCTGTCTGGAGTAGCTTCTGTATCGATTTTACCGTTATTGATGGTATTGATGATATTAAATAATTCCTGTTTATCTGTAACAAAAATCTCTTCACCATATTCATTTTTTTGTTGTTCAGTATTATAGTTTATATTAATTATACCTATTTTTTCTGCACCTGAAATTCCATTCAGCATATTAATTCTTGACGGAACATTCAATAAGCAAAGTACTGCAATGACTATCATTAAAACAATTGGTATATTTAATAATTTTTTGTTAAACTTCATCTTTATCTCCTATTATATATCTTATCATTATAGTATATTATTAATAATCTTACTATCTAATGAGACAAATAAGACCTATAACATTATATCATTAATTACTAAAGTTAACAATTTATAAAACATTTTTTATATATAAAAAAACACTAATGAATCGACATAACACTAGTGTTTTACATTATATAATACTCACTTTTTCTTTTAGCTTATTAAAGTCTATGCTATTATTATATTTCTTCCATTGTTCTTAGCATCATACATCTTCTCATCCATACTCCTAATATAATCTCTTATGTCTTCCCCATTATACTCAGCCACACCACCACTTATTGTAATATATCTATCAATATTTTCTATCTTTAATCTAGATACTGCTTGTCTGCATTTTTCAGCTATCATATATGCTTCATTAACTGTAGTGTTAGATAGGATAACCAAAAATTCTTCTCCGCCGTACCTACCTATTACATCATCTTGTCTTACTATTTTCTGTAGACATTTAACTATTGCCTGCAATGCACAATCACCTTCAACATGACCGTATGTATCATTGATACTTTTAAAATGATCCACATCAAAAAGAACAGCAGCAAATGGAATATTCTCATTATGAAATTGTTCTTGATTCTTTTCTAATTCACTCATTAAGTATCTATGATTATACATTCCCGTCATTGAATCAGTTATTGAAAGAATTTCAAATTCCTTCTTTTTTATAGCATCCTGTAATAACTCATTGGTTTTCTTAGTTAATAAAAATATTATAACATATGATATTATGACTAGCATTGCATAAGTTATATAGCTTATAATGAAATCTTTGAACAATCCTCCGATACGCTTAGAAATCAAATTGTTTTGTAATCTTTGATAGGATCTATAGTAACTTGTAAAACCTAACACAACAACATCAAAAATTACCGTAATGGTATTAAACTTATTAGAAAAATACATACAGCTTATCAATAGTGGAAATATCCATAAAATCAATACCATATAATCATATTCTAAATAAATTAATGGTAATATCATTACAACTAAAATCAATAGTATATACTTAAACCACTTCTTTTTATGTACATGTACTATTGTTAGTATTCTAGGCATAATTAAAAGAATAAAAGCAGTTACTATTGCCATTATTGCATCAACCATGTAATATATGAACACTCCAAGTAACTGTAGAACTATCACTAATGGAATAACTGTTATAGCAATATAGAATAGAACTTTTGCTATACCATAGTTTACTTTTACTTCGTTATCAAATAATAGTTTTTCCTCATTATAATAATTATCTTGCATCATATTCCCCCAATACTCGTTACTTGCCAAAAGATGTTTGGAATATACCATTTTCTTAGTACTCATTACTCTTAATATTAACATAATAATTAAATATCATAAAGAGAATTTTTGTACTTAAGTAATATTAGGTAAAAAAAAAGAAGCAAACTTAATTATCTTATTAAGTTAAACTCCTTTTTTGGCTAATTATAATCTGGTTATTACTTTAGCATTATTTCTACCATCTTCTTTTTTCATAAATCTCTGATGCAAGAACATTGACCCTCCAGTTAACACAACCGTAATTACGCACGACAGTATAAATACTGGTGAGGTAGGATCTGTTATGGTTGAACCTAGACATGTAGCTACTACCATTCTAGGCAATAATCCCACTATTGAACCCACTATATATTTATTATAATTAATATTCATAGCTCCTAGTGACATACTAACTATATCTCCTGGTAGAATACCAATCATACGCAATATATATGATAAAAACCATTCATTCTTACTCTTAATTGTCTTAAGCTTCTCTATGTTTTTATATTTCACTAATAATCTATCTAATAAACCCTTTCCACAAAATCTACCTAACAAATAAGGTATTGTCAAACTAATAAACAATCCAATCAGATTAACAATAATACCCCACAACGGCGAAAATATCATTCCTGAACTAATGTAAAGAGCCATCAAAGGTAATACCACGCTAAGTGATTTAATCAAAAATAACCCTATAATAGTAATAGCAGCTAATAAGTAATTATCAGGAACATAATTAAAAATATCTTCTGGTGTAATTTTTCCCCAATAGTGGCTTATAATAATAGCAATAAGCACAACATTAAAAATGGAAAATAATTTCAAAAAAAGTAATAATGCATTGATTCGCCTGTCTCGTTTCAAAGTGCCATCCTCCCAAAATGATTAAAAACTATAATCCTTTATTGCAAAGTATTATGTCCCATTATATAGCTTTTATTAAATTATTGGTTAGCAGCTTTACAATTAATACATCTATGTGATTCTTGCCAAAGTTCTTCTGCTACGGGTGCCCATTTTTCTGCAACTTCTTTGGTTTTAGTTGTAAGGTCGTCTACATCCTCTCTATCCATTGGCTGTGTTGAAAGAGCTCCTGAATCATGTACCATTTTTTTAAGCATTTCTGGATTATCAAGTAATGGACAAGGTCTAAGCATATTATCATTGAAAGGTTGATGTTTTCTATACTGTCTGAATAAAGGTTGCTTTAATGCATCTAATAGGCTTACATCTTTGATGTTAGCACTTGAATAATGAATGAATGCGCAAGGTTCAACATCACCATTTGCATTGATATGAAGATAATTTCTTCCTCCAGCAATACATCCATTAACATATTCTCCATCATTCCAAAAGTCCATAGTAAATATTGGTTTTGTTTTTCTATATTCACGTACTTTATAGTACATATCTTTTCTTTGTTCAGCTGTTGCTAATAGGTCAAGTACTGCATCTTTTCCTAATGGCATATAAGTAAATATCCATCCAAAATAACAACCTTTTTCAATCATAAAATCTATGTATTCTTCAGAAGATACTATCTCTTCATTTTTATTATGATAACATGAAGAAAATCCAAAAGGAATACCATGCTCCCTTAATATATCCATTCCTTTGATTACTTTCTGATATGTACCTTTTCCTCTTCTCATATCTGTTTGTTCTTCATAACCCTCGATACTTATAGCAAATGTAACATTCCCGACATCCTGAAGTCTTTTTGCGTAGTCTTCATCAAAAAGAGTACCGTTAGTAAATGCCAAGAATACACAATCATTATGTTCTCTTGCAAGTTTTATTATATCATCTCGTCTAACCATAGGTTCGCCACCAGAGTAAATATACATATATGTACCTAGTTCTTTACCTTGTTTTATTATATTACTCAAGGTATCATAGTCTAATGAATCATTTTTCTTATATTCTGCAGCCCAGCAGCCAATACATTTTAGATTACATGAAGAAGTTGGATCCATTAAAATCGCCCATGGTATGTTACAGTCATATTTCTCTTTGTTCTCATTAATAAGCTTTAGTCCTTCTATTCCAGCATTGATAGAAAAATTCATTAAAAGTGTCTTTCTAATATTGGGATGTATCTTAGTCAATATTCTTTCTATAAAATCGTGCCATATAGAGTTTTTATCTTGCCATATATCAATTATTGCCTCATATTGATGCCTTTGGGTTGGTAACATAGGAATCTTACCTGCCCAATCAATAAGCTTTGGAAAATTAGTTATAGGATCTTTTTCTAAATATTTTATACCTTCTTTTATTGCTACCTTACTAAAAAATGATTTTGGTGATTTCATAAAAATGACCTCCTTTATATTTATCTTATATAATTTAAAAAGACTTTTATGACAATTGCAGATTAGTTATCTACATTTTGTCATAAAAGTCTTGCTTTCCATTACAGGACTATAAAGCCAGGTATTACATACCGCGGTTGTTGACTTTATAACTTTGAAGCTACTCCCTTTTAACAACAAGGTTAAATTATTTAAATAAGCTTATATATAATAATGCTTTGTATAAATTATTCCTAAACATATGAAACTACTTAAAAAGATGATATAACAGATATTATACTTTCGCTCAAAAACTCTTTTTCACTGGTAATCTGATTAAGCATAGACATTATCATTGAGTATTCAATTAACTGCTTTTTATCTCTCTTAGAATTAACCATATATTTTGCTTTTTGCACAACAATTTTATTGATAGATTTGTTCATTAATATTATTCTATTTTTGATTCTATCAAATAATTCTCCTTCTTCTCTTTTTATGGCAAACCACATTTCAACAAGCAGTAATAGAATATTATTATTGTTAAATTCATTATCCCATTTATTAGTTAGATATTTTTTTTTTATTAAAGTCATCTCATCATCTTTAGAAATATCTATAATATCATTCTCAAGAGTTTCTATAACATATAATATAGTATGTTCAAATATCTCATCCTTATTTTTAAAATAGTGATAAATTGTTGTTCGCTTCATATTACAGCTCTTGGTAATATCCATCATGCTTGATTTGTAATAGCCTTTCTTAACAAAAACATTAAATGCTTTTTTTATTATCTCTATTCTTATAGCTTCTGCATCAACTATTTTAGGCATAATCATTTCCTTTCTTTGACCTAAAACTATGTAGTAATTATTAATGACACTTATGACTAAAACAATTATATACTATTATAGTCATTAGTGTCAATAATAATACCAAAAAATATCAAATAATTTAATCTTTATGACTCAAATTATCTGAATCACAACTTGTGGTATCCTTAGAATTTTTAATTTTCCCATTTACACTCCTATTATTGTTATGACTTTTAGATAGTCCACCAAGAGTTCCACCTTTGTCTTTTACTTTTTCTTTAGCCATTATAGCCCTCCATATTTCCAAATAGTATTATTGTGGTATTAAAAAGCTAGTAATCTTTTACAATTACTAGCTTTAATACTTATAAATGCTGATTACCTCATTACATCTAAAACAGTTACATTAATAACTTCTATTAAATGTACATTGGCTCTAACACCTCACTTATAAGTCAGCGTAAAGATAGTGAAATTAAATCATTAACTTTACAATATTTATTATATCCTTGAATAAAAATTATATACATTATATTAATAGTGAATTTATCCTACTCTAAGCTCTAATCTTAACTTGTCAGCAATTAAAGCAATAAATTCCGAATTAGTTGGTTTACCTTTACCATGATTTATTGTGTATCCAAATAATTTATCAATAGTATCCATCTTACCTCTTCCCCATGCCACTTCTATTGCATGTCTGATAGCCCTCTCAACTCTGCTAGGTGTTGTATTGAATTTCTTTGCTATAGATGGATATAGTAATTTAGTTATGGAATTAAGTATGTCCATATCATTAATAGCCATTATTATAGCATCTCTAAGATATTGATAACCTTTAATGTGTGCTGGAACTCCAATTTCATGAATTATATTAGTTACTTCAGCTTCTAGACTTCTTGCTGAATAAGCTTTTTCAGTTTCAGAAACAAAATCATTTCTTCTATCCCGTTTAATTAACTGCATCTTACCTTTTAATTGTCTTATTCTTTTAACGATTGTCTCATTATCAAAAGGTTTCATTATATAATATTCCGCTCCCAGATTAAGTGCACTAGATGTTATTTTTTCTTGCCCTACTGCTGTCAACATAATAAACATAGGAACTTTCTTAATGTCTTTATCTTCGTACATTCTCTCTAATACTCCCAGCCCGTCTAGTTGTGGCATAATAATGTCAAGTAAAACAACATCAGGTTCTTTTTCCTTTATTTGCTTACATGCATCCTCACCATTATTAGCAACTCCAACTACAGTGATATCTTCTTTTGCATTTAAATATTCAGATAAAATAGTACACATTTTTATGCTATCATCTGAAATCAATACTTTGATTGTATCGCTCAACCTTTTTCCCCCTTCTCTTCCTTGAAACGATATTACGTTCCATATTATTATCTTATGATATCCTGTTTATTCATTTATATAGAGAATACGTTACCATATGACATGATATAATTATAATACTATCTATATATTAATTCAATAAATAATATTCGCAAGATTCGACATGCTCAAGATACATATTCCCTATATATATTACTCCTCAATTAACATATTTTCAATAAAAACACCATACCCTTTTTTTGAATCTTGGACAAAAACATGTGTAACTGCACCTATTAATTTATTATCTTGAATAATAGGACTTCCACTCATCCCTTGAATGATTCCATTTGTTGTTTTTATCAAATCTTCATCAACAACTTCAATAATCATACCTTTATTAGATTCATCACCTAGATAAATCTTTTTAATTAATATCTCATAATCTTTTAATCTGCCGCTAACATCACTTCGAATAAAGGCTTTTCCCTCATGTACATCATATCTAAAACCTATGGGAATTATATCATTATCTAGAACTTGGTCTATTCCTTCATTAGATGCTTCTCCAAAAATACCATGAGATGTATTCTTCTTTATTTCACCTAAGCGATTTCCTTCACCACCAACTATGATTCCAGATATCTCTCCAGGCACTCCATTTTCGCCTTTTTTAATTGTTGTAATCATTGTATTAACGATTTCCCCAGTCTCAATATCTATAAGCTGCTTTGTGTCAACATCTGTTATACCATGTCCTAATGCCCCGAAAGTTTTTTTATCCAAATCCATATATGTCATTGTTCCAATTCCTTGAGTATCATCTCGAACCCAAACTCCGATTTTATATTGATTATTTTCTATAGTTCTAACAGGAGTAATGTTAATTTTTTGTTTTATATCATTTCTTATGACATCTAATTCTATAGATTCACCTTGATTTTTCTTTACAATCTCTATTAATTCTTTTTTTCTTGATATTTGTTTTCCATTTACTGCTTTAATATAATCACCAGTATATAGTTTTCCTTTTGCGGGATTATACTTTTTTCCATCTTCACCATACACCAAACCAGTTCCAAGTACTAAAATTCCATCTGTATATACTGTAACACCTATGGTTTTACCTACTGGAACAACCCTTTTTTTATCTATTACATCAACTTTTACTTTTTTTATTGGCAATATACCAAATAATTTTAGTTCTACATCAATAACACCTGTTTTTCTAGGTTTAATTGTAAAAGATTTTTGTAGATTGAGTACAAGATTATCTTTGACAGGTTCCTGATTAACCATTACAACGCCTTCTAGGTTTCCATTTATTTTAGCGTCTAATGGAACATTAAATAGGAAGTCACGTTCTTCGTTAACTAAAATTTTGATTTCACCTGGTAAATACCTGCTAATAATTAGATCTGATCCAACGTTAATTACTAAAATGACTAATAGACTAAAAAACAGAAAAATTCTAAATCTGTATCCTTTGCTTCTCATTATTTCACATCCTATTTACTATTCTTTTGGGATTTTTAATACTTCTCACTTCTCATTATTTGTGTACTATTAAAATTCCCTTAGGCAAATCTTATTATGCTAGTAAATAGAATCAATATATGAAATTATTGACTATACAAATAAACCAGAATTTTTCTATCCATAATAATCATTATTCAAATATAAATATCATTGTAAACAACCAATAAATATGAAAAAATCAAGAATTAGATTCTTGATTAGGTTATGAATAATTATGAGTTTTTTTTAACTTCTTCTGCGTAGTCCTTCATTTCTTTTGCATTTGCAATAACAGCATCAGTTATTTTTATACCACCAAGTAATCTTGCTAGTTCATTAATTGAGCTTTTTTTATTTAATTTATTTATTAAAGTATGTGTGATATTGTCTTTCACTTTCTTTTGGATAATGAAGTGAGCATCTCCCATAGCAGCTATTTGAGCCAAATGAGTAATACAGATGACTTGATGTTCTTTTGAAATCTGAACCAGTTTTTCTGCAACCAGTCCTGCAGTTTTTCCACTAATACCAGTATCAATTTCATCAAAAATCAATGATTCAATATCATCACTACCAGCTAGAACTGATTTGATAGCCAGCATAATCCTTGATAACTCTCCTCCTGAGGCTACTTTACTAAGTGATTTCAATGGTTCTCCTACATTTGTAGAAATTAAAAACTCAATATCATCCCATCCATTTGCATTAAATTTGTTGGCTCTGTTGACTTCTATTACAAAATTAGTATTCAACAGATTAATGTGCCTTAATGCATTTATAATCAATTTACTGATATGTACAGCTTTTTCTTTTCTAATTCTTGTTAAGTCGCCACAGTAAACTTCGATTTCATTTTTTAGATTATTTATTTCTTCATTTATTTGATTCAAGTGTTCTTCATGATTGATTAATTCTTCTAGATATTTTTCTTTTTCTTCTTTATAATTTAATACCTCTTCTATAGTATCTCCATATTTCATTTTTAAATTATTAATTAAGTCTATTCTATCTTCAATCTCAAAATATCTTGATTCATCTAGCTCAAAACTACTTATATAGTCGTTTATATCTCTATTAAAATCACTTAACATAATTTCAATATTGGAGATTTGTTCTTCCATGTTCATTATATTTTTATCTAGTGTCTTTATTCCAGACAGTAGCTTTACTGCTTGCCCTATATGGTCTATTGCACCAGTGATATTGGTACTGTCTCCATTAACATAAGTATGTATTTCTGACATAGACTTAATAATCTTTTTACCATTTGAGAGTAAAGTGTATTCTTCTTTGAGTTTCTTATCTTCACCAATTATCAGATTAGCTGATATTATCTCATTTATTTCATATTCTAAAAAAGATATTTCTTTTTTTCTAGTGTGTTCATCAAGCATAAAATGATCTATTTTACTACTGAGCTCCATATAATATGTATACTTTTCTCTAAGTTTATCTTTTAATTCTAATACATCCACACCACAAAAAGTATCTAATAAGGATAGATAATTCTTTTTATTTAGTAAAGATTGATGTTCATGTTGACCATGAATGTCAATTAGCTTAGTTGAAATATCCTTCACTATGGATGTAGTAACAACTTGTCCGTTCATTCTAAACACACTTCTACCATTAATATTTATTTTCCTAGTTATAAGGAGTTCTTTATTATTATCCATGCTAATATCATATTCATGTAATTTACTTAAAACAACATTATTATCAACATAGAACAGTAGTTCAATTATAGCACTTTCGCAACCTGTCCTTATCATGTCCTTACTAACTTTCCCTCCAAGAACAGCATTAATAGAACCAATAATAATAGATTTTCCTGCTCCTGTTTCACCAGTTAATATATTTAGGTTATCGTTAAAATCTACGTTGATTTCATCAATTAACGCATAATTTTTTACATGAAGGTGTAATAACATATTAATTTCCTCCTACTTGATAGAAAGTATAATAGTATCATATCCAATTGAATCTATAGGTTATTATTAACCAATTTATTCATTTTTTCCATAATTCTAATTGCATCGTTTTCTGTTCTTACTGCACAGAAAATAGTATCATCACCAGCTATACATCCCACTATATCATCAAAACTAAGTGCATCAATAGCAGCAGCCACAGCCATAGCCATACCAACTAATGTCTTCAAAACAATAATGTTACCTGCTCGGTCCATAGATGAAAAACCATCTTTGAATACTCTTATGAATTTTTCATTTAATTTGGTCTCTTTATTATTTAATACAACGTATTTCTGCTTTCCATCTAATGTAGCAATCTTAGTCAACCTTAATTCTCTGATATCTCTTGATATAGTTGCTTGAGTTACTATAAACCCTTCCTCGATAAGTCTACTTGCTAAATCTTCCTGAGTCTCAATATCATAATGATTAATTAATTGAAGAATCTTAGTTTGGCGTTCAATTTTCATCTTTTCCCTCCTATATATATTGACTTAAACATCTATAACAGCCATTTCAATAAGTTCAATATAATTAATTACCCAATTTCTTCCTTAGAATCGTATAAAATCCATTTTTATTACATGTAATTAGTTTAGCACTTTTATAAGAGTTAGATATTACGATTTTATCTTTTTGGTCTATGTTAATACTCTCTTGACCATCAATAGTAATCATAGTATCTTCATTCCAACTCTTTCTGTTATTTTCTAGTGATATTTTAACTACATCGTTTTTTGAAAGTACAATACTTCTAGACATCAATGTATGAGGGCATATAGGTGTTATAACCATCATTTCATTCTTTGGGTCCAATATAGGACCTCCAGCAGACAAATTATATGCTGTAGAACCTGTAGGTGTGGAAACTATTATACCGTCTGCAGAATAATTGTTAACATGTCCATCATTAACATAAATACTGTATTTCATCATTCTAGATATAGACGTTCTAGCTATTACAATGTCATTTAATGCAACTCCAATTAAATCTTCTTTATCATTAATTAATCTTTTTACATCCAACATCATTCTTCTTTGGACATAGTAATCACCTTTAATGATCTTTGATAAAGTACTAAGTGCATCTTTTTTTTCTACTTCAGCCAGGAAACCTAGATTACCTAGATTAACACCAAGTATAGGCAAATCATATTTTAGTAAATTTCTTGCTGCATTAAGAATCGTTCCATCTCCTCCTAATACAATAGCACAATCAGCATTATTATATATATTACTTTCCGAACAGCTATATTGTTGCTTATTGATATAATTAGCTATTTGTGCTGGTAAACATATTATACAGTCATTTTTTTCTAACCAATCAACAATTAACTTTGTTGTTTCTAGTTTTTTATCCTTAGTTAGATTAGGTATTATTACAAATTTATTCATAAAACCATCCTTCTATAATTCAGGAAATACTTATTTTACAGAATTCTATTAGAATATCATGTTCATTTCCTAAATAATGGCACATTTATATTTTATAATTTTTCGTGAGCTTTATCAACTACTGTTTTTACAATACTAATAATTTCTTTGTCATCCATAGTTAATTGCCCTTTATTAGTCAAGTAAAGCAAATACTCTATATTTCCTTCAGGACCTTTTATTGGTGAAAAACTCAAGTCTATTATAGAAAAATCTATTGTCAAAACATGTTTTATAATTTTTATGATAACTTCTTCGTGAACAGCTCTATCTCTTACAACACCCTTTTTACCAACTTTCTCTCTTCCAGCTTCAAATTGTGGTTTTATAAGACAAACCATCTCACTATCTTTACTCATCAATTTTTTAACAGGTTCTAATACCTTTGTTAGAGATATAAAAGAAACATCGATGGAGACAAAATCAACTTCGTCATCTAACATATCTTTTGTAACATAACGAACATTAGTTTTTTCCATGCATACAACTCGTTCATCCTGTCTTAATTTCCAAGCGAATTGTCCATATCCAACATCAATGGAATATACTTTCTTGGCACCATTTTGTAGCATACAATCAGTGAATCCACCTGTAGAAGCTCCCACATCAGCACATATTTTGTTTTCTAATTTCAAGCCAAAGTCTTTTACAGCTTTATCTAATTTTAATCCTCCACGACTTACATATGGATTAGGGTTCTTCTTCACAATTATCTCTGACTTAATATCAAATTTGGTACCTGGTTTATCTTCTCTTTCACCATTTACGAAAACATTTCCAGTCATAATAATCGATTTTGCTTTTTCTCTTGAATCAGCAAGACCCTTATTGAATAGTAATATATCTAGTCTTTCTTTTTGCGCCATAATTATATACATTCCTTCCGTTAAAACAAATTCTTAGTGTATATATCTTACTTATTTACGTATGTCATAATTCTATTATATATACTTTCTTCGTCTAATCTACATAATTTAATTAATTCATCCCTTTTACCATGTTGTATAAATTCATCTTCTATACCTATACATACAACTTTTGCATTAACTTGGGTATCAGATATAAATTTCACAACATTATTCCCATATCCACCAGAAATAACATTTTCCTCAATAGTGAATATATAATCATGGTTATTTGCAATCTCTTCAATTAAAGCTTTATCAATAGGTTTTACAAACCTAGCATTAATCAGTGTGCTTATAATATTATTCTCTTCTAACATAGTAGAAACGTTATATGCTGTCTGTGTTAAGGTTCCAACACCGATAATAGCTATCTTACTGCCTCTTTTAATGATCTGACTTTTTCCATAAGTTATTTCTTCACTATATTCTTTTAATTGATTTGAGGCTTTACCCTTAGGGTATCTTATGGCTATAGGTGCTTCATAGTCTACAGCAAATTTAATCATAGATTGTAATTCACTTTTATTTTTGGGAGCCATTACTGTCATATTTGGCATATGGTTCAAAAATGATATGTCAAATATACCTTGATGTGTTTCACCATCCTCACCTACCAAACCTGCTCTATCAATTGCAAATACTACTGGTAGGCGCTGCATACAGACATCATGTATAATCTGATCATACGCTCTCTGTAAAAATGATGAGTATAAAGCTACTACAGGTTTAATGCCACTAGCCGCAAGTCCTGCTGCATAAGTTACTGCATGTTGTTCAGCTATCCCAACATCAATAAATTTATCAGGATATTTTTTTGCGAATTTATTAAGCCCTGTACCTTCTGGCATCGCAGCTGATATTGCTACTATACCTTTCTTCTTATTATCTACTATGTTAATAAGTGTATCACCTAGTACTTTTGAATACGTATCTGTACAAGGTATATTCTTAGGTCTGCCATTTTTTATATAGAATGGTTTAGTTCCATGATATTTGGTAGGATTTAATTCTGCTGGTTTATATCCTTTGCCTTTAACTGTGTTAACATGTATGAGCACGGGCTCATTTAGTCTTTTAGCTTGATTGAGTGTTTTTATTAATGCAGATATGTTATGTCCATCTATTGGACCTAGATAAGTAAATCCTAATTCTTCAAATAGCATTCCAGGTATAACCAACTGTTTGATTGAAGATTTGACATCTCTTATGACTTTAACAACTTCCTTACCTATTCTAGGAATTTTAGTAAGTGCTTTTTCAACTTCTTCTTTCATTTCTTTATATACTGTACCTGTTCTTATTGTATCTAAATAAGATGATAACCCACCTACGTTTCTGGATATTGACATTTGATTATCATTGAGTATCACAATAAAATTAGATCCTAGTCTCCCAGCATTATTTAATGCTTCAAAAGCCATTCCACCTGTCATAGACCCATCACCTATTATAGGTATCACATAATTATTCTCATTCAACAATTCTCTCGCTTTTGCAAAACCAAGTGCCGCTGATATTGATGTTGAGCTATGCCCTGTTTCAAATATATCATGTTCACTTTCTGCTCTTTTTGGGAATCCACTTAATCCTTGTAATTTTCTAACAGTCTTAATCTCTTCTTTTCTACCAGTAATCATTTTATGGATATAAGTCTGATGCCCTACATCCCATATTAATTTATCATATGGTGAATTAAAGCAATAATGAAGTGCTAATGTTAATTCTACGACTCCTAAATTAGAACTTAAGTGCCCGCCTGTATTACTTACAACTTTTATCAGATATTCTCTAAGTTCTTTTGCTAGTATGTTCAATTGGTCGATTTCTAAAGCTTTAATATCACTAGGACTACTAATCCCATCTAATATTTCGTTCACTATTTTCAACACCTTTACTTATCTTTAATTTATTTGTTCTTGTTTTGCTTCCTGAACAGGCTATAAATTACACCTAATTTATAAACTATCAAGTTAGAGTGCCTTAGTGCAATTTCTTTTCCTATAGCTTTACCCCCTACTGTAATAGCAGCAATCACTCCAGTAAGAAGTACATTAATGATAGTATCTTGTATGGAAAATTTAGCTACTAATTTGAGAACAATGACTCCAGTGGCTAGTCCTGATATAATACCAGATATATCTCCAATTACATCATTAAAGAAATTAGCCACAGCTCCAGCATTCCTAATAATAGTTATACTTTCTTTAGACCCTCTTACCTTACTTGCAGCCATTGAATGAAACGGTGTTTCTTCTGCTGCAGTAACCGCAATACCTAGCAAATCAAAAAATATACCTAACAATACTATTATTAATACAATAAAAATAGCACCGTATAGGCTTACATTGTCCATAAGTACTAGTGCAATATATCCAAGTAGTATGGCTGTTATTAACGTAATGATTGTTATTATTCCAATCCAAAAAGTATTTATTTTTTTATGTGTATATAAACTCCTAAACTTTACTTTAGTTTTATTTTTACTCAAATTATTATACCTCGATTTTTCTTATGAAATATTTTATTATGTAATTTAGTATTAACATGAATTAATACTAAAGATAGCAAATTTAGTAAATTTTGCGGCTTATAGTCCAGCAGGTTTTCCCGAATTAATACTTTTTTGTCGCCAAAAAAGTGGTTCCCCATTAAATTAATTCCTACTATGTCACCATAAGTAGCGCTAGATCACCTTACAACCACACTGTAATCCTAAATAAGCTTCAAAAAATGAACAGCCTAGGAGTTTTCCTCAGTGATACCATTTAATCCCTAGCCTCTTTAGCGAAAAGAAGTTTCAAGTAACAATATCTGCTCCACTTTTGGCCAAAAGTTTTGCTCTTAAATTACTATTCCCTTTATTTCACGCAAGGCAGGCTACTCTGTCCACAGCTTTCGCCGCATGACAGGTTTACTCCCACGCCGTAGATAACTGTATCTAACAGTTTCCACATACGCAGGTCTCCACGACAAAAGGGTCCACGCCCACATGCCATTGTGGATCGCCCTTATGTCTTAACTCCCAGCATAAGCCCGCGACTGGGCGTCACCAGCCAACACCAGGAACTT
>NZ_JAOARO010000067.1 GCF_025211055.1 Vallitalea sp. | reverse complement strand
GTATAACCTGGTATACCTGTTACATATTCTTTAGCTCCATGTGGGTCTATGCTGTATAGAAATTGTAAGTCATCTAAGGTTAAATCTAATGATCTATTTTGTACAGCATGACCTAGAGCTATAGCTGATGAGGACTCATTCAATTTTCTTAATGCCTCTACACTTCTGGTACCATAACCACCATGTACTAAATTACGGCTAGCTTCATATGTGTCTTCTCCAACATATTTCCATATTACATTTTTGTCTATGAATAGTATATCATTGTTTTCTAGTATTTGTACATTGACTCCTAGACTTTCTGTTATTTTTGATTGTATCAAGTGTTCATTCTTAGTTATGTAAACACTGTCTCCATATACATCTATCAAGTCTGCCATAGCTGATAACCTGGCAAATTCATAAATATCATAGGGTGTTATAGTTTGTCCTGTTTTCTCTTTGTATAAGAGTTCATTCTTCTTAATATATTTCTTGTAATGCTCCCATACACCAGTTTCATCATAACCATCTTCTGCTACTCCTGTGGTAATTTCTCCTGTATCTAATTCTTTTAGTTTTCTAAATAGTTCTTTGATATTTGCATCAGCTATGTATTTGGCACTAGACCACTCATTTAATTGATTAATGGATATTTTCATCTGTTCATCAATTTGTTTAATGATATCCTTCATATCATGATAAGGTATATTATCCTTCATATAGCTTGATGTAGAAAATCTACGTATAGAATCTTCTGTGTTCTCTTGCAGGCTCGTCAAATATGTTATTAGATTGTTCCTGTTTCTTCTGGGGTGCTTCTAATACTGCTACAAGACTTTCCAATCTTCGTTCAGCGTCTAGATAACTGTTTATAGCACTATTGATATGTATTCCCGAATTATCTAGTCTTTCCCTTAAAGACTTAATTCTTTTGCTAGCTGTATCTAGTTGATAATTAATATTATGTCTTTGACTAATTACATTGTCAATACTATTTTTTACTGCGTTAAATTGACTATATATATTATTTACTCTTTCTGCCGAGTCTTTTAACCTGTCTACTTGCTCTTCTAGTCCTCTAATATTTGAAGATATTTTTGACATGTTTCACCTCCATGCAACATAATCCCCATCACAAATAGAATTATATTGATTGTTCTATTAATCAAACCATCAATAATTTACTACCATCCTTAATCCCAGCCTCTTCTATTGACAGATTTGAACCTATTTCTTCGCCTTTATCAATATAACATAACATCAAATTCTCATTATCAAAATTAATTCCTTCAAGATTACATACAATACCAGTCATCAATTGTTTGGCAACATTTACTTTCATTACAATAGGTAATAAAAATTCATATTTTTTATTAATAGCAGGTACTATAACCTCTATATTTATTTTGTCCAATTACATTACCCCCTTAATAATTATTGATAGATTTCTTTAATCTGGGCTATCTGTTTTTCAACTTGTTCCTTAATGCTATCTAGGCTACTAATGCTTATAATGATATTGTCCTTATCTGAAGTTATATCACTAGTTTTCCAGAGATATTTATCTCCACCAAGAACATAGAACGTTGAAATACCATCCACTTTTTTATTAGATATTTTTATCAGGTAACTCATAATGTACTTTTTCTTATTACCAAAAGCTTTACAAAAATCTGTTGCTTTATCCTCTGTGCAACCTATTGAGATCATCTTAGCTATTGCATCTTCTTTCGACTTTTCTATCAATGTAACAAGCTCTTGAAATTCATCATAAGTAACTTTAAAAGAATAATCTTCTAATTCATATTTATCATTAACATGGTAACATTCCATTATATTATCTATAACCTTATTGATGTTTTTCATTGGTGTCAGGGCATATGTATTTTTCATCAACCTGTCTTCATCTAATTCTACGGCATGTTCTGTGGATATATAGTAGCATCTTGAGAATGTTTTATCCCCAATACCCTTGCCATCATATTTCAAGAATATCTTAGGTCGACAACAGTGGCTAATCATTTCAAATAAATCGTTATCCACTGTTATACTTCCATCAATATCTATTTCAATGTATTTTTTATTCTCTAATTGTTCTTTTACTTTATCCCACTCTTTTTGTATCTCTTCTTGACTTAATTTATATGTATCATCTTCTACTCCAAATACATTCTCTGCTCCTGTTAGAGCAGCTAAAAAAGTAAATTCCCGTAATGTCAGTATGAATCCTGCTTCACCTAATTTAGGCATTAATTTTCCTCCTTACAATTATAGATTTAATCTTTTCTTCAATAAATTTTTATAAGTACGGGATATATCTATCTTTCTACCATCCTTCATTTCTAGAATCATATCCGTAAAAGAAACGTTTTTGATATTGTCTACATTGACAAGATAACTTCTATGACAACGTACAAATTGATTGTTAAGCCTCTTAACCAGATCTGCTAGACTATCATAATATCCTATCCTCTGATTAGATGTATGAATATAAACTTTCTTTTGGAATGCTTCAAAATATAAAATATGTCTGTACTCAATATGATATATATTCGCCCCTATGTTTACATGAAATAAGTCATCATTTTCCCCCTGTAGATTCAAATAATCTTGATATATATCTCCCATTAATATCTGCATATCTTCTTTGTGTATAGGTTTCTTAAAAAATCCTGATGGTCTTATAAGTCCAGTCATTACGTTATATACAGAATCTGTACGCATTGTATTGAAAACTATATAGGCATTTCTATCTTTTTCCCTTATCTGCTTTGCTAATTTGATACCGTATAAATGATTATTATCATAATCAACGTCAATGATATAGATAGAAATGCCATCATCTACTTCAAGATAATCCATTACCTTTTTCAATTTAGTGGTTAATAATGATATCTTCATGTTATATCCCGTTTGATCTATAATGTTCTGTATCTGTTTTTTTAATTTCTCCATATATAATGTTGAACTATCACACAAGACAAATTTCACCACAAAGATTCACCCCCATTATAATTGAGGTGTCTTTATGGTTATGTAATCACTTCTGTTTATAAGATATCCAAAACCTGGGTTAAGTGCTACACTTCTTTGCTTGTAGTCCATTTGAATATCAAATATATTTTGAGAATCCATTTTACCCCCAAGAAGGATACCGTTCATTCCTTTAAATACACTGTTGTATAATGGACTTCCTATATGTGGCGATAGTGTATCAGTATCAGCAGTAAACACAAAACATACTTGAAGGCCCATACCACTTCTTACAATATTTTCTACTAATCTTAAAGAATCGTCCGATATCATTTCAAAGAATTCATTATAATCATCTACGAGCACTACTATTCGTTGGTATTTTTTCATATACTCATGCTCTTTGATAACTTGTTCATCTTCTTCACGGAACTGCTTCAAATCTTTGAATCTTAACTTCATCTCTTCAACTAAACCACCAATAAAACTATCAAAATCCTCAGTAGTATTAATATATCCATCAACTTGATATCTTGACGATATTTTTTGCAGATTCTTTCCCTTCTCCACAACAAATACTTTCCAATCTAACTTATTTGCTATAGTATTCATTAATGATTTTATAAGATTAGTCTTACCTGTCATTTCATATCCTAATATTAAATATGAACTTAGACCTGTCAAATCTACTGATACTATTTCTGCTTCATCAATATCATACCCTATAGGCAACAAATCAGTATCTATAAATTCTTTTGAGTCCTCGTGTTCCAAAAGATGATCTATTGTTAATTTTTCAGGAACGAATGGAATAGGTTTAGCTCTATTTCCTATCCAACTTTCATCCATTTTCATGAATAAGTCTCTTAGCTTCTGAACTCTTTCAGCTTCATTTACAGATTTGCATGCTAATGCTGTCTGGAATTCCAGAGGAGTCTCTATTCTAAATAGTCCACGTCCTTTTACCTGCTCTGGTTCTAATCCTCCTGTTTGCCCTACTATAGAAACATAATCATATTTATCATTAAGCTGTAATGCTACCATCAATTTTATACTTTGAGTAATCCTGAATTTTACTGAATTAGCATTACTAGCTGTAATAACCATGTAAATACCATAATTACCACCTTCACGTGAAAATGTAGTAAGAATTCCTTCGTAATCTGAATAGAGTTCATAAAATGCCTCGTAATTATCAAGTATTACAATCATTGCTGGGATTTTTGCGTTAGTTGCTTCCATGTATGCCTTTAATGTACCTACACCATATTCAGAAAACTTTTTCTTTCTATTATCAAGTTCTTTTTTAAGCATTTTAAAAAGTTTATCTAATTTGTCCGATTCCTCTGAGAATATGACGCCTCCAGTATGAGGTAAATATTTGTAATATCCCATTGTCCTTCCACCAAAATCAAGAATATATAGATTAACTATTTCTGGTGTATATGATGTAACAAGAGAATATATCATTGTTTGTAAGAATGTGGTTTTTCCAGTTCCTGGCGCTCCAACTAAAAGAACGTGTCCCATATTTCCTATATCAAGTTTTAAAGGAAACTGGTTCTGATTGGCAGGATCATCAATTAAACCGATAGTTGGACATAACCAATGATCTACTTTCTGCCAGTCATCACCATTCCATCCTTTTTTTCTATCCTCAATATCTTGTATAAATACTTCTTCCTCTAATGGATCAAGCCACAATTTTAATGGATTGATACCTTCATCCTTAGCTAAATCAGAGATATAATCTACTATTGCTGTAAGCTGAGTTGTAGAACTTTTAGCAGGCTTAGGTTTACACGAAACTGTCTGGATAGCTCTACCACAACCATCTATTAGAGAAATTTGATTGTCCTCATCATTCTCTATTTTGTCTGTTGGAATGTAAGAACCACCACTCCATCCAGATTGAAGTAGTTCAAAAATCTCATTATTACCCACTTGTACATAACATCTACCAGGTTCTTTGATATTAGCTGCTTCAGGTCTTTTTAACATTTCATTACTATCAGATTTATCAAGAACTTTGAGACATATCCTGAATCTGGTATTACTCCATATCTGGTCATCAACAACACCTGATGGTTTCTGTGTAGCAAGTATTAGATGTACACCAAGACTTCTACCTATTCTTGCCGCACTGACTAACTCTTGCATAAATTCTGGTTGTCCAGCCTTAAGTTCAGCAAACTCGTCTGATATAATAACCAAATGTGGCAAAGGACAATCAGCTTTACCTTCTTTGTATAGCTGCTGGTATTTATCAATATGGTTAACTCCATGTTCTGCAAAGACTCTTTGTCTTCTTTTCAATTCACTCTGTAATGATACTAGTGAACGACGGATCTGATTTCCTCCAAGGTTAGTAATAGTTCCTGTTATATGAGGTAATCCTATAAAACAATTCGCCATTCCTCCACCTTTATAGTCGATTAGAATAAAAGCTACATCATGGGGATGATAATTTACTGCCATTGATAGTATGTAGGATTGTATGAATTCACTTTTACCTGAACCTGTCATACCTGCTATCAATCCATGAGGTCCATGATATTTCTCATGAATATTCAATAAAAATTGTGTTCCCCCAGCTTTAATGCCTAATGGAGCTTCAAGAGTTCTATATGATAGATTGTTTTTCCATCTGTTCTTTATTGATAGATTTTCTATTCTTCCTATTTTGTACATTTCAAGGAAAGTAAGCATAGATGTTAGTGAAGCAGAAGATGCAATCTCTTTGATCTTAATTCCTGCTAAGGCTCTTGAATATGAATCCAAATCTTTTCCTATCACTGAATCATTATTAAACTTAATTAAACCTGACTCTGGGTTATCTCTATTATATAAACTACTCTCAGTTACCTCGCATTGAATAAATGCTTTACATTCTTTTGGAAGTTGATTAAGTTTATCATATATAAATATTGTTGATACACCAAGTTGCCTATTAGGATTAGTTAAATACTTCATAACCAGCTCATCTTCAACTAGTTCTGGATCTGCGATATATACTAAAAAATGAGGTAAATGCATTATCTTTTTATCATAATCATTGTCTTTGGTTTCATCTCTATCGCTTAACACCTCTTTTAGATATAAGAAAACATCTCTTACCTCATCTCTAGATGAAGCTACAAAACGCAGAGCTTTCTCTGGTGCCCATACATGAGGTAGTTGTTTAACCCATTCCCATTCATTAGATTCTTCAGCATTATATACACACACAATCTTAACTTCATCATAACTGTGCAATGCACTAATATGTACAATAGATGCTATAGCTGTATCGATAGTTATCTCCCTGTCTCCTATCATGCCTAACATGTTATTTCCCATCATTGAAAAGGATATAGGCATACCTGAAACTCCATCAAAATTGTTACCTATATCTTTTAATTCACCCATTAGATTGTCATCTCTCATTGTAAAACGATCTTTTGGTTTCTGAATATTTATAATTGATGGCACAGTTCCTGTCCCTAATCTAATATCCAGAAAATCTTTATTAGAAGGCATACGTTCCCATAGTCTTCTATCTCTGTTGAGAGCTCTGCTTATCAATACAGTTGGTTCTGGATATGTACCTAACAGTACTTTTTTGTTATAAGCTATTTTTTCTTCAAGCCTAGAATACTCATTTTGCATATATTTTCTATAACGCTTAATGCGCTTTTTTTCTTCTTTTCGCTTACTTCTTTTCTTATGTCTTCTAGATAGAATAGGCCATAATACTGCTCCAAGAAGCATAGAACCTGTCATAGCTATACCAGGTATAACCATAAAAGGATTATTCCTACTAGAATATACTGTAAACATCATACTTACCATCATTGCCATACCCATAGTCAATGCAGGACCTATAGTTAATATAAGGGGCTGCTCTTTTTGCTCAGGTGGTGATGGAGGAGAATCAATATCCATTATGCCTTCTTCCAACTTTTTTATAATTCTTGGGGAACGCTGAAAATATAGATCTTCTTTTTTAGTTTTCTTTTTCTTTTTTCCTTTAATATCATTTCTAGGTTTTATAGGAATATATGGTGAAAGATTACATTGTCCCAGATGTATTGAATTATTTATGGCAAGGGATTTACCTAAGTAAAACATTTTAAGCCCCATAATATGGATGAAATCTCCATAAGATAAGACTGTAGATTCAGTTATTTTACCATTAACACATAAGCATTTATTCCCTTTTGTACTAATTGTTGCTCTACCATTTTCAATACTTATTACTGCATGATTAGGCTTCATATCAAAGCCGTTATAAACAATGGTGTTTTTTTCAGAATTGCCTATAAGAATTTGTTTTTCCTCTTCAATGCCATATTTTTTGTATGTTAACTCAATGTTTGTTTCCCTATCAACATAGATTGTTGCCTTTTCATCTGTATCTGTAATGGAAACACTTATTTTATCCCCTACATTTATCTGTTTTTTTGACACAGCCATATCCTCAGTAGGTGCTAAAAACCATTCTCCGTTAACTATAACAACAGGTAGTAATGAAGATAACTCAATATTACATATGCTTCTTTCATTTGAAAGTATATATTCTTTTACTGTATCGTTATAATAAACGTATAATATCATTTCTTTCATAGAAGTAATTTCGCCTCCAAAGTACAGAATATACTCTATATATTCTTTTAATTGTGGCACAACAAAAAGAGGCTACACCTCGTTCTGTACAATTAATATAACTATCACAGATAGTTATATACATGCTATGTCACTTATATTCTTATACTTTGTGTCACTTCTACGATTTACTTATATAATAAATTTGTGATTTTATCTCTATTAAAATTGATTATTATGTGATAACCATCACTTTTTATTTACAGTAAAAATGTCTCTATAATAGTGGTTATAATTATATGTTTAATGTTTTACTAATTGACTAAAAAAATTCTTGATGCCCGAAAAAGAAGGGCTGGTCACTACTAAGAAACCAAAGACAACAAGAAGGATTACAATTAGCAAAATGACTATCATATATTTTAGAAATTCTTCTTTTTCTGTAGTTTTTATTTCTACTCTCTTCAGTAGAATGGGTTTATGATGAG
The DNA here is from genome assembly GCF_025211055.1 of Vallitalea sp. Lineage (GTDB taxonomy): Bacteria > Bacillota > Clostridia > Lachnospirales > Vallitaleaceae > Vallitalea. Next base: position 13,637 of record NZ_JAOARO010000067.1, on the reverse strand, counting down.
GGATTATTTCTTTTTTTTTTAACAAAGAATCCAATAATCCTTTTTCTTGTTCTTTTATCCTAGGAAGCACATTACATAATATCTTTTCATATACCTCATTAGCTTCTTCATTATCATCAAAAGGCTGAGGATTATAAGCTGCTTGATAACAATAAAGCGGCTCCATACTTCCTTTCACAAATTGGAACATATTATCCCCACAAAAACTGAATAAATATTTATTAGCATTTTTTTTACTTTCAGTCTTTAGGAATTTATCTAATTCATCTAATTCCCAATCTTTTACCCCACTTACAATGATTCGTTCTTGAGCTCTCTTGAACTCTGCAACATCGCAAATATCATAAGGTCCCATATCTAAAACAACATAATCATAATCTCCTAATATAAGATCTGAAACAGCAAAAGCTGGATCATATGGGTAGAAATCTATCCCAGCAAGAGAAAAAAAACCTTTTTTGAGTTCAACATTGTCATAAGAGTTCTTTATGGATTCAAACGCATCACTCTGTTGCATCTCAACAACTGCAACCCCGTTCTTATTTCTCAAAAGAAAATTTCCAATAGATATAGCTGTATGAGTTGTTCCTATTCTGCTAATAGTACCAGCAACAGCAATTACAATGGTACCAACGATTTTATCTTTTTCTACTGTTATTACATTACTTGTTTTCTTTTTACCAAATCTGCCTTCACCAGTCTTAATAAATTCTTGTTCTCTTTTATTACGATTAATGGCTCCTTTATCCCACTTAATGGCTTTGGCATAAGTTGAAGGATTTTCATATAACTCTATTATACTTGATAAAATGTGACTATCTGCTTGATCTTCTTGCCCTATAATATTATAAATTCCCATTGATATAAGATCATTCATAATCAGATTACCCGAAAAACTATAAGGAGCAATAATAATAATCCTTATACTCTCTTTGTTCATCTGAATTCCTCGAATGAATTGAGGTAATTTTCTTGGGTCTTCAACACAAGAGATATCCAATATCAACATATCCATATTTATTTTATCTATTATATTTTTTTCTTCTAATATGTCAATATCTCTATCAATCTTCTTGAATACAACTTCTTTGCATAATTGCTCTACTGCCCTATCTATATCCTCCAAGTATTTGGGACTTGAAATAACTGCAACCAAACCTATCACCCCTTTCTAATAATAATATTTGACAAAGAACTTTTTTGTAATACAAAAAGCTCCCCTAAAACAAATCACAGTTAAAAATCAGAAATTTATCTGTTATTATGAGTTTTTTCAAATTAATGAAGTCATTTTAACATATTATGGTTTTTTTGTAAACCAAATATATTATTACTATGTCAAATTAGATATTTTATACCTTCACATAACATTTCTACTATATTCATTATAAAACAAACAATTAATTCAACAAAATACGACATTTATATATACTAATAAGTGTATTTAAATAATATAAATATTAATTTTTAATTAATAAAAAACAATAGAAGGAGTGTTAATCATGCTACAAAGAAAAAATTTTTATAAGAATGAAGATATTTCAAATGAACTATTAAATATTATCGACTTAGAGGATAAAAAAGAAATGAACCAGAAAAGAAGATATTACAGACATAATGTATCTTACGAACAGTTACAAGACCAACATTTTTACTATAATACAAAAACATTACAGACAAACGATGATATTATTGATTCAATATTAGATTTCTCAGAAACTATAGAAAACATTGATTTGTATAAGGCCCTAAAAAAATTAAAACCTTGTGACATAGAAATTATAAAAATGAGGTATGTTAATCAACTGAGTTTCAAAGAAATTGCTGAACAATTAAATATGAAAGAGGATACTGTTGGGAAAAGGCACAGAAGAGCATTAGATAAGCTCAGAAAAGATATTTTTAAAACTAAAAATATAAAATAATATAAATTTTTTCAAAAGTTTGTCCGATTTTGTCTTTTTTCACGGCTATATTATAAGGGGAATTTTTCCCTTTTATAAGCCATGTGCAAATATACTGAACATTGACAATTAAATATATGTGGTATTTTAGGTACATTACTCTTTTTGGAACAGCGGTCTAAGCCATACGCCATAATTGGAATTATTCCATAGCGATTAATATGTGCTTTAATGTTTCTATGGTCAAGAAATTCGCCATGACCCATAAGAGATATAATGATACTTCTATCCAGTCTTAACTCATCGTAAAGAGGGTAGCCCGCTCTGTAGAGGGGGAGGTGTTGAACCTATGTTGTCTTAAAACCAAAGACAGCCTAAAAGCCAAAAATATAGTCGTAATATTTATACCTCTGAGGGGAGATAAATATAAAATATACAAAGCAGGGAGTTGGTGATTATTGAAAACTAAGCAATTACTTATACTATTTTGTTCAATACTGATTTTAACCAGTTGTAAAAGCAAAGAAATAGGAGATACCTCACCAAAGATTGTCATGAAAGAAGCAAAAACTATAGAAGAACATTATACCATCTATACAGATGGAGAAAATATATATTTACAAGATGTTAAAAATAATTCAACAAAAGTATTAAGGAAATGCTTAGAAACAATAAAAGAAATTCTCTTATTACCTAAAATTGATGAAAATATTGATTTGCCAAATCCTGAAGATTTGATGAAGCAAGATGAAGTAACGCCCTTTACTTATGAAATGTCATTGGAATCTTCAGCAAAATATGTACTTGCATTACAAAATAATGGGTGGTCTATTGTAGCCCAATACGCTAATTACCTATATAGAGATATGTATTTTATGAAAGATCAGAGGTATATGAGAGTTATAGTTCTAGAAAATAAACTTAAAGTTTTTCAAGACATAGGAGGTGAACTGCCTAACCCACAATTATATATAAATGAAAATAAGTAAACATGATAAAACCCAAGAATTATGTATATAAAGGAGAGCTTAATAATGAGAAATTGGATTAAGTATCTCATAGTTACTATTATTGTAGCATTGTTAACAAATGGTGGACAGTTTTATTTTTGGAATCATTACATTACCAAAATGAAAACTGACTATGAGAGTGAAATACAAATTCTATCCTCTACCCTAGAAGACATAGGCAAACTTAAATATGTATACTCTGTAAGAACACAGACAAAACCGGGTAAAGAAATCAATCTGGAGGATCTAGTAAAAGTTAAAGTACCAGAATCAATTATTAATGGCTCCTATGCCCAGCAACCAGAAGATCTATTAGGCAAATACTATAAGGTTAGTATATCACCTGGTACATTAATAACCAATGATTTGTTAATGAAAGAAGAAATGGACGATTCAATAAGAGAAACAGACCTTATAGCTGATACTTGGTCAGTTGGCTTAGAAATAGGCGATTATATTGATTATGAAATTACTTATCCATACGGTGAAAAATATATAGTCCTTTCTCATGTTCGTGTAGAAGCTATTAACGAAAAAACTATTAAAACTTACTTGAACAGTGTCCAACGTCATATATATAATGGTGCATTAGTTGACTACTTTCTACAAAAAGAAAATGGAGCTAGTGTCAATTTAGTAAAATATGTAGAACCAGGTGTACAAAAGTCTTCAGAAGTATCATATTCAGTACCTGATAATATCCTTTCAGTTATAACTGAGGACCCAAATGTAATTGAGAAAATTAATACAAAACTTAATACCCTAAAACGTGATATCATTGAAAAAGGATTAGATCTTGTATCAGAATTTGATTCTTCTAGTTTATCTAGTGGAAGAAGCAAAATAGTAAGTGATATCAACGGAGCAGGAAGAGAGTATGATGAAATTCTAGAAAGGCGACAAGAAGAAGAAGAAAAAGAAGCCAAAAGAGCTGCTTATGAAAACAAAAGAAATTCAGAGCAGCAAAGTACACAAGACGGACAAAACTCGGAGAAGGGGATGATGAAATAGTGAGAATAGGTGTTTTAGGTTTTACTGATAAAAGACCTATACTCTATCCACTTATGAAACTTCTACAGGCTACTGGAGATGTAATAGTCATAACAGATGATCGTCATTTCAAAAGACTGATAGAAGATTATTCCTCATTGGGTCACCTAGGCAACATAATGATTTGTGTCACAGACGCTACTCCTGATGAGGTGTGGGAAGAGATAGAATTGGAACAAAATGATTTTGACCATGTCATATATGATTTAAGAGATACAATACATGAAGATATTCAATTCTATATTCATGTAAAAGGGTCCGCTTTTGAAGATGGTGAAGAGGAATTTTTAGAATGCGTTGATGATTACAAAGAGATAAAGCTGATGTATGATGGCAAACAAGATAAATCAAAAGACACCATTAATATTCCTATCACTTTGAAATTAATTTCAACCCTTGAAGTTTTAGAAAACAAGAACCTTCTATTACCCCTACCAAGTAAAAAGATTAATCTAGCAATTGCAAAACTTATAGCACCAAATATTGATATAAAGATAAAAGATGCTATAAAAATACTTAAGAAGGGGTGGCAGACATGAAAGTAGCAGTTTATTCACCTGTACGTAGACAAGGTTGTACTACATTAAGCGTTCTACTTGGTTCTGCGATAGCCCAAGTAACCAATATGAAAGTATGTTTAACATATACAGGGACAGAATCAGATGCTTTCAATATTGCTCTTGGACTTAATCAAGTTGAAGATAGGACAAAATCTCTTACCCAAGTCATAAGGATGCTAGAAGCAAATAGTATAACTGGTGAAGATATTAATGATTATCTTACACCTCTAACTGATAACCTGGACATCATGCAGACATCAAGCGATTACATTACCACAGAAGAAAGTGATAAATTATTAACATTTGTATTGAACAACTTGACACATGATCTTATAATTACAGAAATTAATTCTGAACCTTACGAAGAAAGTACAAAAGAAATATTATCAAATGCTGATATTATCATAGTACTTGCTTCTCAAGGAATGGATGTTATAAATAAATATAAGAATTGGAAAGACAGCGATATATTTCCAGATTATAGTAAAGTAGTCTATGCACTAAACTATTATGACCCTAATGTAAGTGCATTAAGGGACGTGGCTAAGATAATGGGTATAAAGCCATCTAAAATAGTGAAAATAACTAACAATCCATTCATTAAAAAAATGACCAATACTGGTTCTTTACATAAACTTCTACCCTATATTTACAACAAAGATATCAGGGTAATCAATCTTCATGCAGATATAAGAGATCTATGCTATTTGGTCATGAGTAATTTAGGTATAAAGATAGATTGGGGGAAAAATAAATGACCAATCTATCCTTAACTTTGATTGTATTATTTGGGGGTTTTATAGTATTAGTTATATGGTATCTTAAGAGTAAACATGAAAAACACGATATTGAACATTCAGACGCAATGACTTTTGAAAAACTTGTTGACACCGTAAAATATACTTTAGCAGACCTTATAAAAGAAGAGAATTATAATGGCTTCAGTGATGAAGACTTTAAATCATTCTACAAAAGGAAAGCACGTATTCAAGATGCTATGAACAATTGTGTTTATGGTATCGATTCTGCTAAAGTTATTGTCCAAGACTTGATACGCTCCGTTATCATGGATGAATTACCTACTATCTCTGATATCAACGGCGTATTTGATTTTTATTCCAGAACACTAGAAACTAGAATAAAATTCGAGGTTCTAATGTATTTCTATAAAAAGAAATATGGAAAAGAAGCTTTAGCTAAACTTATTGATGAATATGAACTAGATAGAGAAAGATACATTATTGAAAGTAAGACATCACCATCATATGCCATAACTACTGAAGATATAGATATGATATATGCAACAAAGCATTTCAAATTAACCTATCCTGTACTAGTTGATTTACTTACAGTACTTGTTTATCAGAAGTACAAAGGTTTTGGTATTATTGATACATTACGTGAAATGGATATAAACGGCTTTAACTGTGGTACATCTGGTTCTATATTATCCAATCTAAACAAAGATGATACTGTACTAAAAGCCCCAAGATCAGTTTGGTTGTATTTTAGAGGTAAATACATTCATCTAAGATTCATGACTTTTAATACTGAACAAGAACTACGACGTGTCATACAACTAATTTGCCGATACAATAATCCAGGACCTCTTACAGAAAAAAGAGGTTATCTGGTTAATACAATGTATGATAAATCAAGGGTCCTTGCTCTACGTCCACCTGCCGCAGAATACTGGGCAGTTTTTGTTCGTAAATTTTCACTTAATGATGTATCTCTACGAAGTCTTATAGAGAAACCCTATGTGCACAATGCTTCAATAGTTGTTGAATTACTAAAATATCTTATGATGGGACAAGTAACATGCGGAGTTACTGGACGTCAAGGTTCAGGTAAAACAACTCTTATGACTGCATTAATAGAATTCATTGACCCCAAATATACAATTCGTGTTCTAGAGATGGCTCCTGAGATGTATCTTCGTGAATTATATCCAGAAAGGAATATCCTCTCGGTACAAGAAACTGAATTTGTAAGTGCTTCTGAACTTCAAGATGCCTTAAAAAAATCAGACGCTGCTGTATCCATAGTTGGTGAGGTTGCAACAGACCCAATAGCTGCTCGTATGATTCAAATGGGACAAGTCGCTTCTATATTCACTATATTTTCCCACCATGCCAACAGAGCTCCTGACCTAGTTAGGGCTCTACGTAATTCCCTTGTTAATGCTGGTGGATTTACATCTATGGTTACTGCCGAACAACAGGTCATAGACATTGTGCGTATTGATGTTCACTTGAACTATACTACAGATGGTAAGCGTTATATTGAGCGTATTTCAGAAATCGTTAAATTAGATGAAGGTGTACCCTATCCTACTTATAAAAAGCAGGACCCAGTACATTCAATGAATGCTATTACAAAAGAATATTACACTAGAATTACTGACAGGCAGACTTTTACTACTAGAGACATTCTTAAATATGATCTGATTACAAATACATATGTGGCTCTAGAATGGTTTACTCCTGAACTTACTCGTTACATCATGAATTGTATACCAAAAGATAAACGCATTAGTTTTTCTAGATTTGTCCAGGAAAACTGGGAGGTGTAGTATTATGATGATGTTTTTACCTCTTATACTTATATGTGTTCTTGGTATAGCAGCTATTATATTAGTTATACGAAAGGACAAAAAATCCAGAAGCAAGAAAACTAAGAATTATAAGTATTACAATAAAATGTTTCAGAAGTATAATAATTTTTTCCTAACAAGAAACGGAATAGAAAAACTTTATTATAGAATAGCAGGTCTATCTGTTTATACAAAAAGAGAGATAAAAGCTACAGCTGTTAAGTTTTATTCCTTATCCATTGGTACTTTTTGGGGTATCAATATTGCTGGAATACTAATTTTCAGAGATGTGTTTACTTCTCTTTTATTATTAATATTTGCCTTTATGGCTAAGAATGTTTTGATTAATAAACAGATAGATAGAATTCACTTCAAACTACTTAAACAACTACTAGAAGCTTTATCTTCCATAAGGCAAGCCTATCTGCGTTTAGGTGTAATACCTGACGCAATCTCTGAAGCTGAAGTGGGTCCTTTGTTGAAACATGCTTTTGAAGATATCTATCTGATACTAACAGCTGTTGATGGTGAAAGAAGACTTGAGGAATTTTATGCTTCTACACCTTTCAAACTTTTACAGACTTTTTCCGGAGTCTGTTTCATTTTGAATAATGCAGGTGATAGTAAATTATCAAATGGATCATCTAACTTCATACAAGCAATGGGTATGATGCACTCGGAAGTACAGATGGAGATACAAAGATTAGTGTTACAAAAAGCTAAGTTTGGTATTTTGGAATACTTACCTGTTGTACCTCTTGTCACCCTTAGATTAATAGAATCTTTTTTCATTAAACAGATACCAGGAACTGCTATTATATATCATGGTCCTCTTGGATATATATCCAAAGTACTCATTTTTGTATCAGCTATTATTGGATATATGACTATTACTAAGATAAACAGTCCAATGGTTATCAAAAAAGATGATAGGAATACATTCATAAATAAGCTTGTTTCCAACAAAAGCTTTGTAATTTTTATTAGAAATATAATACCCAAAAAGCCTAGAGCTATAAAAAAGAAAAAATATTATTTAGAAAAATCTATGTCTAGTAAGGATATAGTTTATTTATATGCAAATAAAGTAATATGCTTCATCTTGGCTTTTATTCTAAGTCTTTTCTTTATATATTTCTCAGTTGAATTGGGAAAAGATTTTATTCTTAGCAATGTCAGAGAAGTATCATTGGTTGGCGGAGAAGAACTCGATGCCAAAGACATTGCAACTAGACAAGAAATGGATGAAATATACTTGAATATTCACCCTATGCTTTCCCGTAATAGGACAGAAGATTTTGTTAATACCTATTTACCTCATCTAGAAGAATTTGATAAGAAATCACAAATAGATAGATTACAAACTAAATATAAAACTTACTATAATACTTATTTTAAATGGTGGATGTTATTAATATGTTATGTAATCGCATTTATCTCATGGTGGATTCCAGAAATAGTGTTAAAAGCACGTATATGGTTATTGAAAACTGAAGCAGAAGAAGATGTGTTGCAACTACAGACTATAATTACCATATTGATGAATACATCAGCAGATACTATGGAGACATTATATTGGCTGCAACGTCAATCACGTGTACATAGAAACATACTTATTGATGCTTATCATGAATATCCCTCTGACCCAGAACTGGCACTTCATAGATTAAAAAGCAAAGTTGCACTGCCAGAATTTAAAAGAATGGTAGATAAATTAATATTAACCATTCATCAGATTTCTCTACAAGACGCTTTTAGCGATCTAATATCAGAGAGGGATCATTTATTAAGAATTAGAGAAATTACACAACAATCAATACTCAAGAAAAAGCGTTCATTTGTAAGTCCCTTATCAATGGCACCCTTACTATTAACTACAGTATGTTACATAATCATGCCATTGGGGATATTAGGATTGAAAGAGTTCTTTTTTGCTATTGAAGAATTTAAGAAATTATAATTGTAAGGAGGCACAAAAAATGAAATGTAGCACAAGTATCGTGACACTAACTCCAAGCAGAGAGATTTATAGAAAAGTTAATGGTGAAAACTTCTTAGTAGCCAAAGTTATTGTAGAAGGTATTGAAATACCTGCTGTTGGTTCTGAATACATTCTAGGTAATCTACAAGGACGTGTAGAGGTTAAATATTATCTACGTTCAGAAACAACAGCTGATAATAAACTTTTTACTTTTATGTATATTATTACTGCTAGACAAGTAATTACTAATAAACCTGAAAGAAATTATATTCAAGTTGGAGGCTATGTTGTAAAAACAAAAGGTCTTTTAATTAAAAATAACACCTGCATGGAAATTTTACCTTTTATCGTTAAATATAAATCTTATGACGGTAATTATAATGTAGCACATTGTGTTGCAAAAGGAGCCAAAGCTAGAGAACTTGCCAAAATGAAAAAAGGTGATATCGTGGAGGTTACAGGAAAATTCAAAAAAGAACATAATACTTTAGAAGTACTTGTAGAAGAAGTAGATTTTTATAAAGCTTATAATAAGTTAAAAATCAGCTGATTCTAGCTCACATAGTTTACAAAGTAAAATACGTAAAAATAAAATAACTAGTGGACAATTAGTCCAATCTAAAGGAGGAAAATAACTCATGGAAGGCGAAATGGGTACTGGTGCAAGAATTGCCATCGCACTTATAGTTTTAGGAGTACTTATATCAGTAGTATTCACAATTTTAGGATTTACAAGAAACACTACTAATCAAGGTATTACAACAGTTCAAAATTCACTTGAGTCAATGCAGTTAGCTGTTTATGATGATTATGATCAGCAGATGCTGTCTGGAACTCAAGTATTATCTGCTTTGAAATTATTTGAAGGACAACCTAATGGTTTAGTTGTTAAAACTAAAGCTCTAATGGAAAATGGGGCAAATGTAGGTTATAATTATGGCGCTTTATTTGATGGTGTTACAGAAAGTGGAAATTATAAATTATCAGGTCTTGATAAAAATGACGGTGAATCTTGGTATGTAAAAAATCTTGATACTGGTAATTCTGGAACAATGACCTATAACATGAACTATTTAAAAGCTAAAAAATCTGGTACAGATGCATTTATTAGACCTACTGCCAAATTTCTTGCAGAAATTATAAAAGATACCACAGGAACTATAGTAGGTATTTGTTTCACACAACAATAGTTTTTTAAGTCCTTAGATACATACTATCTAAGGACTTTTTCAAATACTTAAGGAGGAGATATATATTGGATGAATGGAGTAAAGCCATATGGATATTTGTTGAACTTATGATAGCATCGCTTATATTGGTGAACGTAGTAATACTAGTAAGAATGGCTAGTGAGGCAGGTAGAGCACAACAACGTGAAATAGATGCAGTAGCTGTAACAAAAGAATTTCGTACTTACTTTAGATATGAAGAAAATGATGAAATTTATCCCCAAGATATTATATCAATAATATTTGAAACTAGAGGTTATCCTGAGGTCTGGGTTGATACAACAATAGGTGATGAAGATGGATTTAATTACAAATGGAATACATCCCTCCCATCTAATGACACAAAATGGGATTTAACAAATATATCAGAAAATATACTACCTTACAAATCAATGTATAAATCTTCTGTAGTAAAAAACATAAATGGAGATATTAATAGAATAGAATTCAGGAGGATTGCATATGGAAAATGAAGTTAACTCCGTTCTAAGACAAGGAATTGTATTAGTAGTTATAGCCTTTATTGTTGGTATATGCTGGATAACTGTAACATGTGGACAACAACTCTATAGATCTATGTCAAATATGATTGTTAATGGTATATCTAGTACATACTCCTCAGAAATAGAATCAATAATTGATTACCAACAAGACTTACCTGCCTCTTCTATTTACATAGCTCTCTTAAAGAACAGTGATTCAATTAGAAGTATTTCTGGTAGGGCTTATGGGATTAGAGTCAATTCCATTGACGACCTACAATTATTATTCAAATACCAAATAAACTGTGATATAACCAAACAAAATGAAGCTTATGATATCGTAATAAAACCATAGGAGGTAGACTCATGCAAACTGATGATATGATTGATATTGTCACAACAGTTATAATATTAGCTATCTTGATACCCATAACAATTTCACTTGCTCGTCCTTTTTATAGAAATGAATTAGGTGGTTTTGGTGTACAAATTGAAAAAACTGCATTGAAAACTCAGGGAGAGTTATTACCAAATAAAAAAGAGTTTAATTCTAATGATACTATGCTTTTATTAGCTGTAGCAGATGAATATTTCCCTGAACCAAAGATTATTGAAATAAATGGCGCTGTCATTAACATAGATTCTGTATTTTTTACTAATAGAATTCCTGCTTTACAAGCTGCTTATGCAGCTATGCCTACCGTAAGAAATATGAATATCCAATTATATGTAGGTAAAAACATACAAAGAAAATGGGTGATTTCCAATGAGTGATTTTTTTAATCGAATTATCGGTCTTTTTTTAGTTTTTATATTACTTGTTATTGCACCACTTATCATTCAATCTCTAAGCAGAGATTTAACCATCAAAAGATCCATATTAAATGAGATGACAAATTTTATTGATAAAGTTACTGATACCGGTCATATATCTGAACTAGATAAAACTGATTTTTATGTTGGTTGTTCTTCTTATGGTGCAGTCGTAGATATAAAAATTAAACGTTATATGAGAATTGTTAATCCAGATGGAAATGGAAGCACATATTGTACCTACGTCCTAACTGATAAGATAACTGATTGGGATCAAGGTGACATTATTGAAGTTGATGTACAAGCTATTGACCATACTACTGCTCAAAAACTAGCTGCATACTTTAACAAAGTTTCTACTCCTAAATTAGATTTTCAGCTCGCAGGTATGATACGATAATTTTTCATGATTAGGAGGTTATTATTTGAAAAGAACAGGTATCGCTTTATTAGTATGTTTATACTATTTGGGAGGATTAATCATATTTTCTTCAAATTATATACAGAAAGATATACAAGAGTTTGAACAATTGAAGTTGTCTTTTGCTGTTGACTATGCTTCAGATGCGGCTATATGGGAGCTACTTAATTCAAAAGACTTGTCTATGGATTATTCAGAAACCAATTATCTAAGTGCTGACCCCAATCTAGCTCTTGAAACTTTTATAGATGTTTTCTCAGCTAATTATGGTTTGAATTTTGATGAAACAAACGAAACTCATATAAGAATGAATTTTATTCCAGCTTTTGTAGTTGCTATGTACGATGGCTACTATTTGGCTACCCCTACACTTATAAGTAATGCTAATAATTATCCAGAAAATAAACTAAGTGATGGTGATTGGGATCTGAAATTCGGTCCAAAATTGCCTTATACATATGAATATAATGGTTCTACCTATGCCCTTAATATGGGTGGTGAATATGCTTTAAAGATAAATAAAAATATGCTGTCAAAGCATAAAGGATTACCCCCTGGTATATCATCAAAAGAAGATAATCTAGGAGAAATTAGTAGAATTATATCTTCTAATATCTCCTATACAGTAAATAAATTAAATGAAACAAATACCCGTTGGGCTAATACATTCTACATTCCAAGAGATTTGACTACTTATACCGGCGTTAATTGCATTGAAGGTCCTTCCGTATTAGCTCTTGTGCAAAACGTAGATTTAACTACTTCAAGACCAATTTCCGCCTTTAGTGTCGCAGGTTCTAAGATACAAAAAGCTAGGATGGTTGCGGGTTACACAAGAGATGGTATAAAGTATTACTGCTACGCAGATAAGCTACCTAGTTTTATTAATGTTGAGAACCTGTACCCTACTATAAGGGAAGCTGCTAAGGCAGGTTATTATTGTGATATAAAGCATATGGAATAAGATTTCTAATTTGTAATGTTCCATCTAGTGTGATATATTATTAACAACAAATAAACATTCAAAGGAGAATAATACATATGAAGAAAATATTGTCGTTATTATTAATTATTAGTATGATTTTTAGTACTAATATAATGATATACGGAGCAGAAGATGAACCCTCGGATTGGGCAAAAGAAGATGTTATGGATGCAATTGATAGAGGGTATGTACCAGAACATTTACAAAATAATTATCAACACCCTATAACAAGAGAAGAATTTGCCGAGTTATTTGTTACTGCTATTTTTACTGTTAGAAATGAATCAATTGATAGTTGCCACTTTGATACTAAAAGCGGCTGGGATTTTCAGGAACTAACTCCAGAAACTTTTCTTTCCAAAGTTACTACAACTGAATACTTTACAGATACAGATAATCCTTATATAAAAGTTGCTAATATACTTGGTATAGTTAATGGTAATGGTAATCATAGATTCCATCCTAATGAACTAATAACTAGAGAACAGGCTGCTGTGATGTTTATGAATTATTTACATACAGTAGATTGTGCAAATAGAGATGATGCTGTTAAACAATTATCAGATTTAGATGAGGCTTCAAGTTGGGCAAGAGAAGCCGTAATAT
>NZ_JAOARO010000066.1 GCF_025211055.1 Vallitalea sp. | reverse complement strand
TCAAACAAGCCTAATACATAAAACACCTCATTAAACACACTAATTTTAAAAGTATTTCAAATGTACGCGTTTGTGGTTGGTGATTGGAATATACTTATGATAATAAAAAAACAAATCTAAATATTGAGTAAAACACTAATTATCAAACCTTACTCACACTAAATTATGAAAACAAGAAGTCTTCATTAACAATATATATTTACAGCCATCAATCTAACTTTACATACAGACTAAACATTACATGGCTCTATTGAATGAACTCCAATAATTATGATAATCAAACAAGCCTAATACATAAAACACCTCATTAAACACACTAATTTTAAATGTATTTCAAATGTACGCGTTTGTGGTTGGTGATTAGGATACAATTATGATAATTTAAAAAACCACAATAATGCTCAAAAAAAGTTCACCTAAATTTAATGTTTCCAAAAACTACCTGTAAACAGAACCAAAACAGTAAAAATCTCAAGACGTCCAACCAACATCAAAAAACTTAAAAACCATTTGGCAGCATCTGGCATACTAGCAAAATTATTCATAGGTCCAACTTCACCAAAACCAGGACCAATATTCCCTAGGGTTGTTGCTGTAGCACTCAAAGCTGTATATACATCATCAGTCCAAAAACTCATAACCACTGACGAGAACATAAATATCATGATATACAAAATAAAAAAAGCAAGAATATTTGTGACTGTTTTTTGATTTACAGCAGCACTATTATACCTTATAGGAATTACTGCTTTCGGATGCACTAAACGTTTTAGTTCATAATAAGAATTCTTCAACAATATTAAAATTCTAACAACTTTTACTCCTCCTCCTGTAGAGCCTCCAGAACCTCCTACAAAAAACAAAACAAATATCATCATACCCAATATTGGAGCCCAAAGTAGATAGTCGGCTGTAGCATAACCAGTGGTAGTAATGATAGAAACGACAGTGAACAGAGAATCTCGAATAGCGGGCTCAAGCGACTGACCTCCCATATAAAGACTTAAAGCTATCACTATACTAAATCCAACAATAATAATAAGATAAAATTTAAATTCCTCATCTCTGAATATCTTCTTTGCTTTTCCAGTTATAGCTGCGTACGAGATTGTAAAATTAGTTCCAGCGATTATCATAAAAATAATAATCACATATTGTATATATGGAGATGAATAATGACCAATACTTGCTTGTTTTGTAGAATACCCACCTGTCGCCATGGTTGTCAAAGAATGATTGAGAGCATCAAAGAAATTCATACCTCCTATCCATAATAAAATGGTTTCAGCAATTGTGAATAATAGATATAAGCCCCATAAATTTCTTGCAGTTTCTTTAATTCTAGGAGTCAATTTATCTGGGGAAGGTCCTGGTACTTCTGCAACGAAAAGCTCTCTACCCCCTATTCCCAAAGTTGGAAGTATTGCTAAGAACAATACGATTATACCCATACCTCCAAGCCATTGAGTAAGCGATCTCCAGAATAACAAACCGTGAGGTAAGTCCTCAATATTATTAAGTATGGATGAGCCTGTGGTTGTAAAACCTGAAATGGTTTCAAAAAAGGCATTTGTAAAACTAGGTATATAACCACTAAACACATATGGCAAAGCCCCAAATAATGAAAACACCACCCAAACAAGACTCACAATAATATAGCCTTCACGTTTACCCAATTTTTTTTCTTGTGATTTACCATATAAATAACTTAAGCTACCAGCTGAAAGGCAAATAATAGATGTATATAAAAAAGCTTTGATATCCTCCTCCCCATAAAGCAAGGATACAACTAATGAAATTATAAGGAAGAAACTCTCTCCTACTAGGAGTTTACCTAGTATATTTGCTATTACTTTGGTTTTAATCACTTTTTTATATTTAATTTATGGTGAACTTTTTCAAGATAGAAACTCAAAAAACAGAATTTATCTACAATTGGTAAATGTAATACTTCAGCAAGAATATTAAAAATGAAATTATAATATTTGACTAACAGATTCTATTAATATTATGATTTACAAATTAATTATCACAAAAAAAGCTCCACAATTAAGTGGAGCTAATTTTGGTTAATATAGTTTTGCTATGCGATTAGTTTTTAACAAACTCTCCTTGCTTCAAGAATTCAACAGCCGCATCAATGTCTTTATACATAACACGGTCGAATTCGTTAAAGCTAACAGTCTCTCTAAATTGACCTAGGAATTCTTCAATAAATGATGATGATTTTCCAGGGCGACGTAAATCTACTGCTTGAGCTGCATTCATAAGTTCGATTGCTAATACACGCTCAACATTATCAGCTACTCTAACTGATTTAGTTGCGGCATTACCTCCCATACTTACATGATCTTCTTGTTCGTTAGATGAAGGGATAGAGTCTACGGAGCAAGGTGAACATAATTGTTTGTTTTGACTAACAATTGCTGCTGCTGCGTATTGTGGTATCATAAATCCAGAATTTAATCCTGAATTGGTAATCAAAAATTCTGGTAAATCTCTATCTCCTGAAATTAATCTATATGTTCTTCTTTCTGAAATACTTCCTAATTCAGCCATTGCAATACTCAAGAAGTCTAATACCAAGGCTAGTGGTTGACCATGGAAGTTTCCTCCTGAGATAATCATATCTTCTTCAACAAAAATAGTTGGATTATCTGTTACTGAGTTGATTTCAGTTTCTACAACTGAAGCTACATAATTTATTGCATCTTTACTTGCACCATGAACCTGTGGCATACAACGGAAAGAATATGGATCTTGAACATGCTTCTTTTCATTTGAAATAAATTCACTTCCTTCAAGTAATGATCTTATATTTCTTGCCGTTTCAATCTGTCCAGCATGTGGTCTTGCTTCGTGAATTGGTGATAAAAATGGATCTATTCTTCCATCATATCCTTCTAATGAAATAGCACCTATTATATCTGCATATTTCACAAGCTTAAATGCTTTTAGAAGTGTATAAACTGCATGAGAACTCATAAACTGGGTTCCATTCAATAAGGCTAAACCTTCTTTTGCTCCCAATTTAATTGGTTCCCAATTTTTTTCTTCTAGTATTTTTTTTGAATCGACAATTTCTCCATTATAGATAGCTTCTCCTTCTCCAATAAGTGGTAAAAATAAGTTTGCCAATGGTGCTAAGTCTCCAGATGCTCCTAACGAACCAAGATCTCGAACAACAGGAAGAATATTCTCATTGTACATCTCTATAATTCTTTCAACTGTACATAATTGAACACCTGATTTTCCTAAAGACAATGCATGAGCTTTAAGCATAAGCATTAACTTAATAACTTTCTCAGGAACAATATTACCTACACTACAAGCATGAGACATCACAAGATTAGCTTGCAATTGACTAAGATCTTCTTCTGGAATAGAAATCTTACATAATGATCCAAATCCAGTTGTTATTCCATATATAGGTTTTTCTGATGCTGCTATTTTATTATCTAAATATTCTTTAGATTTTAAAATTAAAGCTTTCGATTCTTCACTTAAAGCTAACTTATAATCGTTCTCAATAATTTCTTCAATAATATCAAAAGTTAGTCTTTCTGGACTGATATAATGTATTTTACTCATAATTTTACATAATTAATTAAACAAATAAGCTTTATTTCTTATTGACTATTTTCAACTTATTTGTTTATCTGATTTTTATGTTATAAGGTTATCAATGGGTAAATATTTATTCTTAGATTTTATATATATCCAAAAACAATACTCCAAACCAGCAAAAAAGTTTGGATACCCCTAATAAGATTTAGGAAGGTTTTTATTTTTCACGGACATCTAGTATCCGATCCAATAGTTGTAACCGGTCTTTCTTCTAAAGATGCGAATATCATATACTATAGGTCAAAAATTAATAAAAAAATTGGCCTGCAAATATTTCAACTCAAAATAATAAAACTACCATAATACACGAGTAAAAATGATTTTCAAATTATAATATCCAATCCATAAGGTATTGCAGGTTACACAATATTTTCCAGTATTATAAATTTGAATAAGAATTCTAAACTCTATTCTATCTAATTTTTTATTTCGAGATATTTTTAAAATTAAGACTTATTTTTCCATTTTATGGAATAAGCAAAAATTCAAATAGACCTCACATTAGTAAGTTTAAATTATATTTAACCCTGAATACTAAAAGTTTAGTCATATAAAAGCTTTTAATAAATCAAAAATTATTTTCGGATGTAATATTATAAAAAAAGTATAGAGTTTGAAAGCTTAATTTGAAAAATTTATATTTATTGAGTTTATACTATTCTATTTTATTCTTCGCAAGATTACAACCAAATATAAACACATATAAAACAAGCACTTAAACAAATTTATATACTTTTGCTTAAATGCTTATATCTAAATCACCCATAATTTAATACCTCTTTTCTAAAAAGCTGGACAAGAGATACGACCAACCCTATGTTTTTTTCGGTAATATCTTTCTATACACTTATATTTCTTATGGTAATGATTATTTATCTTAAGATTAACAGAAATCTCATGGGCTCCAGCATTAGTATGTACTAATTTTGATATTGTTTTATCATAACTATATGAAAGCTGCCAATTTTGATATTTATATCCAATTTGAAGAATAACAGCATCATATTCTAATTCAAAATTATCTCTATACCACATTCCTAGTATAAGTTTATTATATATGGCGTACAAACCATAGTTGATTTGCTTATTACTGCCTTGATGTCTCATAACAACATTGGGAGAAAGTCTGTAAACTTCTCGATGAAGTCCTCTTATCGACAAAGGTATCTCCATACCAAAATGAATTGTATATTTCCTAGGTAACTTCGAATAATCACTTTCATCCTTGAATGTCTCGTCAGGTTCTAAAAGATGGTGAGCTGCAAAACCTAGAAACATCTCCTTATAGCCAATCAATACACCAGATGATAAATCGAAAAATCCATTCTTATTATTATCTGGCACTGTTTCGTTAGTAAATTGACTAGGAATTCCCGTAAGGTGAAAATCATCTATTTGATCAGGATATACAAAACTAGTCCAATCTAAATGTCTTTCTGTAAATCCCATTTGAAGAGCTCCCTTAACCATCAAACCTTTTCTGAAATTAAAAGTGTGACAATATATTCCACTCATGCTGGTTGTCTTTAGTATTCCACCACCTTGTGAATCTTGCAAAACAGACACCCCCAATCCTCCTGACAACAAATACGAATAAAAATCATATGATACTGCATATGTTTCATAAGCTGACCTAACTTCAGGCCACTGGTTTCTATAATTCAATGCCAATCTTGAGTCATATATAGACCCTGCAAATGCGGGATTCATATATAATTTATTGGCATAGAATTGAGAAAATTCTACATCTTGAGCATACAACTCAACCACAAACATACTAAAGAATAAACATATGATTATTTTTCTCATCCTTATACACTTAGCTTTTACTACTATATATCTTTTCTTTTATTCTTATAATCTAAAAACAATTTAGACTCAACAATATCAAGACTATAATCTATACTGAATTAGATTATATGATATTTAACGTAATTTTTGACAATTTGGTTATAAAAAAAAGCGATTATTTATCTAATTAATGTAACAGTTCCCGATGCTTGTTCTTTTCCATCATAAAATAACAACCATAAATAAATTCCTATACCTGAATCAATACTATTATAAATACCTGACCAACCCTTGTTTTTCAAGTAATTGGAGTCAACCTCATCCATTTTTAAACTATAAACTAACTCACCCCATCTAGAATAAATATAAAGTTCAAAATCTTTAACTTTACCATCAAATACTAAATAAAACGCTTCATTATTACCTGATTTGTTAGGGCAAAACACATTTGGAGCTAAATAATCAGCGCTTCTAAAATCCACAAAAGTACTTGATTGAGAAATACATCCATTAATATCTGTCACTTTAACGGAGTAAATACCAGACTTCCTCACAACCAATCTGTCATTTTTTGACCCATCATTCCACTCATAATCAATAAATATATCCTCAATATTGATTTCATAAGAATCTTCTCCTTTTAGTATGATTGTATCCTTGGAGAAAATATTATGATCTGATTCAAAATAGCTTAATTCTATACTATCTTTTGTACTTATTCCATAATCATCCCAAACTTTCACAGAATAAACTCCTTCTTTTGCAACTTTAATGGCTCTCTCCTTACTACCATTATTCCACTGATATCGATTCCACTTACCTGCATCTAATACCAAAGCACTACCTTTACATATTCTCACATCTGAACCTAAATGAATTTCCGGATAAGGATTTACGGAAACCTTAATATTTCCATCTCCCCTACAGCCATAAACATCCATTACATTTACTGAATATTCACCATCCCTGCTTACAGTTAGGGTCTGCTCTGTTGAATTATCACTCCACTCATATTCGACGTATCCAACTCCAGCATCTAGTATAACATTAGTTCCTGCACCTATAATAGTATCATGTCCTAAATCAACATCTGGATCTGTCTTTATTCTTATATCTATTTCATCAAAACCTGTACAGCCATTTTCATTAGTTGCATACAGTCTGTAACGACCAGAACTTAAAATACTCAAATCCTTAGGCTTCCCTCCTGGCACCCACTCGGTATCGTAAACTAATGGAGCTTTTAATTTCAACTCCTCACCTTTACATAAATTGATATCTGGTCCTAAATCAACTACTGGTTTTGGATATATAACTAATTCAATACTATCGATAGATACACAATTATGATGATCTTTCTGTACTATTTTATACTCACCTGATGCCTTAACATAAAAATCTTCTACATTTCTTCTATTTATAATTTTGTCTTCATAGTACCAGTAATAACTACAATAGTCCTTTTTATTGATTCCAATCAAACTAGAATCTCCTACACAGAAATTATTTTTTTCATTCACGATTTTTACTTCATTTTTAGGTAAAACCTTTACTTTAATCGTGTCAATATATGAACATACTCCATCATTCACATCCAAGATATATTCTCCTGTTTTATCTACTTTTATCTCAGCTTGAGTTGAACCAGTATTCCAACTATAATTCATACCTATTAATCCAGAACTTAGTATTCTTTTGCTTCCATAACATAATTCTATATCTTTACCTAAATCAAAAACAGGTTTATAATTCAATTCAATATTTACTGAATCTTCATACGAACAGAGTTTTGAGTTTGAAACCTTTAGTTTATACAAACCTGATTTTCTTATATAAATACTACTAGTTAAATCTCCTGTACTCCATAAATAATTAACATCTTTAATACTAGTTTTCAATTCTAAACCTTCACCTGACTTAACACATTCTAATCTATCCGCACCCAAATCAAATACTGGAATTTCATTTATTATAATATTAACCGAATCTTTATAAGTACAGCCAAATTTATTGGTCAGTTCCAGTAAATATTTACTTGACTTGGAAATAGATATTGATTTTGAACTTTCTCCGGTATTCCACTGATATGTACAATCGTCTAAAGGAGCTATTAATTCAACTGTTTCACTTGATTTTAAACAATGAGTTTGGTCTGCGCCTAAATCAAATACTGGGACTTCATTTATTATAATATTCACAGAATCCTTATATGTACAGCCTAGTTTATTGGTCAATTCTAGTAAATATTTGCCTGATTTGGAAACAGATATTGATTTTGTGCTTTCGCCTGTATTCCATAAATAAATACAATCATCTAGAGGAGCTACTAATTCAATCGTTTCACCTGATTTCAAACAATGTGTTTGATCTGCACCTAAATCAAATACTGGGATTTCATTTATTATAATATTCAATGAATCCTTATAAGTACAGCCTAGTTTATTAGTAAGTTCTAATAAATATTTACCTGACTTGGAAATAGATATTGATTTTGTACTTTCTCCTGTATTCCATAAATATGTGCAATCGTCTAGAGGAGCTATTAATTCAATCGTTTCACCTGATTTCAAACAATGAGTTTGGTCCGCACCTAAATCAAATACTGGGATTTCATTTATTATAATATTCAATGAATCCTTATATGTACAGCCTAGTTTATTAGTAAGTTCCAATAAATATTTACC
>NZ_JAOARO010000065.1 GCF_025211055.1 Vallitalea sp. | reverse complement strand
ATATATTTCATAATCAAGGCGCGAAGCGCACATTTTTCGATGAATATGTCAATGGTTTTTGACAAAAAAGTGGGGGGTTTTAATAAAAAGGAATCTAGAAGCGTTGAATTTACTGGCTTAGAGATTCCGAGAGAATATTAGTACGATAGGAGGAAATTATAATGATAGATTTAAAAGGTAATCCGTTTTATTTAAAAGATGAAGATATAGGATGGGTTAAGGATACACTTGAAGGCATGGATTTAAAAACTAAGGTAGGGCAGCTTTTTGCTCCTATTGGTTTATCAGATAATGAAGATTATTTAAAACACATGGTAAAAGATATTAAGATAGGAGCTATTATGTTCAGACCGGGTACTGGAGAAGAAGTACATAATGCACATAAAATCTTACAAGAAAATTCAGAAGTACCATTATTGGTTGCAGCCAATCTAGAAACTGGTGGAACCGGTACGGCTATAGATGGTACATTGATGGGTACACAAATGCAGGTAGCTGCTACTGATAATGAAGAAATGGCATATAAACTTGGAGTTATCTGTGGTAGAGAAGCTAGTGCAGTAGGTTGTAACTGGGCATATGCACCTGTCATAGATATTGATTATAACTGGAGAAACCCGATAACCAACATAAGGACATATGGATCAGACCCAGAAAGAGTATTAAAAATGGGTAAAGCGTATATGAAAGGTATTCAAGAAAATGGAGGCTGTGTTTCAATTAAACATTTCCCAGGTGATGGAGTTGATGAAAGAGACCAACACCTATTGACAACAATCAATTCTCTATCAGTTGAAAAATGGGATGAAACATATGGTAAAGTATATAAAGGATTGATTGATGAGGGAGCTCGTACAGTTATGGTTGGGCATATTATGCAGCCTGCGTATTCAAAAATGCTTAGACCTGATATAGAAGATGATGAAATAATGCCTGCAACATTAGCACCAGAACTTCTTAAGGGACTACTAAGAGAAAAATTAGGATTTAATGGAATGATTGTTACAGATGCAACACCTATGGCTGGATTTACAATGCCTATGAGTAGAGAAAAAGCAGTACCTTATTCTATTGCAGCAGGGTGTGATATGTTCTTATTCAATAAGAGCTTGGAAGAAGATTTTGAATTCATGATGCTAGGGATTGAAAACGGTATCTTGACAGAAGAAAGAATTGATGAAGCTGTTACAAGAATATTAGCAACAAAGGCGTCATTAGATTTACATAAGAAAAAACAAGAAGGGACATTGATTCCTAAGAAAACAGAGCTAGAGATATTACAATGTGAAGAACATATTCAGTGGGTAAAACAATGTGCAGATCAATCAATCACATTAGTAAAAGATTCACAACAGTTATTACCACTTTCATTAAAAAAACACAAAAGGGTACTGCTATTTGTTCTAGGTGATGAAATGAATCATTTTGGTGGTTCTAATAAGCATAGGCTATTTAAAGAATTGCTTGAAAAAGAAGGATTTGATGTTACAATATTTCAAACAGAAGGACTAACAATGAGAGATATGGAACAATCAGTGGCGAGCTTTAAAGATAACTATGATGTTGCTCTTTATTTTGCCAATATTGCAACATACAGTAACCAAACAGTAGTAAGATTAACATGGGCAGCTCCAATGGGTATTAATGTTCCGTGGTTCATACAAGATTTGCCTACAGCATTTATCTCTGTAGCCAATCCATATCATTTAATGGATGTACCACAAGTTAAAACATTCATTAACGGTTACACAAGTAGTAAAGATGTTATTGAAGCAGTAATAAATAAAATGTTAGGTAGATCTGAATTCAAAGGGATCAATCCTGTTGATCCATTCTGTGGACAATGGTTAGCAAAAATATAGAAAAGGGATAAAATGCGTGACTGCTACTACATTAAAGCGTTGTCACAACAAAAAATAAAATGACTAAAACTTATTAAACCCTCACATTATAAGTGTAAGGGTTTAGTAAGTTTTTTTATGCTAAATTTTATTTGGTAACATATGATACAGCTAAAATAATAAATAATAGTATAATAAATAATAAGTTAATGATAAAATAGAATTATTTATTACCATATATAATTGAAAGGAAGGATATTATGACAAAATATTTTAATGTAAATGATTCATTATATGATATTACAGAACGTTATCCTGAGACCATAGATTTATTTGAATCAATAGGATTTGAAGGAATGCAAGACGAAAAACAAAGGAAATTGATAGGAAAATCGATAACTCTTGAAACAGCATTGAAGATGAAAAAAATAAATCTTTATGTATTTACCGAGAATCTTGTAGATGCGATAAATCATAACAAAGCTATAAATGATGAAACTGATAAAGTTACTAATAATAATGCTGACATAAAAATTGAAGGAATTTTACCTTGCCCAGTGAGAATACCACTAATGGAATCTTTCAATAAATGGATGGAAGGCACTGGTAATAAACTAGGTACTAAAATGGAGTATGAATTAAAAGCAGCATCCATGGGAGTAGATTGGTTAAAAGAATCATTAGAGAAAAATGAAGATGAAGATGTTTTATCAGATATATTCATATCAGCAGGATTTGATTTATTTTTTGACAAAAAACTAATTGGCAAATGGGCTTCAAAAGGTGTTTTTGAAGATATAACCAAAATGAAACATTATAATAAGGAATTTGATAATGAAGAAATATCTCTAAAAGATCCTAATAATAATTATTCAATAATAGGGGTAGTGCCAGCAGTATTTTTAGTAAATATAGAAGAGTTAGATGACAGAGATATGCCAAAATCATGGGAAGATATATTAAAACCAGAGTTTGAGAATAGTATTAGCCTGCCAATTGGCGATTTTGATTTATTTAACGCCATATTATTGAATATTCATCAAAAATATGGGGAAGAAGGATTGAGAAAACTAGGAAAATGCCTATCAACAGGAATGCATCCTTCTGAAATGGTAAAATCCCATAGAAAACAAGATAAACCAGTTGTTACAATAATGCCTTATTTCTTTACTAAGATGATTAAAAATGAAGGGCCTATGAGACCTATATGGCCATCAGATGGAGCTATAATAAGTCCGATATTCTTACTATCAAAGAAGAGCAAAAAAGATATGTTAGAACCAGTTGTTGATTTTTTTGCTTCAAAAGAAGTAGGAGAAATCTTATCACATAACGGTAAGTTCCCAAGTGTTAATCCCCAAGTGGATAACATGATATCAATGGAACATAAATATATGTGGTTAGGTTGGGATTATATATACAATAATGATATGGGTGAATTAATAAAAAGATGTGAAAGTATATTCAATGAAAATATAGAAGTTAAATAGAGAGGAAGGTGATAAATATGAATCTAGTTACTATTTCCGGACCTCCATCTTCAGGCAAGACATCAGTGATTCTTAAAACAATTGGTGCTCTTCAAAAAAGAGGATTATCAGTAGGTGTAGTAAAATTTGACTGTCTCTATACAGATGATGATATATTATATAAAAAAGCAGGAATACCTGTTAAGAAAGGTTTGTCTGGTTCTCTTTGCCCGGACCATTACTTTGTCAGTAATATTGAAGAAGTTGTTAAGTGGGGGATAAAAGAAAACTTGGATTTATTAATTACTGAGAGTGCAGGACTTTGTAATCGTTGTTCGCCATATATTAAGGATATCAAAGCAATTTGTGTAATTGATAATCTTAGTGGGATAAATACTCCTAAGAAAATAGGACCAATGTTAAAATCTGCTGATATAGTTGTAATTACCAAAGGTGACATTGTATCACAAGCAGAGCGGGAAGTGTTTTCTTCAAGAGTTAATTCTGTTAATCCAAAAGCCGTTACAATGCATATCAATGGGTTAACTGGACAAGGTGCATTTGAATTAAGTACTCTACTATATGACGAAGAAATTGATACACGTACAGTAAAAGGGAAAAAATTAAGATTCTCAATGCCATCAGCACTTTGTTCATACTGTTTAGGTGAAACTAGAATAGGTGAGGATTATCAAATGGGTAATGTAAGAAAAATGAAATTAGGTGATGAAGATGATAAATAGAGATAAACTTAATAAACTGACAATTAATGAAATAGAAAATAAATATCCCTTTATTATAGCGTTCTTTGCTGATAATAAACTAGAGATTGATGATTATAGAGATGAGACTTTTATAAGTTTCCTAGAACATTTTTCAGAAGAAGAAAGAGAAGAATGGGCTATAGACACAACCAAATTGACTGATGATATAATTGTATATATTAATACTATGTTAGATTTTCTAGGTATCAAAGAAGAAAAAGCAGTTGATTCATTAACAATTATAGCTGGATATGATAAATTCGGACAAAAAGAAAATTTTGATAATATCACTATTAATAAAAGTGAGATCATATCTATTGTTGGTCCAACAGGTTCAGGTAAAAGTAGATTATTAGCTGATATAGAATGGACAGCTAATGAAGATACCCCAACAGGTAGAGCAATCCTAATCAATGGTGAAAAACCAGATAAAAAATGGAGGTTTTCATCAGGCAATAAATTAGTGGCACAACTATCACAGAACATGAATTTTGTAATGGATCTAACTGTCAGTGAATTTCTTGAACTACATGCAAAAAGTCGTATGGTTGAAAATGAAGAAAAAGTAATAAATAAGATTATTGAAGCTGCTAATAATCTAGCAGGAGAATCTTTTGACCTTAATACGCCTATCACTAGCCTAAGTGGTGGACAATCTAGAGCTTTGATGATAGCGGATACAGCTATTCTAAGCACGTCCCCTATTGTATTAATAGATGAAATTGAGAATGCTGGTATTGATAGAAAAAAAGCACTGGGTCTTCTTGTCAGCAAAGAAAAGATTGTATTAATGGCAACTCATGACCCTAGTTTGGCACTTATGGCTGATAAGAGAATAGTTATAAGAAACGGTGGTATATATAAGGTTATAGAAACAGGAAAAGAAGAAAAAGCTATGCTGCAAGAATTAGAAAAGATGGATAAAGTCATTAAAGGATTAAGAACTTCACTTAGAAAGGGAGAAATAATTAATTATAATGACAATATAAGTAATAAAAATATTTATGAAAGTATCCATTGACAAGAACTTATTTATCTAATAGAAAAGTTGCTACGGAATGAGGTGTAGCTTCTTTTTTTATAGAATATTAATAAACTTAAGGTTTTTTTAATGCTTATCTTGTTGCGCATGTGACTTGATTTAATGTATAATTGAAGAAATGTATTATTTTTACAACATAGAACAAGCTATTTACTCAGGAGGAAGTTTTTTATATGGATATTATTGAGATATTTAAAGCATTGATTATTGGTATCGTAGAGGGAGTTACAGAATGGTTGCCAATAAGCAGTACAGGTCATATGATTCTAGTTGATGAATTTCTTAAGTTAAATATGTCAGAAGCTTTTAAGAAAATGTTTTTCGTTGTAATTCAGCTAGGGGCAATAATGGCAGTTGTGGTTATTTTCTGGAAGAAGATTTTTCCCTTTTCGTTTAAACAAAGACAATTTATTAAAAAAGATACTATTCTTTTATGGGTAAAGATTGTCATTGCATGTATTCCAGCAGGAATCGTAGGTATATTATTTGACGATAAGATGGATGAATTATTCTATAACTATCAGACAGTTACTATTACATTGATATTATATGGTATATTATTTATTATCATAGAGAAATGGAACAAAGGCAGAACTTGTAAAGTTAATGATATTTCTGAGCTTACTTATCAGACAGCACTTATAATAGGTTTGTTCCAAGTACTATCACTAATTCCAGGAACTTCACGTTCTGGAGTAACCATATTAGGAGCAATACTTATAGGAACATCAAGAACTGTAGCCGCTGAATTTACATTTTTCTTGGCTATGCCAGTTATGTTTGGTGCAAGTATAATCAAGATACTAAAATTCGGTATTGAATTTACAAGTTTAGAATTATTAGTTCTTTTAACAGGAATGATAGTTGCTTTTGTAGTTTCAATATTAGCTATCAAATTCCTAGTAGGATATATCAAAAAACATGACTTTAAAGTATTCGGCTGGTACAGAATTGTGTTAGGAATTATTGTAATCCTATATTTTACAATCTTGAAATAAATAGCATTTTCATCACTCTTAGTTATGTTTAATATAAGAGCAGTACAATATAGTAATTAATATTAAATGATATAGATGAATTTATTTGAAGGGTAATAATTAATAAACACAATGTATTAAGATAAAGAGATAAATAGAAATAGTGCTTTATTAGTATAAATTATCTATATTGAGATAGACAATTAGTAATAATTATAAATTAAGTTAGAATTACAAAAAAAGGTGATCGGGAAAATTTATTCTATAAAATAAATTGAAAACAAAGAATAATAATGTTATAATAACACCAGTATTAAATATTGTTTGTTTAAATAATAGCAAACCTATTGAAAAATAGGGACGCAAAGCTATGGGTCTAAGGGATTATATTCTAAGACTGCCAGGTTGCCGTACAATAATTTTTTGGCAGCCACTATTATTAGTAGCTGTTTTTTGTTGGACTAGTAACGTTATGCGAAATGTTATATCAGTACTTTTTTATATTAAAGAATCTTCCTGCCATAAGAATATAGTATATTTTATCATTTCTTGGATGAATTATTTTATTTGTTTAATTGAATAGTTGAAAGAGGGGAAATAATGAAAGAAAAAGAAGTTTATTATGATAAAGTATTTTTAGTAAGATTTTTGGAACAATTAAATATAGAATTAGAGTATAAGCGATTAGATAGTAAAAATGAAGAATTGATTGCTGAAGCAGCAAAATGTCTTGCTGAAACTTTTGCGGGGGTAACAGTAAAGAAAGAAACAATATCTGAACCAATGGTACAGGCTGTTCACTTATCATTTGAGGATTTTAATGAATTTGTTTATAGTTACATGAAAAATGTTGTAGAACAAGGATTGTGTTATATAGCTATAAACAGAAAGAACAATAGAATCATAGGTGTATTAGCATGTGAAGATTTTGACCCCGATGGAGAGGTATCACCATTTACAGATAATTTAGAGCCCATGAATAAAATCTGTGAATTGCTTGAAGTACTTGATAAGAGGTTTTTGGATACTATTTATTACAAAACAAATAAAAAAATTAAAAAGAATGATTTTGTACATATGTTTATGATTGGTGTTAAGTCAGATAAGTTAAAAAAAGAAATTGCAAAAGACTTAGTGAAAATCTGTCAGGATGATGCAATAAAAAGAGGTTATAAAGGCATGTTTCTTGAAGCTACCAATATTAAATCTGCTACATTGATATCAAAATATTTTGAATTTAAGCTTGTTCATGATAAAAAAGGGATGCTTATACATACAAATTATGCTGAGACCGAACATTTTAAAGAAGTACCACCTGAAAAATCATTGGATTGTAAATTATTCTATAAAACACTTGACCCAGAATATGATATTTAATATTAAATAACAAAACATGTACTAGGAGGTATACATATGTATAAAATTAACGTAGATTCAAGTAAAAAATTAGTATCTTTAGTAGCTGATGGGATGTTCACATTAGATGAAGCTAAAGATTGTTTGAAAGAATATGAAAGCAAATTAAAAATGATTAATGTAAATGAGTACGTATTTTTAGTAGATGCAAGAAAGCAATCAACTTCTACACCAGAAGTAGGAGAAGTATTAACATTAGCACTAAATAAATATTTAGAAACACCATTTAAAAAGAGATATTACGTAAAACTTGATTCAGTTATTGCTATGTCACAATTAAAAAGACTTGGTGGAACAGAATTTATTAATAAATTTCAAATAGTTGATACACCTGAAGAAGTAATTAATAGTCTATAAATCTTATTGACTAATATATAATATTTATTATTAACAAGAATATATAATAAATCCAGAGATAAATATTTTTCTCTGGATTTGTTTTGCTTCGAATAAAATTATGAGTTATTTAATATAGAAATAAAAACATTACTAAATATATAGTTAATTATGATAAATTACAAACTGATGTCAAATAAATAATTGATTTACAATATACTTAACATGGTTTATAATTAATAGTGACAAAAAAAGACAATATATGGAGGTATATAGTATGAAAAAAATATCAGTAATAATAGTGTGTGCATTATCTGTTATGTTAATATTTGTTGGATGTGATTATAATGAGAGTAAATTATATAATGCATTTAAGAAATCATTAGAAGTCACTTCAAATGAAAATGATACAGATATTTCAATAACATTAGTGACAGAAGGATTTTCAGAAGAAGAGCAGTCAAGTATTGATTCAGTTAAAATGTTATTACAGGATTCCAAGATTAACATTCACACAAAATTACAGCAAAACAAACAAAAGACATCAAGAAAAATGTATGTAGACACCAAATTTGTTTTTGGTGGGATTGGTATGGGAGTAGAATATTGGGCAGATCATAAAATGTCACAAAAGAATTCTAAATCCCTACAAGTAATAAAATTACCATCTATAATGATGCTTCCACCTAATCAGGAGTTAGCTGGTAAGCAATATCTTGTAATTAATCAAGAAAATAATGAAGATATTATTTATGATAGTAAATTAGTATTAGAGTTACAAGATAGATTTAAGAAATTCTTAAAAGACTATGCTTTACAATATAAACCTAATTTAAAATTAGTAAAGAATAAAGGAAGAAAAACAATTGATGGTAAGACAGCATATGTTTATGAACTATCATTAGACAACGAGTCACTAAGTAAGTTAATAAATTATTCAGCTAATAATTTATTAGATAATAAAGAAGCGGTTGAGTTCTTCAATGAATATATGGATATTATCTCAAAGATGATTAACAAGCCTGAAGAAGAAATCAAAAAAGTTAAAGAAGAAATTGATAGTTTTATTGAGAATCTAGATGAAAATAAGCCTTTATTAAAAGAAAACATTAATGCCTTTACAGATAAATTATGCAAATGTAATTTATTAGGTGAAAAAGGTATAGTTATAGAATATGCTATTAATAAAGATGGTTATATTGTTAACGAATCAGGTGTAATAGATTTGAATATAGATATTGCTAATATAAAAAAAGTTATGGCTGTAAGAGATAAATTAACTAATCAAAAATTTGATGATGAAGATAGTTTATATGATGAAGTATCTGGAGTTATTAAATTAGATCTTGAATTCAATAAAAAAATATATAATATAAATAAAAAAGTTGAAATTGATATACCTAAATTGACTAAAGAGAATTCAGTCGATATAAATGAAATAATGAAAGCTAGAAATGAAAAATATAGTCAAATGTATCAAAAAGATATCTAAAAAAGGGTAATAAATTATCAACGTAATAACTAAAAAAATAAATACATTAAAAGATGATTCTTGTATATAACAGGATCATCTTTTTTTGTTAAAAATTTCTCATTGGTAACATACGTTACAGAAATCTATTCAACCCCATGTTATACTTTAGTCACTGGTTAACCAAAACCAAAAAAAACACAGAAAGCAATTAAACAAAAAATAAATTTTTTAAATCGAAAGGAGATTTGCCTACTATGTTTTGTTATCAATGTCAAGAGGCTGCAAAGGGAACTGGATGTACATTAGCAGGAGTTTGTGGTAAAAAATCAGAAGTCGCTAATCTACAAGATTTACTTATCTATACTATGAAGGGAATTTCAATATTAGCTAATGAAGCTAGAAAAGTTGAGATTAATCTTAACCAAGTAAATGAATTAATAATAAATGGATTATTCATGACAATAACAAATGCTAATTTTGATGAAAATGTATTTTATAAGACAATAAGAGAAGGACTAATACTAAGAGATGAATTAAAGAATAAATTAGAAGAAAAAGGTATTGTTCTTGATGATTTACATGATAGCGTTACATGGACAGCAGATTCAAATAGTAAGATAGAAGCAAAAGCAGATAGCGTGGTTGTAGGTGTACTAGCAACTGAAAATGAAGATGTTCGTTCATTAAGAGAATTAATAACATATGGAGTAAAAGGTATGGCTGCTTATGCACATCATGCTTATAACTTAGGTAAAGAAAATAATGAGATATATACATTCATTACTAAAGCATTAGCTGCAACACTTGATGATACATTAAGTGCAGATGATCTAGTGGCACTAACTCTTGAAACTGGAAAATATGGTGTGGATACTATGGCAATGCTTGATGATGCAAATACTTGTACTTATGGTAATCCAGAAATCACAGAAGTAAATATAGGTGTAAGGAATAATCCTGCTATATTAATATCAGGTCATGATCTTAGTGATTTGGAACAATTATTAGAGCAGACTAAGGAAACAGGTGTTGATGTATATACACATAGTGAGATGTTACCTGCTCATTACTATCCTGCATTCAAGAAATACGATAATTTCGTAGGAAACTATGGAAATGCTTGGTGGAAACAAAAAGAAGAAATTGAATCATTTAATGGACCAGTGTTATTTACTACTAATTGTATAGTACCTCCAAAGGCAAATCATATGGATAGAATATATACAACTGGAGCTTCAGGATTCCCAGGATGTAAACATATTGAAGCTGATGAAAATGGTAAAAAAGATTTCACTGAGATTATAGAACATGCTAAGAAATTAGATTCTCCTACTGAAATTGAAACAGGATCAATAGTTGGTGGATTCGCACATGCTCAAGTTTTTGCACTTGCTGATAAAGTTGTTGAAGCTGTTAAGACTGGAGCAATCAAGAAATTTTTTGTGATGGCTGGGTGCGATGGAAGAATGAAGTCAAGAGATTATTATACAGATTTTGCTAAACAATTACCTAATGATACAGTTATTCTTACAGCTGGTTGTGCAAAATATAAGTACAATAAATTACCTTTAGGTGATATAGGTGGAATTCCTAGAGTATTAGACGCTGGACAATGTAATGATTCATATTCACTTGCTGTCATTGCTCTCAAATTAAAAGAGGTATTTGAACTTAATGATATCAATGAATTACCTATTGCATATAATATTGCTTGGTATGAGCAAAAAGCAGTAATAGTGTTATTAGCTCTATTGCATCTAGGTGTGAAAAACATTCACTTAGGTCCTACACTTCCTGCGTTCTTGTCACCAAACGTAGCTAAAGTATTAGTAGAAACATTTGGTATCGGTGGTATTACTAACGTAGAAGATGATATAAAAATGTTCCTACAATAAAATATAATGAATATAATGGGGCTGTCGTTAAATAGCGATATTTGAGCTCTTAAATAAGAAATAAGTAAACCCCGCAAGATTAAGCTGTTTTGTAAGCTTATAATTCTTGTGGGTTTCTCTTTTGCTCTTATTACTTTCTATTACTTGCTTATTTT
>NZ_JAOARO010000064.1 GCF_025211055.1 Vallitalea sp. | reverse complement strand
TTACCTAATGATTGCAAAGTACCTATCAAAAAATAATACCATCAGAGCCTCTACTTATATAACAACTATAGGTGAGGCTTTGTTATTTATTATACCAGATAGAGATTAGCATTAGTATGTGTGCAAGGTTTGACGCTTACAGAATACTAATACTATCATAACTAATTAGTATTTCATCAAATGCATCTAACAAAATTAGACCATTTACTTTAGCCAAAACAATTAACGTATTAACGTCAATTAATAATTTTGTACTCAGTTCTTTTGATCTCTGTATTACATTTCTGACATCCCCAATACATATATTCAACTTAGTAAATGGGTAACGATGGTCGAAAACCATTTCTTCTATCTTCTTACCAGTTAGTTTTTCATAAACAGAAACACCTATAAGGCCTAAATTGAAAAAACGATTAAGTTGAGTTAGATCCTGCCTTTTACCAACTAATTCTTCCATCTTCGTTAGTAGTTCTTCTCCAGTTTCGTCTTCAGAATGCTGGATTGTTTTAAACCATGTAGGATTAGGATTCTTTTTATGATACTCGACCATGTACTTGACAGATTCATTAGTTCTTCCATTAGTCATATTGAAGCCAGAATAGAATTGATGATACGGTGATTCTAAATCATCTTGAACTTGTTCTTTATATTCGTCAAGTTTTTCAAAAGCGTCTTTAAGCTTACCTCTCTCCTTAAGAATTATTGCAGAATACATATAATAATATTCAGGCTTCTCTAACTCCATAGGATTTATTTTTTCTAAATAAAAATTAGCAACAGGTATTTCATTAGTATTTACTTTCAGCTCAACAGCCCTCATCAAATCCATATGATTATTACTCTCTTTAAAGAGTTCAAAATATGACTCTCCACATTTTGATAAGTCTCCTTTGCAAGTATAGTAATTGACTGTTAATACCCATCTATCAATTGGTTTTAAATCATCCAAATTTAATGCCATATTGCTCGTAGAAAGTATCATAATCATCATTCTTAAGGGAATGCATAAGCTTTTGATAGATTACTTGAGACATACTATCCTCAATTACTGGATACTCACCACTATCAACCTTAGTAAAATATTCATCCAATTCTTCTGACAAATTATATTCCACAAGTAAATGTAATAATTTATTGATAACAACAGGATTATTTGCAATATGTTTGATTTTTTTCAGTTCGCTTATTACTGTTTCGGTTTCTCTGATTTTATCTAAGTATTCTATATAATTCAACCACAAAACTTCATCAGTTTCTTTTTGCATAAACCGTTTAAAATAATAAAGGTAATCATCAAACCGATCTAGTCCTTGTAAGCAATTAAGTAATGATAATTGCAACAGTTTATCATCAGAATATTTACCTTCAATAGCTTGTAATACTAACTGATATGCTTTTTTAAAATCTTCACATCGTTCATAATAAAATGATTCATATTTAATTTTATCATATTTACCTAGGTAAGCGAATATTTCAGAGTCATACTCTTTATTTATTACCTGTGCTTGTACAACTAACCTAACAAGATTCTCATTATTAAAATCAATGTAGTTATAACACTCATTCACAATATCCATAGTTTCATCAAACTTACCTTCTAAAGAGTAAATATTAAATAAATAAGGAAAAGATATTTTAGCAATAGTATCAACTGTATCATCAGTTCTATCTAAGTAAATCTCTTCAAGCAACTTTTCTGATTCACGTAACATCTTATAATCTATATCTTGTAAATCAATACGATAATCTTCTTTAATATTCTTCATGGAAGCATGATATATACAGATTGCATATCCAATCTCTTTCGTTAAACTCTGTGAATAATCATTAGATTCTTTATAACTACGCTTTGCAAGAAAGAAGTCTTGATTATTAAAAGCAGTATCTCCAATAAAGCCATGAATAGAAGCCAATTCTCCTGTTTTTAGGTCAGGAGTCTTAAGTAATTCTTTAAGCCCTGCAACTGCTTCTTCATAAGTGATTTCATCAGCATACATCTAATTAAAAAATCACAAGAAAGGGCATTTATATAATCTGGTTTAGCTTTAATAGCTTGATTGTTCAAAGTTTTGGCTACTTTATAGTCTTTTAAATTATACTTCCAAATAGCCTTGATATAGTAGTATCGATGAATTTCTTTTACTTCACCTAATACTTCAATCTTAGATGACCACTTAATAATCTCACTTTCGTCAGCTTGATTATTAACATGACAATTCAATAATCCGTTGTAAACAAGAAATTTTTCATCTTTTGAATACTTTGGAAAGTCCTTCGATTTTATTAACTCATTGAACTTATCAATAGCAAGATTAGTCTTCCCATCAGATATTAGCTTTTCAATTGGTAATATATTTTCTTTAAATTCTTTAGTAGACTCATTAAAGGAGATATCACCTAGCAATTCTCTTAGCAAACCCACATTACTAGCATCAACATTAATAGTTATATTGGTTATTTGATTTGCAATTTGACTATCTTCAATTTGATTTTCACCAGTTCTATTTTTTTGCTGAATTACAATTCTTTTTCCTTCATCCAGTTGAGGAATTAAGTTTTTTAAGCTCATAATCTAACCCCTTACTTTTTTGGTGCATTATTATCATTTATAAAGGTAGAATTAGAAATTGTATTACTACCTTTTTTATTTTTTTGAGATATCTTAAGTTTGTTTCTCTTGGTTACTATAAAATAACCAATAACCGTTAGGATAACCCCAATCACAATACTTAATAAAGCTTCATTACTCATAACATCCCTCCATTTCTATACCACATCAAAGTGTCTAACCGCTTCTGTATTGCCTCTCTTTTCCTTATAGCAAGGCGTTAGCCTTAATTCTAACGATACCATCTCTTAGGTGAGCCATGAAAATCTTTCATATTTACTATCCAATCGGTTTCAATATTAACATCATAAATTTTATTTAGTTAATAGATATATAATCTTATAAATATCTATATATGGTATTAATATGTATAATTTTATCACAACAAGCAAAAAAACAATAGAAATATAAATTATTAAAATACATAATGCTAATCGTGTATATTATCATATTATATAATGTCATTTATATTCTCTATAAACCGACAGACAAATTAAAATACATCATAAAAGAATTAATTTATATTCAAACTTGTACTTTATAGCTGTTGTCTCTTGGTCTTTGACCCATAAGGAAGACCTTGAAATTCTTTTCCCCGCCAAAAGACCTTAAAAACACTTCATAGGCTTATGACCCTGTGGGAATTCACTTTATGGATATTCAATAGAAGAATATAATAGAGAGAACGTATCCTTGACACCAGATTGCTGTCTGATACGTTCTCTCTATTATAGGTTTATAATTATTTTTATCATTTCTGATATTGCTTTGATTTTATCAGGTGGACAATCTTTTAACAACGCATTCATTTCAGGATTTAAGTAGTCAGTAGATTGCGTGTCTATACCTGTTAATAAATAGGCTGGAGAGATATTGAAGATGTTACTCACTTTCACAAGCATTTCAAGGTTGATTTTTGCTTTTCCTGTCTCTATTCGACTGATATATTCAGGAGATACTTTGAGTATTTCTGAAACATTTTCTTGTGTTAATTTCGTTAATTTTCTACTTTCTTTTATTCTCTTGCCAATCAGTTTATAATCTATCATTTTTATCACCCTATTTAATATATCAATAATAACTTATAAGTTTAATGAAGTTATAAGTTATTATTGAATTAATAGGTTATATTTGCTATAATAAATATTATTCACTCTATGTATTGATGTTATTCCCATCAGTAATATATCTTCACAGAAATATATAAGGTTCATACAACCCCTTTCTGTTAATCCTCTCTTTTATCTTAAAGGGCAAAGGTGAATGAGAAGAATTAGGATGGACTTTATAGATTTATAGCATAGAAAAGGTTACTTCGCTTCTTCAGTAAGGCAAAGTAACCTTTTCTTTATCTTTCAATGATTTTAAATGAGAGGCTTAACGGTTTAGCTCTTTATCAATTAAGACACTGCTCTTTAGGATAACTCATCCCCTGGTATAATCCTTAAATAATCAATTATCCCCTCTATCCTAAAATAAAAAGGAGTTAATAAAAAATGTTGTCGTGGAAATGTCGTTAAAGATGATGATAATATTTAACAAGCTGGTCAGCAAACGTGATGCGTCACAAAATAAATAAGTATAACAATATAAAAAAGGAGAGATAACACATGTCAAAAGATTTTAATAACCCAACTAGGATTATGCCTAACATACCATATACAGGTTCATTAAATACATATGGAGATAATTGGTTTTATATCCAATTCACTCAATCAGGAAAAGCTGTTTTTGAAGTAGATCCAACAAGCGGATTGGATGTTAGTCTATACATTTATAATAGAAATGATGAAAATCTAGCAATTAGTATTAATGGTGGTCAGGGTGATGTTGAAAGAATCGAATATAATGCAACAGCTGGTGAATGGATTCGCATGGATGTACAGTATAGTTCTGGTGCAGGAGATTTCATTCTAAAATGTACAATGAACCAATCCCAGCCACAAGATGAAAATATTAATGAGGATCAAAATATAATTAAGCATATTAATGCAAAAGATATACACTGGTATTATGTGCAATTTGAAGAAAATGGAAATGCTAACTTTTATCTTGAGCCAAAATTAACTACTCTTGATGTGGATTTAAAAGTATATAAAGGAAGTAAAACAGGTGAGCTTATAGGTAGTTCAAGCAAAGGAAGTGGACAAGCTGATTTAATATCAAATAAGCCTGTAATAGAAGGTGTCAAGTACTTTATCAGAGTTTATGGCTATTCTGGTACAGGAAATTATTTAATTAGATGCAAAAATTATCCAAATGTAAGTGAGGCATATGTTATAGCTGGGATAGAAGGGGAGATAACACGGATTAGAGAAAAACCAGATTTTTATTCCAGTAAGTATTATGGTTCTGTTAGTTTTGAAGAAAAAGTAACCGTATTAGATGAGGAAGGGCCTTTTACTAAAATTGAGTACTCTACTAGTAGTGGTTTAAAACAAGGTTATATTTATTCTAAATATTTGCAACCATTTAAGGTGAAGAATCAGCCTAATATAGTAAGTTCAGTAGGGAATTGGTATAATCCATATAGAGATGGTTATGAAATGAATCAAGCATTTAATGATTTAGATACTAATTTAAAAGGTCATTTAGGTCATGATTTATTTAAAGAAGGTAATAATGTACCAGTAAAAGCAATATTTGGTGGTACAGTAATATCTGCTGGATATTCTGGTAAAAATGGATATATGGTTCAAATCAAGCATCAAATAGGTAACAAAGAATTTTATAGTTTTTACTCTCATATGAAAGCCAATTCATTTACTGTCAACACAACTGATAAAAAAAATGTTATAGCTGGTCAAACACTTGGTTTTATGGGAGCAACTGGTGGAAATTGGGGACCTCACATTCATTTGGGAGTATATACTGGTGCGAAAAGTAATAGTCCTTATGGATATTATAGCAGTGGTTCACAGCATATTGTTAACTTTGATGAGGCTAATTCTAGCCATTCTGCACTTGCGTTACAAAATGCAACAATTGTTTCAGCAACAAAAAGCTCTCGAACATATTATGACTTCCAAGAAGTTATACGCACCAATGGTACTATTATTCAATAATTAATAAAATAGAACTATCTTGATATTCATATAAGATAGTTCTATTTTTATTTAGTATTCTATGCTATAAACTACTCCTGATGGCTGATAGACTTCAAAGTCTAAGGGGAAATTATCAATAAAAGCTGTATAGTAGTTATTTATAAAATCAAAAATAATATATGGTTTATCTACGATATTAAGCTCTTTAATATTAATTACTTTCTCTTCTATAGAAGATTCATATAAAAAAATATTAATGCTTTCACTTTCTGTATCGTAATAGATAAATGAATCATTATTGTAATACCAATATGGAGTTTGTGCAGAAAAAATAATATTATCTTCTACAGAATCATAAATTTTATAATCTCCATTACCCCAATAGCATAATATATAATATCTTGAATTAGATGACATAGCAATAATTGTGTAGTTTTCTTTAAAAAATAATTTGTTCTCTTCCTCTTTATAATTATATTTCATAATTTGAAATTTATCACCATTACCAATGTTATAATATAAATTATTCTTATCATCAAATAGAAGACAAGTATCATATGGCAAAGTATCAAACTTATAATCTTGTATCTGTGCATATTTATGAGTATTAGTATCATATAGGAATATCTTAAGGTAATTATCCTCAGTAAACAAATAAGCAATCTTAGTTCCTGACGGATTAACTGCATAAGTAACTTCATAATCAAATGATTCATCTGTTTTACAGAAAGCATCTATTTTTAGCTTAGTTTTTTTATTGTCATCAATATTTAGAATGTATTGACCTCGAATTAATACTTGATTATTTGAAAGCCAATAAACCGGAACATCCTTCTTGTTATCAGTATCACACCCAATAATTTCTATTAATTCGGATGATTCGTTTAAATATAGTTTTTTGGTAAACAAACTACCAAATGAACTAAAAGTTATACGGATGTAATTCTTTCTATCGGGTGAGTAATATTTATGTTCAGGATATGTCTTTTCTTTAATTAATTTAATATTATAAGATGGAGATTCATAA
The DNA here is from genome assembly GCF_025211055.1 of Vallitalea sp. Taxonomy (GTDB): domain Bacteria; phylum Bacillota; class Clostridia; order Lachnospirales; family Vallitaleaceae; genus Vallitalea. The sequence goes on along the minus strand of NZ_JAOARO010000064.1, from coordinate 2,552 downwards.
TTAGTTTGTATTGTTCTATTGTTGTTATTAATCTCTATATTATTTTTAATATCTGGTGTTTTCTCATTTACGTTTGATTCGTCAATCTGTGTTTGAGAATCTGTGTTTAGATTCGTATTTTTTCTCTGTATATTTTGCTCGCACCCTATCAAATTAATCATAACTAAAATTAAAATAAATACTTTTTTCATTTGATTCCCTCCTAAAAATATTATTTATTATAGCAAATCACACAATTAAAGTAAACAATAAATATTTAATATTATCTGAATTCTACAGCTCATAATATACATTATATCTATATAATCTATTACATGATTTTATGCTATTGTATTTTTATTATCAGTTTCTAATAAATAGAATACTCGCATTGCTTGTAACTAAGTTTATTTATTGCCTTGTACGTAATACCATATGGATAATCAATACAGCGGTAAGTATATGATAGGATTACTCATGTAATAATATGTATTTAGGTTAATGGATCGTTGTTATCTTAAATAACTATCCTCTGTTATTAATCAAGATTACTCATCCCCTTATATCTTATATAATATAATTATATGTTATTTAAAACAATATCTCACTAGTATATAGATTAGATTATTATTTATATAAATGTGTCCTATCGGTAGGACACATTTATTAATAAGTACTTATTAGTTTTTTATTTCTATTTTTAATACTGTTCCTTTTTTTTGATTAAATGAGTAGTATTGATAGGTTATAATATATTTAGTATTTTCGTTTGGAACTACCTTATATTCCCAAAGTATACCATAATTATCTTCATTACATTCAAGTTTTATTTGTTTATCTTTTAGATACACATATTTTTTAAACTGTACTTCTTCAATATCAAAGGAATTAGTATTTGTAATTTCAACTGTTTTTATAAGTTTAAATTGTTCTATTGACATTCTACCTATACCAATCATAATAATTATTAAAACACTACTAAGAATGATTCGCTTCTTTATTTTTTTAAAATGTTCTTCAGAATATGCTTTAGATAAAGTTCTTATACCACCAATAATCTGTATGATAAAAATACTATAAGCAAAGATTGAAAATACAATCAAACCTATTTTTTCGTCCATTTCACTTAATGCTATTATAAATATTATGGTATATATTATTCCTACACCAAGACCTATTATTAATAGTAATAGACCAAGTGCTTTTTTATTAGCTGGATTTTTATATGCAGGGGGAACATTCCCTCCTAAATAGTGTCCTGGGTCATATTGATGTTCTATCCATTCGTTTACATCTTGAATATTTTTATCTTCATTTTGATTTTCCACTTTATATATGACCTCCTATTTATTACTAAATTCAAATTGTTTGCTAGCATCTTTTACTATCTTACTATTTTTTATTACACCTGTCCCAGATTCTCTTAGGTTATTATACATGTCATATTTTACATCATATTTTCCAGTATAATATTGATACAGAATAGTCTTTTCACTAATTATTTGAGCATTATCATCTTTATATAATTTAGGAGTCATAGTTAATTGATCATCATCATTAACTCCAATATAACCCACAAATGGATCATTAGCATGATTACTGTCAACTGTTAATCTAACATTAGTATGCTTTTCTCCTTCCACATACTCACCATATCCACATGATGTTAAGTAATCATTTAATCCTTTTACAGCAGTATTATGTCCAGGTTCTGCCCAGTAACCAAAGGCAAGTTTATTGTATGTTTTACCTGCTTTTTTCATCAAAGTATTATTATAACTACCAGCTTGAATGATGGCTCTTTTTTGCTCATTTTTTTCTTGTACTGTAATAGATAGTACATTCCTTGTAGTGTTTTTTATAGCTGTATTTACAATTTCCAATGCGAAAAGAGTACCTTGTACTTTTCCTCCACCAGTAAAATTTCCATAATCCATAATTTGTTTATTACCAACTTCTTTATAAGGAATACCTTTATCCTCTTCAATAGTATCACCAAAATGACCTATTGCATTTACCCAATTTAATTCTAAATCTGTTATAGTCTTAGTTAAATTATTATTCCAACCATCATTATTAAAATTAGCATTTAAACCATCTGAATATTCTGGAATGTAAATTGGAATTTTTTTACCGCTTATTGTAATAAACCCATTCCCATAATTTTTTTCTTTGCAATGTCCACTTGGGTCTATGTAGTTTATAGGATTATTCTGTACGTATGCATATAAGTTCAAACCGTCCCCTCTATAACTATCCTCTTGTATAACCCCATTTTCCATTAAATCATTAATCCCAATCATTTGTAAAGCTTGGAAAGTAGCTCTATCTAATTGACCTGTTACATCAACATTTAATCCTTTTTCTTGAATATACTGTTGCAATTTCTTTATTCTATTCTCATTATAATAATATCTTTCCTTACCCAAAATACTCTCTGACTCTGATTTACTATATGTACTTATTACTGAATCATCCAATACATCTTTTTCCAACGTATTCTCATCTTCAACTACTGACTTTGAGTAATCCTTATTATTTATATGAACTCCAATATCCTCAAAAAACTTTGT
>NZ_JAOARO010000063.1 GCF_025211055.1 Vallitalea sp. | reverse complement strand
TGTTGATTTTCGCTTTATTTGATGGAACTTTATTCATTTTATTTGGTGTTAAAATATCCCATTAATTTATTATCTTCAAATAATTTAATGCGATTTATTCATGATATTTAATGTTTTTTGTCTTCATATCTAAATAAAAAAATCCACAAATATCATAAAACGATTTTCATGGATTTTCTCTATATCTTACGCTAATGTATTTTCATTAACTGCTAACATCACTATATCACTATCAATTATATTTGCATTTTTAGTATTACCTATTAAAAGACTAGAATTACATATCTTATTAATTATTCTAGGTACTCCATTTGCTGCATTTATTATTGCCTCTATTGCATTTTTATTAAATATTTCTACATTACTTTTTGCTCCACGTAATTTATTTAATATATATTCTTTTGCTTCTTCTTTATTTAAACTGTCTATACTATAATTCATGGTTATTCTTTGCCTTAATGGTTCGTGTGCAACCAGTCTTAATGTATTATTTAATTGTGGTAATCCCACTAGAAGTATAACTGCTCGGTCTCTTGAATTCATTTCAAAGTTAAATAAAATTTTAAGATCATTTAGTACTCCATTGTTGATATAATTAGCTTCATCTATAATAATTACAGGAGTTATTCTTTTCTCAAGTACATATCTATTTATTTCTTCTTGTATTATTTTAAAGTTATCAGATTTTTTATGCATTGGTTCTAACCCGAATTCTACAGCTAATTGTTTATAAAACTCATTTACTGTGAGTGTTGATAGACAACTATATATTACTTTATAAAGCGAAGGATTAAGCCCTTTTGCCCAGTTTCTTATGGTAGTAGTTTTTCCTCGTCCGGCACTACCAGTTATAATTCCAAATCCCTTATTGTTTAATAGATAATTTAATCTGTACATTATTTCTTTATATTCACTTGTTTCTACAATTACCTCATTTGCATTCTTTATGAAAGGGTTAAATTCTAATCCATATCTACTTATATAATCCATTATTACATACCTCCTGTAAGTTTTACTTTTTCTCTTTTGATTACTGCATTTTCATGCTTATTTAATAACTTTATAGGTACTAATTCATCTGTTTGTTTATCTACTACGTATATTTTACTGAGATCAGGTGAATATCGTAACGTAATTCGTTGCTTTGAATAACGATAATCCACTTCATACTCAGTTCCATCAATCATAACTACATTATCCGCAGATACACGACGTTCATATTCAAGTAAAAATGACTTATCTATATGGTTTTCACTTAATCGTTTAATCATATGAGATTCTTTAAAAAATCTATCTTGAGGAGACAGACCATTTAATGAGGAGTGTACAGATGTATTATAGTGAGTAACGTATTTCATTAAGTCACTTCTAAGTTCATCTATATTTTTATAATCATTCATATTTAGCCCTGCCATCCAATGATCTTTTAGTGTTCTAAACCATCTTTCGATCTTGGCCTTACTGATTGGAGTATAAGGAGCACAATAATTAAGTGTTACACCTAAACGAGCTGCCAAAAGCTCCATTTGTTTGTTTTTGTAAGCAGATCCATTGTCAAAATTCAAAACCTTTGGCTTGCCAAATTTTATAACTGCTGATTTCATAACAGACATAAGATTTACAAAGTTATCATGGAAAAAAATATTTATACCAACTACATACCTCGAAGCATCGTCAATTAGTGCTATTATATAAACTCTTTTTTTCTTGCCATCCAACTTTAAATAAGGACCAACACTACTATCTCCACACCATACTTCATTTATATGTTCTCTTTCATAACGTCGTATATCTTTATTAGTATTATATTTTTTCTCTAACTTTAATTGATTTATATACCTGTTTACAGTTGATAAAGAAACATCTAATTTTGTAATAGTACCATTATCAACAAGTTTTTGATAAATAAGAGTCGCAGGAAGCCTTGGATATTCTTGTTTTAAAAATTTGATTTGTTCTATAATATCCCCATCCAATTTTCTGGATTTACCTGTATCTGAGCGACGTTTAGGCATCAGTGCATCAAAACCATCTTTTTTGTATTTATAATACCATCTTTCCAATGTTGTTATAGAAACTTTTGTATCCTCTCCTTTATGATTGGTATATATTTTATTAGAAGCATCACGAAAAAACTCTTTTACACTCATACCTTCATCATAAGTACCACTTATAATTGGTGCAAGAATTCCATACCTAAAAAGAGCTATTTTCTTTTTTGTTTCATCATCCATAGATAAAGACCTCCTTAATTTTAGTGATATTAGGAGTTTAAACTACTTTAAAAGGATAGTAAAACTAGGTTATGTGGGTTTGTGTCGATAAAATATTATCTATGCATTTAATTTGCATAAATTGACGCTTAAAGGTTTTTAAACATCTGAGTGCGATGTGCGAATCAATTGCTATTGAAAAAGAGATAAGCCGTTCTTTCCAGTGCCGTAGAAACTGTTTTACTATATATGAGATATTGCTTTCATCTATGTATTCATTTTTTAGCATAATAGGATTAAATGAATTGCCATTGACATATGTATTTATAATGTTAAGATGATCTTGTAGAATCATTTGTGAATAAGGAACTATACAGATAGGAAAAACTGCATGTGTTTTCCCACACGAACTACAAATGAGCCTTAATATACGTAGGTTAAGGATTCCGTTAGGGGTTTTAACGTTACGATTATAATATCCATGTTTAGTAAGACATCCAGATTTCCCACAACTACAGGAAAGCTTATAAATAGGAATATCTTCTATAAAAGAATTATATTTTTTTTGATTAATTGACTTGAAGTATTTCGTAAAATAGGTTATCATAAAAATGGTTTTGGGAGGATAGAAAATAGACTGTGGTAGGTTGAGGTTTCTATCCTCTTCTCTTTCTATAGATTTTTATATATAATACCATAAAAAGGATAATCATTAAATAATTTGACTTAAATTTAGTCATTTAATTAATGTTTATCCTTTATTTATTTTGACTAGAGTAGGGGTATATAACATCATATAATTTACCGTTCTACAGTATGGAAAAGTATATGAAATATCATCTTCTGTTTCTACATGACCCCAGAGTGCCCACCACCAACAATGAAGCCGAAAGGCTTTTAAGAAAATATAAACGAAAACAGCAGCAAGCCGTGTCATTTCGGAGTCAGGAGAGTA
>NZ_JAOARO010000062.1 GCF_025211055.1 Vallitalea sp. | reverse complement strand
TCATAGATATTGTCATATAAAAAGAACTTAGTTGCAAAATTAACTATCTGCGACAATGTATTAAGCAAAACTGATATCTCTAGCAATTCTTCCTTATCTTCTACAACAACTTCCTTGTCTAGGTTTCTTCCGTAAGCACACTTAATTGATGTTCCTACTACTTTGTAACTTTTATGACAAGCAATATTCCTCCATTGTGTTAATGGAACATTATGAATTTCAGAACAGGTAAAATCCGCTAATATACCTAATGTCTCTTATAGGGTCTATATCCATTTTTTTAAATGTATTCCTATTTTCTAATCCACCATTGAATGCAAGAGCATTTGCGGATGCTCTTTTAACATCTGTATATTCAGTCTTTTCATAATTAATTCTATTGGCTAACTGATCCTTAAATACATTAGTTATACTTCCCATTCTTTTGGCTTTAGCTAAATTAATGAGACCATAATTTATTCTTTGTTCCGCTAACACTTTTTTATACAACCATGACTTTCCACATCCACTTTCACCATAAATAATCATATGTTTGCTTCCTAATATTTTTCTATATAATACTTTTTCCAATTCAGGTCTATGTACATACATTATATTATTAACATCTGGATTTCTTGGTGTAAATACATCTTCTACTTTTCTTTTTGTAAACATTTTTGCCTCCATAATTAACTTATTTTTCTATTATATTATATAAATTCAACTATCCTTCAATATCTCGATAGCCTAGTTGAGAATTTCACCTAACGTCTCCGTATTTCCGACGTTCCAGCACCTTAGAAGGAGTTGCTCATGCCCTGCCAAGAGCTAATGCAACGACTGTCGCGACGCGCTTAGGTGGTGGAATGTGTGAGGGCTGACCCCAGAGAAATGACCCTACCCGAACGAACGAAAATACATTGTTATATGCAGTTATATCCACATCCTCCAAAGCAGCTTCAAAGGATGCTTTTATCATCACACATAAAAAATATGTTTAATTAGATTGTTCAATATTTAGTGCCTTTAAATCATAATCAATAATACTTTTAACATACTCAATTGGCGATTTAATAATTTTTGCAATCTCATCTATTGAATAGCCATTAGCAAAATAACGTTTTACTATAACTGCCATAGATTCTCCTATTTCAATAATATGGTAATCTGGATCATAAATACGAACAACTCGTTGTTGCCAATCATGTTTCTTAGGTGGATGAACATATTTAATATTTCCAAAACGTTTTAATTGTTCTATAAACCCGTCAAAATCATCTACCTCAAAATACAATTCCATATTATTTGACTTTTCTATAACAGAATCAACAGGTAAATCTGTAAGCCATGCAAAATCTTCTTGTATTGCAAATCCACCACTAAAAGTAACATTTCTACCTAAATCAAGAACAACTTTTTGATTGAATATTTCTTCATAGAACCGTTTAGAAATATCAATACTTTTGACTGCCAATAGTGCTAATTTAAATTTCATATCTATACCTCTTAATCTATTAAATTAAATAATATCAACTGCACAGAGTAATGCTCTTTTTAATTGACCCAATAGGAATCCCACGAAATGTGGATATAATTGCATTATAACGTCCCGTATTTCCGACGTTCCAGCGCCTTAGAAGGAATCGCTCATGCCCTGAATAAGGGCTAATGCGATGACTGTCGCGACGCGCTTAGGTGGTGGAATGTGTGAGGGCATTTCCCAAGAGGAATACTCTGCCCGAACGAATGGAAATATATTGTTATAAGATGTAAGTCCACAAAGCTCTAGAGGAATACCCAAGCTTTTATCCTACTTGTTTAGATACACTGTTCATCTAATAAATTGAAATGTATAATCACATACTTTATTGAAACCTATATTTTCATATATACGTTTTGCAACTTTATTACTTAATGCAGTCTGTGTTATTGGTATCTTATTGTTTTCTAGTGCCTGCTTTACCATTAACTGCATGAGTACCTTCCCATACCCTTTCCCTCTATATTCCTCATCAATGAACACTGTAGTGATGTCAATATATTTACGACTTTCTCCAAAAAATCTAGCCATTCCAATAATCTTACCCTCTACTTCTTCAAGTAAATAAATTCCATTCTCCAACTCTTCATTAATCTTCTTCTCACTTGTGATTTTTTGTATTTCTTCTTCAGTCTCTGCACCAAAAAATTCTATAAGATATTTCTTGACCTTATCAATATCTCGTTTACATCTTGTAGCTTTCCTTAAATTCATAACTTCTTCATAGTTTAAGTTCTGATATTCATTACTATTAAATTGGTAATATGTATTCAAGTACAACTCTTTATCTATTTCTAATCTATTCATTATGTAATTTACTTCTTCTTTTTTTCCAGCTAGTAAAATATCGCTATAATTAAGTTCTTTAATTAATTTTGCTATTTTATCTAAGCCATCTAGTGAGTTTGAATAAAAGCTTGTGAAGTTAGAGTTTCCATCATATTTAATATGTACTATCTCAGTTATTTCATTCTCATTTAACCCAATATACACTTCTCCAATACTATCTCTTTGATTTTCAAAGTAGTGAATCAAAAATACATTCATAATTTCATCTGTGTAGAGAAACTCTAATATTTCTTCAACTATTTTGTCTGTAATTTCTATTAATTTATTCATTAATTTAATACCTACCTTTATATCTAAATTGTTCTTTGATGACCCTCGAAGCTCTACTCCGAAATTTGTGGACTTATTTCTTATAACGGTTCCGTATTTCCGACGTCCCAGCACCTTAGAAGGAGTTGCTCATGCCCTGTCAAGGGCTAATGCAACGACTGTCGCGACGCGCTTAGGTGGTGAGATGTGTGAGGGTGACCCCAAAGGAATACCATTCCCGAACGAACGGAAATATTTTGTTAGGTATTGTAATTTCAATGACCCCAGACATCTTTTGTTATTGTTTTTGGTTTCTATACTCAAATTAAGAGTATAGTTCGCCATAATTACTCTGTTACTTCATTATCCTAGACACTTCAATTAATTTAACTTTACGATGACCTATCTAAATTAACTATATATTTCAATTAAGTACAATATACGAGTTGCAACATATATTATCTACAACTTATATTCTATTCAATACATATGTTTATTTAGTCTTACTGGTTATATTAATAAAAATAAGTTTGTTTTTTACATGTTTAATTTAGTATAGATGGAAATATAATTTAATGTAATATGTCAATATAGAAATCCATAATAAATATGTACAGAAAATATTCTATTTACTACTTATGACAAATTCAATTTACCTTGATAGTTCACGATAAAAATCTATCCTTTATTATATTCTCAATCAACAATATGCAAAGAAATATTGACGTTTATTTCTTGTTATTTTTTTTATTGATATCACCAAAGCCAGCAACAATAGCACATAAAATAGCAGCACCTATTGCAATCCAAAGAGCAATGTTCATTTGAAATCCTCCTTTTAAATTCCTATTTATATATTAATTAAACAAAAAACTACACACATTATAATAACACATATCCCCTCACTTTAAATTTATATTTTGTTACGCTAATTTTAGGATTATTCAAATTATGATTTGGTTAAAACAAAAATTTACTCAATGATAATATATTTAACCCAAATAATCATTTTTATTTTTTCTCAATTTTTTCTACAATATTATTGTATCTTAAATTAACCAGTTAATATCGATTACCAATAAAAATCTTTTACCCAATAGATTGAAATTATTGTTCCTAACGTCTCGTATTTCTGACGTTCCTGAACCGAACCCGCAGAGCCTTTCTTCGTAGGCGGTGCTCGCACTCGGTGAAGGAATGTGCGTAGCGAACGGAAATATATTGTTAGATGAAGCTAATCCATGACTCTTTGCTAAATACTTAAACCAAATAGATACCTATAAATACCCTATTCTATATCTTATCAATATAACCGTTCTTTGCCATATACAATGTTAATTCTTCTATCATTACTCGCCCCACATTTATAAATCCCTTAGGATGCCAGTTAGCTGGACTTACAATAATGTTATTTATTGTTACTTCAAACCCAGCTAATGGATGACTCAACATACTGCTGCATCCATCTATAATTCCATGGTTTATAAATCCAAGTACATTATTTTCTATTCCATACTGATATTTAATGTTGGGATCTAAAGAACCAATGAAATAGTCATTATTATATTTTAACAAAACCTTATCATTATTGGTGGGTTTAATAGCTCCAAATATAATTATATCAGAACATCTCCCACCAAAATGTTGCCAATACCCACACCAAAAGTTTAACTTACCATCAAAATTAGTATAGTGCCCAAATGGAAATTCAATTCTATTACTTTCATATAATTTAACTTCTCCAGAGAAGTCAAATTCTTCAATAGAAAACCACGCTTTAATATTTCCTCTGTTATCTAACCTACATAGGTTTTTATTCACAATCAATTTATTCCTTAGTTCAATGGCATTCATATATACTTATCTCCCAATCTTTTAAATTTACAGAATGGATTAATTTTATCTAACGTCTCTGTATTTCCGACGTCCCAGCACCTTAGAAGGAGCTGCTAATGCCCTGATTAAGGGCTAATGCAACGACTGTCCCGACGGGCTTAGGTGGTGGGATGTGTGAGGGCAAATCCCTAGAGGAATACTCTTCCCGAACGAACGAAAATACATTGTTATATGATGTAATCTCAAATGACCCAAACGATTTTTTGTTTCTATTAAAACAGCCAATAGCCTTAAGTTTAATCCACGACAATAATATTATCTTTTGATATACCAATTTACTAATCGCATTGATTTAATTATGCCATACCTTAAGTTTCATAACACCATCACATGATTGTAAACCTTGCTTATATAGTAGTATATCTTCATAGTTTATAATTTTTTTCCACATCTAACACAATAATATATTTTTTTACTACTTGTTCGAATATCAAATACTTTTCCACAATAAGGACACCTATATTTTCTTGATATTAGAAATGAGATTATCAATATGCTACATGTTATTGTATATGTAATAGGAGTTTCTCCAAATCCCATTGGTATAATAGATATAAAAATCAATATTATTGATAATATCCTGTATTTATTTAAATCCTCCATTAAATCACTTTCACTTTCTCTAAAATTGTAAGTTTTCATGACACAACACCGCTACCTAATAATGGTATTTTATTTTCACCCACTGGGTTCTATCTAAATTCAACGCATAAATCTTGTTAAAAACTCCAAAGCACATCCCTAATAAAAAGACCCATTAGTTTGAGATTATTTTATATAACGGTCCGTATTTCCGACGTTTCAGAGCCTTAGAGGGAACTGCTCATGCCCTGAATAAGGGCTAATGCAGTGAGTGTCCCGACGGGCTTAGGCTGTGAAATGTGCGAAGCGAACGGAAATATATTGTTAGGCGCAGTCAACTACGGAATTAACCTTACACTTACCTCTATTTATTTAATAAAATCGGTGTAAATTCTTTTCGTATATCTATTTCAAATTGACTAATTTTTTTATCTAAAATACTATCATCTGATTTTAGATGCTGAATATATTCATCAATACATAGTTTCAATTCTTTATCAGATACAATTCTATTGAAATCATCAATTTGTTTATTAAATTTATTGTAAATTAGTTTTTGTAATGCTAGCGTGAAATTCTTAGTTAATTCCCCTTTACTTTCATGTCCTGTAAATGGATCTAAAATCTTGGGTATATAAATTATATTCCATCCTGCCATAAATGCTAAAGGATTCTTTGTTCTTCCAAAAACATGTGATACTTGATAGTTTGATATATCTTTATTCCGTTTTAACCCAGTTAACTGTTGTATTAATCTCTGTGGATTTGCGTTGTTTGTTGGGTCTTTTTTCACTTTATTATTATTAAATATATGCTTATAAGCATTGATATATAAATTCGTACCTAAAGCATCTCTACCATACCCCCTGATTACAACTTCCTTATCATTCATCAACTCGTTTTTTAAATGTTGCCAATTTTTTTCTATGATAGTTGCATCAATAGTTATTATTGAATCAAGACCATATGATATGATATCGCTTTCATTGATATTAAAATAATTAAAAAAATCCTTATATCCATCTTTCATATTTTATCTCCTATACTAGTAGTTTATTGCGACTAACGTTTTCGTATTGCCGACGTTCACTCTGACCTCAAAGCCTTTCCCTAAAGTGAGTGCATGTGCGTAGCGAACGGCAATACGTTGTTAGGTGATGTAATCTACGGAAGCTTATCAACTATAAAAAAATACCTTTAGTGT
>NZ_JAOARO010000061.1 GCF_025211055.1 Vallitalea sp. | reverse complement strand
ATTGGACTTTAGTTTGTATTGCAACCTTATCCATCAGCTCGCGCCTGATGTGATTTCTGTTCGTCAGACCAGAGATTTGCCGCTGGCTTCCTTCAGATTCTTCGTCGCCGAAGACACCCTTGCCTTAAGCTATACATTTCCTACTACTAGGGCATGTTTGGGACTTACACCCTTAAGATTATGCCCATGCTGGGCACACAATTAAAAGCCACTACATCATTATTCTAATAACGTGGTGACTATAAATATGTAGTATATTCACTTAAGCCTTTATAAATCTCTCCAACCCAGCAATACCTTCCTCATCCATCTTATAAACCCCAGCACACTCAAGTACCTGAGCAAAGATATTACCTACTTCTTTTCTAATACATTCTCTTGCTTCATCAGCCTTCATATCTATCCCATACTCTTCAACCAATCTCTTAATCCACTCACCATGCTTCTCTAACTCTTCATACTCCGCTCTATCTTTTATCTTACCTACTAGAATATCTTCTATTAATGAAAGTTCTTTCTTAAGTCTTGCAGGAAGTACAGCAAGTCCCATAACTTCAATAAGTCCAATATTCTCTTTTTTAATATGATGTAGATGAGCATGAGGATGGAATATACCATCTGGATGTTCCTCACTTCTTCTATTATTCCTAAGAACTAAATCAAGTTCATAATCTCCATCTCCATTAATCCTAGCTATAGGTGTTATAGTATTATGAGGAATCCTATTGCCATCATTCTCTGTATAAGCCAATATACCAAGACTCTCATCAGAATAATCTCTCCACTTACCTAGAATCTCCTCAGCAAGCTCAATTAACTTATCCTTATCCCCAGAAGATAATCTAACAACCGATAAAGGCCATCTAACTAACCCTATCTTAACCTCTTCATAACCATCTTTCTTTAACTCCTTAATAATAGATGCCTTTTCCATAGGGAAAACATGATGTCCACCTTGGAAATGGTCATGACTAAGAATAGAACCACCAACTATTGGCAAATCAGCATTAGACCCAACAAAATAATGAGGAAACTTCTCTACAAATGACAATAACCTAACAAAAGTATCGTTAGATATCTTCATAGGAACATGCTTCTCATTAAAAACTATACAATGCTCATTATAATATACATAAGGCGAATACTGGAGATACCAATTCTCACAACTTAATTCAACTGGAATCACCCTATGATTATTCCTAGCAGGATGATTCACTCTCCCAGGATATCCAACATTATCTATACAAAGAAAACATTTAGGATAATTAGCACTATGCATACTCCTAGCCTTCTCAATCTCCTTAGGATCTTTCTCCTGCTTAGAAAGATTAATAGTAATCTCCAGTTCGCCTACCTGAGTATCAGCCACCCAATACTCATTCTTAGCTATCCTATCCATCCTTATATAATTAGAATCCTTAGATAACTTATAATAATAATTCGTCGCACTCTCTATACCTTCTTCATCAGCAGTCCCATAAAATCTATTAATTAACTCAGAAGGTCTAGGCATAAGTGTAGCCATAATCCTAGCATCCAACATATCTCTATATGTAACAGTATCTTCTATTATATTATTATCCACAGCATACTGTAATAATTCCTCCAATATCCCCACAGGAGAATCCACTACTCCACAACTATCCAACTCTCCCTCATAAGGCTCCGAAATCCCCAATATATCCATAATGGAATTTCTCACTAATTGGACATCCCACTTCTCTATCATTTTATTACTAAGACCAAACTTTATAAGCTTCTCAATACTGATCTGCACTTTTTCCACAATTCTACCTCCAATTCCAGTTTATTAAACCAACACTCTTCTACATCTATCTATAATATTATCAAACTAATATTTCTTTTTATCTCACACTTCATTTAATTATCAAATAAATATTAAATACCTAACCTATACTACTAAACACAACTTAAGTACCACCCAAGAGCCAAGCAGGGTATATATATGTAAATAAACCGACCTTTAAATTTCCCTTAGAAAATCTTAGTGAGTAGAAATAAATATTACGTTAAGAACCTTAACTGTTTGACCAACGGGAGTTGTTAAGGTTTAGTAATATTTATTGGAACGAACTTAGTTTTTCTTAGGGAAATTTAACAAGAGACGCTTTACATATATATACCCCTGCGCCCCACTTGCACTATTACTCTATTACTTGTCGAACCCATCAGGATTATTAACATGCCACTTCCAAGCACTCTCAATAATCCTCTCCAAAGAATTATACTCAGGCTTCCAACCCAATTCCTTAACAGCCTTCTCAGAAGAAGCAATCAACACAGCAGGGTCCCCTGCTCTCCTCTCAGCTTCCTCAACAGTAATAGTCCTTCCAGTAACCTTTCTAGCCACCTCAATAACCTCTTTCACAGAAAATCCCTTTCCATTCCCAAGATTAAACACAGTACTATCTCCACCATTTTGCATTCTCTCAAGAGCCAATATATGAGCATCAGCCAAATCAGTAACATGAATATAATCCCTAACACAAGTTCCATCCTCTGTAGGATAATCATTACCAAATATAAGTATCTTATCCCTCTTACCAAGCGCCACTTCCAATATAATAGGTATAAGATGAGACTCTGGACTATGATCTTCCCCTATATGTCCATCAATATGTGCCCCTGCCGCATTAAAATATCTAAGGGCAGTATACTTAATACCATAAGCATCATCAGACCACTTCAACATTTTCTCAACAGATAGCTTAGTCTCCCCATAAGGATTAGTAGGCATAGTCCTATCTGTCTCCATAATAGGTATACTCTCTGGCTCTCCATAAATAGCCGCAGTAGATGAAAAAACAATATACTTAATATCATGCTCCTTCATCTTCTCCAACAGACACATAGTTCCATACATATTGTTGTTATAATACTTTAACGGCTCAGTAACACTCTCACCAACAAGAGAGTCTGCCGCAAAATCAATAATAGCATCTATCTTATTCTCACTAAAAACTCTTTCCAATGCATCTTTATCCCTAAGATCACCAACACATAACTTAACACTCTCTGGAACTGCCTCTCTATGTCCTTTTTCCAGATTATCAAATACAATAACCTCTTTACCTTTCTCTAAAAGTCTCGCCACTGTATGAGACCCAATATATCCTGCTCCTCCACAAACTAAAATAGCCATACTAATATCTCCCTTCTACTATAAGATTGTCTTATTAGATTCTTCCTGCTCCATCACCAACATTAGCCACATAAAACTCAGGCACTAACCCAATTCTATCCTCATAATTCTTACCAACTACTCTAATAAACTCATCAACACTATCCTCTTTCACAATACTAACTGTACAACCACCAAAACCAGCACCAGTCATACGTGAACCAATAGTCCCCTCTATCTTCCTAGCTTCCTCTACCATAGTATCAAGCTCAACACCTGTAACCTCATACAAATCTCTCAATGATTCATGAGAAGCATTCATCAACTTACCAAATGTAATAATATCTCCCTCATTAAGCGCTTCAATTGCTTTCTTCACCCTTACATTCTCCTCAACCGCATGTTTAGCCCTATCTCTAGTAATATCCTTCTCAATAAGATACTTATACTTATCAAATGTCTCTACATCCATCTCACAAAGATTCTTGATATCTAACTCTTTTTGAATACACTCCAAAGCATATTGGCACTCCGAACGTCTCTCATTATATTTAGAATCCGCTAACCCTCTTCTCTTCTTAGTATTACCTATAACAATCTTATACCCATCTAGCTTAAGAGGTGCATACTTATAATCTAATGTCTCACAATCAAGTAAAATAGCATGATTAGGTTTCCCCATACCAGAAGCAAACTGGTCCATAATACCACAATTAACCCCTACAAACTGGTTCTCCGCTCTCTGACTCATCTTAACCATCTCAACCATATCTTCCTTACAATCAAACAGCTCATTAACAACTACAGCTGTCAACACTTCAAGCGACGCAGAAGAAGATAATCCCGAACCATTAGGAATATTACCATAATACAAAATATCAAAACCACCAACTTCATGACCCTTATCAATAAACTCCTTAATAACCCCCTTAGGATAATTAGTCCAATCATCCTCTTCCTTATACCTAATATCCTCAACATCAATCTCTACCCTAAGAGCAAAATTAAGAGTAGCAAACCTAACCTTCCCATCGTCCCTCTTCCTAGCCGCCGCATATGTACCAAAATCAAGAGCACAAGGAAAAACATACCCACCATTATAATCAATATGCTCCCCAATCAAATTAACTCTCCCTGGCGCAAAAAACTTATTTACATCACTCTCTTCTCCACCATACAACTCCACAAACTTACCAACACACTCTCTCTCCATACCAAACTCATCCTCTCTATAATTTTATATTTCTCTATTATTTAAATAATTGTTGTTATATCTCTATAAATATCTAACGTAGCCCAGTAGGTAATATATATACAAATAAAGCGATTTTTAAATACTTGTTAGAAAATCTTAATGAGTGGAAATAAATATTACGTTAAGAACCTTGACTGTTTGACCTACGGCAGCCACCTATTAAATTATATCTTCCCAGCTACGCTATTCCTATGAATCAACCTAGTTTCAATAATAATCTTCTTATTCTCCTTATCCCTATCTCTAATAATCTCACATATCCTATTACCCGATATCTGTCCCAATCCAGTCATATTCTGATCCACCGTTGTAATACTAGGTTCTGTTATCTGACTAATAATAGTATTATCAAACCCAATAATTGAAAACTCCTCTGGCACAGATATACTAAGAGCCTTAGCTGCCTTCAATGCCCCAACAGCCATCCAATCATTACAAGCAAACAAGCAACTAACTTCATTATTCTCTCTAATTATCTTCTCAACAACCGCTTTTGACTGTTCAACAGCTTCTAATCCATTACCATCCTCAATTATCAATATATTATCTTCATCAAACTCTATCTTAAACTCTTCACAAAACTTCCTATATATATCCTCTTTCACATCATAAGAATAACTATGTCGCCCTCTTATGAAAACTATATCCCTATGACCTAACTCATACAGATACTTAAGTGCCTCATAAGTTCCAACCTCTCCATCATTAAGAACATAATTACAATGAATTCCCCTGTTAAACCCATTAATAATAACCAATGGTATTTGTTTACTAATCCCTTCATAATAACCTGACTTTATATTCTTAGTTCTAGGGTTAATAGCAATAATACCATCTACACTTCGGTCCTTCATATTATCAACCATTAATTTTTCCTGCTTTGGATCTCCTTCTGTATTACACAAAAACGTAGTATATCCTTTGTTCTTAATAACACTATCAATACCTTTTACTACCTCAGAAAAGAAAAGGTTTTCTATACTAGGCGTAAGAATACCTATAGTCTGTGTTTTATTATGAATAAGTCCTCTAGCCAGTAAATTAGGCTTAAATTCAAGCTCTTCTATTGCTTTTTCAACTTTTTTCCTCGTTGCCTCTTTCACCGGATAATTCTTATTCATTACTCTTGATACCGTAGTAATGGAAACTCCTGCTAATTTAGCAACATCAGCGATTGTAGCTCTTTTTTGCTGATCCATTTCTCCACCTCCTATTATAGAAAAGGTTTTCTAAAATCATTATATGATATATAATTAATATATGCAAGTAAAATCTATCAAGTAGATTTTAAATAACTTATATTTTATAATAAGCCATTTGAACAAAAAACATAGCTATCTATTGACATTTATTTTACCAAAAGGGATAATAATAATACAAATAGACTTAGATTCGCACTGGAGGTAAAAAAAGTGAAACGAATTGTATTAACAGGTGGAGGAACCGCTGGACATGTAACACCTAATCTAGCCCTCATCCCCCATCTTGATAAACTTGGTTACGATGTTCATTATATAGGCTCTTATAATGGTATGGAAAAAGACTTAGTAGAGAAAAAAGGTATTCCATATCATGGCATTTCATCTGGAAAGCTTAGAAGATATATTGACCTTAAGAATATTTCTGACCCATTTAGAGTTGTAAAAGGCGTTGGGCAGGCAGCTAAATTAATAAAAAAATTAAAACCGGACATAGTATTTTCAAAAGGTGGTTTTGTAACAGTCCCAGTTATTCTAGGTGCCAAATTAAATAGAGTACCTTCAATTATACACGAATCAGATATGACTCCGGGACTTGCTAACAAAATAAGTATCCCTTTTGCAACAAAAGTATGTACTACTTTTGCAGAAACCCTTACACACCTTCCAGAAGATAAAGCAGTTCTCACGGGAACACCAATCAGAGAAGAGATATTACAAGGTGATAGAACAAAAGGTCTATCATTATGTGAATTCAGTACTTCAAAACCAGTATTACTAATGACAGGAGGAAGTCTAGGAGCTGTCAGAATCAATGATGTTCTTAGAGAATCTCTAAATATAATATTAAAAAAATACCAATTAGTACATCTATGTGGTAAAAATAATCTAAAAGAAGAATTAGTAGGAATACAAGGTTATAGACAATTTGAATATGTCAATGAAGAGATGTCAGATATATTGGCAATGAGCGATGTGGTAATATCAAGATCCGGTGCTAACATAATCTCAGAACTATTAGCTCTAAAAAAACCTCATGTACTTATACCATTACCAGCTAATGCTAGTCGAGGTGACCAGATACTTAACGCTGCTTCTTTTAAAAAACACGGATATAGTTATATCCTTAATGAGGAAGATATGACCCCTCAGAACGTAATGAAAGCCATAGATTCAGTATATAATAATAGGAATGAATACATTAATCATATGAATCATAGTAAATCAAGTAACGGCATTGAAAACATTCTAACTCTAATAAATGAATTAGTTAAATAAAAAATAATATTTTAGTTAAATTAAGGGCATTTCTTTTATAGAAATGCCCTTAGTAATATTATAGCCTGCTTGCAATCTCTTTAGCAATAGCATCTAGCTCTTCTTTTTCAATCTTAATGGTTTCCCATTTAATCTTTACATTATCATTATTATATCTTGGTATAAGATGCATATGAAAATGAAATACTGTTTGACCAGCTGCCTCGCCATTATTCTGTAATATGTTTAGTCCATCGCAATTGTAGATACTCTTTAATACCTTTGCAATATGTGTTGCAAGAGCAAATAATCTTGATGCTGATTCAGTATCTAGTTCATATATGTTTTCTATATGTTCTTTTGGAATAATCAATGTGTGCCCTTTTGCTGCTGGATATGGATCAAGTACAACTTTAAATTCACTATTTTCGAAAATAGTAGCTGAATCCATGGAACCATTGGCAACATTGCAGAATAAACAATTTTGTTTAATCATAATTTCTCCTTCCCAATGCCTTATTTTGTCAATATCTAAGTATCCGCCTATATCTAAGATATTATTCATAAGACATAAATCCCTCGATGATAAAAACCTAAGTTAATAAATACCAAGCCTGTATAGACTATACTAAACTATATTTTAATTTTTTTCAAGGATAATTTTGTAATAATTTATTATAGGCATCTATACTAATAAAGGTTATATTATATGTTATTGATATATACAAATAAGATAATATTAAATTAGGATAAATTATATTATTTATTAGTATTTTATCAAATATTGAGTTTTTTTATATATTATTCATTGTATTATTCGATTTTCTTTGATACAATAGTAAACGTTAGGAGATGGATAAATGAATTATCATGAAAAAAGTATTATTGAGAATTTTTCTGTATTACTAGACGATTGGTTAAACATCTATCAGCAAACTAGAAAACCTGAAATAATAGCAAAAATAATTCATGAAATCAAAAATCCGATTTCATTGATAAAGAGTACTTTACAACTAATAGAAGTCCAGACTCCAGAAGTCAAAGAGAATATACATTGGAGTTCTTTATATGAAGAGCTTGACTACATTTGTTTATTGCTTAATGATTTTAATACCTTGAATTACTCATTTAATATACAAAAAACATGTGTTGATGTATCTACTTTACTTGATTCTGTGGCAAAATACTTTTATTCATTAGCATATAGCAAGAATATCAACTTCTATATAACCAAATCAAAAGACCTACCTGTTATATCGGGTGATAAAACAAGACTAAAAGAAGCTTTTATGAATCTGATAAAGAATGCTATAGAAGCTACTGATGAAAATGGTACCGTTACAGTTGATATCAATTACTTAGATTCGTTTTTATTAATTACTGTCAGTGATACTGGTTCTGGTATCAGAGAAGACAGGATAGATGAAATATTCAAGCCATTTGTAACCTATAAAGAAAATGGAACTGGTCTTGGATTACCAATAGTAAAATCAATAATTGAGCAGCACTGTGGTACGATTGAAGTTGAAACAAAAGAAGGTGAAGGCACTTCATTTATTATCAGCCTCCCAATTAATACCCAACAAGTTTTGCAGGTACAATAATTTAAATAAGATTAGATTTTCATCGTTAATGATTTTTTGTATCATATGTTTTATATCATAATCCATAGTATTGGCATATATATAATTAAGCACTTCCCCATAATTACTTTCTTTAGCGAACATCTGAGCTAACCTGTATTTTTTTTCATAATTCATCTTCTTGTTTACATATTTCCTGCAACTTAATTTGTTATATAGATTAATTAATTCATTGCATTGATTTATCTTTGATTTCATTATGTCTTGTATAATATTTCTATTTATATGGGAGATTATTTTGTTATGCATAACTTTATAGCCAGTATATAGGTTATAACCTTCATCAATTAGATTTTCATATAGTAAAAATAATTGTTCTCTTTCTATAAATTCACTTGAAACTTTATTATCCATTTCTATACCATCTTCCCTTATTATATAGGATAAACTCTATATATACTTAATTCATATTATATATATACTCAATACTTTCCATAAATATTATTTATTCAAGTTTTCTAGTAATAAAACAAAAACATATGGTCATTTTTTAAGCTTTGTAATAAATTTCCACTTACCCTGTTGTATATATTCTCTTGGTTCTTTCCATAATAATATTGGAAGGAAGTGACAGTATGAAAAGACGAATCTATAAACCTAAAATTATGTTGGCATCATTAGTTATTTTCTTATTACTTATTTTTTTTACAACAAATGTATCTACTGCAAAAGGTCTTATTTTTAAATGGACCAATGTAAAACAGGTGGAAATTACCGCTAATAAACTTAATGTTAGAGTAGGTCCAAGTACTTCATATAGAAAGATTAGTACTGTATCTCGTGGAGATGTTCTAGATGTTCTTGGTACACTTGGCAGTTGGTATGTAATTCATATGAAAGATGGTTCAGTTGGTCTGATTTCAAGTACTTATACTCGTGTTAATGCTTATTATAATCCAGCCCCAACTACAAAAGAACCTGATAAATACAGCGGTAACTTATCACCAGAAGAAACCCTAATGATTAATTTAATAAATGCAGAACGCAAAAGTGCTGGTCTCCCTGCCTATAAGCTAGATATGGAACTTATGAGAGTGGCTAGAATAAAAGCAGAGGATTTATCAACTCACAAGTATTTCAGTCATGATTCGCCTATCTACGGTTCTCCTTTCAAAATGCTTTCGGATTTTTCTGTAGATTATAAAATGGCTGGGGAAAATATTGCTGGTAATAGCACTGTAGAATCAGCTCAATATTCGCTCATAAGCAGTTCATCCCACAAACTAAATATACTGAGTACCGATTATAATTATGTGGGTATAGGTATATTTGATGATTTAAGATATGGTAAAGTATTCGTTCAGATGTTTATTCAGAAGTAATATATAAATGGTGAATTTCTTTTATAACTAGGTTCTAATGTACAGAATTTAGTTATATAGAATTCACCATATTTATTGAAAAAATTAATCACTAAACAACTAACAGATAATACTGACTTACTTTTCGTCGATCAATCTCAGAAATCAGTAAATTTGAATATATTATCAAATTCATATAGTAATGTAAAATTACCCTTTGCTTTTAATTTACCAGTTAAAAAACCTCTTTGGATAGTTAACTTACCTTTTATTACCTCATCTAGGATGTTAGTATCAATATTAATTATAACATCAGCTGAAGGGTCAGTTCCTATATATCCTGCTAATTTTTTATCTTTTACCTTTAATGTTATATCTTTATTCTTTTGATCCGTTATTATTATATTATATGTACAATTAAATGACGGGTCTTCACATATAAATGTCTGAAGAAATCTATCTATGTATTTATTTCCTGATAAGTTATCGTTTTGATCTAACTGTTGTTTCAGAAAATCAGATATCTCTAATATATCTTTTCTTTGTTTAGCTATAAATGGATCTTCTTCAATAATTTTATTAGTCTTTTTATCTCCTACATATTCATCAATAATATTCATCTTAGTAAATGTATCAAGTCTATCAAGCTCCATTTCATCAGTAACTTTTTTTGATGAATAACCTGTTCCTGTTGGCAGGGTATTACGTTTCTGATTAAGAACTCTATAGAAATCCTCTGTTTTTTTATCAATTATTGATATTATTCTTTCATTAGTTTCAAGCTCTACAGATTTTTCTATTTTGCCACAGATATTAACACCTTCTAAACCACCTAACATATCCCAGCATTTTGTAAGATAGTTTGAAGCATCTCTATCACCAGTTGTCTTAGTTAATACTACAGACATCATATATTTCCCTTCAAATAACTCTTGTTGGTTGGAATGGTAGCATCTATCTAGGAATGTCTGCATTCTACCCCCTATTCCAATCCACTCTACAGTTGTTGCTAATACAACCCCTTCTGCTATTGATAATTCACTTAGAACCTCATCTGTTATATCTTGGTAATCAAGACCCCATTGTTTTACATTAACTTCTAATTCATTAAGTACCGTATGTATTCGTTTTACTGCTGCTAACGATAAATCATCAGCCAACCCATTACCCGCATAAATGATTAATATCTTCATATGTCCTCCCTCTAAGTGATAAGGGGACAAAAATATTATGCCCCCTTAGTTACTTTTATTCAATACATTCGCTTATCTTACTTGAATAATAATCTTTTACATCGATTATATCCCAAGTTGTGTAGAAAAATCTTTTTTTGATTCTCATATTTATCACATCGCCACATCTCATATCTGATGCAAGAGAACTTTCTACTTTTATTTTAATATAAGTATTGCTAGATTTCAATTTTCTTTTCTTCAAAATTATAATTCCACTGATTTTGTCTATGATCTCAAAGTATCCTTGCTCATACATCTCTCTCTTAGATACTTCTACATGTTTCTTTCTCTTTTTATAACAATTCATATCAATTATCATAGGGTTAAAACTAAGAACCGGCGCTTCTGTATATTTTTGTATCTTCCTTAAAATATAGTACACTCTGGTTATCTCATCAAGATTAGCAGTATAATTCTTTTTATAACTTTTATGCAAATTGATTCCATGACAACTATTAATATATTCAAGGAATCTACTAAGTTCAGTTAGTGTGAGTTTAATTTCTTGTTCTGTCAATGATAGACTGTAACTTGGCATAAACAATAGAATAAATTTATTGTAAAAACCTTCTTCAAGAGCTGATATAAGACTGTTTTTATAAAATTTTATACAATAATTAGTAATAATCTTAAATACGTGTTCTCTATCAGTATTTATATTATCTTCCCATTTAAAAGAGTCGTTATAATAGTCATTTAATACTTCAAGCACTTCTTTGTCATCATATAGTACGCTTGCTTCATTTTGTAAAATTTCTTTACTGAAAAACATAAATTCACCACCGCAAAAAGTTATTTTGTAGTACTTATTTTTCTCTTTGCGTAAGTGTTTTATTCATGTGTTATAATTAATTATTAAATAATTCTTGAAGCTAGGCCTGCTTTCTAAGTGTTAGTAGATAAGCTACAATTGCACCACCAATAAATCCGCCTAGATGTGCCAGATTATTTATTCCTAAATTCATAGTACCAAAAGCTATACCTACTATGAACATTATTAGTATTGTATATGAATTAAGACCCCCAATATGTTTCTTATATACTTTAGAATAGATTAAAATAGCTCCAATAATTCCATATATAGCACCTGAAGCTCCAGCAGATACTACTGGTCTTCTATTAACCAAGTCTACAGTTATACTAAGTAATCCTCCACATATTCCAGATATTCCATATAATAATATATATTCCCATTTTTTCATATATTTTTCAATTCTAGTTCCAAATATAAATAATGAAAAAGTATTATATAAAAGATGAAGTGCACCAATATGGATAAACATTGAGGTGATTATTCGATAATACTCACCTTTCATAAAAAAAGAGTAATAGTCTATAGCACCAAATTTCACTAGATTGAGAATATTAGTGGTTCCTCCTAATCTCTCCATGTATATGAAGAAAATAGTATTAATGACTATAAGACCATAAGTAATATATGGGATGTTTTTATTTTCTTCTATTATCTTAGGTCCCCATGATTCATCATTAGTTTCTAATAATTTTCTTATGTCCTTTTCAATACCTATTACACTATTAACCTGCATACTTGGAATGATAAGCTTTCCCTCATTTTCATCTATGATCCAATTAATATCTATAAGGTCTTCATCAAAGTCGGGCGTATAATTAACATCTTTATAAATATCCAATGCATTTTCTGTTATTATTAGATTCAGCAAAATAATCTTATTAGAATCTATATGCGTAAACTGCTCTTTAGTTATTACTTTATATTCTTTAAACCTTTCTTTACTAAATGTATAAGCACTATCAAGAGATATTATGTTCACTAGATATAAATTGCTATTATTAAATGTTGCATACATTTTAACTTTTTTACTGTCTGTTGGAATGGTTTGATAATTATAGCTATCAAAAATATTACATATTTTGGTAAAAGTCTTCATTTCATGTGCCCACCCTTAAAGTTATGTTTTTTATTATTATTGTAACCATTACACAAGATAAGTCAACCATTATTTGTTAAATTTTTAATCAACCTATAAAATTACATTTTTATTAAATTCGTGAAAGGGAATATTTATCTTCATCATACCTGACATATATATTTCTTTATAATTTCTTATAAAAAAAGCACTAGTCTCAACGACTAGTACTTTAATGCTTATATTGAGAGAACAAACTTATGCTTCTTCTCCACAAAGTCTTAATAATGTTTCCCATCTTTCGTCAATAACTTGTTGGATTTCAGCTACAACTTCTGGATTCTTAGCTACATGCTTGAATCTTCCTTGAGCTTCTAACCAATCGCTGATTGGACGTTTATTTTTAGGCTTGTAAGATAACTTGTACTCACCATTAATTACCTCATATAATGGCCAGAAGCAAGTATCTACAGCGATTTCACATAATTCCATTAAACGATCACTTTCGTATCTCCATCCACGTGGACATGGAGCTAATACGTTAAGGAATGCTGGTCCTTCTGTATAGATAGCTTTTTCAGCTTTTTCATATAAATCTTTGAAATTCTTAAAAGGAGCTGATTGAGCTACATATGGAATACCATGTGCAATCATAACTTTAGTTAAATCTTTTCTATATTGTTGCTTACCTGGTACTGCTGTACCTGCTGGTGAAGTCGTTGTATCAGCATATTTTGGAGTAGCTGATGATCTTTGAATACCAGTGTTCATGTAAGCTCCATTGTCATAACATACGTATACCATGTCATGACCTCTTTCCATAGCACCTGATAATGATTGGATTCCGATATCATATGTTCCACCGTCTCCACCAAAAGCTATGAATTTATAAGTATCATCTAATTTACCTTGTTTTTTAAGTGATGTGTAAGCAGCTTCTACACCGGCAACTGTTGCTCCAGCGTTTTCGAAAGCTGAATGGATGAAGGAATCTTTCCAAGCTGTATAAGGATAAAGGAATGTAGAAACCTCTAAACATCCTGTTGCAGCTCCAATTACTGCATGATCTTCTTCTTTTAGCGCTCTAAGGATAGTACGTACTACTACAGGAGCACCACATCCAGCACACATTCTATGTCCACCAGTTAATCTTTCTGGTTTTTTAGTTGTTTCTTTTAAATTATATGCCATCTTCTATTTCACCTCCAATTATTTTAAGCTTCTACTACGCCTAAGTAACGATAAGGATCGTCTACTTTGTTAGTATTAACGATTTCTGTTAAATCAGCGTATACTTTATCTATATCATTAGTCTTAACGTCACGACCACCTAAACCATAGATGTAGTTTACTGCTAATGGTTTTGCTTCACCATAGTATAATGCACTAACTGTTTCAGTAAATAATGGAGCACCTTTAGCGTTGAATCCATCACATTTATCAAGTACAGCTACTGCTTTAACTCCTGCTAAAGCTTTTGCAAGTTCTTCTGCTGGGAATGGACGGAATACTCTAATCTTAATTAAACCAACTTTTTCGCCTTTAGCTCTAAGTCCATCAACTACGAATTTAGCTGTTCCTGCTGTAGACCCAATAACTACGATTGCTCTTTCAGCATCTTCCATTTTGTATTCTTCAAATAAGCCGTACTCTCTACCAGTTAATTTTGCAAAGTCAGCTGATACTTCTAAGATAGCTTTCTTAGCATTTCTCATACTTTCTGCTTGTTGACGTTTGTGCTCAAAGTAATGAGTTGTAATAGCTAGTGGACCTACAGCTATAGCTTCATCTTTGTTTAATAAGTAATTCATTGGCTCATATTTACCAACGAAATCTTTTACTTTTTCGTCTTCAAGAAGTTCTATATTCTCAACAGCATGAGAGGTGATGAATCCATCATAACAGTTCATAACAGGAAGTTGGACATCTTTTTCTTCACTGATTTTAACTGCCATAATACAGTTATCATATGCTTCTTGATTGTTTTCTCCATATATTTGAATCCATCCTGAATCTCTAGCACCCATAGAGTCTGAATGATCATTATGTATGTTGATTGGACCTGATAATGCACGGTTAACTACTGATAATACCATTGGTAATTTACATGATGCAGCGATATATAACATTTCCCACATTAATGCTAAACCATTGGCTGATGTTGCTGTCATTGTTCTTGCACCTGCAGTTCCTGCTCCGATACAAGCTGACATAGCTGAATGTTCTGATTCTACAGGAACGAATTCTGTATCTACTTGACCATTTGCAACAAATGCTGAGAAGTATTGAGGTACTTCTGTTGATGGAGTAATTGGGAATGCTGCTACTACATCAGGATTAATTTGTCTCATCGCAATGGCTACAGCCTCGTTACCTGATAATTTATCACGAATTGCCATATCTTCATTTCCCTCCTATCTATTATTCACCTTCTGGTACAAAATCGAATGCATTGAAAGGACAGGTTTTAACACAAACTCCGCAACCTTTACAATGATCGTAATCTATTCCAGTCATTTTTTTATCTTTAACCATTATTGATGAGTCTGGACATACTGGGTAACATAGTAAACATTGCTTACATTTATCTGAATTCCAGATAGGTTTCATAGCTCTCCAGTCACCAGTTTTAAAGTAATTAGCATTTCCTGACTCAGTTACAACACCACCTGGAGTTGTATCCTTCCAAGGCGTATAAGCTGGTACTATATCATGTTCATGTTTTTTACTCATGCACCTTTCACCTCCGATAGTGATTTCTTTAATGCTTCCATATTAGGAGCAATTACATGTGGTTTATTAGCAAATTTGTGATGGAATGATTTTTCCATTGAAGTAATTAATGTATCTTCATCCATAATCTTTGCTACTTTTACTACTGCTGCAAGCATAGGTGTATTAGGGAAATATCTTCCAAGCGTTGCCATAGAGATTTCTCTAGCATCAATTGTGTATACTCCACCTTTGTAACCTTTTAACTTAGATTTTACTTCTTCTGGTGTCTTTGATGTATTAATGATGATACCACCAGTTTCTTTTAGACCTGCAGTTACATCAACTACATCAATTAATGTTTCGTCTACAACTACTACATAATCAGGTTCATAAATGTTTGAATGAATTGGACATCTTTCATCACTTATACGATTGTATGCAGTGATAGGTGCTCCCATACGCTCTGGACCGTATTCTGGGAAGCCTTGGATGAATTTTCCTGTGTCGAACGCAGCCTCAGCTAACAATAATGATGCTGTTTTAGCACCTTGTCCGCCTCGACCATGCCAACGAATTTCTAACATATTACCCATTGACAAGTTCCCTCCTTATATATAATTAAATTTTTTTAAACAATTTTCAACATTGTTAGTGTAACACTAATATACACCTAATGTCAATAGTAAGTATATTGTATGCACGGTTATTTTTTTAACAATGTTACCCAACTATATTGGGGCTTAATATCTTTATTTTTAGTTAAATTTAGTGGGATCGATTAATCATCTGTCCAAATATTCATAAGCAGATGATCTTACAGCATTTTTTAATTGAAGGAATTTTAATCTAAAAGATGGCTTCCCAGCATTAATCTCTACTATTATAGTAGGTTCTGATATAAGCTTGGTAAACCTATTTAGGTCATCTGTATAAGAATATGGGAAAACAGTATTACTATTGTCAAAAAATATTACTTTATATTTAATAGCATCTTTCCAATAACTCTTGTCTGAAGGTGAGTGTTCATCTATTAAGCCTAGATTTTTTTTAATGATATACTCTATGGCTTTTTTGCCTTCTTCCTGATTATAAATGGTTAATCCTGCTGAATAAGAGTCTTCATCATAGAAAAGTCCTGCTGCTGCTGAACACTCGTCAGCTACCTGCTTTAGTTTTTCTAATTGCCTATTGTAGGTATTATTATCCG
Source organism: Vallitalea sp. (assembly GCF_025211055.1). Classification (GTDB taxonomy): domain Bacteria; phylum Bacillota; class Clostridia; order Lachnospirales; family Vallitaleaceae; genus Vallitalea. Next base: position 10,226 of record NZ_JAOARO010000061.1, on the reverse strand, counting down.
TTTGATACGTTAGAAAGATTGAAAATAATATAAGCATAGCAAGTGTAAATATAAATGGTTTCATTATTGTATCGCCTCACTTGCAGCATAACCCTCTATCGTATACATTGTTTTGTTTTCGTTATTATTGATTCCCCATAGTATAGGAATGGCTATTATTTTTCTTATGGGCACTTCAATTTTGTAATAGATAAGATTATCCTTATTGAATTTGCTTTGTCTATATTTACGTACTTTTTCTGTTGTTATATGTACATCACTTTCTTTTATATGAAAGGTTTTAGTAATGTTATCAATTAATTGTTTCTTTATCTCAGGTGTGAAGTACCCTTCTTGCTTAGCTTTCTCTTTTGCAGTATATATATATGATTGTATTTCTGACTTTTGGTTATGGTTATATTCTTCTAATGCGTATTGTAACGGGAATGGTAATAGGATTATTAACACTGCAATCAAAACTATAAAATCTTTCATTTTTATCCATATCCCCTTTTTTAATATTATTAGTATTGATAGGTTATTATTTTTATGATTAATAATTCTTATATTTATAAATAGCTGTTGTATATATATTACTTCCTTTAATAATAATAGTAATTGTATGAGTTAATATAATAACTCATACAATTATCTTTGATTTAATTCATTTTTATGGGTAATTTTTTTGAAAATTTAAATTCTGCTGCATGACATTCTTTGTTTTGTGTAACAGACTATTATTAGCAGAACCTTTGATAGTACCTAATATCAATGCTCCAGCTATAAATACTCCAAGGGCTATTTTGGCACATATTATTATGAAGTCTTTCAATTAGTTAACAATCCTTTCATTTATTATTATTAGATGATGAAGTTGATGTAAGTGAAATACTATCAATTACTACACCAGCCTTACTACTAACATCATCAGCTTTATCCTTTAGTGAATTTGCTCCACCAAATATCAAAGCAAAGCCAATAAATATTCCTAAAGCTACCTTTGCACATAGAATTAAAAAATCTTTCATTATTTTTCCTCCATTTCGTATTACTTATTTTCATTTATATATAAGTTGAATTGAATAATTGCTATAGAACTAGCAATTATTTAGTTCTATTAGATTATATACTCAACGAACTAATTCAAAAATATTACTTTCTCTATTCTAGGAATCCAAACAGTTATCATAATAAAGTTAAGAAATAATATAAATATAGGTATTATAATAGGAAGATATATTAAATTTGATATGGCATTTTGCTTTTTGTGTTTTTCTGTAATGTGTTTCTCCCTATTTCTTTCTTTTACAATATCTATCTGCTCTATCAATTCTGTAGGATTAAGTTTATCTAGTTTCAATAGGATCATTCCTATATCATTCCCCATTTGGGTATTTATATCTTTTGTAAACTTCTTATAAGCTTCATCTTCTTTTCCTAGGTTATAGTACATCAAGAAATTAATTAAAGAATTTCTTGTCAGCTTAGAAAATTTTATCAATTGATTGATAGTATAATCAGCACTATATGGCTTGTCTTGCTGAGTTATAGCTATATTTTTCAGCTGAATAAGTATCCTGTATATCTCTGTATCCTTCTTCTTGTTCTGCATAGTTTTAATCATCTTGATTACCAATATAAAAGGACTGTCTTTTTTCCCTAATTTTATAACTGGTGCTGATATTAGATAAGCTGTGAAACATAACGCAAGAACTATGGGCAATTTGCTACTATGATAAGAAATGCAAGTAAGTATAACGGCGCTTAAAAATATAATTAATCTCAAGTTATTATACTTATCTGTTGTTATATTGATTCCAGCATCTATAAATGCGGTATTTATTTCTTCTTTTGAATAATTGCTATTAGTAAATTTCATCTTAGGTTGACGAAAAGCATAGTTATAACTTTTCTTTTTCCTCATACTCTTAAACACTACCCAAGCAAAATATAATAAGGTAAGAACAAAACAATAATATAGTATAGTAATATTAAATTTCATTTTAGCTCCTATTCACTGTTCTATTTATTAGATGTCAAATTTTTGTTTCTTCATTAATATAAGTAAACTACTGTTGAATATAGTCATTATTACAATAAGCATAAAATAGTTGAAACCTGTACGTGTATTAATCTGATAATCCAAAAACTCTCTGAAGGAAATATTGAATACACTATTAGCAAGTATTATAGATAGTATGTATAATACTGGTGTTAGATATCTTACAATACTCACGCTTTCTAAGTTTATTCTCTTTTCTCTTTCTTTGTCAGCAATAGCTTGTTTTATTTCTTTTTGAATATCTTCTAGTCCTGTAGTAATATCAATATTATCAGTTATACCAATGTATATATTGTTAGCCAATAATATAATCCATTCTGTACCTACAGCATAGACGAAGTTCTCTATTATCTCTTCTAGCTGTTCATCTCTTCTATATTCCTTCAGCTTCAATGACATGATAAAGAGTTGTCGCTTCATAACCGGCGCTTCTTTCATGTTTACAATTGTTTCATCAATTGAATCATAGATATTCTGATTATTCAATTTGTACTGATTCAGAAATTCATTAATTAATATATCCGCTTCATAGCTTCCTTCTACCCTTATTTGTTTTAACTGCAGTCTTAAAAATAGATAAGGTACCAGAGATAGAATAACTGCAAAAACTAAGCTTCGGATTAATGAAGTTCTCTGTATCACTACTAAAAACGTAAGGAAAAACAATAGTATACTGATTAAAAAGAAGGTTGATACTTTTTTATCATCATCTTTCCCATATACAATTAATATGAGTCTTTTAATATGTTTGTACATATTAGAACTTGAAACCTGAGTATTATTTCTAAAGGTTTTTCTAGGTTTGATTACTTTTAGAAAATACAGTATATAATTAGAAGAAATCATCCAGATACCAACTATCACCATACAATACAATAATATTTTTATTAATGCAACTACTGTATTTATCATTTGTCTACACCTCTTAAGCTATCATATCTAGGTTCATAAACCATATAATTTTTGAAAGGATATTTTTGTTCCATCTTTTTGAGTTCATTCTCAAAATTAGTTAAGGCTTTTTGATCTTCTTCATGACCTATTTCTCTTTTATCATTACCTACATCATATTTAAACTGCCAGCTATCACTGCTATAATCATACTTACATATTTGATGAATACTTATCTTATGGTCATAACGATTAAATCTTATTTCGTATATACCTTTTAATCTCTTCTTGCTTTTATCCGCTAACTGAATGAAATGAAAAACGTAATGAAATGATTTTGCTACTTTAAATATAGTGTTATACAGATCACCGCCATAGAATTTGACTATTTCATCTGCAATATCGTAGCAGATATCTGTTGGATCAGTAGTATGATATGTAGTCTTACACCTTCTAGTTCCCTTGTTTGCTGCTCTCATAGATACATTAAGAGCTCGTCCATCTCTTGCTTCAGCTGATATGATGTAATCTGCATCAGATCTAAGCACCTGTTTCATTATATTCCCTAACTCATCATCATCTGCTATCAATTGAATGATTGGTGCGTAGGGCTGAAGCTTATGTGCTGGAATCTCTGCTCCTGTTTCAATCATAACACCTTCCAAAGTAGTATCTTCATACATCTGCCATGTCTCTAAGAAAGTTGTTTTACCAGTTCTTACAGCACCAGTAAATATTACATTGTATCCTATATCAACCATATTTTTTAACATAGGTATGACTTCATGAGGTATAGTATCTCTCTTAGCCTGTTCTTCAAAGGATAACTTAGGTATAATGTACTTTCTGAATATGATGACTTCCAAGTTTTCCTTAACTAATTTCTCTCCATATATGGTTATTCTAGTTCCATCATGCATTGAAACTTCTGCATGTTTTTCGTTGTAATGTATATTCTTTTGATTAAGTAATAGTGCTTTTATTAGTTGTTTTCTTCTATCGTCTGATATTGTCTGCTGCTGTAATTTCATCTTACCATTTTCCATAAAATATATTTTGTTACCTATTACTTTTGCAGATTGGGATAAAGCATATTTCTTACTGTATTTCCACTGGGCAATACCACCTAATCCCCAACATTCTTGATAAATGGCATCAACTATATCCATATACCAATTGGGATACCATTCCATGAGTTTATTATTTCTCTTGAGATAATCTTCAATATTATCTTTAAAATACTTAACTTCCAACTCTTTTCCTAGAATAGCGTTTTTTTGTCTTATTAACGTACTTGTTTCTAAGCCTTCACGTTCCCACCCTGAATGAAAGTATGAGAATATAGTATCGCATAGTATTTGAAATCTTGTTAATTCATCTCTAGTAATATTTATTATCTCTTCTCTTTTTTCACCTGTAACAGAATATATGTATTCTTCTAGGTCAAATTCTTTTAGTTCTTTTTTGTTATAAAAATCTATCTTATTAGTCACTAAACTGTTCATAATGTTATCCCACTCCTTGCATACCAAACCATTTTCTTTTTCTAGGAGTTTCCTTTTTACTTAGATTAAGCTGTTCTATAATGATATCCGCTAATTTATTAAAATCTTTGTTGACTTCCTTATCATTGTAATGAATCAGGGCTTTCTTATCATTTTCAGCTTGCAAAGCATACTTAGAGAACTCAATCTTGGATAGATAGGGGTGTCCATATGCTTTTGCAACATCATAAGTAGTCAATAATGAACCATCAGCCATATGTTTATTAACTATGACTTGGAAATCATCTAGGGACAATCTATCCAGAATAGGCTTCTTATCCATATATCTCCTTAGACTGTTAGCCTGCTGTGTCGTCACTAGATACCTATGATTAGTGGATGTGAGCGCCGTTATAGGCATTGCTCTATCTATGCAACTACCTGCATCAACCACCACAAGGTCACATGCCAATGATAAGATATTAAGTAAATAGGAAATATTTTCTGGTTGGTATTCTTTTCTATACAATATGGATTTAGTTCCTTCTATAATATAAAGATTGTCTTTTATTTTTTCAGCAATATCGAATATCTCATCTACTGTAGCCAACTCTGATATCAATTTTATCTTAATGGTATCTATATTATTTCTAAAATTGATATCTATATAATCAGTTCCCGCTTCTCCATCGAGAAATATAAGACAAACCCTTGCATAGGATTTATCTATTATTTTTTCGGCTATGCTTTGGGCTATTTGAGTTGTTCCTACTTTTGAATCAGCACCAAAAAATGTAACTATGTTTTTATTAACAGTGAACCTATATTTTTTAATTACTTCTGAGCACACATATTCAACTATATTCTCATCTGTCATGTAAGGCTGAATTAGTTTTATATCATTGGACTCTAAAATGCTTTTTGTTGAAAACTTGAAGTTGTCATTTGATACTTGATAGAAAATATATTTTGAGGATATCTTATCTCTATTTTCTAATAGATCATTTACCCCCATTATCCTATCGTCTATGATAACAATTTCTTCTTTTATCTCATCTAGAGATGTACTAATATATACTTCCTCAAAGTAATTGACATTATCTAATTTTCTTCGCAAATTTTCGTTGTTGGATATTAGATGTATTCTGTAATTGTTAGTAGCCATTGCTGCCTCCCCATTTAGAGCTTTAACAATCTAATCTATTGATACATTATAATGAATACCTTATCATTATTAACTGAATCCCTTAATAGATTAACTGTTTCTAAATCAGTAATTATTTCTATCTCGTTTATTTTGCTTGACCCATTATATCTTTCTTCATCGCTAAGAGTAATAACTTCTCTATTAGCGCTATCTTTTACATATGCAACCGTAGCATTTGTAATAGGCTGTTTTTCTAAAGCTTTTTTATTATTTACAGCTATTTCTACTTCAGTAGAGTTATAATTCTCAGTTCCTTTGCTTACTTCATAAAAATAAATCTCATCTCCCCTTCTAAGAGAATCTGGAAAAGCTTTTATCCATTCTAATGGAATCTTAAATATATATTCATCTTCATCAAGAACCAAGCTCGGATTTTCAAAATATTTTTCTACTAATTGAACTCCTTTTGGAATATAGTTATTTGCTGCTTTTCCTATTATTTTATTAGGATCTAATATAACTTTATCGATTAGAGTATTTTCTTCTCTCTTGTGAATCTGAACCATATCTTTTGTTATTACTTCATTTTTATTGACATCTTTGGTCAGCACTACTATATCTTTGAATAACAGACTTTCTCTACCATATACCTCCCAATAGAATATAGAGCCAATGGCAATTACGATTAAAATAATCCCCATTAAACCTTTCATAAAGTTTTTCATTTCCGTCCTCCTACTAGTAAAAGCTTAAGTTAATAACTACCCAAATAGTTTTCTTCTATGTTTTTTATTATTGAGTTCTTTTGGTAACAGTTCACTATATACTGATACGAATTCATCATCAAATATACTTTTTAGTTTCTTCTCTTGATATGGAAACTTCTTTTTATATGCACATCTATACATTAATTCTGCAGGTAATCTAGGTATTATTACATTAGGTTTTATACCAAGATAGTTATTAAGACTTCTTCTGTTAATACCTGCATTGTCATTATTAAGAACATACCTGATGTTATTATTCTTTCTATTATGATTCTCAATCTTTTCCATAACACCATAGTTAGCCATCAAGTCTGGTGGCATAGCATCATATATTACGTATATTAAATCAAATTCCGGTAGAAGACTTACTATTTTGTCATAGTTATAACCTATATCAACTATGGAAATCAAGGATTCTTTTGCTGAATATATCAATTTCATGGTTTTATTATCGTCCCAATTATCTATCTTACCCCTAGTAGGGTCCCTTACCAGATACATAATATTGTTGATAGTTGTTATCCTATCCCTCTGAACATTCTTATTATTATTAATTTCGTTGAGAATAGAATAATATGTTAATTCACTATAATTAGAAATTCCTACTAAATCATAGATATAAGGATTATCATAGGGTAATTCTATCAACGATATAAGAAGATTTTTATCACCTAATGCTGCTGCTAGATTAGTTGCAAAAAAAGTTGATCCTGCTCTTTTTGTTAGTGCCATAACTCCTATAGTCTTCTGTTTAATGATTGAATATACCCTTTGTACATGTGATTTCTTCGTTTCTATTATCTGAACTAATTCTTCTTTTATCTCAGTGACTGATTGATATCTTTCATCTGGCTGTATCCTTATACACTTTTCAATTATATTCTCTAATGAATCTGAATAATTGCCATATTCTTTTAGAGATAGACCCTTATAGGGTGAAGATAGGTTATTTCCAGATATTAGATAAAATAACGTTACACCAAAACTATAGATGTCAGTTCTAACGTCACTCTGCCCTAATCCATATTGTTCTGGAGCCGCATAGCCCCTGGTACCTATTAATACCGTATCTGTATTAGAGCTGTATTTATATTCTCTTGCTATTCCAAAATCAACAAATTTTATTTTGTTTCCTTCAGTCAGCATTATGTTACCTGGTTTCATATCTCGATATATTATTGGGTATGGTTTCCTTGAATGTAGATATTCTAGTACATCACACATCTGGACAGCAAAATTAACAATAATATTTTCAGTACTGTCCCCATTTTGATTTTTATATTCTTGTAGATTGATACCCTCTACATATTCTTCAATAATATATAGATATTCTGTATCTTCCTCTATATCTACTATTTGTGGAATTAATGGATGATTTAGATCTTTTAATATGCTTGGCTCAGCTAATAAATTAATGGGACTACCGCTTTTTTTGATTCTCTTAATAGCCCATCTATTACCAAGCTTAATGTTCTCTGCTAAGAAAACATTACTCATGCCTCCTTTACCAATTTCTTTAATCACACGGTACTTGTCAAAATAGATTCTTCCTACCATATAATTTACCTACCTTATCTTAAAGATAATTGATCAATAGACACAATATTAAAATATAATAGATTTACAACGACATTATTATTAATAAATAAAATATTCCCCTCTATGCTATTTATGTATTTTATTTATATTATTAGTTGTATTAATTATACTAATTAAATTAATTGTATTTCTTTGTATTTTTTTGTAACATACTGGTATTATATATCAGGTTATGTAGTTTTGCAATATATTTTTAGTGTTTTTTAAATAATAATGTATTTTTTTGCTCTTTTACTACATTTTGCACAATGCAATATAACTTTATTAATCTAATTCTAAAAATTTAAAAATATTTCATTGAAAAGATTTATTAGATATATTAAAATAACAGTACATTATGTCTAACAATGATGAATAACATAAAAAATTGCAAGTTTATAATTAATAGTATTAATCAATAAGTTAGTTAAAAAAGATAAAGGATGGAGAATATGAAAAAAGCGTTATTGTTTATTACATTATTATTTATGATTATTAATAATATATATGTAAATGCAATTGAGCAAATATTTTTTAATGATGTATCTAAGGATTATTGGGCTAGTGATAGTATTAAAAAATTAGTGAAATCGGGTATTGTAAATGGCTATAAGGATGGGACTTTTAGACCAAAGGATAATATAAATGTTGATAGTTTTATAAAACTCACAGTCACTGCCATTGGCTTTACTAATATTAAAAATGCTGATGGTTATTGGGCAACTAATTATATTAACAAAGCATTAGAATTATCCATTATTGATAAGGAACAATTTAAAACTTTTTCTCGAAATATAACGAGGGAAGAAATGGCTAGTATTACAATCAAGGCACTTGGATACGTTGAAGATAAAGATGATATACAAAATAATTTTGTTTTTATAAAAAATCATATCCGTGACTTTTATAATATAGCTGATAAGTATTTACAGGATGTAGTGGAAAGTTATTATTATGGGTTAATCACCGGGAGATCTAGAGGATTTGAGCCTAAAAGCAATGCTACTAGAGCTGATGCTGTTACAGTAATTTTACGATTATTAGATAAGGATTCTCGTAAACCAATTATTATACCACCAGTTATTACAGATAGTGATATGAAAAAAGGCGAAAACAATAGCATGTATTTTAATTTCGTTAGATATAATAATTATAAAAATAGTAAAAAGGTTAAAAAGGATATTTGTAGAATATCAGAATGTCCTAATGGTGAAATCACAGCGTTACACCTATTATATGCAATGAATGAAGTTTATCAGAATAATGATGGTTATGTATATCTAGAACAATTAGGAGAAGATTCACATCCTATAGGAATCAAGTATAACTGTATTGATAAAATAGAAAACTCTTATGATATTGTGGACTTAGTTAATAATTCAGAAGTTGAGTTTTGTATAAAGCATAGCAAACATGATACTATCAGTTCCTATAATATTTCTTTGAGTTATAAAACACACCATATGTCTTACATGGATAGATATTATAAATATCAACATATGTTTGATACTATGTTTTTATATCTATATGATAATAAGTTTCCTGTAGTAAAAGAAAAGTTTGTTGAGATATTGACCTATGCAGATAATATGGATGTAGATAAATACAGCTATATCATTAATCTAAATGATAGGGAAATGTATGTTGTGATTGATAAAGAAAAAAGTGTATCTATTTATATAACAATTAAAGGAGGAAAAACAGAACATATAGAGGAAAATGAATCATCTACAGAAAAACAAATAAGTCAATCCTCACCTTATTTTTCTTTGAAAGACATTAATGGTAAGATTCATAATTTGAAAGATTATAAGGGTAAAAAAGTTTTCATTCGATTTTGGTCTTCTTGGTGTTCCCATTGTGTAGATGGACTTGGTGAAATAGATCACCTATCCGAAAAAGAAAGTGATTTTGTGGTACTAACTATAGTTTCGCTAGAACATAAAGGTGAAAAGGATAAAGAAAGTTTTATAACCTGGTTTAATAACTTAGATTATAAAAATATGACTGTTCTCCTAGATAAAAATGGCAAAATTGGCAAATCATATGATATAACAGCATATCCAACTTCTGTTTATATTAATAAAAATGGTTTAATAACAAAAAAAGTTTTAGGACATGAGACAAACTCTAATATTATTAAAGCGTTTAGTAATATGGAGTAACCAATAAATAATTATTATTATAAAAAAATTCAAACATACAAAGGATGATAAGATATGAAAAAAATAATATTACTACTTACTATGACAATTATAATCTCAAATACTATATTGGTAAAAGCAGTAGATGATTTTAATGATGTGCCTAATAGTCAT
>NZ_JAOARO010000060.1 GCF_025211055.1 Vallitalea sp. | reverse complement strand
TAACTATCCATAATAATAAAGCTTAATACAGTTATTTTAGTATTGATAGCTTATTTCACATGTATGACATAAGTATGGCTAGATATATTTTATCATATTTAAGACAAATATGTATAATATAATTATTATTATTTAATAATCATAATGGGTACTGTAATATAACTAAGAATAATCTTTATAATATAATCATTAAAACATATAGATAAATTTATTCTCTACATTGAACTAATCATTATATTATTGGGTGCTTGCTGTAGTTGATATGTTAATAGTTACTTATGAAGCTTGTTTTGATACGCTATTATCAGTACAATAGGCTGTTTTATGTTTCATCATAGCAAAGATAATATTTACTAATCTTCTTGAAACATATACAAGAGCTTGTGTCTTGGTTTTCCCTTCACTGATTTTACGTTGATAATACTCGTACATGATAGGGTTTCTAGGTTCTTTTGTTCCTCTAGTTACTTGTATTTGTCTTACTGCTAGATTAAATAGTATAGTTCTTAGTTTTCTGTTACCCTGTCTATTTGGCTTTTTCTTGTCTGTATCACCCGAACTATAAGTAATAGGTGATACACCACTATATTTAGCAAGTTTTCTTGCAGTTTTGAATCTATTAATGTCGCCAATCTCTGCAACTAATTCAGCAGTTGTTACAAAGTCAATACCATATATAGTATCAAGATGTAGACCTAATGAATCTATTAGACCTTTCAACTTATTATCTATTTTGTCAATCTCATACATTTTGAACCTATAATCCTCGATAAAGTCCTTTATTAAGAAACACCGTACATCATCATGATTATAGATATCTCCATCATTTTTAATGGTATCAAGGATAAATGTTGCCCTTTCCTCTGAAAGATTATTATTACTAACTCTTTTAAGAAATTGACCTAATTCTTGAATAGTTACATTTTCAAATGATTTAGCACTTGGATACTGATACCAAAATTCAAGAGCTGTCTTAACTGTTATACTGCTAAAGAACTTATTGTAATTGTGATAATGAAAATTTAATTGTGTATGTAACTGATTCTTGATAGAGGTAGATTGACTAGTTAGTTTTGTTCTTCTTGTCATTAACTGTCTTATAAGATGATAAACTGTGTTTTCTTCCTCTACGCTTGGTAATGAATCTAATTCATTTAGAACAACTTTGGCAATAGCATAAGAATCATGAGCGTCAGTTTTATGTTTTATTGCTTTTTTATCAGCTTCTTTTGAACTAAGAACAGAATTAACAAATTTTACTTTCTTACCCTGCGACAGCAAAAATCTGCATAGTGACCGACCAACTCCATTAACGTCCTCAAGACCATAAACAGCAGTTAATCCATCTGTTTCATACTGTGATATATATTCAATAAACATAATAAATTCACTAGGTTTATTATTAAACTCAAAGGAATCTAGTATTTCATGCCAACAGTTGATAATACAAGCATAATGAGTTTTTCTATGGGTATCAAGTCCCACGTAGATATATTGTTGTTTCTTATGTAATTTCATGTAAAAATCCTCCTAATTTGTTAATAAAAATGCAAGCACCCACAATAATAGTGCTAACTTACGAAAAACAATAATTGCAAGTCGCACACTGATAGTACAGCAAGCTTTAGACACTTTCTCATAGGAGAAAATAAGATAGTTGGTAATAAAACTATATGTAGTTGTCAACGTCCGTATAAGCTTAATAGCTGTATATGTATAAACTTAATAATGATTAAATTCATAAATATAAAGCTAAAGCTAATAAGATAAGAAAAGGCTTCACAAGGTTTATTTTCAAGTCTGATAACAAGGTTATGACAGTTGATATATTGGAATACGTCATTTTCTTATCTTAATAGTAAAAATGGTATTGATATATTAATAATAAAGAAGGTTTCACATAGATAGTATCAGTCTTATAACAAGGTTATGACAGTCTCCGAATAGGAAATTCACCTTCTTTAGATTAATAACAAAGTATTAGTATACTCATTAATAAGTCATAAGTTTGGATATATCCCAAACCTTTGACCAGCCCCCATTTTTAAGTGATTTGGGGCTTACTGCCTCTTTATCATATTCCTTAATAATAGTTCTATCTTGTACAGTTTCAAGAATTAATCTATTAGACCTTAATATAAGCTTTTGAAAATGTTTGTCCTTATTATCATCTTTCGTATTAATACTTTTCTCCCAAACTGTAACGCTAGCGTTTCTAAAGTAAAATCTAAGTGCTTGTTCAATAATTTCATTAGCACCATAAGAACCCTCAAGTAATGACGCCTTATGCTTTGCTATATGTAATAAATCTTCATCTAAAGTGGTAGTATATCTTACTCTAGCCATAAAATATCAACTCCTAATCTTTCTTAATCTTAATAATTAACTGTTCCTTTTCCTCTATGACATGTACCTTATCGCCAATGTTAAAACCCAATTTTTCAAGCCATTTCCCTTGAAGCCTGATAACTGGATATGTTGAAAAATCTTTTTTAACTCCTAAATAATTAGTAATACAAGAAACAGTAAGAGGTCGTAAATTCATATGTAATAATCTCCTTTCAAAGTGTTGAAAGGAAAACAAAAAGTTCTGACCTACACTTGTTAAATGATGTAGAATCATCTATAATTATATAAAGGTTGCTTATAACAGCGTACGCTGTATGTGTAGGTAGTAGGATACCTGCATATGCTCCTATGTACTCTCAATACATAGGAGATATGGCGACCTTTTTATTTTCCAATTAATGTAGCAATAGTAATAGCCAATAAAAGAATTATCTAGGGTAAGAAGCTACGAAGTGTTTTAAGGTCTTAGGGGGGAAAGATTTTCAGGGTCTTTCTAATGGGTCAATAAAAAAACAAGACATAACAAGACTAGATAGAATATCTATACCCACAATCCTCTAAAATTAAGCTATTACGTTGACT
>NZ_JAOARO010000059.1 GCF_025211055.1 Vallitalea sp. | reverse complement strand
ATATTCAATTACTGCTTTATTAATAATTTGACTTGTATTGTAAGTACTTTCAATAATATTTTGAATATCACTTGTCAATGTATTAAATTGATCATTTATATTATCTCTTCTAGTAATATCAATGTCAATAGAATTCTTAATCATTTTGAATCTATCAAAAATATAGTCTACTCTTTTGGTTATTTCTATTATGTCAATTTCTTTTTCAGATAAGGTATTCAAATTGTATTTTGTTTGTCCCATAATTAGCTCTTCCTTTCTTTATTCAATATTATTAGGCGTTTGCGAAACGCCATAACCCGTATAAATATGGGAAAATAATATAACCCTCACCAATTTTATGGTAAAATTGAATTGACAAGAAGCAAGTCTACCAAAACCCGAAAGGAGTTATATACATATGATAACATATACTTTCATTTACTCATCTCTCCTAAAGTTCCGTCCTTCCTTTAACATTTGCAAGTGCTAAAGTACTATGACTTCTGTTGACTTCTTACTGTAAATCTTATTTCAACCATAACTTCGAATGTTATATCGTTTATGTTATGTCAGTAAGACCTCCCCAGGCAAGAGCACAATCTCCTCTCCATATATCTGCCATATATACAGTTACTATTTCCGAGTAGTTACCTTCAGATTCCTTGTCACCAAGGACACCCTTGTCATTGGCTATACGCTTATCGCATTAGGCAAATGAATAATAATCATTTGCCTCTGTTTGTTTAATGTCCTCTTTTTTTCCGTTTCTTTTAAGTTGTTTTTTATCATATTTCATTTTTTATTAATCTTTGTAACCTTTTAGGACTTATTTTTTTACTTGCATTAGATGATTTTTTGGTATCTTTCATATTCCTAGAAAAATTCAAGTTATAAAACTCTCTCGATACAATATCATAGATTTCATAATCCTTTGGTTCACTTCCAAATAAATATTTGCATATTGAATAGTTATCATCAGATTTTTCTTCAAAGATACCTATCCAAAAAGAGTCTTTAAATAATACTGTTAACTTAATTTCCATTATAATTCCCCCTGTAATATTATTATGAAGAATGGACAACCCCAGGGGGGCAGGTTACTGATATCATATATGATACGTTTGGACTATCAACCAAAACTGTGTTTTTATCTTCAATATTTTACTGATAAATATATTTTACTAAATATTTATCCAAATCTTCTTTATCCTTGTTATAATTATTTATATGATTACAATAATAATAAACCTCTTAAGTATTAATATCTACTTAAGAGGTTATCTCTTTTACAATAATATTTACTTGTCAAATAAATTACTTAATCTATACCAAATGTCTAATCCTGCTTCTTTACCATATTTACTGTAATAATTAGGAACAGTTCCTAATCTCCATAAAGAAATTCCTCCTAGGTTATATTCACTTGCTAATTTTATCTTGGCTAATACACTATCCCAGTTTTCGTACCAAATGTAATTATTCTCTTTTTTATCATTGATGTATATCAAATACGGATTTTCATATAATTTATTATAAAATAGCAAATCTTCTTTTTTAACCTTATTATCTAACTCCTTACAAATACGGTCATAAATTAGATTGTAGGATGGTGATGACATTACCCTTCTATATGCATTATCTTTATTGCTAATCCATTGGGAACTACCGAAACTGATCTGTAATACTATTTTATCTTTATAGTCATCTCCAACTTTTTCTACCAATGTCTTTATATCTTGTTCTATAAGAGCAATTGGACTTAGAGCACTTTTAGCTATATTACTATAGGTACTTTGTCTAACTTTCATATCAAAATCATGTTCCATAAGTATTACATAATCAACTATTTCCAAGATTTCTTTGTACTTGTAATAACTATAGTATTTAACCGATGGTATGGCTACATAAATTGTTTTATCCTTGCCAAGTTTGGTTCTTAATTTTTTCAGGAAAGTGATAAATGAATCTTGATCTTCTTTGTTAACAGTTTCAAAATCAATTGTCACACCATCAAATGCTAATTTTTTATATACAGTATTTTTGCTATTAACTGTATCAGCTATTTGATTAATTATATTATCCATATCCTTGAAAATAGCTTTAAAATAATCGTTTCTATTGTTACTATCATCAGCAAATATCATTAGCTGCTTTGGTATATCATTTACCTTATGAAGTGTATCATCATAAGCATTTGGAATACGAAAATCTCTACCCTCAAAAGTTAATTCTACCCCATCACCAACTTGATCTATCCTACTCCATCCAAAAGATAGAGAATCAAAATTTGAAAGTGTCTTACCTCTGTGTAATTCCTCAAACTGATTATATGAATTCAAGGCATAGAAACCATGGAGCAAAAATCCCTCTTTCAATTTAAAGTCTTTTTTATTGTTTTCATTGTACATTTTAATTGCTTTATCCTTAGTTATTATTTTTTTACCTAACATACGTGCTATATCCTGAATTGGTAAAAATAATTTATTATCATATTCAATGCTAGGTATCTCTTCGCATTTATCTTCATCTTCATTAGATATGGTATATGTTTCAATAAATTCTTCTATTGACCCAGACAAACCCTTTGCATTAGAAGAAATGCTTACTGGGATTAAGCACGTAACTAATAAAATAGTAATAATAATCCTTAAACCTCTTTTTTTAATCATATCTGTTACTCCCTTTTTCTATTGTCATTAACTCAACTTTTCCCACCTTTAATTTGATGAAGTTATATTAAATTTAATCTAACGTTAATCTTCTACCATTATGTTTTAACCAATCTTTCTCATCCTTATAATTAGGTAAAACACTTTTTACTAAGTTCCAAAAGTCTTTTGAATGATTAAGATGTATCAAATGACTCATCTCATGAACTACTATGTAATCAATAACAGAGAGTTTAGCCATTGATAATTTCAGATTGAAATTCAGGTTTTTCAATGAACTACAACTTCCCCATCTTGTTTTTTGCTTCTTAATTCTAATATTATTAGGTCTAACAATAAAATATTTTTGGTAATATTTTATTCTATCTTGAATAATTATTCTAGTTTGCTTTTTATAAAACTCTTCTAAGAGATTTTTTATACTGTCTTTATCTTCTGTATTAGCAATAATTCTAAGTGAACTATTTATAACCTCTACGCTCATAACATTAGCTGTTTCATCTATCATCAGATCTAATGGATATTCTTTACCTAGAAATAAAAATAATTCACCTTTTTTATATGTCCTCTTTCGTATCTTATAATCATTGGATTCTTTCAATTTGTTAGAAATCCATTTACCCTTGCTCTCCACTAATTCCTTGAGCTTGTTCGCATCCATACCTATTGGAGCTTTTACAATGATATTATTTGATGGTTCAATATGAATTGCAATCGTCTTACGTTTACTATATTTGATGGTATATTCAATCTTTCTAGAATCATAATAGAATTCCATTTCTCTCTCCCTTTAACCGCCTAATGTAATATCTGTTGTTTGATACCATCTAAGAGCTTCCTTGAAATGATCTTTCTTGAAATCAGGCCAATACTCATCAATGACATATATATCAGAATATACTGATTGTACAGGCAGAAAACCACTTAAGCGTCTTCTGCCTCCCCATCTGATAATTAGGTCTATTCTTGATATATCTGAAGAAGCAATATTATTAATACCATTATTAAGATCCCATTTCCAGTCGTAATTAACAAGGAAATTGATGTTAATAAGACCTTTACCGAATTTCACTCTTTTATTAGCATATTTCAATAGTTCTTTTGGAAATACATCTGATTTACTGTTACCCACTATTAATAAATTGGCATCTCTATTGGCTAGGTTATTAACAGCACTAACACAAGCCTCTATGAATGCTGCTTTTTGATTAGATGGTCTTTTTGTATTATCCCTAGTAAAACCATAAAATGTAGCTTCCTTAACACCATACTCAAGCATTGTTTCATATAACTTAAATCCTGGGTCTATGCCATAAAAATATCCATCTTTTTTGTCCATATTATGGCCAACAGCCCATCTTCTATTTCCATCTGGTATAATTCCTATATGTTTTGGTACTCTCTTTAAAATATCTTTATTCATCATTTAGCTCCTTATATTAATCTCTATTATAAAAATATTTGCATTTAGCCTTATATCTATTCATAAACTCAGTTATTTATAATTAAAGATTAAATAATACATCGAAACTAAACTTAAGATTATAATATGGTTGTTAATTCTCCTAAAGTATGTATTTCGTACTTTGGAATTATATTTGTTGTGTTTTTTATGTTATTCAAGTTGACCCAGCATGTATCAATTCCATGATTGATTCCTCCCTGGATATCAGCAGTAAGAGAATCTCCTATCATAATTGCATTATTTTTATCATTATGTCCAATTAAATTGAATGTATAGTCAAAAATAACTGGGTCTGGTTTATTTACTCCTACCTCTTCTGAGACTATCATCTTATCTATGTATTTTTTTATATTAGATTTCTCTAGCCTTGATACTTGTACTTTTTTTATTCCATTTGTTAATACTATTATTTTATAGCCTTTATTCTTAAGATATTTACATATTTCTTCAGCTTCGTCTATTAAAAAATTACTTTCTCCTAATTTTATCAAATATTGGTCACTGAATTTATTAACATCATAATCAAGCTTATATTGTTTAAATACTCTACTGAATCTCTCGTATCTCAACTCTTCTTTAGTTATATTACCTTTTTCTAATTCTAACCATAGGTTCAAATTAATCTCTTTATAGTAATTACTTATGTCTAGAATATCTCCTTCAAAAGAAAATAGTTTGAAAGACTCACTCAATGCATATTTTTCCGCCTTTTCATAGTTAAACAGCGTTCCGTCAGCATCAAGTATAACTAACTTATACATAATAGTTCCTCTTTTCTAATTAATCAAAGCTCCCAGTTACTTTATTAGCATATCAAATATATAGATTATTATCAAGTATAAGGAAAGTTCATTTGTTAGGAAAATAATAAAAGACTGCCTTCTGGCAGTCATATGTAGAATCTATAATCATATATCTAAGCTCTAGGATGAGCTTTTGAATACACTTCTTTTAATCTATTATTAGACATCTTAGCGTATATCTGAGTAGTAGATATATCAGAGTGACCTAACATTTCTTGTACTGAACGAAGATCAGCTCCGTTTTCAACAAGGTGTGTAGCAAAAGAATGCCTAAGTATATGGGGTGTAATCTTTTTGTATATACCAGCTTTATTTGCATATGATTTAACTATCTTCCAAAATCCCTGTCTGCTCATTTTATGACCTAAGCAGCTAACGAATAAGATATTCTCACCTGGATCTTTTATCATTATCTCTCTTGCATGATCCAAATAATTGGAAAGAGCATCTTTGGATACTTGTCCCATAGGTATAATACGTTCTTTTTTCTTATCATTGCATTTAATATAACCTAAGTTAATATTAATATCGTCTTTTTTTAAATTAATTAATTCAGATACACGTATACCCGTTGCATACAAAACTTCCAACATTGCCTTGTCTCGTATACCTTTGCAGTCATTATCGCTTGGCTGACTTAATAAAATATCTACTTCTTCCATAGTTAATACTTGCGGTAATTTCTTTTCTATCTTAGGAGACAGCAAATTACTAGAAGGATCTTGTTTTATCATATCATTTTTATATAGATATCTAAAATAGCTATGGATTGAAGCAACATTTCTAGATATTGTTGATGGCGCTCTACCCATCTTCTCTAAATTAATTAAATAAGAATTAAGATTAGTATTAGTTATTTTACCAATGGTCAAAGAATTGGACTCTAGGTAGTTAATTAAATTATTAACATCCCTTTCATAGGATGCTATAGTATTTTGGGATGAACCCTTTTCAGTTTTTAAATAGTCTAAGAACTTAGATACTGTTTCTCTCATTATTTTCTTCCTTTGCAGTACTTCATATACATTTGATTATAATATATTTTACTCCAAAAGTCGAATATTTTTTACAAATTTATGGCAGAAATGTACCATTTTACTAATTGAGGGTTTACGTAAGTTTCCATGATACCCCCTACAATAGTGAATATTATGCATATTATAAGTACAAAAAAATATTCTATAAACATTTGTTTATTTATATTAAAACCTCTTGTTCTACTTCTATGACTGTACAAATTAGAACAGAAATTAGTACTTTTAACTATGAGATATATCATTACTGGAATATAAAATATGTATTGAGGTAATAAAAGTATTATATACATCAAATAACCTTTGAATCCATTAGTCATAAGTCCTATAGAAAATATAAAACCAATGCTGAAACCAAAATATATGACTATAATATAATTTATTATAATCTCGAAAAATGTAAATCCAAGTATCCAAATACCAAGAATTAACTTAATTCTCTTCCATATGATGAATTTGAATAATTCAATATTAAGATAATCGCTAGATGGAAATTTAGTTATAAAATAACCTGACAATAACTTGTATTCTTCAATTCGATTACCATTTAGATTATTGGCAAATAATGACCCTACTGCAATAGCTATTAAAAATAGTATAAACTGTATTTTAAAAACACTTATTTTTTTTCTATATCTTCTTAATACATTAGTCACTCAAATCTCTCCTTAATTTATATAACTTATTGATATCTTCAGTCTTACTTTTTATTGAATAATCATTCTGTATATAAACTAATATATGAGCAAAAAATTAATTATATGAGTGCTTGTACTTAGAAAATAAAATTTAATTTAAACGGTTAATATAGTAAAAAAGTCTTAGATTAATATTATTATAATTCATATTAATCTAAGACTTTTCAGGCTTATCTGATATTATTATTTCATATTATTTAATTTACATTTATAAGCTAACAATCCTGAAATGGTTTTACCATCAGTTATCTGACCTGAATAAATCATATCAACTAATTCATCAAGCTTATATTTTTCAATAGTTACGTATTCATCATCATCAAGATTCTGTTGTGATTCCTGCAAATCTGTTGCTACATAGATAGTTATCATTTCATCTGTTATACCAATACTTGAATAGAATTTTAATAGATACTGGATATTATCAGATTTATAACCCGTTTCTTCTTCTAACTCTCTCTTAGCACATAAACTAGGATCTTCGCCTTCTTCTACTCCACCAGCTGGAATTTCAAGTACATAATCATCGGCAGCGTTTCTATATTGTCTAACCATGATTATATTACCATCATTATCAATAGGTATTACTGCTGCTGCACCAGGATGAGTAATAAGTTCCCAATTAACTTCTTTATCATTAGGCATTTTTAGTTTATCTATTACTAACCTTACTCTTTTTCCGTTAAATACTTCTTTTCTATCTAATCGTTTGATTTTTTTATCCATTTGTTTCATCTCTCAATCTCTACATAATCTAAAATGACATGGTTTTATTATAACATGACTTCATAGCCTCGATTACAGCACTTCTAAAACCATTTTTTTCAAGTTCTGATACAGCTTCTATAGTTGTTCCACCTGGTGAACATACAGCATCTTTTAATTCTCCAGGATGTTTACCTGTTTCTAAAACCATCTTAGCTGAACCAAGAACAGCTCCAGCCGCTAACTGGTAAGATGTGTCTCTAGGTAATCCAAATAAAACTCCTGCATCAGCCATGGCTTCAATAAACATATATACATATGCTGGTGAACTTCCTGACACTGCTACTACTGCATTCATAAGATGTTCTGGCAGTTCTACCATATCACCAAAAGACTTAAAAATACTAGTTACCATGTCTTTTTCATAAGCTTCATAATCATCACCTGAAAAGCTTACGGCACTCATGCCTTCTCCTACCAAAGCTGGTGTATTAGGCATAGCTCTAACGATTTTTGTTTCATTACCAAGTTTATCTTTCAGATCATCAATCTTAATACCAGGTGCTATAGATATAATTATATGTTGATTAGTAATAACTTCTTTAATTTCATCAAGTACTTGCGTATAATACTGTGGTTTGACAGCTAATATAACATACTTTGATTCTTTCACACATTCCTTATTACTATTCACATAATTAAATCCAATATCTGACTTAATTTCTTCTAATCTTTTTTTATTAACATCTGTATATAATAATTCTATATTCTTTAGACTATCTACAATTCCTTTCATCATAGCATAGCCCATATTTCCGGTACCAATAAATCCTACTTTACCCATACCTATCCTCTTTTCCATACACTATTAACATTTATTTCTATTATATATAATTGAACTAAAACATTCATATGTCCATTTTAATAAGTTCATTAAACACTTAATTCAGCAGTTTTTCCTAATATATCTTTGTTTTGATCTAATATAGCTTTAACATAGTTAGCAATAAAATCTTCAACTTGCTGTGGAGATCTTCCAATGAAATTTTCTGGTCTTAAGATTGATAATATTTCCTCTTCACTCATTCCAAATGTTCCATCAGCTAAAATACGTTCAATCAGGTCATTTTTCTTACCTTCCATCTTAACTTGTTTACCAGCTTCCATAGATAATACTCTTATCTTCTCATGTAATTCTTGTCTATCTCCACCACGTTTTACACCTTCCATGAGAATAGTTTCAGTAGCCATAAAAGGTAACTCACTCATGATTCTTTGATGAATTACTTTATCATATACTACAAGACCATCAACTACATTCATAAATATCTCTAAAACTGCATCTGTAGCCAAGAATGCTTGTGGTACAGATAATCTTTTATTAGCACTATCATCAAGAGTTCTCTCAAACCATTGTGTTGAAGCCGTAATAGCTGGATTAAGTGCATTACATATGATATGTCTAGCTAAAGATGATATTCTTTCACTTCTCATAGGATTTCTTTTGTAAGCCATAGCAGATGATCCTATTTGACTTTTTTCAAATGGTTCTTCTATTTCTTTTAAATTCTGTAATAATCTAATATCATTGCTGAATTTATATGCTGATTGTGCAATAGTACTTAATACATTCAACATTTGTGAGTCAAGTTTTCTTGGATAAGTTTGTCCTGTTACAGGGAATGTATCGTCATATCCTAATTTTGATGCAACTAGTTTATCTAATTCTTTAACTTTTTCGTGATTACCTTCAAAAAGGTTAAGGAAACTTGCTTGAGTACCTGTAGTACCTTTTACCCCTCTTAGCTTAGCTTTATTCAATTGATATTCAACATCTTCATAATCCATTAGCAAATCTTCTATCCATAAGCATGCTCTTTTGCCAACAGTAGTTAACTGAGCTGGTTGATAATGCGTAAATCCTAGTGTGGGCATATCTTTATATTCTAATGCGAATTTCGATAATTTATCTATAACATTAACTAATTTATCTTTTATTAGTTTTAAGGCTTCTGTCATAATTATTATATCTGTATTATCTCCTACATAACAGCTTGTGGCTCCTAAATGAATTATCGGTTTAGCTACCCGTGCTTGGCATCCATAGGCATAAACATGTGACATAACGTCATGACGAACGATTTTTTCTCTTTCTTTTGCTACTTCATAATTAATATCATCTTCAAACTTCTTTAACTCATTTATTTGCTCATCGCTAATATCAATACCTAACTCTTTTTCAGCTTCTGCAAGTGCTATCCATAGCTTTCTCCATGTTTTGAATTTTTTGTCTGGAGAAAAGAGATATAACATTTCTTTACTAGCATATCTAGCTCCTAATGGGGTTTCATAAACATTATACAACTATATCATCCTTTCAATATTATTAATATAATTAATTAACTAAAGTAAAATAAATCTATTTCAATAAGTTCAATATATTATCCATAACCTATTATATCATAAAATAAAAATATAATTTAGGCAAGTAAAAAGTTTGGTTTACCACAAAAAGTAACCAAAACAAAAGAGCGGTTTCAAAATTTGAAACTGCCCTCTTTATAAATCTTATCTTATTGTAAATTATTAAGGAAACTTTCTATTCTATCTAGACCTTTTTCTATATTTTCCATAGCTATAGCATAAGATAGTCTAAAATGAGTATCATAACCAAAATCAGTACATGGTACTACAGCAACCTTTTCATTATCCAACAACAACTTTGCAAAGATATTGGCATTTTCAATAACTTCACCTTTGTATTTCTTTCCTAGTGCACTGTCCAAATCAACAAATACATAAAATGCACCTTGAGGTTTGATTGCAGAAACATATGGCATTTTGGATATCCTATCATACATATATTCTCTTCTTTTATCAAATTGAGTTTTCATTTTATCCACACATTCTTGTGAACCACTAATTGCAGCTAAAGCAGCTTTTTGAGCAATTGAGTTAGGATTAGATGAAGCATGGCTTTGAATATTAGACATGATTTTGGCTATTTGTTCTGGAGCAGCTGCATAACCAATTCTCCAACCAGTCATAGCATAACTTTTAGAAACACCATTTATAATTATTGTTCTACTATAAATATCTTCATTAAATGAAGCGATACTTATATGCTTCTCATCACCATAAATTAGTTTTTCATATATTTCATCAGATATAACGAATAAATCATTTTCTACTGCAAATTCAGCAACTTTTTTAAGCTCTTCCTCTGAATACACCATACCTGTTGGATTACTTGGACTATTAATTAAAATAGCTTTTGTTTTATCAGTTAGTGCATTTTTCAGATCTTCTATAGTTGCTTTATAATTATTCTCTTTACTTGTTTTTACTACTACTGGTACTCCATCAGCTATCTTAACCATTTGAACGTAGCTCAACCAGAATGGAGCTGGTATAATAACTTCATCACCAGGATTTAAAATCGCCATAAATGTGTTAGTTAAGGAATGCTTTGCTCCATTACTTACTACAATTTGGCTTGGTTTATATGAAACCTTGTTATCTACTTCTAACTTCTTGCATATAGCATTTTTCAATGGAAGTATACCTGAAGCAGGTGTATATTTAGTGAATCCTTCATTGATTGCCTCTATAGCAGCTTGCTTTATATGATCTGGTGTATCAAAATCTGGTTCACCTGCACCAAATCCTACCACATCTATCCCATCAGCTTTCATCTGCTTGGCTTTTGCTGTTATTTCTAATGTTGATGAAGGTTTTATATCTAGACCTTTACTTGATAACATCATGTACAAACACCACCCTTTTATTATTATTACTTTTTCCAATTAACCATATTGTAATATATTTTATGCAATTTTGCAAGTTCTGATTTAAATTTATTCGTTTTTAATGTTTTCTTTTATATAAATTAACGTTTATTAATTATTTTTGCAATATCAAGCATAAATATCTTCATTTGATAATCGTAGCTACAGTTATTTTTTGTTTTAGTATTAATTTATATACATTATTTTTGAAAAAAAATTCAATGTTTTGTAATGTGTTAATGATTAATGGTAATTTATCGCTATGAAGTAGTAAAGAATAACATTGTATTATTATAGTAAAGTTGGAAGGCTTCACTTCATTAGAATCTATTAAACCATTAAAAAATTATAAAATCAAGGAATTAAGCATTAACTTTATATAATTAATAGAATATTATATGACAGGATTAATTATCTAAATTATATCCCCAAAAAGAAATAAAAAAGAAAAGTGTGCCATGCACACTTTTTAAACTAATTTTTTGATTGAACGATCAATTTAATCGCTGTTCTTTCTTCTCCGTTAATATCAATATCAGTGAAAGCTGGAATACAAACCAAATCGATACCCGATGGTGCCACGTATCCTCTTGCAATTATTATTGCTTTTATTGCTTGATTTAATGCACCTGCACCAATCGCTTGTAATTCAGCACCGCCTTGTTCACGGATAGTATTAGCAAGTGCACCAGCTACCGAATTGGGATTAGATTTTGCAGCAACTTTTAAAACTTCCACTCTAAAAGACCCCCTTTTTTTGGTTATAGTTAATAATTCAATAAGAAATTCTGTTTTCCTTTTTTTCAATCAATTTTTATGGACAATATTAATTTTTATTTTTTTCAATTAATATCAAATACGAAATTTCTACAAAATAGTTAACTAAAACACAAAAAAGCGTGATTTCTCACGCTTTTTATTATTTAGCATATTCAACTGCTCTTGTTTCTCTTATAACATTAACTTTAATTTGTCCTGGGTATTCCAATTCATCCTCTATTTTCTTAGAAATTTCTCTTGCAAGTAATACCATTTCTTCATCACTTGTTTGATCTGGAATAACCATTATTCTAATTTCTCTACCTGCTTGAATAGCAAAAGATTTATCGACACCTTTAAATTCAACAGCAATCTCTTCAAGACGTTGAAGTCTTTTAATATATGTCTCTAATGTTTCACGTCGTGCACCTGGTCTTGCAGCAGATATAGCATCAGCCGCTTGTACAATGACAGCAACTAGACTAGTAGGTTCTACATCACCGTGATGTGCTTCAACAGCATTAACAATCACATCTGATTCTTTATATTTCCTACATAAGTCTGCACCTATGGAAACATGTGAACCTTCCATTTCATGATCAACTGATTTACCAATATCATGTAATAAACCAGCACGTTTAGCTACTCTTACATCAACTCCGATTTCACCGGCAATTAATCCACTTAAATGAGATACCTCAATTGAATGTTTTAAAACACTCTGTCCATAACTTGTTCTAAACTTCATCTTACCTAATAATCTCGTTAATTCATGGTGTAAGCCATGAACACCTGTGTCGAAAGTGGCCATTTCACCTTCTTCACGAATAATATTCTCGACTTCTTTTCTAGCTTTTTCAACCATTTCTTCAATTCTTGCAGGATGGATTCTTCCATCAACAATTAATTTTTCAAGTGCAATTCTTGCAACTTCTCTTCTTATTGGATCAAATCCAGAAAGTATAACTGCTTCAGGCGTATCATCAATGATAAGATCTATTCCTGTTAAAGTCTCCAAAGTTCTAATGTTTCTTCCTTCTCGACCTATTATTCTTCCTTTCATTTCATCACTTGGAAGAGGTACTACTGATACAGTAGTTTCGGCAACATGGTCAACTGCACATTTTTGTATTACATTTGCCAATATTTCTCTAGATTTTTTGTTAACCTCTTCTTTTGCTTTTACTTCCAATTCTTTAATTAAAATTGCTGTTTCATGTTTAACTTCATTTTCAACAGATTTTAAAAGGTATTCTTTTGCTTGATTGGAGGTGAGGCCAGAAATTTTTTCTAATTCTTTGACATGTTTTTTTTGTAATTCAGATACTTCTGCTTTTATTTTTGCTAATTGTTCTTCTCTAGATGTTAACTGATTTTCTTTTCTTTCAAAGCTTTCAGCTTTTTTATCTAAAGATTCTTCTTTTTGAAGAAGTCGTCGCTCAAGGCGTTGTAATTCATTTCTTCGCTCTTTAACTTCTTTATCTAAATCACTTTTGATTTTATAAGTTTCTTCTTTAATCTCTAAACGACTCTCCCGTTTAATAGATTCTGCTTCTTTTATAGCATCATCAACAATTTTCCTAGCTTTTTGTTCAGCTGATCCGTATTGTGATTCCGCTACTTTCTTTCTATAAGAAACACCAAGCTTAAAAGTTATTACTCCAGCTATAACTGCAACGACAAGTATTAATAATACTAGTAATATTATATTTATAGTAACGTTCAAATGGTAACACCTCCTCATTATTTATTTTTCATTGTGCATGATGTTATTTTCCATAACATATAAATTTTATAACGTTTTAGATATTATGTCAAGTTTTAATAAAAACTCTTTTAAATAATATACATATTCCATAACGTTTTTTATATACCTATTATGCATTCGTTAAATTATTATTTTGTATAAATTGATTAATTACTTTACTAATTAAACCATAATTATAACCTTTTCTCATTAAATAACCTATCATTCTTCTTTTGATTTTATTATCTATTGTATCTAGATTTTTATATTTTTTATTAATCAAATTATATGCTACATCTTCTTCAGATATTTCTGTATATTCCATTAATTCATCGACTATATCTTTTGATATACCTTTTTTTATAAGTTCTATGTTGATTTGTTTCATGCTTTTCTTTAGTTTGTTGTAATATATGTATTTTTCTGTATATTTTCTATCATCAACAAAGTTATATTCTTCCAAAAACTTAATAACTTTATTAGCTGTATGTTGATTATAGCCTGTCTCTTTTAGTTTTTTTATAATTTCTTTCTTAGGCATATCTCTTCTTTGTAATAGTCTAAAAGCCCTATTTTTAGCCCTAGGATATACATAATCTCTATATATTTTGTGTAATATTTCTTCTGATAACAAATCATTTTCTTTTAATTTTAAGAACTTTAGTTCCTTATAGGTAACAAAAAACATATATTCGTCATCTATATATATGTCATAATAATTTTTAAATCTTCTATTCTGAATAATATTTGTAATAATCATAAATATCCTTTCCATAGGATATATTAGTATAATATATCTATTTTAAAAAGAGGCTATCTAATAATCTATTTTCATGCTATCAATATGTTGTAGGATATTACCTTCACCTATACTGATGTAAAAATGGATTATGAGAAGCCCCTTATCATCTACCATTATAATTCAATCATATATATTAAATAAAATACAACTACTTACTTTTTAGCTTTTTTTGTGTCATTTGTTTCTTTTTCCTTTTTAGACTCCTTATTCTTATTATTAGAATCTTGTTCTCCATCTACTGGTATATCAAAATGCTTTCTTACCAAATTATCTATTTCCTTCAATAATTCGGGATTATCACTTAAATATTGTTTTGCATTTTCTCTACCTTGCCCTAATCTCGTCTCATTATAAGAATACCAAGCGCCGCTTTTATTAACAATATTCTGTTGAGTTGCAAGATCTAATATATCTCCTACTTTTGATATACCTTTTCCAAACATTATATCAAATTCAGCTGTTTTAAATGGTGGAGCTATTTTATTCTTAACTACTTTTACTCTAACTCTATTTCCAATAAAATCAGTACTTTGTTTTAGTGTTTCTATTCTTCTAACATCAAGTCTAACTGATGAATAAAACTTAAGTGCTCTACCACCAGTTGTAGTTTCTGGATTACCGAACATTACTCCAACTTTTTCACGTAACTGATTAATGAATATAACAACACATTTTGATCTGTTTATTACTGCTGTCAGTTTTCTTAATGCTTGAGACATAAGTCTTGCTTGAAGCCCTACATGAGAATCTCCCATTTCTCCTTCGATTTCTGCTCTTGGTACAAGGGCTGCAACAGAGTCCACTATAACAATATCAATTGCACCAGAACGAACCATTGTTTCTGTAATCTCAAGAGCTTGTTCTCCGTTGTCTGGCTGTGATATATATAAATTATCTACATCTACACCTATCTTTTTTGCATACTCAGGATCTAATGCATGTTCAGCATCTACAAAACCAGCTATTCCACCTTTTTTTTGTGCTTCTGCCACCATATGTAGTGCTACAGTTGTTTTACCACTTGATTCTGGGCCATAAACTTCAATAATTCTTCCTTTTGGTATACCTCCAGCACCAAGTGCAATATCTAAACTAAGCGACCCTGTAGGAATAGTTTCAATGTTCATATTCTCTCTGGATTCACCTAACTTCATTATGGAACCTTTACCATATTGTTTCTCAATATTGGATATTGCTGCTTCTAACGCTCTTTTTTTATCATCTTTCATATAGTCCCTATTAACTAGGTTCCCCCTTTCAAATTAAAAAACCGAACTTATGTTCGTTTATAATTATAATATATATTTTTAATTACGTCAATATATTTTTTACAAATATTTCAATTCAAGTAAATATTTCAATAATACGATTTATGTTATTATAGTTTAAATTAAGCCTATGTTAATCATAGACTTAATTTAGATATATTATTTAATTTTGTTCCATAACATAATAAGGCTTTCTACTACAGCTCTTGTTCTGATTTTTTGTCTATTACCGTAAAAATTACATTTTTTTACTGTAGTAACACCTTCATAAGATACTCCTATGCAAACAAGTCCTATAGGCTTTTCTTCTGTACCTCCAGTAGGTCCTGCAATACCTGTAATAGATATAGAGGCAGATGTATTACATTTATCAATAAGTCCTTCTGCCATTTCTCTTGCGGTTTCTTCACTAACTGCACCATATTCTTGAAGGGTATCTTTTTTCACTCCAAGATATTTCATTTTCGCTTCATTAGAGTAAGTAATAAAACCTTCCTTGTATACATCAGAAACTCCAGAACAATTAATAATTCTACCACTTAGTAATCCACCAGTACATGATTCAGCTACAGATAGAGTCAGATTCTGATTCTTCAATATATCAACTATGGTTTCTTCAAGAGTCTTTTCATCAGTAGTATATATATATTCTCCAACATAATCAGCCACTTTTTGTTCCATATTATCAATTAATTTGATAGCTTCGGATTCTTCATTGGTCTTAGCTGTTATCCTAAGATGAACCTCTCCATCTTTTGCATAAGGTGCAATGGTAGGATTAGTTTGTTTATCTATAATATCCTGCAATATCTTTGCAACGGTACTTTCTCCTATACCACACAATTTTAAAGTTCTTGAGAAAATGACACCTTCATTTAACTTCTTCAATTGTTTTTTGACTCCATTTTCAAACATAGGTATCATCTCACTTGGTGGTCCAGGTAAAACAATAATTATATTTTTTTTCGTTTTTACGATAAAACCTGGAGCCGTTCCATTATGGTTTTCGAGGACAATAGCCCCTTCTGGTATATATGCCTGCTTTAAATTATTTTCTGCCATGCATATATCACGTTGTTTGAAGATATCAATTATCCTTTTTTTAGACACTTCATGTTCAATAAGAGGTAATCCTAACACTTTTGCAATAGTTTCTTTAGATAAATCATCAGTTGTAGGCCCCAACCCCCCAGTTGTGATAATGATGCTAGTCCTATTCATAGCATTTTTTATTGTTTCTTGTAATCTATCAACATTATCACCTACAACTGATTGGTAGTAAACAGAAATCCCCATATCTGCCAATTGTCTTGATAGGTACCTTGCGTTAGTGTTTAAAATATCTCCCAGTAGTAATTCTGTTCCAATAGCTATTATTTCAGCAGTCATATGGTATCATCCTTTCAAAATTCCATTAAGTAATAATCTTATTCCCTAAATATATTAATATTCTTTGTTATATAATCAAGGGCAGATATTACTGTAAATAATAAAGATGCATATATAAGTATTTGTTCAATAACAACTATACCTTCAAAATCAAAATTAAATAGAATAACTATAATCATAATCATTGTAGTCATGGTTTTTATCTTTCCCCACCATCCTGCAGCAATAACAATACCTTTATTGGCAGCAACAAGGCGAAATCCACTGATAATGAATTCTCTACTGATAATTATTATAACAATCCATGCAGCCAATTCCTTAGCTTCTACTAGATAAATAAGTGCTGATGCCACTAATAACTTATCAGCAAGGGGGTCCATAAACTTCCCAAAATCTGTTACTAGGTTTCTTGATCTAGCTAAATGTCCATCAAGAAAATCTGTTAAACTAGCTATTATAAATATTATGACACCTATGATATTACCATACGGTGCTTCAATTATATATAGTGACAATAAAAAAAATGGAATTAATATAACACGAAACAAAGTTAACTTATTCGCTATATTCATTGATAATCTCTCCTATTAAATCATATTCATTAGATGAACTAACTCTAACATTAATTATATCTCCCGACATTAATTCATAAGGACAACTTACAAATATCATGCCATCTACATCAGGAGCATCACGATAAGTTCTTCCACAGTACACTCTATCCTCAGAGATATATCCTTCAATAATGACAGAATAGGTTTTACCTACTAACTCTTCGTTAATAGACTTGGATATCCCTTGCTGTAGTGCCATTATTTCATCTTTTCTAGCTTCTTTTATATCATGATCTATCTGATCTTCAAATAATGCAGCAGGTGTACCTTCTTCTGGTGAATATGAAAAAACTCCTAATCTATCAAATCTAACATCTTGTACAAATTCTTTCATATCTTCAAATTGTTCTCTTGTCTCTCCAGGAAAGCCTGTGATAAGTGTAGTTCTAATGCAAATATCGGGTATTTCTTTTCTAAGTTTTGATATTGAGTCTTTGATCATTTCTTTTGTACTTTTTCTTGCCATTCTTCTTAATATATCATTATTAGCATGTTGAATAGGCATATCTAAATAATTGATTACTTTTTCTTCATCTCTTATTACTGTAATTAATTCGTCTGTTATTTCTTCTGGATAACAGTATAATAATCTTATCCATTCTATACCATCCACTCTACATAACTCTCTAAGTAAAGCTGGTAATTTTTTTTCTCCATAAATGTCAATACCATATTTGGTTGTATCTTGAGCAACTAGTATTAACTCTTTCACACCATTTTGGGCCAAATACTTAGTCTCTTCTATAAGACTTTCTATTGTTCTGCTTTTTATCATTCCTCTGATCTTAGGAATAATACAGTAAGTACAATGATTATCACATCCTTCAGCAATTTTTAGATATGCAGAATAACCTGCTGAACTAATTACTCTGTTAATATATTCTTCAGGAACATGATCATTGACTTCAAAAGAAATATATTTCTTGTTATCAAGTACTGATTCAACTGCTTCTATCACTTTGTCATAATTAGAAACTCCTAAAATAGCATCTATCTCAGGCATTTCCTTAATAAGTTCATCTTGATATCTCTGGGCAAGGCAACCTGTTACAATCAAAGCTTTACATTTTCCATTTTCTTTATATTGCCCCATCTCAATAATTGTACCAATACTCTCTTCTTTTGCATCTTGGATAAATCCACATGTATTTACAACTATAACATCTGCTTTAGTTTCATCATTTATTAATGTATATCCTTTATCTCTTAATAATCCTAACATGACTTCACTATCCACAAGATTCTTATCACAACCAAGTGAAATAAATGAAATTTTTATGCTCAATAAGAACACTCCTTTTTCTTCAAGTTATTTAATCTGTGTCTAAAATATAACTCTATTTTAACATATTATTTGCTGACTTTACGCAATTGCTCATAAGCATCGCTATTGTCATAGGACCAACACCACCTGGTACAGGAGTTATTGCCCCTGCTATTACAGAGCATTCGTCATATTTAACATCTCCACATAATTTACCATTATCGAGTCTATTCATTCCTACATCAATAACTGTAGCACCTTCTTTTACAAAATCTTTTGTAACAAAATTAGCTCTACCTATTGCAACAACTAGAATATCAGCATTTTTACATATCTCTTTAATGTTTTTAGTTCTAGAATGACATATTGTCACAGTACCATTTTCTTTTAATAATAACATAGATACTGGTTTACCAACAATATTGCTTCTTCCTATAACTACACAATTTTTTCCTTCTATCTCTATATTATACCTCTTAATCAGCTCTATAATACCTGCTGGAGTACATGAAACAAAACCATCTCTACCTATACTAAGGTTTCCTACACTATATGGATGAAAACCATCTACATCTTTAGATGAGTCTATAGCCAATAGAATCTTCTCTTCATCAATATGTTTAGGTAATGGTAACTGAACTAGGATTCCATGTACATCATCTCTATTATTTAATTCATTAATTAACTCAAGTAGTGATTCTTCAGTAGTTTTTTCATCTAGCTCATAAGCTAGAGATCTCATCCCAACGTACTCACAAGCTTTCTTCTTATGCTTTACATAAACTTGTGAAGCAGGGTCTTTACCAACCAAAACAACTGCAAGAGTAGGCTCTACACCCTTATTCTTTAATTGTTCTACTTTTATAATAAGCTCATCCTTAAT
The DNA here is from genome assembly GCF_025211055.1 of Vallitalea sp. Taxonomy (GTDB): domain Bacteria; phylum Bacillota; class Clostridia; order Lachnospirales; family Vallitaleaceae; genus Vallitalea. Next base: position 143,278 of record NZ_JAOARO010000059.1, on the reverse strand, counting down.
ATCTTTAGATGTTTTCTTTCCATCAATTATGATAGTATTCATTAGTGATTCCTCCTTATTTATCTTATTGGAAAGTCCTACGTATGACGAGGCACAGCCCCTTTTATTTTTTAGAATAATCCACTTATCTTTCCAGTCTCATCTACATCAATATTTTCTGCTGCTGGTTTTTTTGGTAGTCCTGGCATAGTCATAACATTTCCAGTTATAGCTACAATAAAACCTGCTCCAGCTGATATGTTAACTTCTCTAACAGTGATATCAAAGCCTTCTGGTCTACCTAATAACTTTGCATTATCTGAAAATGAATATTGTGTTTTAGCTATACAAACAGGTAATTTATCAAGTCCCATATCAATTATCTTCTTAATAGATTTCTTTGCTTTTGGTGTATAATTAACATTACTTGCTCCATATATCCTAGTAGCTACACACATGATTTTATCTTCTATACTATCATTCTCATCATATAAAGGTGAAAAATTGCTTTGTTTTGTTTCTAGTGTTTCAAGTACTTTCTGGGCTAATTCTATACCGCCTTTACCACCTTTTTCCCAAACTTCTGAAATAGCAAATTCACATCCCATTCCTTCGCATTTCTCTTTTACTAGAGATATTTCTTCATCAGAATCAGTTACAAATGAATTAAGAGTAACAACAATAGGTACATTATACTGTTGAAGATTCTCTATATGTTTTTCTAGATTAACAAAACCTTTTTCTACTGCCAAAACATTAGCAGCCCCAAGCTCTTGTTTACTTATTCCACCATTATACTTTAACGCTCTTATAGTTGCTACAATAACAATAGCATCTGGTTTAAGATTACCTTTTCTACATTTGATATCTAAAAACTTTTCAGCTCCAAGATCAGCGCCAAATCCAGCTTCTGTAATAACAATATCACTAAGCTTCAATGCAAGTTTTGTAGCTCTTATACTATTACAACCATGAGCAATATTTGCAAAAGGTCCACCGTGCATAAGAGCAGGTGTATTTTCTAGTGTCTGAACAAGATTAGGTTTTATTGCATCTTTCAATAATGCTGTCATAGCCCCTTGTGCATTCAAGTCACCAGCAGTTACTGGATTACCATTATATGTATAGGCAACTATGATTCTACTTAATCTATTCTTAAGATCTTCTAAGTCACTAGCCAGACATAATATAGCCATTACTTCTGATGCAACAGTAATCATAAATCCATCTTCTCTTGGAACTCCTTGCATCTTACCACCTAGACCAACAACAATACTTCTAAGAGCTCTATCATTCATATCAACTACTCTTTTCCATACTATCTGTCTTGGATCAATCCCCAAGGTATTACCTTGCTGTAAATGATTATCAAGCATCGCTGATAATAGATTATGGGCAATACTAACTGCGTGAATATCACCAGTAAAATGTAAATTAATATCTTCCATAGGTACAACTTGTGCATAACCACCACCAGCTGCACCACCTTTTATCCCCATACAAGGACCTAATGAAGGTTCTCTAAGTGCAATGATAGCATTCTTTCCCAACTCTCCCATTGCCTGACCAAGACCTACCGTTGTAGTTGTTTTACCTTCACCAGCTGGAGTAGGATTGATAGCTGTTACAAGTATTAGTTTTCCATCTTCATTACTTTCTACTTTCTTATACAACTCATCAGTTACTTTAGCCTTATATTTACCGTAAAATTCAATATCATCTTCTGTCATACCTAATTTTCCAGCTATTACACTAATTGGTTCCATTTTAGCTTCATTAGCTATTTGAATATCTGTTTTCATTTTCATTTCTCCTTCTAATAAAAATTAGTCATTATTAAAGTAAATATTTATAACGTTTAGTTACTACCCGTCTTCCGATGTTGCTGATACTTGATTTTTCATTTCTTCATATTCTTCTTTTGTTATTAAAACTTTTCTAGGCTTACTTCCTTCCTCACCACCTACAATACCTGATTCATGTAGTTGATCAACAATTCTAGCTGCTCTGTTATAACCAACTCTGAATCGTCTTTGTATCATAGATGCAGAAGCTTTCTGCTTTTCAATAACTAATTCCAATGCTTCATTATAATAGTCATCTTTGCCGGCTTGTTTTCCAAGAACAGCTTTGTCAGCTGAAATCTGACTTATAATTTTATCATTATAAATAGTTTTCCTGCTACCTTTTAAAAATTCTACAATATGTTCAACTTCTTTATCTGATATAAATGCTCCTTGTACTCTTAACGGTTTCTGAACTCCTACTGGATAAAATAACATATCACCTTTACCAAGAAGTTTTTCTGCACCATTCATATCAATAATAGTTCTTGAATCAGTACCTGAAGACACTGAAAATGCTATTCTTGATGGTATATTTGCTTTGATCAGTCCTGTAATTACATCTACAGAAGGTCTTTGAGTAGCAATGATCAGATGTATACCAGCGGCTCTTGCCATTTGCGCTAATCTACAAATTGCATCTTCAACATCATTTGGAGCAACCATCATCAAGTCGGCTAATTCATCAACTATAATTATGATATGTGGTAACGAGGAACCTTCGCCAGTTTTGGCTACAAGTTTATTATAACCTTTTACATCTCTTACATTCGATGCAGCAAATAATTTATATCTATCTGACATTTCACTCACTGCCCAATTAAGTGCACCTGCTGCTTTTTTAGGATCAGTTACAACAGGTATTAACAGATGTGGAATGCCATTATAAACACTAAGCTCAACTACTTTTGGGTCAATCATTACTAACTTAACCTGTTCCGGAGTTGATTTGTAAATAATACTTGTAATCAAAGTATTTATACATACACTTTTACCAGAACCAGTAGCACCAGCAATCAACATATGAGGCATACGTCCAATATCTGCAACAATTACTTTGCCAGCTATATCTTTACCAAGAGCAAATGCAACGTTTGACGGAAATTGCTTGAAATCTTCTGTATCTATAACCTCTCGTAAATACACTGAACTAACTTCTTTATTAGGAACTTCTATACCTACTGCTGATTTGCCAGGAATTGGAGCTTCAATCCTTATACCTGATGCCGCAAGATTAAGTGCAATATCATCTGCCAGAGATACTATTTTACTAACTTTTACACCTTGTTCAGGTTGTAATTCATATCTGGTTACTGTAGGACCGCAACTAACATTTAGCACTTTAGCTCTAACACCAAAACTCTCTAGAGTCTTCTCTAACTTATCAGCATTTTTAAGAATTGCACTTTTGGAACCTTTGTTACCACCCAAAGGATTTTTCTTTAATAAGTCAATGGATGGAAATTTATATTCTACATTTTCTGGTTTATCTTTTTGAATTTCTTTTTTGATAGTCTTATCTGTTGATTTTATTGATTCAGTAGGTTCTTTAGCTTGTATTGCCTTAGCCTGTTTATTCTCTTCTTTTTGTGGTACATATTTTTCTTCAATAGGTCTATGTACTACTTCTTTTTCTTCTTCTAGAAAATTCTCTATTGGCTCATCATCAATGCTAAGTGATACCTTACTAAGGAAACTAACCTTTTCATCTGTATCTTCTTTCTCATCTTCGTCATCATAATTAGAATATTCTTCAATCATATTTTCTCTAGCTTCTCTAGTTTTTTCAATAGCATTTTTACTACTATCTTTTACTTTTTGACCAATATTCTTAATTAACTTAAACAATGATTTTTGAGTTAATAGGATACTATTAATTATTAGTAGTAATACAAGCACTATATAAGTTCCTATCTTTCCAATAAATAAAATAAGTAAATCACCAAATAATCCACCTATATATCCACCAGCAATTCTAGTTGTAGATAATTTGTAATAATTAGCCAACGTTGGTAAAAAACCTTTTAAGCCAATTACTTTTAGAATCTGTACTCCTTTAATATGTGTAACATGTGAAAATATAGATACGGTCAATAATAAAATACAACCTAGATAGATTCGATTATTCAGTAATTTATTTCCTTTATTAAATATTTTAAAAAATGAAGCTAAAAATATTATTATTGGTATTAAGTACGCACTTACTCCGAATAATCCAAAGAACAGATTATTGATAACTCTTCCTAATGCTCCTGCTTTATCAAAATAAACACTAACAAACATGAGTAATGAAAAAGCAAAAAATGTTAAAGCTATTATTTCGTATTTTATATCATTGGATATTAAATCTTCATCTTTTTTCTTTGTTGTTGTTTTTTTGGTAGATGTTTTTTTCTTAGGTGATTTAGTAGATGTTTCCTTCTTAGGTGCCATATCACTACCCCCTCTTCTTTATGTTTATTTGTACTCTAATTCTTAAGTATCTTTTTAAATCATTACCAGTTCTCTTATTATCTATAAGACAAAATGGGAAATTATTATGATTATACCAATTACAAAACAATAATATGCGAAATAATGTAATTTATTCTGTTTAATCAACTTAATCAAAAATTTGATACATATGTATCCAACAAAAGCAGATACAGCCATTCCTACCACATAAGGTGCTGTTATAATAGTAGAAAGTGTATCCCACTGTAAATCTCTTATTTGCAATATCATTGCTCCAATTACTGCTGGTAAAGACATCAAAAAAGAAAATTTCACAGCAAATTCTCTATTTAACCCTCTAAGAAGCGAAGCAACAATTGTTGAGCCAGAACGTGATATACCTGGAAGTCCAGCAAATCCTTGAAAAGTACCTATTATTATAGCGTCTTTATATGAAGTCTTACCTTCCTGCTTAGTACCTGATTTTAGTTTTATAGTTGAATATAGTAAAAATCCAGTAACAATCAAACAAATCCCTGGAACTAATAATATATCAAAAGATTCAATGATTTTCTCTTCTAATATTAATCCAATAATTGCTGTAGGAATACTAGCAACAATGATAAGCATCACGAATTTCTTCTTATCATTATCAATAATCTGTGGAGCCTTCTTATTATTCTTGTAAATCAAATTTTTAAAACTTATAATTATGTATTTGAATAGACGACCTATTAATCCAAAACCGCTAACTATTAAATCTATGACATCTTTATAATAAACAGCAATGATTGCTACAAGTGTTCCTATATGTAGTAAAACTTCAAATAGAATGTTATCCAGTTGCAAACCTAATATATGTCTTGATATAGCCAAATGACCAGAGCTGCTGATAGGTAAAAACTCAGTTAACCCTTGAACAATTCCCATAAGAATTGCCTCAAAAAATGACATAAAAATCCCCCTCATACCTATGCATGTTATATTTTAACCCTTTTACCACATTATTTCAACCCAAGAATAAAGCATAGCTACATTTTTAATTCACTTCCAGGACTTAGTTCTCTATTAAGATATACTTTTAAATCAGTAGATATGACTCTTTTTATAATATATTTATCATCTTTTTTATATACTTGAACCGTATTCCCTTCATATGTCACTTCTTCATATTTGAAATCATCTTCAGTAGTAGGAAATAACTCCTCATAGGGTATTATAGAATAATACATTAGGACTCTTCACCTTCTCTTTTATGCTCTTCAATCATTTCATATAGTTTTTTTATAGCTTTATCTATACCACCTAATTCATCAATAATCCCTTCTTCTACAGCTTCTTCTCCCACAATTATTGTTCCTACATCTTTAGCTAGTTTTCCAGTATCTAACATAAGCTGTTTTAATCTATCTCTATTTATTTTGGAATTTCTAGTGATAAAATCTACTATTCTATCCTGCATCTTATCAAAATATTCAAAAGTCTGAGGAACTCCAATTACTGTTCCGCTCATTCTTACAGGATGTATTGTCATTGTTGAACTTGGTACTATAAAAGAATACTTGGTTGATACAGCAAGTGGTACACCAATAGAATGACCTCCACCAAGTACTATAGAAACAGTAGGCTTGCTAAGTGAAGATATCATCTCTGCTATAGCCAGTCCAGCTTCTACATCTCCTCCAACTGTATTAAGAAGTAATAATAAACCATCAATATTGTCACTTTCTTCTATAGACGCTAGCTGAGGCAATACATGTTCATATTTAGTAGTTTTATTTTGCTGTGGTAAGCAAACATGTCCTTCCACTTGCCCAATGATAGTTAAACAATGTATTCTGTCATCTTCCTTGTCAATTGTAACTTGTCCATATTCTTTAATTTCTTGAGGATCGGCTTTTTCATCATTTCTATTTTGCTCATTAGTCTTTATATTTTTATCCATTATATTTCGCCCTTCAATATTTTTATATTTGTACATATATTATACGAATAAATCTAAAATTTCATTCATTCTATTTAAAGAGGCGAATTTATATATTGAACTTAACGTATAATTATAATTATCATTAAGTTCAATATATCAATTAAAACAGTCAACTTATTTTATCCAAGCATAAATTCTTTATGAAGAGCTTCCGTCGCTGTTACCAAATCTTTTTCTTTTATCAGGCATGCTATTGTTGATAAAGAATCGGCTGTCTGTAATATCTCAACAGATGATTTACTTAAACAACAAATAATCTTAGCCATTACTCCAGGAACACCAGTTATCTTTTCTCCAATAACTGTAACTTTACAACACTCATCAATAAAAGTATAAGGTGCTTCATATTTTTCAATTAATCTAATAACTTTTTCCTTACAGATATCATCTATTGTAAATACTTTCCTTTCAGGAAAAATATTAATAATATCAATACTCACATTTTCTCTTGCGAGATCTGTAAAGAAACTCTCATCGTCAATATCTCCTTTTATAGAAACCTGTGTTATATTGGTTTTGTGAGCAATACTAGTTATCAATTTATCTTCTATAGTTTTCTTTCTCTCAACACCAATATGTCTTTTTATACTTGTTCCTCTTGAATTGTTGAACGTATTTTTAATAATTAATGGTATACCTGCTCTTCTAGCTACTTCAACAGCTCGTGGATGTATAACTTTCGCTCCACTTCCAGCCATTTGGAAAACTTCATTATAACTTATCTCATCAATTATTTTGGCACTCTTACATATTCTAGGATCAGCGGTCATTATACCATCAACATCTGTATATATCTCTATTGCACTAGCATTTAAGGCTTCTCCAAGTAGTGATGCTGTTGTATCACTGCCACCTCTTCCAAGAGTTGTTACATCATTATCTATAGTCACACCTTGAAATCCAGCTACAACAGGAATCTTACCTTCATTGAGTAGTTTCATCAAAGGTTCTGTATTAATGTTAATTACATCAGCACTATTATAATTATCATCAGTAATTATTCCAGCACCGCCACCAGTCAATGCACAAGCATCTATCTCACTTTCAAGTAAAGTATTAGTTAATACAAGTGAAGATATTATTTCACCTACTGACATAAGTAAATCTATTTCTTTTGAAGATAATTTTGTATCTTTATAATTAACTAAATGTAGTAGTGAATCAGTAGCATATGGTGCACCTAATCTACCAATAGCCGAAACTACTACTACAACATTATCGTATTTTTTTTTAGCTTCCACTATCTTATTAGCAACATTTTTCCTTGTTTCTTCTGTTGCCATAGATGTACCGCCAAATTTTTGAATTAATATATTCATATACTCACCCCTACATTAATATTTCAAGGACTCCTATATAGAATAAAGTATCCTTGAAATTATTTTTCTTCTCTATCTTTAACTAAATATACCATATACTCACAATTTTGAAAAGGTTTTTGTCTACTAATACTGTATAAGTACAGGTTGTTTTTGCCTTCCTTCAAATGCCTGAATAACTGTATCATAGATTAAATCCATCTTAGCCACTAATGAATTTTTCTTAGTTACATGATTATCCTGGCCAAATGGAACAAAATAAACATTCCTTGTATTCATAAGGGTACCAAAATTCTTAAAATTAAGAGCTAATCCATCATTGGTAGCTATGGCAATAACAACAGGCTGGCAATTCCTTAGAGTTGCTTTTATAGCCATCAATACTCCTGTATCAGTAATGGCATTAGCCAGTTTACCTAATGTATTACCAGTACAAGGTGCAACAACTAGCATATCATAAAGCTTCTTAGGTCCTATTGGCTCAGTTTCTTCTATCTTTGTTTGAACCTTATGTCCAGTTAAATCCTCTAGTTTCTTTACAAAATCTTTTGCATTACCGAATCTAGTATCAATAGAATAAGCATTACTAGACATTATTGGAAAAATCTCAGCACCATTATCTATTAATTGTTTTATAGGATCAAAAACTCTTGCCAACGTACAAAATGAGCCACATAAAGCAAAACCAATTTTTTTACCTTCTAATTCTTTCAAATTACCTACTCCTTTCCTGACTTATTGTTCCTTCCATATATCTCTTTTTCGATAACATCACTAATAATTTCAGCTGCTGTTTTGGGAGAATATTTTCCTGGTATTCCACGAGCATTTATAAATCTATTTGTGTTATCTTCATAGACATTCGCTATATCTATAAAAATATAATCATCAAGTTTTTTTGATAAATTAATATCAATAAGTGCTACAGGAATTGTATTAATTATATAGTTGAATTTCTCTAGATTAATAATGAAATTACTGTCATCCAAAAAATCTCTGGTTAAATAGTCTACTCTTAACAATTTGCTATCCTGTATCTTAGCTGTTTTTAATTTATTAATTGTAGCCATTATTAATTCTTCATTATTAGTAGAAGCTATATATACATCCATATTCAGTTTCTTTGCCAGATCCCCTATTGCCATACCACATCTTCCATAACCTAAAATTAGACATTTATTATTCGCAAGAGTAATTCCTACATTCTCTATCATCATACTAAGTACACCTTCTGCTGTTGGTATTGAATTAAGTATTGCAAACTCATCTTCAGCTACAATATCAAATAAGTGAATATTATTTTCTTTTGCACACTCAAACACCTCTTCAGTATATGGACCTGAAAAAATATATTGCTCTGATGTAATTAGATTGAATAAGTCTTTGTATATTATTTTTTGTTTAGAATTGGCAGCAAAGATATGTTCATTATCCTTAGAAAAAGGTATAGGACAAATTATAAAACTTGCATCTTTTACTGCTTCTTCTATAGATGCTGCTTGCTTCACATTACTAAATAGCTCTTTATGCTCGTTACCAAAAATAAAAACTTGATTATTATTAGAAAATATATTTGCTAGATAAATCTGTCTTAAATCTCCACCAATTACTGCTATTTTGTTTTTCATATATTATCATCACTTACTTAGTACTATAATAACAAAATATGTTTTTTACAGGCTATATGTGACCCCTCAATACTAAATTTGCATGTACTACATAAATATAATCATTACTTAGACAATGTACCTACCCAACCTAATTCACATATATTGTAATAAGTATTTTATAAAATGGAATCCTATATAATGTCTAAAACAACTGGTCAGGTGAATTTCATGAAAAAATATCCAATATTAGAAACCCAACAATTTAAATTTCGTGAGATAAAGCGTAATGATTACAATTTAATAAAGAAATGGTATAAAAATAGTGAAGCAGAATCATTATCCAATAAGTCTATTAAAAGGATAAGTCCAAGAAAATGGTATAAATATTACAAAAATGATTACGACCTACTAATATATATTATAGAAGAGAAAAATATTTATTGTATTCCTATTGGCACTGTGATACTTCGTGTAATAGATGAAAACACTGTAGAACTAGGTGGTTATGTTATTGGCGAATCCTCTGCTAAGAAACAAGGCTATGGTATAAAAGTAATGAATCTTATACAAAAAATCATATTTAGTAAACTAGGTTGCAGATATTCTTATCTAAAAGTTAATTGTAGCAATAGACCAGCTGTTGAAACATATATTAAATGTGGATATAAGATAAATTCTTTTATAGAGAAGAAGAATCAAGATATGTATATCATGAGAGCAGTAAACAGAACTTGTACTCAATAATATTAGGATAGACTTTCCTATAAAAAAAGATAGGCTTTATTTATCTATACAATAAAGTCTATCTTACCAAAGCCGAAACCAGATTCTTGGTTAAATAATATGTTATTTTTATGATATGATATACCACCTACTAACTGGCTTTCATTACATAAAAGTGGTACATCCAAATCTACCTCTATTATATTTTTTTTAGCCGCTCCTAGATGAGCTGCAGCTGTAACTCCTATATTACTTTCCATCATTGAACCAATCATACATTTCATTCCAGCTATTTCAGCTAATGATATAATCTTCTGAGCATTATAGATACCCCCTGTTTTCATTAGCTTAATATTAATTATATCTGCCGCTCTTTTATTAATTATATTTATAGCGTCGGTAGGTGAAAATACACTTTCATCAGCTAATATAGGTATATTCACTTTATCAGTGACAAACTTTAGTCCATCTATATCTTTTCCATGAACCGGCTGTTCCATAAGATATATATTAATATCCTTTTGTTCCATTCTTTTTATAACGTAAATTGCTTCCTTTGGCTCATAGCCTTGATTAGCATCAACTTTAATATTAACTTTATCTCCTACAGCCTTTCTGATTGCTTGCATCCTTCTAATATCTAAGTCAGAATCCTTACCAACTTTTACCTTTAGATTATCAAATCCCTCATTGACAGCTTTCAAACTATCAGCTGCCATTTCATCAGGTGTATTCAGACTAATAGTAATATCAGTTTTTAATTTATCTCTATAACCACCTAATAATCTGTATACTGGTGCATTATATAGTTTCCCATACAAATCATATAATGCAATATCTATAGCAGCTTTTGCACTGGTATTACCCACTATACACTTATTAAGTGTTGTTATTATTTCTTCAAAATTACTTACCTCTTTTCCTATAATTAGTGGTCTAATATAATGGATTGCACCTATTATTGAACTATTCGTATCTCCTGTTATTACAGCAGTGGGTGATGCTGCACCATAACCTCTAGCCTGTTCAGTAATAATCTCTACAACAATAGTTTCTATATTATATAAAGTTCTAAGAGCAGTTATAAAAGGTTTTTTTAAGCCTATTGAGACCCTATTAGTTTTTATATCTAATATTTTCAACTAATTCCCCCATATTAATTATTTCTTTTATATATTAACATCAATTATTATCAACAATCAGTTGACACTTATCAGCATCCAAGTATGTATCTAATCCCAAGGGCAGTGTTATCATAGGAATACAATGTCCTGCTTTTAAGTTGTAGATGGTAGGTTTGTTAAAAGGTTTTATGATATCATTAAATACTTCCTCCAGACTCTGACTCACTTCATCTTTAAATGGTACACAATCTTTGAAGTCGCCCAATACAATCCCCTCTGCATCTCTTAATTTTCCTGCATTTTTCAATTGTGTAAGTGAACGATCTATTGCATAAGGTCTTTCTCCAACTTCTTCAATAAATAGTATCTTACTTCTTGTATCAATTTCGTATGGTGTACCTAGAGTTGACACAATCAATGATAAATTACCACCTATAAGCTTACCTTTTGCTGTACCAGAACATATACATTTCATAGCAATCTTAGGGGGATTCACAATATTAATTTTATTCTTGCTTCCTATACATGATAAAAAGCTTTTTTTAGTGAATTCGTCCATTCCATCCAACATTTCCACACCTGCCATAGGACCATGATAAGTAACCATATTGCATAATTGATTGAACGCTATATGCAGAGCTGTTATATCACTATAACCCACAAATACTTTAGGATGTTCTTTTACCCATTTGTAATTGATTAAATTAAGTATTCTATTAGTCCCATAGCCACCTCTCAAACATATAATTCCTTTTATATTATCATCTAAAAACATATTATTGACATCTTCAGCTCTTAATTTATCTACACCCGCTAAATATCCATTCTTACTATAACAGCTATCACCCATCTTCACTCTAAACCCAAGTTCCTGTAGACGTTTTTTTGCCATATTTACGTTATTTAATGTAGTAGGGCTGCCAGGTGCAATAACACCAATCATATCTTCAATTTTCAAATTTTGTGGTCTAATAATTATGCCCCCCATTAATCTTTTTCTATTATAAGTAAATTAATATTCCTATTTACTATATATTCTAACTTTAGTTAAAGTATTCCTTTGATAAAGCAACGCTAGTTTGTAAAAAAAACAATAAGTTACTGATTTATATATTCATAAATATACAATACCAAACTATCAATAATTCTTTGATTAAGGTAGTAATTAATATAATTACCATCTCTAGTCTTAGTCACTATATCTGTATTATATAGAATTTTTAAATGCTTGGAAATACATGCTTCAGTAAAATTCAATCTATCTGCTAACTTTTGAGTAGACATAGGCTGTCTATATAGATTGCGAATAATTTTCATTCTTGTTTCATCAGCAATAGCCTTAAAAATATTCAATGTATCTTTTGGTAATTTATCATCATCATATGAAGTAATATAAGTTGGTATTATTAAACTTATTAGTTTCTGGGCTTCATTCATACCTAATAATAAATGAGGAATTATATAGCTGTCTACTTTGAATATAACTTCATTTATATTTTCTTTATTTACTTCAAACAGTTTATATTTATGGAAATTGATTTTATTATCTGTTACCTCTATTCTAGGGTGAAGAGAATGTATATAATCATAAACTGATATTTCTTTACACCTTTCAAATTCTCTTTTTAGCTTCCTAATTAATATTGGTTCAGTGAAACTTAAATCATTCACAAAATAATTATAATAATATTCTTTTAGAAATATTATAAATTGTTTTTTATACTCCTTATGTCCTTTTAGACATTCTACATATTTATTAGGAATACTGCTATTATAATAATTACTGTTTATACCATTAATAATTGATTGTTTATCTATTTCACCATTAAATATAGTGTAAAAGAAATCCACTTCACTAATATTAGCTATTTCACCAATACATTCAGAAATACTAATATCCCATAATTTTTTATTCTCTAAAAAACCGATGACACCTAAAAAATTACTAGTCACATTAGCATAAAACAATATTTTATCTTTTATGTCTGTAGGCAATTTTTTAAGCATTTCTTCTGCCCAAATTTGTCTAGGCATATGATGCTCATGTTTTGATAAAACATGAAGGCTACCTAATAACTCATGAAAAGGAGAATACAAAAAATAGATATTAATATCATTTTCTCTATCAAAATATGTTAAGTACATAAATTATAATTCCTCCTTTTCATTTATGTTCTTCTGATTTATTGTAAAATTAAAAATAACATAGACTCTGCAAAGGTCCCTGAACCAGCACCAAGGGCAAGTAATTTCAACCCCTGTATATTTTTATAAAATCTCTTTCTGGACCAACTATTCCATCAGGATTAACCCATTCTACTGTTACTGGATCATGACTATATAACCAAGATTTAGATTTTTCGTTATCCTTTATTACAATAATATGGCTATAAGTAAAAGCAAAATCACAATACTCTTTAATAGCTATTTCAATATATTGTCCATAATCATTCTTTTCTTCAACATTTATTGCATTAATAGTCATATTGCTATAACTAAATGCTAATAATGTCATCCCTATTAATATAAAAATTTTATTGAACCCCTTCATATTCACACCTCACCTAGTACTTATTTATTTTCTTGATCAATATCTTTTATATCCATACTCAATACTCTCGATTTCATAATTACTTTACGTAAAAACTTATTATACATTATAAAAGCTTTCAAATTCTTCCAGTCAATACAACTTTGGGAATACCTAGTCCAAGATGTGCTAACATTTTCTGTGCATCGGGAGCAATTAAACCTCCGCAGCATTTTTCTCTCTTATATTCTATATCTTCATTAAGGTTTCTCTTATCAATTAATAAAATCTTATATCTATTATCTAACATTCTAGCTAGAGTTGCCCCAGCCGGTCCAGCTCCTACTATGACTATATCATACATCTATTTGCTCCTTTGCTACTATTTAGAGTCCATTATATTCATACTTATTATACTTTTCTTATATACCCATGTCAATATAGCTAAGGAGCATGGTTTTACATTCATATTTTTAAAATAACGTAGCTGTGCCATTTTTTATTGCATTCTTTTCTCCAGCCCTCATCATCAGATAAGAAACTATCATTAAGATTACTCCAATTAATATACATATAACATATTCTTGCAATAAGTTACTTATACCAGTATTATACATAAATGATTTTCTTAAAACTATAATTACATATGTCAATGGAAATAAATATCCAATAGCTTTTGCCCACATGGGCATATGCATAAATGGTAACTTAGCTCCAGTGAACATCTCTGTGGGTTCCTGGAATATTGTGAATAGAAACCCGCTATCTCTGGATAATAAAAATAAACTATTCAAAAATACTCCCCATATTACTGCTAGTATACATAGTAATATGATACTAAAAATAGCAGATACTATATTTACATCAAGAAAGTCTCTGTAAAAGGCAATCATACCTACCGAGAAAATAATAAACATCCACACACTTCCAAATAATGAAGCTATGCTATTACCAATTAACATTCCCATCCTATTAGACGGAGACATATATATTAATTCCAATGCACCTGACATTCTGAGCAGATAACTGGATTGCCACGCAGATTGTATAAGAGTATAAAAAAACCTCATGGCAACAAATCCAATCAATAGATACAAATATATTTCTCCATCATGTTGAAGACCTATTTTCCTAAGTAATACAGTATTATTAAATGGTTTGTAAGAATAATAGATATTAATAAATCCAATAACCGGCCATATAAACAAAGATAAGTATATACTTTTATTAAAAAAATAATTTTTATGTTGAGCAATAATATTAGCCCATACCAATCTAACAAAATTCATCATATCACTTCCTTATTTTCTATGGAAACCTCTTTTGCCATCATAAGTAGAACATCCTCCAGGTTACCATCTTCAGTTGTTGACATCTTAGTTATATCCTCGACTGAACCTTCTTTGAGAAGTTTTCCTTCATTTAATATGTATATATATCTACATAATTCTTCTACTTCCTTCATGTAATGAGTTGTTAATAATATTCCTTTGTCCTGTTTCTTAACCAATTCTAGAAAGAACTCTCTCATTTCTTTTGCTATTTGAATATCAAGTCCTAAGGTAGGCTCATCCAAGAAAATGTAGTCTGGATCATTAATCAGTCCTCTTGCTATCTGTAATCGTTGTTTCATACCTTTTGAAAATTTCTCCACTGGTATATTTTTCTTATCTTGTAATCCTACAAGTTCTAATAGATAATCTATTCTTTCATTTAGATATTTTCCATGTAACCCATACATACTGCCAAAATATTTAAGATTCTCTTTAGCAGTAAGGCGCCAATATATCATCCTCTCTCCACCTGCTATCATATTTACTTTACTTTTGATTATTTTTTCATTTTTCTTGATATCCATTCCATCATATATAATATCTCCTCTTGTTGGTTCAAGTAGTGTAGAAAGCATCTTGACCGTTGTAGTTTTTCCAGCACCATTAATACCCAATAGACCTGTTATCTCACCTTTTTTTATATTAATACTTAGATTATCAACTGCTTTCAAGTAATTTTTATTGGTCTTAAAAAAACCTTTACTTTCTTTTGTTACATATGTCTTGCATAGTCCTCTAACTTCTATCATATATCTCATTCCTTTCGTTAATTATCTATAAATCATCCACCAATTTTTTCTAGAGCTATCTTTTCTACTTTCTTAAGAGTCAAAAATCCTATCATGCTATAAATAATACCTTGAAGAATTAAAGCTACAACAGAATCCATTTGTATCATTAGGCTTTCTCCTTTTAGTAATATCCCTCTAAATAGTTTTATAGAATGTGTTAAAGGTATAAGATATGATATTTTTGATACAAAACTTGGTAAATAAGTAATAGGAAAATTGATTCCACATATAAGAAACATAACTGTAAACAATGTATTCTGTGATATATACGTATCTCTTGTATATAGCATAAGATTTGCCAATAATAGCGAAAGCCCAAGAAATGCTAGCAAAGATATTGATAAAACTAATATGAATGAAAGCAAATCAAAATACGCAAATTTCACTTTAAACACTATCAATATTGGTATGGCAAAAACTAATTCTCCAAAAGTATGTATTGTTTGTGCTACCATATAAGCCAAAAAATATAGACCTCTATTATATGGTGCCAACATTACGCTTTCCAATGTACCTATTCTTTTCTCAGTAATAAGACTCCTACTGACATTGAGTAAAGTGCTAACTGTAAAAGAATATACCAATACCCCCACTAAAATATATCCCATATAATTACTAGTTCCTGTTTCACCTATAAAAGAGCTATTAACTTCTCCCTCGAAGATATATTCATACAGAATATACGAGTATAATAGAGTATAGGTTATAGTTAATATGCTTGATATAAAAAAACTTCTTGGATAGGCACGATACAATGTAATAAAATATTTGTACACATTAGCCTTAAAAACATAGATATTCATTGTATTAACTTTCCTCCTTCTTTATTTCGATTAACTATTCAGTTAATCAAATATCATTGCTTCTCTAAGCTGAGTTATTATAGCAGGAAATTAATACATGTCAACTATTAATTAGTAAAATTAAATATTCTATATGAACTTCTATACTTCTTCTAGCTAAAATTAGATTTTAGGATAAAAAAAAGATGCCTAAGGCATCCTTAACTTTCAAAAGTCTCTACCACTTCTTTTAATTTTTCTCTTATATCCAAGTATTGTGGACATTTTTCTTCACATTGTCCGCATTCAATACACATACTAGCTTTATTTTCGTTCTTTAGATACTCGGTATACTTTTTTTTAGCAGTATTAAAATCAAACATAGATGATTTATTATACAATGCGAAACAGGCTGGAATATCAACACCTTTTGGACACGGCATACAATACGCACAATTAGTACATCTAACTTTAATTTTACTATCATATACTGATTTGACTTCATCAATCAATTCTTTTTCCTTATTTGTCAATGAATCAGGTGTTGTCTCTGTAGCGACTTTAATATTCTCATTGATGTGTTCCATCTCGTTCATTCCACTCAATACCACATCAACTTCTGGATGATTAAGTATAAATTTGAATGCCCACTCAGCAGGAGTCCTTTTTTTATCAGCCTTATTCCAAATGGCTGCTATATCATCTGGAATACTATTTGCAAGACTTCCACCTCTTAGTGGTTCCATGATAACTACACCAAGTCCACGCTCTTTAGCATATTTTAATCCTTCTTTGCCCGCTTGATAATTTTCATCTAAAAAATTATATTGTATTTGACAAAAGTCCCAGTCATAAGAATCTACAATCTCTTTAAACAAATCAATATCGTCATGGAAAGAAAAACCAACATGTTTAACCCTTCCATCAGCAACAATACTATTTAAAAATTCAAATACATCATTCTCTACTAAGTTCTTCCATAATTTTTTCTTTAATGTATGTAAAAGATAAAAATCAATATGATCAGTCTGCAATTTTTCTAACTGTTCATTTAGATATTTGTCCATATCTTGTCTTGTTTTTATTAACCAAGATGGTAATTTAGTTGCTATCTTAACTTTTTCTCTGTATCCATCATTCAGTGCTTTTGCTACTAACTTTTCACTTTCTCCACCATGATAATTATATGCTGTATCAATATAGTTGACGCCATTATCAATTGCATGACAAATTTGTTTAATAGCCAATTCTTCCTTGATGTCTTTATTATCGTCATTGTTAGTGTGAAATCTCATACAGCCAAAACCAAGTCTTGAAACCTTTTCATTAGTCTTTCCAAATAACTTATATTGCATTATACCACCTCGTTAAAAATATTTTAAATATGTAAGTTCTATAAATCTCTTGCTAGAACCTTCATACTATGTTTTAGTATAGCATTAATCAATATAATATTAAAGCCTTATGAATTTTCATAAGGCAAATTTATTAACATTCTATTTTCCTGTATGACCAAAGCCACCAGAACCTCTTTCAGTATTCTCTAAGCCATCTGTGACTTCAAGTTCTACTTGCTCAATCTTATTAATAACCATTTGAGCAATTCTTTCACCATGTTTAATAGTAAAATCCTCTTCACCAAAGTTAATCATTATAACTTTTATTTCTCCTCTATAGTCTGCGTCTATAGTTCCTGGAGTGTTGACTAAACTAATACCATGTTTGAGCGCAAGACCACTTCTAGGTCTAATCTGAGCTTCATATCCTGAAGGCAACGCTATCTTAAGACCAGTAGGTATTAATTTGATTTTACCCTTTTCTAATACTACATCATCCTCTAAGCAAGCATATAGATCCATACCCGCTGCATCTTTACTCATATACTTTGGTAGAGGTAATATCTTTCCACTGTCAGTTTGCTCTACATAGACTTTTACCTTGTGCATAGATTCTTAATCCTTTCAATATCAATATCTTTATGTCTTCCAACTAAAGCTGTACTCATATCATTGTAGTTGAATGTTTTTTTAGCAAAATTCATAAAACTATTTAAGTTAACAGCATTGATACCTTCTATCATTTCGTCCTGTGATTTTATTCTATCTATCATGAGTTTTGTTTTCCCATAACTAGACATTCTGGAGTTCATATTTTCAAAACCTATTATAAGATTGCTTTTTAACTGTTCTTTGGTTTGATTCAGTTGTTTTTCATCTATTCCTTTTTCTAACAATAGATTAATTTCTTCCATGACACCTAGTATAACTGGCTCTATTTGAGTTGGATTGGTAGCCGCATATATATTAATCATTCCTGCAATATTATATGTTTCTACATAAGAATAGATTGAATATGCTAATCCTTTTTCCTCTCTAATAGATTGGAATAATCTGGAATTAATACCTCCACCAAGAATAGTATTCAATATGGATAAAATATAAATCTTATCTGAATTATAAGGTATACTTGGAAAAGACATACATAAATGAATTTGTTCTATATCTTTATCTTTTGTTACAAAGCACTTTTTGTAGTTTAATTTTTTAACTCTTTCAACTCTATTTTTTTTCTTGAGAACAGAAAACTTTTTACTTATTTTCTCAAACATCTCATCAAAATCAAATTTACCAACAACTGAAATCACAATATTTTCAGGTATATAGTGTTTTGACATATATTCTTCAATGTCTTTTTTAGTAAAATTGTTAACTAATTCCTTTGTTCCAAGAATGTTGTAACCAAGAGTTGAACCGCTCCAAGATTCTTCTTGAATTAGATCATGAACAATCTCTTCTGGTGAATCTTCATACATATTAATTTCTTCTATTATGACACCTTTTTCTTTTTTCATGTCTTCATCTTTCATACCCGAATTAAGTATCATATCAGATAAAACATCAAGAGCTACATCTATATGGTTATCAAGAGTATGAGCGTAATAACACATATACTCCTTACCAGTAAATGCATTAATTCTCCCTCCTACCTCTGACATTTCATCAGCAATATCTTTTGCTGTTCTGTTTTTGGTTCCTTTAAACATCATATGTTCTATAAAATGGGATATACCATTGTTATTTTTATTTTCATCTATTGACCCATTTTTAATCCATATACCCAGTGCAACGGATCTTACAAATGAATTTTCTTCACCAACTACACATAATCCATTATCCATAGTCTTCATTTTAACCATATTCTATCCTCCAAAAATTGCTTTATCTACAATTGTATATTAAATAACTCAACTTTCCCACCTTTAATGCACTCATATTAATGGAAGGGAAAATCAAATAAATAATTAATTCTAAATACAGTATGTGCATTTAGTTAAATAATAAATCAAGAAAAGCGACTATGACGCTTCCTTGAAAATAAAGTGTTACAGTCGCTTTGAGGGAATCCCTCTTCCTAATTCATATATCTTAATTATAAATTATTATTCTTTTGGTAATGCATCTTTTCTTGAAAGATTGATTCTACCTTGATTATCTATCTCTGTAACCTTAACTAGGATTTCATCACCGATACTAACTACATCTTCAACTTTTCCAACTCTTTCATGAGCTAATTTTGATATATGCACTAATCCGTCTTTACCTGGAGCTATTTCTACGAATGCACCAAACTTAGTTATTCTAGCTACTTTTCCAGTATAGATTGCGCCGACCTCTATATCTTTTGCTATGGATTCAATTATCTTTAAGGCTTTATTAGTAGCTTCACTTTCTACGCCACAGATAAAGATTCTTCCATCATCTTCAATATCAATCTTAACTCCAGTTTCGTCAATGATTTTGTTAATAGTTTTTCCACGTGGTCCAATAACCTCACTGATTTTTTCTGGGTCAATCTTAGTTTGAAGAATTTTTGGAGCCATCTTGGATAATTCAGTTCTTGGTTCATCAATAGCTTTTAGCATAACTTCATCTAGTATGAATAATCTAGCTCTTCTAGTTTGGTAAATAGCTTTTTCAATAATTTCATTAGTAAGTCCATGTATTTTAATATCCATTTGGATTGCTGTGATACCTTTATGAGTACCTGCTACTTTGAAGTCCATATCTCCAAAGAAATCTTCAAGACCTTGGATATCAGTAAGCATAACATAATCATCATCAGTTTCACCTGTAACAAGTCCAACTGATATTCCTGCTACTGGGGCTTTTATTGGTACTCCAGATGCCATAAGTGATAAAGTACTTGCACATATACTTCCTTGAGAAGTAGAACCATTAGAACTAAGTACCTCAGATACAAGTCTTATTGCATATGGGAAATCCTCTTCTGATGGAATAACTGGTAATAGTGCTTTTTCAGCTAATGCACCATGTCCAATTTCTCTACGTCCAGGTCCTCTAGATGGTCTTGTTTCCCCAACTGAATATGATGGAAAATTATAATGATGTATATATCTCTTAGATGTTTCAAGTTCATCTAATCCATCTAACATCTGAACTTCTCCTAGAGGTCCTAATGTTGTAATTGTAAGAACTTGTGTTTGTCCACGGCTGAATAATGCTGAACCATGAGTGTTAGGTAAAATATCTACCTCTGAACTTAATTTTCTTATTTCATCAAGAGCACGTCCATCTGGTCTTTTATGATCTCTTAAAATCATTCTTCTTACAGTTTGTTTTTGATATTTATATACGGCTTCACCTATATGGGAAACCCAATCTTCATTTTCTTCTTCAAATTTTGCAGTGAGTTCTTCAGTGATCTCGCTGATTCTTTGCTGTCTAACTTGTTTAACATCAGTAAACACTGCAGCTTCCATTCTTTCATCACCAATGAAGTTAACTACCGCTTCATATACTTCACTAGGCACTACTGACTCTTCGTAACCATGCTTTTCTTTACCTTCTTTTTCTACAATACCATTTATCCATTCTACTATTTTCTGATTTTCTTCATGTGCTTTAAAAATTGCTTGTACCATAGTTTCCTCTGGTATCTCATCTGCACCAGCTTCAATCATAACAACTTTTTCACTAGTAGATGCAACAGTTAATGACATTCTTGTCTTCTCTCTTTGTTCTGCTGTAGGATTAACAACGATTTCTCCATCAACATATCCTAACATAAGTGAACTTGTTGGACCTTGGAAAGGAATATCAGATATTGATAAAGCTATAGATGAACCAATCATAGCAACTAGTTCTGGTTGACAGTCTTGATCTACAGAAAGAACTGTATTTACAACTGCACAGTCATTTCTATAATCTTTTGGGAACAAAGGTCTGATAGGTCTATCAATAACCCTTGAAGTAAGTACCGCATTTTCTGTAGGTTTTCCTTCTCTTTTTATAAATCCACCTGGAATTTTTCCAACTGAATATAAACGTTCCTCATAATCAACGCTTAATGGGAAGAAATCAATTCCTTCACGTGGTTTCTCTGATGCTGTTGCAGTAGATAATACAACTGTATCTCCATATCTTACTAATGCAGCTCCATTAGCTTGCTCTGCAACTTTTCCAATTTCAACAGATAGAGTTCTACCTGCTAATTCTAATGAATATACTCTAGACATTTAACAATCTCCTTCCGAATAATAAATTTTGGTTGTCTTTAGTCTAGATCCTTAGTCGTTAGTTTTCATCTTCTATTTCTATAAATATTAAAAAACAAAAACTAATGACTAAAGGTTAACTATGCTAGTACTAAAGACATAAAAACTTGATTAATTCTTTAAATTTAAAATTATAGAGCGGATTTCTCCGCTCTTCAATAACCTAAAAATATAATTTTTAGGTTTCAATCAAATAAGATTATAACTATCTTCTTAATCCTAATTTTTTGATTAAGCTACGATATCCTTCAATATCCTTATTTTTAAGATATTGTAATAAACCTCTTCTTTGACCAACCATCATAAGTAATCCTCTTCTTGAGTGATGGTCTTTTTTGTGCATCTTTAAATGCTCTGTTAAGTGATTGATTCTTGCAGTAAGTAATGCGATTTGAACTTCTGGTGAACCAGTGTCATTAGCATTTCTTCCAAATTCTGTAATTATTTCTTGTTTAGTTTTTTCCATTTTTCTTTACCTCCATGATTTTAGATAATCACCGATTGCTAAGAAAGGGTCGGAGTCTCCCAAGTTTCTGAGCAATGGCTTCCATCAATAAATTTTATCATAAATAGATATTTTTGTAAACAAATTATTTTATATGATATCTAGTTATTAATTTTGCATAATTTAATATTACGAAATCAATTTATGTTATTTCTTCTATACTTAGTATATTTTTAACATTTTTATTATAAAAAATACAATTTCTATATTATTTCTTCAACATTTTTTAAGCATTATTCATTTATTAAACTTGTAACATATTCTATATTGCTAGAAACTTCTTTTTTTAATTCCTCAATAGAATTGAATTTTTTTTCTTTTCTAATAAATTGAATAAACTCTACAACTACAACTTGTCCATATATATCTTCGTCAAAACCTAAGATATGTGTTTCCACAACTTTTTTTTGTCCATTTAATGTTGGATTAACCCCTACATTGGTAATACTGTCATACTTTTTACCATTTACGGATATATTAGAATAATAAACACCATTAGGTGGTAATATTTTATATCTATGGGGTATTATATTTGCTGTAGGAAATCCGAACTTTCTTCCATTTTTCTTACCTTCTACAACCTTTCCTGTTATGCTAAAATTCTCACCCAATAATTTATTTGCAAGCTTAATGTTACCTTGTTTTATTTCTTTCCTGATCCAAGTACTACTTACAATATTATTGTTATATGCAATTTTGGGAATTGAAATTAGTTCATATCCATATTTAGAAGATAATTTTTTTAATAAATTAATATCTCCTTTTCTCTCGTGCCCAAATCTGTAATCATTTCCAACTACAATAAATTTAGCATTTAGTTGTTTGCAGATAACTTTTTTAATAAAATTCTCTGGGGTCATCTTTGCTGTAACAAGGTCATAAGGATATTCAACAAATATATCTATATTACTCAAAAGTCGTTCCTTTTCACAGCTTAGATATATAAGGTCAACAGGTTCTTTATTTGCTAATACAAAACTCGGATGTGGATCAAAAGTAAGAACTAATGATTTCAGACCAAGTTCTCTAGATAGCTTAGAGGCCTTACATATGAGTTTTCTATGACCGATATGTATTCCATCAAAATTGCCTAGGACTACAACAGAAGGAGGAGATGTAAATTCTTTTGTATCTTTAATGTATTCCATCTAACAATCTCCTTACAAGAACAATTTAATAGGCTTTAGTATCATATTTTCATCTTTTAATATAGATTGGTATATGCCGATAAAATTGTTTTTTTCATCATATATTCTATACTGCATATGTTCTGTTACTTTTTCGCTGTCTTTTGTAAATTCTACCTTTAATTTGTTACCATTATAAAGGAATTTATCATATTCTGAACTAACAACCAATTTATTAAACTCTAGAAAAACTTTATCAATGCTAGTAACTATATCACTTGCTCTATCATTCATGATATAATTATCAATTTCATCTAGTTTTATACTAGAGTCAATACTGAATAGACTTGACTGAGTTCTTATGAGTTTACTCATGTGAGCTCCACAACCAAGTTTAGTTCCTATATCGGCACACAATGTTCTTATATAAGTACCTTTTGAACACTTTACTTCCATTTCAACATTGGTACCGTAGATATTTAGGATATCTATATTATAAATATATATATTCCTAGCTTTACGTTCAATAGTCTTTCCTTCTCTTGCTAGCTGGTATAATCTTTTACCATTTACCTTAAGAGCAGAGTACATAGGTGGTATCTGACTGTAATCACCAATAAAAGAATTAACAGCTTCTTCTATTTGTTCTTTAGAACATGTCACTTCTTTTTCGCTAATAATATTGCCAGTATGGTCCTCTGTATCTGTTTCTATTCCTAGAGTCATAGTAGCAAGATATGTCTTAGTTGTATCTGTAATGTAATCAGCTACTTTTGTAGCTTTTCCTACACATACAGGAAGTACACCTTCAGCTTCTGGATCCAGTGTACCTGTATGCCCTATTTTTTTTATTTTTAATTTTTTTCTAAGTATTGCTACTACATCAAATGATGTATAACCTTTTTCTTTATAAACATTAATTATTCCATTCATATGATATCCTTTATTTGTTCTTCTACTGCACTAAATAATTTATCTTTTATTTCTGTGATATTACCAGACATGGTACAACCTGAAGCTTTTGTATGTCCACCGCCACCAAATTTCTTAGCTATTTTGCATACATCTATATCATTACGTGATCTTAAGCTCACTTTATAAGTATTGTAGCCATTTTGTATAATGAATATAGCACATTCACTTTCTATGACTTCGTTTAATATTTGAACTATACTTTCTGTATCCTTTTTATCACAATCGTATTCCTTAAGTTCATCTATTGTCAAATGTGTAAATATTACTTTATTATCTGTATTAAATCCAGCATTTTTAATAGCTGTTCCTAGAATCTTTAAGGATTTGTAGGATCTGTAATAAAAAAGCCTGTTAGTAATATCAGTAAAATCTATTCCATGCTTAATTAACTCACCAGCTATTTCATGAGTCCTTTTTGTAGTATTACTATGTTTGAATGCTCCAGTATCATAGATAAGTCCTGTATACAGTGCTTCGCATATATCTTTATCTAATAACTTAGTTTCACTAGAACGTTCAAGAATCTCATATATTATTTCACAAGTAGAACTAACATCTGAAACATAGTTATAATCTGCAAATTTTGTGTTACTGATATGATGATCAATATTAATAGTTACAGAAGCCTTGTCAAAAATCTCTGAATTAGCTCCCAGTCTTTCTTTATCACCACAATCAAGAGAGATAAAAACGTAGTTATCCTTCTTGATTGCTTTTAGTAAATAATTGCTACCTTTTAGATAATCATATGTATCAGGTACATCATCTAAAGCAATAGCGGCATTTATTCCTTTTTTATGGAGAATTAATGCTAATGCATAACAAGCACCAACACAATCTCCATCTGGATGTATATGTCCTGATATTATGATATTTTTGTAGCCCTCACATATATTAATTATTTCTTGTAGATTCATATTATTCACCTTTTGGTTTGTTAACTTCATCAATTAATTTTGACATATTTATCCCATATTCAATGGATTGATCTACTACAAACGTTATTTCTGGGGTATTTCTTAGATTTATTCTTCTAGCTAGTTCATTTCTAATAAATCCAGTAGAACGTTTTAATCCTTCTAAAGTATCGCTTTGAGATGTCTCGTCACCAAGTACACTAACATATATCTTACAATATTTTAAATCTGGAGTAGTATCAACACTTACTACACTTGTCATATGATTAACTCTAGGATCTTTTAACCCTCTGTTTAAAATACTACTTACTTCTCTTCTGATTTCTTCATTAATTTTTATAATTCTATTACTTCTTTTTTTCATTTCTACTCACCTTCTTATATTATGAGTAATACATATTTTAATATATAACTATATCATAGTTGTTATAAAGTTTTTATCTTATAGCGAGCCGTAGTCTCTTTTCTTGACTATCTTGGTATCTCTTCCATGATATATGCTTCAACAATATCTCCTTCTTTTAGGTCATTGAATTTGCTAAGCATGATACCACATTCATATCCAGAGTTAACTTCTTTAACGTCATCCTTAAATCTCTTAAGTGATTCAAGTTCTCCTTCGTATATAACTATACCGTCACGAACAAGTCTGACTTTTGCATTTCTTGTGAATTTACCATCTTGTACATATGAACCTGCAATCGTTCCTACACTTGAAACTTTGAACGTCTGTCTAACTTCTGCATGACCTATAACTTTTTCTCTGTATTCTGGGTCAAGCATACCTTTCATAGCTGCTTCAATATCCTCAATGGCATTATATATTACTCTATACAAACGTATATCAATTTGTTCACTTTCAGCCACAGTTTTTGCACTGGTTTCAGGACGAACATTAAATCCTATAATAATAGCGTTTGATGCAGATGCAAGCATTACATCAGATTCATTAATTGCACCTACTCCACCATGTATAACCTTAATCATAACCTCTTCGTTAGATAATTTTACAAGACTTTGTTTTACTGCTTCGACAGAACCTTGTACATCTGCCTTAACAACAATATTAAGTTCTTTCATATTACCAGCTTGTATTTGACTAAATAGGTCATCAAGGGTAACTTTTTGAGGTGTATTCTGAATAAGTTTCTCTCTATCTCTTCTAATTACTTTATCAGCTACATGTCTAGCTTCTCTTTCATTCTTAGCAGTATAGAATGCATCTCCAGCTACAGGAACTTCAGATAATCCCAAAATCTCTACTGGTGTAGAAGGACCTGCCTGTTTAACTCTACGTCCTTTGTCATCAATCATGGCTCTTATCTTACCATATGATGTACCTGCAATAATGGCATCTCCAACTTTAAGGGTACCATTTTGAATAAGAACAGTTGCTACTGGACCTCTTCCTTTATCAAGCTGAGCTTCTACAATTGTACCACTAGCTTTTTTATTAGGATTAGCTTTTAATTCTTCCATTTCAGACACTAAAAGAATCATTTCAAGTAATTGGTCAAGACCTGTTTTTTCTATTGCTGAGACTGGTACACAAATAGTATCTCCACCCCAGTCTTCTGCTACTAAACCATATTCTACTAATTCTTGTTTAACTCTATCTTGATTAGCACCTGGTTTGTCAATTTTATTGATAGCTACAATTATTTGTACATTAGCAGCTTTTGCATGGTTTATAGCCTCAACTGTCTGAGGCATAACTCCATCATCAGCGGCAACAACTAGTATTGCTATATCTGTAGCCATAGCACCTCTTAGACGCATTGCTGTAAAAGCTTCATGACCAGGTGTATCCAAAAATGTAATGTCATTGTCATTTATAGTTACTACTGATGCACCAATATGTTGAGTTATTCCTCCAGCTTCTCTGGATGTAACATTACTTTCACGTATAGCATCCAATAGAGATGTTTTACCATGGTCAACATGACCCATAACTACAACAATAGGAGATCTAGTAACTAAATCCTCTTCATCGTCTGGTTCTTCAGCAAAAAATTCGTCAACTATATCTTTTTCTTCTTCTTCTTGTGTAAGGAAATCGAATTCTAGTGCAACTGAACTTGCTGTCTCATAATCAATTTCTTGATTAGCAGTAGCCATAATCCCTTTTAACATAAGAGATTTTACAATATCAGATGATTGCTTACCAAGTCTCTCTGCCAAATCTTTTACAGTTACATTAGTTGGTATTGAGATTACATCTAAATCTTCATTATCATCTTCTATTTCCCTAGTTTCCTCATTTGTATCTACTACCTCTTCATTATTTTCATCATTACTAGGAGCATAGTATTCAGTTATAATACTTGCTTCCTCGTCTGTCAATGAGCTCATATGATTTTTCACTTCGATATCAAATTCTTTTAACGTGTTAAGTAATTCTTTATTACTTAATCCAAGTTGTTTAGCGATTTCATATACGCGAACTTTTGACATATTACCACCTCCGCAAATTTAAGTCTTGAAATTAGTATTTTCTTCAATAGCTTTAGCAAATCCTTCATCTAGAACACATATGGATGCTCTAATGTCTTTGCCAATAGCCCTACCCAATTCTTCTTTAGTACCAAACTCTATAAGCTTAACATTATGTGTGAAACATATATTGTTAAATAGTTTCTTTGTATTTTTAGAAGAATCAGCTGCTACAATTACTAGCTTCGCAGTTTTGTTCTTTACAGCTTTTTCAGTCATGAATTCTCCTGAACTAAGCATTGAAGCCCGTTTACATAGTCCCAATAGAGAATAAACTTTTTTATCCATTTATTTTACTTAATTCCTCCTTAAGGGCACTATACACATCGCTTGGAATACTTGCTTTAAAAGAACGTTCTAAACCTTTATTCTTAATAGCTTTTTCAAGACATGTTATAGATGGACATATATATGCACCTCTACCATTTTTCTTACCAGTACTATCAATGGATATATTACCTTCTTTTGTCCTGACAACTCTAATCAATTGTCTCTTATCCTTCATTTCTTGGCAACCTGTGCATTTTCTCAAAGGTATTTTTCTAGCCATTTTCATCATTCCCTTCTTCATTGTTTTTATTAAGAATGGTTATGAAAGAAGTAAATACTAGTAAAGTTCTTCTTCGTCTAAAGAGTTCCTTGATAGTAGTGCTCCAAGTGTCTCTTCTTCAGTAATGAAATTAGTCTGTTTAGCTTGTGTTTCACTTTTAATATCAATTCTGTAACCAGTAAGTTTCGCAGCCAGTCTAGCATTCTGACCTTCTTTTCCAATTGCTAGAGATAATTGATAATCTGGAACAACCACCTTAGCACTCTTATCTTGTTCATTAACAATGACCTTCACTACTTTTGAAGGACTAAGAGCTGCTGATATGAATTTCACTGGGTCTTCATCCCAAGGGATAATATCAATTTTTTCTCCTCTTAGTTCATTTACAATTATTGATACTCTAGCACCATTATGACCTACACATGAACCAACTGGATCAACGTCTCTATTAGTTGAGTAAACTGCTATCTTTGTTCTAGAACCTGCTTCCCTAGAAATGCCTTTTATCTCTACAACACCATCATGAACCTCTGGAACTTCTTGTTCAAATAATCTTTTGATAAGTTCTGGATGAGTTCGTGAAACATATACCTTAGGTCCTTTTGTACTTTCTTTTACTTCTAGGACATAGACCTTAAATCTTTCATTAGGATAATATCTTTCACCTGGCACTTGTTCTTTATCTGCTAAGATAGCATCAATTTTACCTAAGTTAATAATTACATTATCTCTTACTTGTCTCTGGATAATGCCAGTAATAACATCTTTTTCTTTAGTAATATATTGATTGAATATAACTTCTCTTTCAGCTTCTCTTATTTTCTGTACAACAACTTGTTTTGCTTTTTGAGCAGCTATTCTTCCAAAATTCTTAGGTGTTATCTCAATATTGATCATATCACCTAATCTATAAGCTCCGTTTATTTTTTTTGCATCTTCTAATGAGATAGTAAGTTGTTTGTCTTCTACTTCTTCAACAACTTCTTTTTCGGCATAAACCGCAACATCGCCTCTATCACGGTCAATCTCAACTTTTATATTTTGTGCAGTACCAAAGTTATTCTTACATGCTGTAACTAAAGAAACTTCAATTGTCTCAATTAATACATCCTTACTAATACCCTTTTCTTTCTCAATTTGGTTCAATGCTTCAATAAATTCAGCATTCATTTTAATCCTCCTCAGTATTTTTTATCTTATAGGAAAGCCCTTTAATCTAGTAAATGACATAAAAGCTTCTCATTTCAAATATATTTAAAATAATATTGCCAGTCTAATAATTGCTATATCAGTCCTTGCAATAGACCAATCTTCACCATCTTCTAACTCAAGAGTTATACTATCATCGTCATAACTCTTTAACAAACCTACAAATTCTTTTTTCTTATTGATAGATTTGTATAATTTAACTTCTACTTTCTCACCTAGACTTCTAGCATAATCTTTATCTTTTTTTAATGGTCTATCAAGTCCAGGAGAACTAACTTCTAATATATATGGTTCCTTAATTGGGTCCTTATCTTCAAATTCACTATCAAAAGCTCTACTTACAAGTTCACAATCATCTATTGTAACCCCACCGTCTTTATCAATAAAAATTCTTAAGTACCAATTGGAAGCTTCTTTCACATATTCAACATCTACAAGTTCGAATTTATTTTCTTCTAGAATTGGAATTAATATCTCTTCTGCTAGTGTTTCCACGTGTTCTCTAAATGACAAATTATATCACCCTTCTTTCTATTAGCTTATATACATAACAAGAGTGGACTTTCGTCCACTCTTTCTAGTACTCATTATTAATTCTGAAACTATTATACCACCTAAAACTATAATTTGCAAGAAAATACTTGTTATAAATTAACAGCTAAACTATCTCTCTTAATTTGACACCTTAAGTTTCAAGTGTTTATTGATTAATAAGTACATTGTTTTTATTATTATACCCCATAATTTAGATAATAATACAGATAAGACCTCCATTAGCATCATTAACTATTTTTTGTAATGTTTCTTGTAGTTTATCTCTAGCATCCTCTGGCATTCTATATATCTTATTTTGAAGTCCATCATTGACTAAATCATGTAATGATTTACCAAATACATTAGTATCCCATATTTTTGTTGGATCACTTTCAAACTCACTTGTCAAATAATTAAGAAGTTCTTCACTTTGTTTTTCAGTACCCACTATTGGAGATACTTCTGTCTGAATATCACACTTTATCATGTGGATAGTTGGTGCACTTGCTTTTAATTTAACTCCATATTTATTACCTTGTTTTACAATTTCTGGTTCTTGTAATGATAATTCATCTACCATAGGTGTAACAATACCATAACCTTTAGCCTTAACTTCATTTAATGCTGCTGATACTTTATCATATTCTTCTTTTACTCTACCAAGTTTTTTGATTAGTGACATAAATTGATATTCGCCTTTTATTTCAGTTCCCATGAGATCACTTAGAATATCATAATAATAATCATCATTGAAATTAATATCAATATTAGCACAACCCGTTGAGAGATCAATCTTATCTAATTTGACTTTTGTAATATGCTCATTTTCTACTATTAAGGTGTCTTCTTTCTTAAGGTCTCTAATAGCATCAACTGAATCCATGATATCTTTTACTGAATCAATCAATGATGATTTTAACCAATGGTCATTATCTAACATCTCAATCCATTTTGGTACATTGAAATTAACTACTGATAATGGAAATTCTAGTAATACACTCTCAAGAATCTTAATTACATCTTCTTTTTTTAACTGGTCACAGTTCACTGGTAAAACAGGAACATTATATTTATCTTCTAATTCAGTTGCAGTTAAGACTGTATCGTCAGAATAAGGTCTAAGTGAATTAAGTATTACTACATATGGTTTTGATAGTTTCTTTAATTCATTTATTGTCCTCTCTTCTGCTTCAATATAATTTTCCCTAGGTATTTCACCAAATGAGCCATCAGCTGTCACAACAATCCCTATAGTTGAATGGTCATTAATAACTTTCTTGGTTCCTATCTCAGCTGCTTGAGTGAATGGAATATCATAATTGAACCAAGGTGTTTTTACCTTTCTTTCTTCATCATTCTCTAGATGACCTGTAGCCCCTTCTACCATATAACCAACACAATCAATCATTCTAACATCAAATTCTACATCCTCTGATAATGTTACTCTTGCGGCTTCCTGAGGTATGAATTTTGGTTCAGTTGTCATTATTGTCTTTCCTGCTGCACTTTGAGGAAGCTCATCTAGTGTTCTTTCTTTACTATGTACATTTTCTATATTAGGCAACACTAATAAATCCATGAATCTCTTAATGAATGTAGATTTACCTGTTCTAACGGGTCCAACCACTCCCATATAAATTTCTCCGTTTGTTCTAGCTCTAATATCTTTATAAATATCGTATTCTCCTAACATCTATATCCTCCCTATAAGTATTCTTATATATAAATATATGACATAGATGTTGGAATATGACAGCCTATATATCTAATTTAATGTTAAAAGTAATTTACAAATCATAAAAAATAGGTTACACATTGTTTTGTAATATTATTTAATACTTAATTAATAAATATTTAATTGACAAATTCGTACTACAGTTATAAGATGAAGTCCCATGACTTCCAAAGAGATTGTTGATTATGTCTTAGAAGAAAATGATTGGAGCAGAAAAACAGTCCATACACTTATTAGCAGGCTCGCTAATAAAGGTGTTATGAATGTAGCAAACAAAAATAAATACTATGAATATTCACCTTGCATCTCAAAATCAGATTGTCAAATAGAAGAAACAAAAACTTTTTTAGAAAAAGTATATAATGGTTCACTACAAATGTTCCTAACCAACTTTGTTAAGAATCAACATCTGTCTAAAGAAGAAATTGCTGAATTAAAATCAATAATAATCCTAAAGAACAAAAGTAATATCAGGAGGTCAAACATGCAGAGAATATTAATTTTAATTTTTATCTTCTTACTTGGTCTAAATATGAAGCAACCTACTAATAATCTAGAATCAGAAATTATAATAAATAAAAAGTCTTATAAATATGGTTTTGAAAATAATACAATCTTTTTATCTGATGAAAAAGAAGATAAACATTATAGTGATAATATTAATATTCCTGACGATAAAACTATATTATGTATGACTACAGGTGATCTAGATGATGATGACACAGATGAAATACTACTGCTTTCTTCAGCAAAAGGGAAAAAGTATGGCAATGACTTAATAATCTATTCAATGGTTATAGAAAATGAAACAATTAAATATGATGAAATCTACAAAAATGATTTTACAAATGTTAAGCCTTGGGAAATAAAATTATGCGACCTGGATGGTGATAATAACAAAGATATATATGTAGGAGTATACAAATCAACACCCATGTTTGACAAAGTGGAAAACAGACCTTTTTTCTTTAACTGGAATGGCAAAATACTTACAAAGAAATGGACCGGTTCAAAATTAGAGCATCCTTTAGAGAGCGTACATTTCTATGATATCATAGGCGATTCCAAGGAAGAAATGATAGTTGTAGAAAAACTTGAGAACACCAAAGAGGTTATTAGTATTTATTATTGGTTCAATTTCGGTTTTATCAAATTTGCCGAAAGTAACAGTTACTATAACATTGAAGATATTAGCTTAACAACACAAGATGACATAAAATATATATCACTAAATCTAGGTAGAAAGAAACATATAAAATTACATTTAGAGGGAAATAAATTCATTGAAAACATTAGTTTAGACTAATCAATAATTCAATATAATGAAATTTATTAGGAGGGTATAAATTGAAATATAAGAATATAATTTTTAGATGTATTGGAATAAGTATGATAATAGTGGTTCTATTATCTGGTTGTAATAACAAACCTGAAGAAGTTGCCAAATCTGATATAACGGAGGATGAAACAACTAATCCAAGTGACAAAAATAAGACTGATGATAACGACTGTATTCTACAGGCAGAATCTACTACTACCCCTGAAGATCAAGATGTGAAAAAAGGTATTAATAACAATACCAACTATAACCTTGTATGGCAAGACAAAAATGAAATTTCACCAATTGACATACCTTACATAATACCAGAAGTTAATTATAAGGTACCTAATTATACTATAAAAGCTGATTTATCAAATATCAAAAATATGGATAGCTTTTCTGGTTTTACTAATGAACAACTAAACAAAATCGTTGATAATGGATTTGTAGTATTACCTAGTAACAGTAATAATGCATTTTTGAAAATGAATACTATCTATGAAGTTAATGAATACAAAGGTATCCCTAATTTTGTTACTGTTGACAGTGTTATGCACGTGTATCATAACTTCTTCAATAGTTCATTGAAGATTTTAGAAAGAGATCGTTTATATGACGAACTTATTAAACTTACAAATAGTATGTTGGAGAAAACTATTTATCTATATAATGATAATAGCTATGAACCAATTAAAGAAGATTTGAAATTCAACGTAATCTTCTTTGCTGTTGCAAAAAAACTATTAACTAATGAATATGGAGCATTACCAGAAGAATTAAAAGTAATTGCGGATGAAGAAGTCGCAAACATTCTAAAGGCAGATGGTTATAAAAAATCTGCTCTATTAGCCCCACGGGATATTGATTACAGTCAATATAAAGTAAGAGGTCACTATACCAATGATGATAAACTTGAATCTTATTTTAGAGCAATGATGTGGTATGGACAAATTGCACTTCCACTTACTGAAGTAGTTAATGAAGAAGAAGTATTATGCGAAGATGAAACTGTAAAAGCTTTAATCATGACATATACTGCTTTTATGCAAAGTAATAATGATAATGACCTAAAATCATGGGATAAAATTTATATGCCAACTAATTTTTATGTTGGTCAATCAGATGATCTTAATTTATTTCAGTACAAAGCTTTAATTCTTAATGTTTTTGGAGAAAACGTGAATTTGAATGATTTTAGAAATGAGAAATACCATGATAAGTTATTGGAAGAAGCAAAAAAAATGCCTGATCCTGGTATCAAAAATAAAATAAGCTTACAAAATGTTCATGTGGGAAAACAATTTAGATTTATGGGACAGAGATATACTTTTGATGGAGAAATACTCCAAGAGTTAATGGAACCTTACAAAAGACCTGTACCCTCTGGACTAGATGTTGCAGCTGTATTAGGTAGCAAACGTGCCAAAACATTATTAGATAAATATTACGAACCACAAAAAGCTTGGCCAGAATATAAAAATAAATTTAAGGCAATGAAAGAAAAAATATCAAAAGTAGACGATAAAGACTGGAAATCAAATATGTATAATGGGTGGCTGGATACCATATCCTCAGTACAAAAACCTTTTGAAGATGTAGAAGGTGCTCCAATGTTCATGAAAAATAAAGCTTGGACAGATAAATCTATCAGCTCTGCTCTAGGAAGTTATACAGAATTAAAACATGATACAATATTATATGTTAAACAACCAGTTGCTGAATGCGGAGGAGCTGATTTTATATACCACCATTATGTAGAACCTAATATTGAAGTTTACTCTAAATTATTATGGCTTACTGAGTATTCTTCTACTAATCTTAAAGAAAGAGGATTATTGTCACCGGAATTTGAACAAATTTCAATAAAAATAATTGAGTTATTAGAATTACTAAGAGATTGCTCAATAAAAGAGCTTAATAATGAAATTCTGTCTAAAGACATAAAATGCAAGTTAAATACTATAGGTGGAAAAATAGATTCTATAAACTATGCTATATTAAACCAAACTGGCGGTAGTGAATTAAGCTGTTCAGCAATAATTGCTGATATAGCAACAGTTGAAAATAGCTGTCTTGAAATTGGAACTGAACTGCCAAATGAAATTTATGTTGTCATCAAAGACGGTGAAGAATTATACCTATCAAGAGGTTCAGTATATGGATATCATGAATTTTTAAGCGATACTAGACTTACAGATGATGAATGGCAGGAAAAACTAGGTATAATAAAAGAACAATATGGAGAAGATTCTATAGATTTTTATATGCTTAATACTGGCGAACCATCCCCCTCTCTACCAAAACAACCTGAGTGGGTTTATTCCTTCAAATCAAAAGAAAAAAATAACGTTGAGTGTAAGCAACAAGAAGTAAATTGGGAATAAGGTGATATATGTTCTTTGGTTTATAGGATTTATCATATAACTTTATACTATTTAATTTTCAACCTGAAACTAATACATAAATATGGTTAGGACTGAAAAGTTAGATGAAGATGGTGAATTATACTGTGATAATGAAGTTGTTAATTTTATTAGCTCAGACGATAATATTGTTTATGGAAATCTAATAATAGATTTAGCATCATATGATAAAGATTTTCCATTACCAATTCAGGCAGTCAGCTTCATAAACAATAAAAAATACATCAAAAAAAGAGTATTGAACATATCCTATAAAGTAAAGATATTTATTTTATTACAAAAAGCTCAGGCTATCGATAATAAAGACAGCTTGAGCTTAATTAATATTTCTTACAATAAAAATCTCTTTTTTCAATATTTATTTTATTCTTTAATATAAATCACTTTTTATACTCAATCTTTTTATCTCGTATCATTAAATCCTCTACAGCTTTTTTTGTATCTTTACCTTCAAATAAGACCTCATTCACTTCTCTTATAATAGGCATTTCAACTTTATATTTTTCAGATAAATCTAGGGCTGCCTTTGCTGTATACACACCTTCAACCACCATCTTTACCTCATCAAGAGCTTCCTGCAAACTATAACCTTTACCAATTAAGATACCGGCTCTTCTATTACGACTATGCATACTTGTGCATGTTACTATTAGATCACCAATACCTGATAATCCTGCAAAAGTTTGTGTCTCAGCTCCCATAGCAACGCCAAGTCTGCTTATTTCTGTTATACCTCTTGTCATAATTGCTGCCTTAGTATTATCTCCAAACCCAATGCCATCTGAGATACCAGCTGCTAGAGCAATAACATTTTTCAGAGCTCCTCCCATTTCTATTCCTGTTACATCAGAACTAGTATATACTCTGAAATCAGAGTTCATAAATATATCTTGAACTTTTTTGGCTATAGCATGATCTTGCGAACCTGCAACACAAGTTGTAGGTATATTCCTTGATACTTCTTCAGCATGGCTTGGTCCAGATAATACTGCCACAGGATTATCTGGCATCTCATCATTTATTACATGAGCTAATGTATATAGGGAATCATCTTCCAAGCCTTTTGCTACATTAACAATTATTTGATCTTTTGCAACATATTCTTTCATTAAATTTGCTGTATTCCTTACGAATTTTGATGGAACTGCCATAACAAGCATATCTTTACCCAAAATAGCTTCCTTAAGATTATTGGTTATATTAATCTCATCTGGAATATGTATTCCTGGAAGTTTTGATTTATTTTCTCTTGTGTCATTCAATAAATTAACTTCAGCTTCTATAATTGACCAAAGAGCAACTTCATGACCATTATTATTAAGTAATATAGCTAAAGCAGTTCCCCAGCTTCCTGCACCTAAAACAGATACAGCTGCCATATTTATCACCTCACATAAATTAGATAGTTATTATTCATTTTTAGATAAATTCTTTTTGTGTCCTAGCTTATTTTCTGTACCATTAAGTAATCTTTTAATATTGGCTCTATGATTATACAGTGCAAAAATCATCAGTATAACACCTAATACAATATATTGTGGTCTGTCAGTATAAAATATTGCCATTAGTATAGGAATAGAAATTGCCATTAAGATTGAACCAAGTGAAACATATCTTGATATAAAAATTACTATAGCCATTATTCCAATAACAATAAGACCTATCCTTATATCAACTGCAGTTAATAATCCAATAGTGGCAGCTATTCCTTTTCCACCTCTAAACCCTAAGAAAACAGGCCAATTATGACCAATAACAACACCCACACCTGCATAATATCCCATTAGGATATCATCAAAGATAATGGAGCAAACTAATACTCCAATAGCAGCTTTAAATACATCCATAAAGAATGTAATTATGCCTGCTTTCCAGCCCATAACTCTAATAACATTAGTGGTTCCTGCATTACCGCTTCCATATTTTCTTATATCTAGTCGCCCTTTTATACGGCTAATGATATAAGCTGATTGAAAACATCCAATAAGATAACCTATTAATAAGCTAGCAATTATCTTCATCTATTTACCCTTTTCCTTTCTCTCTCTTATAATAAAATGAATAGGCGTCCCTCTAAAACCAAATGATTCCCTTATCCTATTTTCAATATATCGCTTATACGAAAAATGCATTAAGCTCTTGTCATTCACAAATATGATAAAAGTAGGTGGTTTGATAGAAACTTGAGTCATATAATATAATTTCAATCTCTTACCTTTATCAGAAGGAGGTTGATTCATTGCAGTTGCATCATATAAAACGTCATTAAGGACACCAGTTGAAACTCTAAGAGCATGATTTTGAATTACAATATCAATATTTTCAAATAGTTTATTAATCCTTAAGCCAGTCAATGCTGAAATAAAAATTTTTGGAGCATAAGTCATATAGCTTAGTGTTGTATCTACATTACCCAGATACTTGTACATAGTTTTATCGTCTTTTTCTATGGCATCCCACTTATTTACAGCTATAATAGCACCTTTACCTCTTTCATGGGCTATACCTGCAATCTTTGCATCTTGTTCTGTTATACCTTCAACAGCATCAATGAGTAATACAACAATATCACATTTTTCAATAGCTGATACCGTTCTTATTATACTGTATCTCTCTAGTCCTTCTTTTTCAATTTTGTTCTTCCTTCTAAGCCCAGCAGTATCAACAAAAATATATTCATTTCCGTTGTATTTGACAACTGTATCTACTGCATCTCTTGTTGTTCCTGCTATATCACTAACTATAACACGTTCTTCTCCTAGAAGCTTATTGATTAATGAAGACTTACCTACGTTAGGCTTACCGATTACAGCTATTCTAGGTAAATCAAGCTCTATATTATCAGCATTCTCTTCATTAAAATGAGATACAACCTCATCTAACATATCACCTATACCTGTTGACTGTGCTGAAGATATAGCATAAGGTTCACCTAGTCCAAGATTATAAAATTCAAATACATCATATTGTAATTTTTCTCTATTGTCAACTTTGTTAACACATAATACAACAGGCTTATGTGCACGTCTAAGCATATCTGCAACTTTATAATCTGCATCAGTAAGACCAGATTTTACATCAACTACAAAAACAATAACGTTAGCAGTATCAATAGCTACTTCAGCTTGTTTTCTCATATAGGAAAGCATTTTATCATCAGTAGTAGGCTCAATACCTCCTGTATCTATTATAGTAAAGTTATGATTTAGCCACTCTACATCAGCATATATTCTGTCTCTTGTAACACCTGGTGTATCTTCTACAATAGAAATCTTAGCTCCTGCTAGTTTGTTAAATAAAGTAGATTTTCCTACATTGGGTCTTCCTACTATGGCTACTACTTCTCTACTCATAAATAAGTACTCCTTATCCTAATATATTTCTAATAAATTCTTGTCCAGTTGATTTTACAACAGTAACTTTTACTTGTAAAGTATTTTCAATATCAGTTACAGTAATATCATCAAGTAAAGTTTCTTCTCCGCTTCTAAGTAAATTACAAGGTAAAAGTAATTCCTCTCCCAATTCTTTATCTTTTAGCTGTTCAATAATATCTTTTCCTGTAAGTAGTCCTGATACAGTTATATTATGCCCAAAGAAATTATTAATGATTGAATAAATATTTACTTTTACATTAGGAAATTTTTCTTTTAATTTATCTATCATATTCTTAATCATGCTATACGCTAATGTCCCAGTAACTATAGATACATTTCTTACCAATTTTTCATTGGTATTTATTTCATTATAACATAACATAAACTCATCAAGCAATAACCTTGACATACCTACACCATTTTCTAATTGCACATATCCGTCATAATTATCTTCATCTGGAAATGGTCTATCTGCTAACAGATAAAATTCATCACCTGCATGAATAAAATGTGTACCTGTCTCTTCATAGATAATATCTTGCCATTTATGAATAATATCAAGTACTTCTACCGCATCTTCCTTAGTAAATAATTCAAGCTTAAAAAGTCCTTCTCTATATTTAGACAAACCTACTGGAACTACTGAAACACTTTGCATATGTGGAATGAATTTTCTTAGATTATCTATGGAGTAATCAAGTTCTTTACCATCATTTATTCCTTTGCAAAGTACAATCTGCCCATTCATTGTAATACCAGCATCATAAAATTTCTTCATATACCCAACTAATCTATCAGCAAAACGGTTATGGAGCATTTTCTTTCTAAGTTCCATATTCATTGAATGCACAGAAATATTAATTGGAGATAAATGGTACTTAATCAATCTGTTAACATCTCTATCTTTCATATTGGTTAGAGTTATATAATTGCCTTGTAAAAATGACAACCTAGAATCATCGTCTTTGAAATATAGTGTATCTCTCATACCTTTTGGTAACTGGTCAATAAAACAAAATATACATTTATTGCTACAAGATTTATACTCATCCATTAAATCATTTTCAAATTCTATACCAAGCTCCTCATCATAGTCTTTTTCTATTTCAAGAAGCCATTCTTCTCCATTATCTTTTAAGATTAAAACCTCTAAGTAATCATCGTCCACAAGAAAATGATAATCAAGAGCATCTTCCACGAATTGATTATTTATTGAGATCAATTGATCTCCTTGCTGTATTCCAAGTTCATAAGCTATGCTACCGTCTTTCACATGCATAACCTTATGAAATTTATCTTTCATTAAAAACATTCCCTTCAGTCATAGCACTACTTCAGTTCCATTATGGCCGCTAAACTACCTCTTTTACCGCCAGTCCCTCTATGAGAAAACATCTGTTCTTGGTTGCAATTGGTACATATATCTGTAATAGTGATATTTTCTATATTGATACCTACATCTAGTAATATTAACTTATTTGCTGTCCATAAGTCAATTAAATATTTATTTTTTATTTTTTTCATAATAATTTTATCTTGTTCTTGAGTATTAAATATCTTTTTGAACTCATCAACCACTTCATTTTCTACTTCAAAGCAACAAGGTCCAATAGATGGACCTATACAGCAAAGTATATCATTAACATTTGAACTAAATTCACTAACCATTTTTCCAACTGTTTTAGATGCTATCTTTTGTACTGTGCCTCTCCATCCTGAATGTGACAATGCTATTACTTTTTTAACTGGATCCAAAAAATAAATAGGTACACAATCAGCATAAAAAGTTACTAGAGGAACCTTAGACTCGTTAGTTATTAATCCATCAACACCTTCAATATCACTCTCTCTAAAAATACCTTTGCCTCTATCCTTACTTGTAACAACTTTAATAACATCTCTATGTACTTGGTCAGAAAAAACCAAGTCTTTATAATTAATACCTACACTACTACACAATATCTCAAAGTTCTTTTTAACGTTTTCGTCTAAGTCTCCTCTATTAAACCCAAGATTCATACTTTCATATATTCCTTTACTAACACCGCCTAATCTAGTACTAAAACAATGGTTAGTGATTCCTGCCCTTTCAAAAGCAGGAACTGTCAAATACTCTAAATCATCTATTCTATTAACTTTAAAAACTTTTGATTTCATCTCATACAACCTTTCATTCATATACCGAATTAAAATGTTAATCCGGCATAATCCTTAATTTCATAAGTTGATTCAATTAAGAT
Source organism: Vallitalea sp. (assembly GCF_025211055.1). Classification (GTDB taxonomy): domain Bacteria; phylum Bacillota; class Clostridia; order Lachnospirales; family Vallitaleaceae; genus Vallitalea. The sequence continues at coordinate 101,841 of NZ_JAOARO010000059.1, read as the reverse complement.
ACTTGATAATTAGTTAACTATATCTCGCCTTATATTATCTTAATTACATTTAAATGCATCTTTGACTACCCTTATCTTATTATTAACTATTTCAACTATATCAAACCTGATATCCATATTATACAACCCTTTGGCTTTTGTATAATATATAGCTGTTTTTATTATCCGTTTCTGTTTGTAGTATCCAACTGCCTCTATGGGATATCCTGTATTGATGTTTCTTCGATACTTAACCTCAATGAATGTCAGATAATCTAAATCCATTCCAATTATATCTATTTCACCGAATCTACATCTATAATTTCTATCAATAATTTTATAACCTTGTTTTTCTAAAAATTTTGTAGCAATTTCTTCTCCTTTACTACCAATAGCTCTATTATTACTCTTCTCCATAAAAACCACCTAACTAACTATACGAAAGTGGCTATGCACGTTCTATATAGATTAAATAGATTTATAAATATCATCTAGATCACTTACAAACACTAAAATTTCTGCTACTATTTGATAGAGTTCAGGTGGTATCATATCCCCTATATCTAATTTAGTCAGACTTTCAACTAATTTCTCATCTTTATAGATAGGTAATTCTTGTTCATTAGCTTTTTCAAGAATTTTATCAGCTACTATTCCTTTACCCTTAGCAATAACTGTTGGAGCAGTTTCATTAATATCATATTTTATGGCAGCCGCTTTTTTAATTCTTCTTCTATCCACTTACAACCAACCTCAATTCCTTCTACACTCTCATATCAAATGAATATCTTTTAACACTATTAGAATTATTTTTTCTTTGTAAGAAATCTTCAACAAAATTAAAATCTTTTTTATTATTAATAACAATAAGTCCAGTTACATTTATATCGAAACTCCTTAATCTCTTATGTAAATTGATAATATAATCATCAATAATCTTTTTCTTTTCTTTGTCTTCAACATAGAACTTACATTCAACATTATTCACCTGTTTATTAATGTAGACATCAATATGACCGAGATTAACATAATCAAGTCTAAGTAATGCTGATATAGCGTTAGCGTTACTTCTTTTTCTTAATTCTTTCTTATTCTCGAAAATGTACAATTCACTATTTAATAACTTATTTCCAAATTTGAAAGGTAATTGAACATAATTAAAATTATTATTAAGATTATTAATAAACTCAATATTATTTTTTACTTTCGTAGCATCTTTTGAGATACTGCTTTGTTTACCTTCAGTTAATCCTTGAGTCAGTTTAATTATGCTAATAATCTTTTCATATACATCGTTAAAATAATCATTTATAAATTTGGGATTTTCTAATGCTCCTCTATCAAGAAAGATGTTTTTATCTACTGAGCTTTTTAATAATTTGTTTGTGATAATATTACTAAGAATTTCTTTATCTTTTACCCCTATTTCAAGGGAAAATATATCCCCAAGTAATTTCTGTAATGATAAATCTTTTGATAGATTCAGTGTATTGTTATCTTTTAACAAATATGTATTATCTAGTTCTTTTTTTAATTCTTCAATTCTCTCTCTTGATAAAATATCACCTAACCTGAAATCAACTTCATTATTAGTATTCTCTTTAGCCACAGAATTGGCAACTGTTAATTCCTGTTCTCTTGAATTGTTATTTTCTATTACATTATTAACCTTATCATTACTAAAATTATCCGATTCATTATTCATTAGAATATTAATTAATCTATGTTTGATATTAATATCTAGACCTTTATTATCAATTATTTGATTAGCTAAACTAATTATCTCTTGCTTAATAGAATTATTATTATTTGAATAGTTATCTAGCTGATTAATATTTTCACTAGTAACAGGTATATTATTTTTTACAAGTAGTATTAACTTATAGGGGCTAGTATCTTTAAATTGCCTTGATAATGTTAGAATTTTATTTATGAATTCTTTATCAACTGGCATATTGTTATTTAAAAGTTTTTCTACTATTTCAGTGTTTTTTTCATTTATTGGTACACCTGCTTCTTCTAATATCTGATTTAATTTATTACTCTTAGGACTAAAGCCTTCATCTAATAAAGGCTTTAGAAGAACTTGTTCCAGATTGGATTCCTTTACTTGAAATAAAACCTTCTGACCAATATTAAACTCCATCTGGTCAGTTAATTTTGCTGTAAGTTCAGCACCGCTTGCTAACTTAATAATTATATTCTTTTGTTTTATATCAAGTATTTCTCCTTTTAGTGTTTGACCTTTGTTAAAATCTCTATTATTTACTTTAGAGATTTTAGAAATATCTATCCTTTTGTTTATTTGTTTATTATAATTAATCCGCAAGGTCACTCATCCTCTCACATAAAAGTGGTTTTGCAGCATGTTATTTATAATATAGACTTAATAAAAGACTTTCTATGTATTGGACAAGGTCCGTGTGTTTTTAGGGCTTCTATATGTTCTTGCGTACCATACCCTTTGTTTTTAGCAAATTTGTATTCTGGGAAAAGCTTAGCATAATCTTTCATTAATCTATCTCTATACACTTTAGCAATTATACTTGCAGCTGCAATTGAAATACTTTTGGCATCACCTTTTATAATAGGCTCTTGAGGTATTTTAACTCTTGGAATTGTTACTGCATCAACTAATATCATATCTGGTTTTATCTCTAGACTATTAATAGCAGATATCATAGATTCATAAGTAGCATTAAGAATATTAATATCATCAATAACGTCTACATTAGCCATACCTATACTTACAGCTATAGCCTTTTCCATTATAATATCGTATAATTCTTCTCTTTTAGATTCTGTTAATTTTTTTGAATCATTTATATATAATATATTAGCGTCTTTGGGGAGAATTACTGCGGCACTAACAACTGGTCCAGATAGAGGTCCTCTACCAACTTCATCTATTCCGCATATGTATTTTTTATTAGGATACTTATTTTCATAAGCTTTCATTTGAATAATACGTTCAACTTCTTTTTCATAAGCTTCTATTTTTTTTTCATACTTATCTATTAATTTTTTTACTCCTAATCTTTCATCAGACTTTAATTCATTAAGTTTGTCTTCTAAATAACATACGGGAACATTACTCAACATATCTTTTATATCGGAAATTGTCATATTTGTCATTATACCTTATTCTCCTTTTAACCGAAAACTATTACTTTATTCTACCATAACTCTATCCAAATTATCTATCACTATTATTCTTTATTTCTATCAACTTCACTAATTAAGTAGCTCTTAATTTTGTCTATTCTATCTATTTCTTGTTTTTCGTTAACTTTCTTTCTACATATAGATAAAAATTTTATAATAAAAAGCATCTGCTTATCTTTTTCATCTTTAGATATTTTACCTCTGCCTGTCCTATCACATAATGATAATAAAGCTATTTCAGTTATAGAAGTTTCATTAATCATTTTACCAACTTGTGAAAAAGGCAGTTGTTTACACACAAATAATGGCTGCATATGCCATCTAACTAATTTAACAACTTCATTTACAAACAAATTATCTTCCATAAATGTTAATAAATAATTTCTTGCAATTTCCTCCCCATATTTATCATGGTCATATGAAGTTATTCTACCTTTTCTAATTTTTGTTGTAGTTATTTTACCAACATCATGTAGTAGAGCAGCCCACATAAATACTTTTTTATCTTTGCTTAATTCTTTTATTTCAGCAGCTCTATCCACAACTTCCATAGTATGATTATATACATTGCCTTCCGGATGATACATGGGATTTTGTTCAACCTTTTTTATATCTAATAGAATCTTTAAAGGATAAGTATTACTATACTTTTTCTCATGCAACAACAAACCGTCAAAATATTCTGATGGTCTTTTATCATTCAATAAATGTAAGTCAAACTCTTCAAATAGCTCTATAAGATTATTCATGAAATCAACCCCTATAATGTATTATTAATATTTTTACCTAATTTAAATATATTATTAAGTAAATTCATATAAAATAAGATTGATATTATATTCATAAATATTAAACTTTAAAAACAGCTAGATTTCATAATCCAACTGTTTCTAAAGTAATTTTACCAAGTATTCCGTTCCTAAATTCATCCATTAGAATTATTGCTGCTTTATTCAAATCTAATTCATTACCAGCTTTTATCAGATTTCTGTTTTTTGCAATATTCTCTAATATTTGGATAGATTCTAGATTATCTGTATCGGATAATTTGTATCTAGTAAGTAGACTCTCCAAGTAATTATTTCTCAAACAATCTATTAGAATCAGTGCCAATTCTTCAATATTAAGAATTTCATCTTTTATGGACCCAATCAGAGCTAGATTAATCCCTACTTGCTGATCTTCAAATTTCGGCCAGAGAATTCCTGGTGTATCAAGAAGTTCCATATCCTTCTTTAACTTAATCCATTGTTTTCCTTTTGTAACTCCCGGTCTATTTCCTGTCTTGGCACTTGCTTTTCCTACCAATTTATTAATGAAAGTAGACTTACCAACATTAGGTATACCTGCTACCATTGCTCTTATAGGTTTATTTATCAAACCTCGTTTTTTATTTCTTTCAATTTTTTCCTTGCAAAGTTCATATGCTTTATTAATTACTTGATTAATTCCTTTTCCATTTTTAGAATTAACCAATACAACACTTATACCTCTATTTTCATACCATTTTATAAATTCTTCTGTTTTGTTTCTATCTGCTAAATCAATTTTGTTGAATACAATTATTCTAGGCTTATTATTAGCTATTTTGTCCATATCAGGATTTCTACTGCTTATTGGTACTCTTGAATCAATTAACTCAATTATGACGTCTACAAGCTTAATATTTTCTTGCATCATACGTTTAGCTTTTGTCATATGTCCTGGGTACCATTGTATATTCATATTATTCTTTCCTTTCATTGTCATTAATTAAGACTAACTTTCTCTTATAGGAAAATAAGGAGGTAATACCCTCCTTATGTATTTCTTCTTTGAGTAGATTATTTAACAAATCCAAAATCTTTGAGTGGCCATATTCTAAGTCCAGCTTTACCGATTATATCTTTCTTACTAATTGTTCCAACATCAGTATAACGACTATCTGAACTGTTATTTCTATTATCACCCATTACAAAATATTCACCTTCTGGAACAACAAATGGAAATTCTCTGTTACCTAACTTACCGTCATCAATTATATCAAATTCTTCTTCTAATTTTTCTTTATTAATATATACTTGTCCATCAATTATATTAACCTCATCGCCAGGTAGTCCAATAATTCTCTTAATATAATTTTGTGATGGATTCTTCTTATAAGGAAAAACGACAATATCATATTGCTGTGGTTTTGTAAATCTATAGCTTATTTTGTCTATAATTACATGGTCGCCATTATGAAGTGTCGGTTCCATAGATTGTCCAATAACATTTGTTTTCTGAAATACAAATGTTGTTATAAGTAATACTGCAACTAATACAATTCCTATATCAAGTACCCAACTTAATATTTCTCTTCCTAAAGTTGTGTTCTTCATGCTTAACCCTTCTTTCATAAGACTAAATACATTGCATAAAGTTGTTTTATCATATGCATATAACGTACTAAATAAACAAAAAGGGACTAATACATAGTACTAAGTCCCTCACTAGTCAAATTAATCATCACAACAGCCATTTGTAAACTACACCATGTAACTTTTATAGTTAATTTTTAGTTAAAACTGCGTATTATAATTAACTTAATTATCTAATTAACTCTTTAACTTTAGCAGCTTTACCAATTCTGTCTCTTAAGTAGTTAAGTTTAGCTCTTCTAACTTTACCACGTCTTACGACATCGATATGATCGATAATTGGTGAATGTAATGGCCAAGTTTTTTCAACACCTACACCATAAGAAATTCTTCTAGCTGTAAATGTCTCACGATTACTTCCGTTTTGTCTTTTGATAACTACTCCTTCAAACATCTGTAATCTTTCACGGTTTCCTTCTTTAACTTTAGCATATACTCTAATAGTATCACCAACGTTAAAATCTGTTAATGCATTTTCTCTTAATTGTTCTTGTTCAATTTTACGTATTATATCGTTCATGTGTTTCCTCCTAATATCTAGATGTTCTTAATACATTATTGTAACAGAGGACCATCCGTACTCACATTAAATTACTATATCATATTTCATCACAATTTGCAATATTTATCTATAGTTTTTTTATCCTTTTCTGATAGTTCTGCTTTCTCTAACAGATCAGGTCTCTTATTGTATGTTCTTATTAATGATTGTTCCCTTCTCCACTGGTCAATATTTTTATGATGTCCAGACAATAATATGTCAGGAACTTTTTTATCCATAAAAACAGCTGGTCTAGTATATTGAGGATATTCTAATAAATTATCATCAAATGATTCTGTCGTAGCAGATACTCCATTAGATAGCACATTAGGTATTAATCTTGATATGGCATCTACCATGACCATTACAGCTAGTTCTCCACCAGTCAATATATAATCTCCTATGGATACTTCATCTGTAACTATCATATCAATTACTCTTTCATCTATACCTTCATAATGTCCACATAAAAAAATTAATTCTTCTTCCTTAGATAATTCCATAGCCATTTCTTGGTTAAATGTCTTTCCTTGTGGGGTTAGATATATGACCCTAGGTTTATTACTAAGTTTGCTTGTAACACTCTTATATGCCTCGTATATAGGTTCTGGCTGCATAACCATACCTGCACCGCCACCATAAGGATAATCATCTACTTGTTTATGCTTGTTGTAAGCATAATCCCTAATATTAATCGTATCTATTTCAATCAAGTTTTTTTCCTGAGCTTTACCAATAATACTTGAACCAAGTCCTTGCTTAATCATGTCTGGAAATAACGTCATTATGTTAAATTTCACTCATCAATCAATCCTTCCAGTAACAAAACTATCATGGTCTTATTTTTCATATCTACTTGTTTTATACATTGTTTTATAGCAGGTATCAAAATTTCTTTTTTATCATCAGTTTCAATGACATATACGTCATTACTACCGGTAAATATAATATCTTTTATAGTACCTAGATCTCTACCAGCATCAGTACTTACATCTATGCCTATCAAGTCTTGTACATAATATTCGTCATCTTCTAAAGGTAATGCTAACTCTCTTGGTATTTTAATAATAGATTGTTTCAACTTCTCTGCACTAGTCATATCTTTCAATTCGTCAAACTTTATAATAATCATATTCTTAAAATACCTAATACTATTAATAGTATATTTTTCTATTGTTCTATTATTATCAATATACACATATTCCAGTAATTCAAATCTCTTAGGTTCATCAGTTAACGGTATTATCTTAACTTCACCCCTAATACCATGTGTATTAACTATTTTTCCAATATTAAAGTAATCCATACACTCACCTACAAATATTTTTTTATAAACATAAGATAAAAAAAGGCTAGGGAATCCCTAACCTTATTGTAGAATTTCTACAACAACTCTTTTCTCTTCCTTAGTTGCCGCAGCCTTAACTACAGTTCTTATAGCTTTAGCAATTCTACCTTGTTTTCCAATTACTTTTCCCATATCGTCAGGTGCAACTTTTAACTCTAATATAATTGAGCGCTCTCCCTCAATTTCATTTACTTTAACATCATCTGGATTATCAACTAATGCTTTAGCGATAACTTCCACTAATTCTTTCATGTTGTACACCTCCAACAATTACTTTACAACTCCAGCTTGCTTTAACAATCTTTTGACTGTATTAGAAGGCTGAGCTCCGTTACTTAACCATTTGTTAGCAACTTCTTCATTTATCTTTAAATCAATAGGATTTTTTGTTGGATTATAGTAGCCAACTTGCTCTATGAATTTACCATCTCTTGGTGATCTAGAATCAGCAACTACAATTCTATAAAAAGGAGCTTTTTTTGCACCCAGTCTTTTTAATCTCATTCTTACTGCCATTTGTGTTTCACCTCCCATAGTTAATTATTATCTATATTAGACTAATCAAGAATCTAAATTCTAACTAGCCCATAAAAGGAAATTTATTAAATAATCCTTTTTTACCTTTGCCTTTCATCATACCACTAAACTGTTTCATCATTTTCTTGGATTGTTCAAATTGTTTAATGAACCTATTTACATCTTGGATATGATTACCTGAACCATTAGCTATTCTTCTTTTTCTTGAAGGATTGATAAGTGCTGGATTAGCTCTTTCTTCAAGTGTCATGGAATATATCATTGATTCTACTTTTGATAGCTCTTTATCATCTATTTCAACATCTTTCATTTGCTTATTCATACCAGGAATCATTGACATGATATCACCAATGGAACCTAATTTCTTAACTTGCTGCATTTGCTCAAGAAAATCATCAAAAGTAAATTCAGCTTTTCTAAACTTTCTTTCCATTTCAGCAGCTTTTTTTGCATCAATAGCTTCAGAAGCTTTTTCAATGAGTGTAAGAACATCACCCATTCCAAGAATTCTTGATGCCATTCTTTCTGGATGGAATACTTCAATATCTGTAAGTTTTTCTCCTATACATGCAAATTTGATAGGCTTATTGGTTACTGCTCTTACAGAAAGTGCAGAACCACCTCTAGTATCACCATCTAACTTAGTTAAGATTACACCATCAATACCTATTTTTTCGTTGAAGTTTTCTGCCACGTTTACAGCATCTTGTCCTGTCATAGCATCAACTACCAACAATATTTCTTGAGGATTTATGTTTTCTTTTATTTCTATAAGTTCGCCCATCATATTTTCATCTATGTGAAGTCTACCAGCTGTATCAATTATAACTACATTATTGCCATTCTTCCCTGCTGATTCGATAGCTGCTTTAGCTATATCAACTGGTTTGTTCTTATCTCCCATTGTAAATACTGGTACATCAATCTGCCCACCTACAACCTGCAACTGTTTAATAGCTGCTGGTCTATATACATCACAAGCAACTAATAGAGGCTTCTTACCACTTTTCTTAAGATTACCTGCAAGTTTTGCAGTAGTGGTCGTCTTACCTGCCCCTTGCAAACCAACCATCATGTATACTGTTGGAGATTCTTTTGAAAAAGTTAAATCAGATTTTTCTTCACCCATTAATTTAACTAATTCCTCATTAACAATCTTAATAACCTGTTGACCTGGTGTCAAACTTTCCATTACCTCATGTCCAACAGCTCTTTCTCTTATATCTTTAACAAATTTTTTAACTACTTTGAAGTTAACATCTGCTTCAAGCAATGCTAGTTTAACTTCTCTTAACGCTAGTTTTACATCTTGTTCGCTAAGTTTTCCTTTTTTCTTAAGGGTAGAAAATATATTCTGAAACTTATCTGTCAAACTTTCAAATGCCATACACTAACCTCCCACTCATAAACTCTTCTATAAATCTTCTAATATTCTATTGCAAGTTTCCTGTATACCAACTATTCTATTAGCCACTATCTCTTGGCTTTGTTTGTCTTCATTAAAACTATCTAAAATTTCACTTGCATAATTATAAATCTTTTCTACGTTCTGCTTATTTATTAGAAATTTATCTACCAATTGTAATTTGTTCTCATAATTTTCAAGCTGTTTCTCACATCTCTTCAACGTATCATGAACACCTTGTCTACTAATCTTCAACTGTTCAGATATTTCTCCTAGAGAAAAATCATTCAAATGATATAATTCATATATTTCTTTCTGGTGATTTGTTAATAACTCACCGTAGAAATCGTACAGTAATGTTTTCTTAAAAATATTACTCAAAATTAAATCACCACCTGTAAAGGTTATTTGCTTTACAGGTGGTATTATATGATACTTTAATATGTTTGTCAAGCTTTTTTACTTGATATGCTAAAAATTCTTGATTATAACATGACCAAGAGACATATTTGATATCCTATCCTTCAAATAAAGCACTAACAAATTCTTCTGAATCGAACTGCTGCATATCATCTATTCCTTCACCAACACCAATATATTTAACTGGAATATTAAGTTCTGTTTGAATTGCAACTGCGATACCACCTTTTGCTGTACCATCAAGCTTAGTAAGAACAATACCTGTGATATCTGCTATGTCTTTGAATTGCTTAGCCTGTTGTAATGCATTTTGACCTGTTGTACTATCAAGGACTAATAGTACCTCCTTATGTGCTTCAGGATATTCTCTATTAATGATTTTAAATATCTTTCTTAATTCTTCCATCAGATTCTTTTTATTGTGAAGTCTTCCTGCTGTATCACATATTAATAGATCTGCTTCTCTTGCTTTAGCAGCTTGAACAGCGTCGAATACAACTGCTCCAGGATCTGAATTCTCTTGTTGAGATATAAGTTCTACTCCTGCTCTGTTGGACCATTCAGCTAATTGATCTATAGCAGCTGCTCTAAAAGTATCAGCAGCTGCAAGGATTACTTTTTTACCTTTTTGCTTATATTGATTAGCTAATTTACCAATAGTAGTAGTCTTACCCACACCATTTACCCCAATTACAAGGACTACTGATTTTCTCTCGGTAAATTCATAGAGATTACCTTCATTTTTCATAAGTTCTTTTAGTTCTTCCATCAATAGCTCTCTAACACTAGCTGTGTCTTTAATTTTGTTTTCTTTCACCTTTTCTCTTAGGTCTTCAATAATTGTCATAGCTGTATTAACACCTAAATCAGCAACTATCAATGCCTCTTCAAGTTCTTCATAGAAATCTTCATCTATCTTAGTAAATGAACTTAGTACTTGATCTACTCCACCAAGTATATTATTTCTCGTTTTAGTAAGTCCTTTAACTAATTTACCAAAAAATCCTCTTTTTTTCTTACCTTCTTCTTGTTCTTGTGGAATCTCGTATTCTTCTTCCATCTCATTAATATCTTCAATAACTTCCTCTTCACTTGTTATATCAGTATTTTCATTACTATTATTTTCTTGTTGATTAATATCATTATCTTCTTTTATTACATCCTCTTCTATTTCTGGTGCTTGTATTTCTGGTTCTTTGGCATCAACCAATTCTTGTTCATTCTCTGAAGTATTTTCTTTTTGTTCTTCTTTTGTTTTGTTTTTCTTCCAACTAAATAAGCCCATTGTTATATTTCCTCCTATCCATATGTCAAACTCTAGTTTCACATACGTATGTCTATTTATCCTGTTAATTCATTTTCAATTAATTTTACTGAAACTCTTGTTGATATACCTTTTTCTTGCATAGTAATACCATATAATGCATCTGCAACTTCCATAGTTCCTCTTCTATGAGTGATAATAATAAATTGGGTATTACCCGATAGCTTTTGTAAGTACTTAGCAAATCTTTCCACATTAGCATCATCAAGAGCTGCCTCTATCTCATCAAGAACACAGAATGGAGAAGGTTTTAATCTCTGTATTGCAAATAGTAAAGCTATTGCAGTAAAAGCTCGCTCTCCACCAGATAACAGCATCATACTCTGTAATTTCTTCCCAGGTGGTTGTGCTACAATGTTAATCCCTGATTCCAATACATTTTCCTCGTTCACTAAATAGAGTAACCCTTTGCCTCCTCCAAATAACTCTTTGAAAACTAAGTCGAATTGGAGCTTGATTTCTTTAAACTTAATTTTGAATTGTTTAATCATTTCTTTATCAAGTTCATTAATAATTCCTATTAATTTTTCTTTAGCCACTATCAAATCTTCTTTTTGTTCTGATAGAAAATCATATCTAGTAATAATTTCTTTGTATTCTTCAATAGCATTAACGTTAACATCACCTAATGCTTTTATTGTTTCCTTTAATTCCTTGACCTTATTCTTAAGCTGTAGGGTAGTACCTAAATCATCTTTATATTCAGCTACCATATTGAACGTTAACTCATACTCATCCCACATGTAATTAGTAATATTCTCTTTTTGCAGTTCATATTTCATTTTAACATTCTGAAGTCTCATGATTTCTTTTTCTAAGAGATTAGATTTTTCACTTAGACTTTCTCTCTCTTCAAATATAGCATTTTGTTTTAATGAAATCTCTTCTTTATTCTTATTCAATATTTCTAATTCAGTATGCATAACTCCAATACCATCAAGAACTCCTTTAACATCCTTCTGGTATTTGTTTATTATACTGATTTTTAGTCCTATATCATTTTTATTATTTTGCAGTTCTTCATTTAGTTTTTCTTTTTGCTTATTAATATCTTGAAGCTCATTATCTAATCTCTCTATATTCTGATTAGAACTATTTAATTTTTGTTTAGTTGATGTCATTGTTATTTTCAGATTAGTAATTTCTTCATTTAAAGTATTTTTAGTTACCCTCTTTTTTTGTATTGCTTCAGTAAGGCTTAAAACTTCGTCTTCTGCATCTGTGTTTTCACTTTCAGTTCCACTAAGTTCTTCATTATATTTTTCTGTAGTAGCCATTAACTCAGCATTTTGATTATCTAATTCATTTAATTCGACTTTACTGTCATTTATTTCTTGTTGTTTTTGGTTTATATCCTTAATAATTTGATTCATATTAATTTGTAACGAATTCATTTCAATATTAAGATTATGTTCTTTTGAGATTAATTCCTCGGACTTATAAGATAGGTTGTTTCTTTCTTCAACTATCTTAGTTCTTTTATCTGTAGCTATTTTGATTTCTTCTACTATTTGTTGTATCTTGTTCTTGTATTCATCTAATTCCCTTTTCCTAGAAAGAAAATTATTTGCTTTATTCTTATAGCTACCTCCAGTTAAAGAACCTCCTGGATTTAATACTTCACCAGATAGAGTAACTATCTTTAACTTATAATTGTATTTTCTCGCTAACGTTACTGCATTATCAATTTTATCAACTATAACAACTCTGCCAAGAAGATATTTGATAATGTTATCATACATATGATCATATATAACTAAATCATTTCCATATCCAATAAAACCCTTTTCATTGCTGATTGGATTATATTTCTTATTTATTCTAATACTGGTTAACGGTAAAAAAGTGGCTCTACCAAATTTGTTGGTTTTCAGGTAGTTAATCATTTTTTTTGCAGTTTCTTCTTCTTTGGTAATAATATTCTGCACACCGCCACCAAGAGCTGTCTCTATGGCAATTTCATATTTCTTATCTACTTTTATTATATCTGCAACAACACCTAATACTGAATCAATACTATTTTTTGTCTTCAACTCCATAACTTTTCTTATGCTATAATTATAACCTTCATAATGTTCAGTTATGTCATTCAACGCATTATATTTAGACTTGTATTGATTTATTTGTTGATTATAGATATTCAATTTTTCTTGAATATCATGTTTTGACTCATTAATTTCTTTTATCTTATTAGTGGTACTAATAGTCTCGCTCTTTGTTTGTTGCAGATCTTCTTCAACATAAGTAATTTTTTTTTCTAATTGTTCTTTTTTATTGTTAAGTATAATCGATTCATTATGTACTTTGTTAATTTTATCAATTAAGAAATTCTGTCTGTTCTCAATATTTTCAAGCATAGTGCTATATCTTTGTATCTTACTCTTAACAACTGTTATTTCATTGAGTCTTTCAATTATGTTGGTTTTGATTTCTTCAATAGTTGTTTCACCAGTACTTATTTCTTCAGAAATTGATACTAGGTGTTCTTCTTTTTCCTTGAGTTGTGATGTTAATAGTTCTATACTTGATTTTAGGTTAACAATTTCTTCTTCTATGACTTTAACACCCGTAAGGTTAATATCATGTTTAGAATTTATCTCATTAATATTTCGTTCTATTCGTTCATTAGTTACCTTAATAGAACTAATTCGTTCATTATTGATCTTAATATTATTTTCTATTCTTTCCTTTTCAAGATTATTTGTGGATATTTCATCTTTTTTATTATCTATCTTAGTACCTATATCCTGAGAATCATTATTCAATTCATTATATTTTAATTTGATTTCTTCATACTTATTATTAACTAATACAATTTCTTCATTGGTATCTTTTTCTTTCTTACTTATATCTTCTACATTTTTATCAAGTTTTTCATATTCTGTAATAAAAATGTTGACCTCATATTTTTTCATTTCTTCTTTTAATAATAGGTATTTTTTAGCTACTTCCGCTTGTCCTTGTAGGTTACCTTTTTGTCCTTCTAATTCTTTAATTATGTCATTTATCCTAAGCAGATTCTGTTTTTCCTGCTCTAATTTCTTATAAGCTTCTGATTTTCTTCTTTTGAACTTGACAATACCAGCCGCTTCATCAAATAGATCTCTTCTATCTTCTGGTTTAGTACTTAATATCTTATCTATTTGACCTTGTCCAATTATTGAATAACCTTCTTTACCTACTCCTGTATCTAAGAACAATTCATGAATATCTTTTAGTCTGCAAGGAGTTTTATTTATGTAGAATTCACTTTCTCCTGAACGATAAACACGTCTTGATATAGTCACCTCAAGATAATCAATAGCCATCTTTTTATCATGGTTATCAATGGTAATATCTACTTGTGAATAACCAACAGGACGTCTGTTTTCGGTACCAGCAAAAATGACATCTTCCATCTTAGAACCTCTAAGTTGTTTAGCACTCTGAGCCCCTAGAACCCATCGTACTGCATCTGCAATATTACTTTTACCACTACCATTAGGTCCAACAATCCCAGTTATCCCTTCATTAAATTCAAAATTAATCTTATTAGCAAAGGATTTGAACCCTTGTAATTCTATATTTTTTAAGTACATACTATCTCCTTACTTTGTACAAAATCATTAAACTTTTTGTCCCAAAGATTTATTCAATAAGATAAATTTCTCTAATCTATACTGTAAAAATGATTGGCAATGAACAATGGACAATTATTAATTCAAATCTATTATTTTTGATAGTTGTCAATTGTACACTGTCAATTGAATATAACTAGATATTCTTAATTGCATCATACGCTCCATCTTGTTCGGCAGATTTTTTGCTTCTACCTCTTCCATAACCTATTACTTTCCCTTCATGTCTTACCTCTACCATAAACAATTTGTTGTGGTCAGGTCCTTTTTCCTTAACAATTATGTACTCTATTGGTTCTTCACTTGTCTTCTGTATAATCTCTTGTAAGTGTGTTTTACTATCAATAAATAATTTTCTTTTTTCTACATCTTTTAATAATGTATTCAAAATGAATTGTCTTGAAGCCTCTAAACCACCATCTAGATAAATAGATCCAATCAAAGCTTCAACAGCATCTGATAGTACTGAAGCTCTAAATCTACCGCCTGAATTTTCTTCACCCTTACCAAGTCTAATGAAATCCCCTAATTTTATTTCGTTAGAAAAATTTGCAAGTGTTGGTTCGCATACAATACTTGCCCGAAATTTAGTTAACTCTCCTTCAAGCATATCTGTATAATTTATAAATAAAAAGTCACTAGTTACAATTTCAAGAACTGCATCACCTAAAAATTCTAGTCTTTCATTATTTTCAAACTTAGACATCTTATGTTCATTAGCATATGAACTATGTGTTAATGCTTGAGATAATAACTTTACATTTTTAAACTTGTAGTTAATAATCTTTTGGAATTCGTTTAAATTTTTGTATTTATTTCTCAATATGTTCCCCTCCTTCGTTAAGGTTTACAATAAAATCGAAAAACCTTATCTTCCTAAAAGCAAAGCCCTTAAATGTAAGGGCTCCTATTAGTCATTATTAATCCTTGAGTTTATTGCTTCAATTGCATCATTAACTGTTACAATATTTTCTGCCTGCTCATTATCAATCTCAATATCAAATTCTTCTTCAAGAGCCATAATTATTTGAACTAAGTCTAAAGAATCAACGTTCAAATCATCTACAAATTTAGTGTCTTTTGTAATTTGTGACTCATCCTCATTTGTAAATTCAGATATAATTGAAACTAATTTTTCAAATTCCATTTTAAAATGCCCCCTTTTACTTATATTTTTATGTTTTCTTTTATCTTTTTATTTATTTTTTGGTCTGAAAATTTCTTACACTGGAGTATGGTATTTTTAATAGCTTTTGCGTCTGAACTACCATGTGTTTTAACAACCAAGCCTTCTAACCCAAGCAATGGAGCCCCTCCATACTCAGTATAGTCAAAGCTTTTCTTAAAATTCTTCAATGCTGGTTTTAATAAAAATGTCCCTATCTTAGATCTAATATTCTGTAGTAAATACTTCTTGAGCATACTGAACATAGTCAAAGCAAAACCTTCAGTATACTTTAAAATGATATTACCTACAAATGCATCACAAACAAGTATATCTGCTTTACCCTCTGGTATATCTCTAGCCTCAATATTACCGATGAAATTAATGTCCTCATTTTGTAGTAATGAATAAGTCTCTTTTACTAAGTTATTGCCTTTGGACTTTTCTTCCCCAATATTAATTAGTGCAACCTTAGGATTCTTAACACCTAATACATTTTCAAAATAAATAGAACCCATCTTCGCATATTGAACTAAATAACTTGCTTTTGAATCTACATTAGCACCACAATCTATTAATAATGATACACCTTTTTTATGAGGGATAAGTGGGGCGAGAGCTGGTCTTTCAATACCTTTGATTCTTCCTACGATAAAAGTTCCTCCAGCTAGTATTGCACCAGTACTACCAGCAGAAACAAAAGCATTGGCTTTTTTTTCTTTTACTAGATTAAGACCTTTTACTAATGAGGAGTCTTTTTTCCTTCTTATAGCCATTACTGGAGACTCGCAAGTATCAATAGTTTCTTTTGCATCCACTACCTCTAGTTGTTCTTTATTATATGTGTACTTAGTAAGTTGTTCATTTATGATAATATTATTACCAACTAAATAAATCTTTATGTTATTATCATCATTAATTGATTCAATACAACCTTTAATTATTTCATTTGGGGCATTATCGCCACCCATTGCATCCACTGCAACAGTTATCATTTCTTGCATCATTACACCCTCTAATCTACATTCTAAAAATACTATACTAAATTTTTACCATATTTTCAATATATATTTTAAAATTTCTAGAATAGCTTATAGTATTTGAGGAAACTCTATATATAATTTTTGTAATATTCACTCATTCTAATTTAACTAAAGCAACCTAAATAATTAAAGGCAGCATACGCTGCCTTCTAATTATTCAGTTTCTATAACTACTTTATTCTTGTATGTTCCACATGACTTACAAACTCTATGAGGCATAATTAATTCCCCACACTTACTACATTTCACTAAATTAGGAGCAGTTAATTTCCAGTTAGCTCTACGTTTGTCTCTTCTAGCTTGTGATGTTTTTCTTTTTGGTACTGCCATATTGACACCTCCTTAAAACTCTTTAAATAAATCTTTAAATACTGCTAATCTAGGGTCAATATCACTGTTATCACAGCTACAAGTAACCTTATTAAGATTAGCTCCACATTGATTACAAATTCCTTTGCAAATATCACTACATAATACTTTCATAGGTAAATCAATGATTAATTCATTTAAAGCTAATTTCTCTAAATCAAGATTATATCCATCAATATACTGAACTTTTTCTTCATTAACATCATCAAAATTAATGTCTTTAGAAAAATTAGTTTCGATTTTATAATCTACTTCTTCCATGCATCTATCACAAGGAATCTTAAGTGTTCCTTTAACCAAACCCTCTAAATTGACTTTTCTATGACCAAGATTCGTTAACTCCAGATCAATATGAATAATGTCATCTATTCGGTAAGTAATTCCACCAAAATTAAATTGTTTGATGCTTACATCAGTAGATATTTTTTTATTCATCCCATCATTGGATAATAAATCAGTTAAATTAAACTCCATATTAACACCCCAATCACAATTTTATTTTGAAAGGGAAACGTATAAAATAACCACATGTAATTATACATATCAAATATACTTTTGTCAACATTTTTAACAAATTTATGGTAGAATATTCATTAATTAAGTTTAATTATATAAGTCTTGCTGTTTCTCTAGCTATTGTCATTTCTTCATCTGTAGGAATTACAACTGTCTTAACTTTTGCACCTTTAGCTGAAAAATCTTTTTCAATACCTCTGCACTTATTGGCTTCTTCGTCAATTTCAACTCCTAAGAACGTAAGATATGAACAAATATCTGCTCTTACCTCTGCATTATTTTCACCAAGTCCAGCAGTAAATGCTATAGCATCAATTCCATTCATTGCAGCAGCATAAGCACCAACATATTTTGCAACTCTATATGAAAATACATCCATTGTAAGTCTAGCTTTTTCATTACCTTCTTCTATTGCATTTTCTAAATCTCTAAAGTCGCTTGATATTTCAGATATACCAAGAACACCTGATTCTTTATTCAATATAGTATTAATTTCATCAATTGATAATCCTTCTTTATCAGCTAAAAATTGTACGATAGCTGGGTCCATATCACCTGATCTTGTTCCCATTACTAATCCTTCTAATGGTGTAAGTCCCATACTAGTGTCGATTGATTTTCCACCATCAACAGCACAAACACTAGCACCATTACCTAAGTGACAAACCACTATTTTCATATCTTTAATATCTCTGCCTAAGAACTTAGCAGTTCTATTAGATACGTAATTATGAGATGTACCATGGAATCCATATCTTCTTAATTTATATTTTCTATAATATTCATATGGTAACGCATATAAGTATGTTTTAGCAGGCATTGTTTGATGGAAAGCTGTATCAAATACCCCTACCATTGGAACATTAGGCATAATTTGTTTACATGCATCTATACCAATTAAATTAGCTGGATTATGTAATGGAGCTAAATCAGAACATTTTTTAACTGCTTCTATTACATCATCATTAATCACTGTTGAACTTGCGAATTCTTCTCCACCATGTACAATTCTATGTCCAACTGCGTTTATTTCACTCATGCTTTCAATTACACCATGTTCTTTAGATACTAAAGCATCAACAACATATTTAACTGCATCTTTATGGCTTGGCATATCCCCTTCGATTATTATAGTATCACAACCAATTTTTGTATGCTTAATTCTTGAACCGTCGATTCCAATTCTTTCACAGATACCTTTTGCTAATACTTCTTCATTCTCCATACTTATTAATTGGTACTTAAGTGATGAGCTACCACAATTTAATACTAATATATTCACCTTAACAATCTCCTTTTAATTGTAATTTTTTTGTTTTTGTTATTATAATGATGCTTGTACCGCTGTAATAGCAACTACTCCTACGATATCATCCGCAGTACATCCTCTAGATAAATCATTAACAGGCTTTGCGATACCTTGTGTAATTGGTCCATAAGCTTCTGCCTTAGCTAGTCTTTGAGTGAGCTTATACCCAATGTTTCCTGAATCAAGATCAGGGAATACAAGTACATTAACTTTTCCAGCAACTTCACTACCTGGTGCTTTAGAAGCTCCAACACTTGGTACTATAGCAGCATCTAATTGAAATTCTCCATCTAACTTGACATCTGGGTTTTGTTCCTTAGCAATCTTAACTGCTTCTACTACTTTATCAACATCAGCATGTTTTGCACTACCCATTGTTGAGTGTGATAACATACCTACTACAGGTTCTACTTGTACTAAATCTTTAAATGATTTAGCTGAGCTAAGTGCTATAGATGCTAGTTCTTCTGAATTAGGATTTTGATTTAATCCAGAATCAGCAAATAAGAACGTTCCATTTGCACCATATTCGCAATTAGGTACTACCATAACAAAGAATGCAGAAACCAATTTTGTTCCTGGAGCTGTTTTTAATATTTGTAAAGATGGTCTTAGAACATTTGCTGTTGCATTAACTGCTCCAGCAACCATACCATCAGCCATCCCTTCTTTAACCATCATGACACCTAGATATAATGGATCACTTTTTAATAATTCTTCAGCTTTTTCTTCAGTCATTCCTTTATTTTTACGAAGTTCTACTAAATCGCCAACGTATTTATCCATTTTTTCGAATGAATCAGGATCAACAAAAATAGCTCTTGAAATATCCAATCCTTCTGCTACTTTTTCTATTTCTCCTTTATTACCAATAAGAATTACATTTGCTATTTCTTCGCCAAGAATCTTTGCTGTAGCCTCTACTGTTCTTCTCTCTAATGATTCAGGCAATACAATTGTTTGATTTAGACTTTTTGCTCTGTTTTTAATGTTGTTTATAAAACTCAATTTAATAAACTCCTTTCAGTTCTCTAACTAAAAAATTATCTACTTTATTCTATTATAATATTATTGTTCATTGTATACAATATGTTTTTTGTGTTTTTTCAAGTTTTTTTGCTTTTTTCTTAAAAACTTATGAAAGTGAACAATTTAATTTTTGTATTAGGCTTGATTTAACACATATTTTACTTTAATATAAAAATGAGTACTTAAAAAATTTGTGTTCATTTATATATAGTACTCTCATTACAAAATAAAAGTAGGTGATATTATATATGAATACAGTAGGTATTATCGCAGAATATAATCCATTTCATAATGGTCATCTTTATCAATTAGAACAGGCAAAAAAAATAACCAATTCCCAATACTCAATTATCATAATGAGCGGGAACTTTGTTCAAAGAGGAGAACCTTCCATTGTAGATAAATGGACAAGAACTAGAATGGCTCTTATAAATGGAGCAGATCTTGTAATTGAATTACCCGTTCATTTTTCTACATCTAGTGCTGAATTCTTTTCTTTTGCTTCAGTAAAATTATTAAATGATCTTGGCATCATTGATAATCTATGTTTTGGAAGTGAACTTGGAAACACTTATGAGTTAGGAGAAATAGCATCAATACTATGCAATGAGCCAATGTATTTCAAAGAAAAATTAAGTAATTATCTGAAAGAAGGATTTAGTTTTGCAACTGCACGTTCTCATGCCTTAACTGATTATCTGACTGACCATCATATATTAGATTTAACAAAAGATGAATTAACACAAATAATCAAATCCCCGAATAATATATTGGGTATTGAATATATGAAATCATTATTAAAATTAGACAGCAAAATAAGACCCTATGCCATTAAAAGAGTTGGCGCTTCATATCATGGAGATAATATAAGTGATAATTTATCTTCTGCTTCTGCTATCAGAAAAATATTGAAAAAATCACTTGGCGACTTAAATACACTTACTAAATATATGCCTTCATCAGCTTATGAACTACTAGAAAGCTCAATAAGTGCTCAAGAAGGTCCTATATTTTTTGATGATTGTTCCTCGTTAATTAATTACAAACTTAAAGTTTCAACTAAAACTCAGATGGAAAATTGTATTGATGTAAGCGAAGGAATCCAAAACAGATTCAAGAAAGCTGTTATTAATTATAGTACAATAAGTGATATTATTGGTTATACACGTACTAGGAGATACCCAATATCCAGAATACAAAGAACGTTACTTCACATTTTATTATCTCTTCACAAAGAAGATTTTTGGGAATTTGTTGAAAATGGTTTTGCCCAATATGTAAAAATACTTGGTTTTAGAAAAGATAGCAGTGATTTATTGAAATCATTAAAGACCAATTGTAATCTGCCTATCATCTCTAATGTAAAGGATAGCATTAATGTTCTTAACAATACTGGTCTTAAGATGTTAAAAGATGAAATCAAGTGTAGCGATATATATAATATCATAATCGGTGATAAATATGGTAAGTCATGCAATAATGATTATTCTCATCCAATAATAATAATATAAGATATAATCTTTACGAGAATTTTTATTCTAAAAAATATATATTGTAAATATATTTGTATTAATACTGTATTATAAAGGGTAATATATGAAAATCAAAAAAGCATCAAAAAGTTTTATAATAAATATGATACTTATAATACTACTATTGACCATTCTAGTACTTCCAAAAACCTCTATGGAAGCTGCTAAAAATGGTTTATTATTATGGTTTAATGTTATAATCCCAACTTTGTTTCCATTCATTCTTTTATCTAACTTGATAATAAATACTAATATAATTAATTATATAAACTATATATTTACTAGAATAATGGCTAGATTGTTCAATTTACCTGGAGTAGCAGGCTATGCTTTAATTACAGGATTATTGTCGGGTTATCCAGTAGGAGCTAAAATAACTGCCGACTTGTTAAATAAAAAAGTGATAACTCTAACTCAAGCACAGTATATGTTAACTTTTTGTAATAATGCAAGCCCAATGTTTATTATTGGATTCATAGCTACAGGTTTGTTGGATAATTCTCGTATTGGAATTTTTATGTTGATAACTATATATACAGCAAACCTAATAACTGCTTTTATTTATAGAGTAATTTATGGAAAAAGCTTACCTATAATAAATAAATCTACCTTATTATTAAAAGCTAAGAAATCAATAAATTTTTCTCTTTTTGATGATTGTATAATGAATGCAATAAACCTTATAGTTAAAATTGGCGGTTATATAATATTTTTTTCAATAATATTAAATTGTTTTTACCTTATTCCTATAAAAAACAGCATAGTTAAAGACTTTTTGTTTAGTTTAATAGAACTATCTAATGGATCTAAAATATTAGTAAATTGTAATTCTTCAATACAAGTTACCTTTGTTTTATTATGTACATTAGTATCCTTCGGTTCTTTCTCTGTTCATGCTCAAACAGCAAGTGTTCTTGCTGATACAAAATTAAATATAGATAAATATATCTTATCCAAAACAATAAATGCTATAATAACATTTATTTTGTCACTTTTAATAACTCCATTAATAATCTAACTTATATTATGTACTTTTTTTCTTTACTTTTCTATTTTGAAGATCTTGTCTATTTCCATTTAATGTTTCTAGCTGAATCTTCATGAACTCTTCCAACTGTTCATATGCTTTATGTGTTTCAAATAATGTTTCTTTCGTGGTTTCTTCAATCTTACTAATTATTTCATCTGCATATTCATAAGCACCTAGTTTTAATTCTCTAGAAGTATTCTTTGCTTCACTAAGTATGATTTCTGCTTCAGAATAAGCCTGCTGCATTATTTCATGCTCATTAATCAATTCAAGCATCTTATTCTCAGTTTCTTTTTCAACATTTTCAGCATTCTTCTTAGCATCCATGATTATCTTATCTTTTTCATCTATGACTCTCTGACAGCGTTTAATTTCCTCTGGTAACTTTAATCTCATATCCGTCATCAATTCATATATGACTTCTGGATTCACCATTATTTTATTAGAAAAAGGTACTTTACTACAACTTTCAAAATAATCTTCCATCTCGTTTATTAAATCCATTATACTACTCACTTCATCATCCCCCCTATTATATAAATCAATACTTATTTGCCTTTATATTTTTTATTCATATAAACAGCTGTTTCTTCTGGAACCATTTTGCTTATATCACCACCATACATAGCAACTTCTTTTACAATACTAGCACTCAAAAATGAATATTCTACTCTGGTAATTAAACATATTGTTTCTATATTGTTATCTAGGCTGTAATTAGTCTGAGCAATTTGCAACTCATATTCAAAATCTGATACAGCTCTAAAACCTCTTACAATAATTGTAGCATTCTTTTCCTTCAAAAAATCTACTAAAAGTCCTGAAAAACTATCAACTTCTACATTTTCCATATCTTTTGTTAATTTTTTCAATAACTCTACTCTTTCATCAGTTGAAAACAAAGGTTGTTTAGAATTATTTTTTAAAACTCCAACTATAAGCTTATCAACTAGTTTAGCACTTCTTTTTATTATATCTAGATGTCCATTGGTTGTAGGATCGAAACTTCCTGGGTATACTGCAATTCTCACTATTAGACCACTCCTTAAAATAATTTCTAATTTACTTCATGACTAAATTTAATAAATGTAAATTTATTAGTTCTAAAAAGTTTTTCCTTTGATATTTCATACTTTGTATCATCAATAAAATCAAATGTAGTACCTATAGAACTTTCACATATTATCATACCATTTCTGTCAAGTAAATCATTTTGCTCTATTAGTGAAATCACTTTACTCTCCCAACCTTTATCATAAGGCGGGTCCAAAAAAATTATATCAAATTTTTCTTTATTAGAATAAAATTTGTTAAGTGCATGTATTACATCAATTTTATAAATGTGAGCCATATCACTTAATCTCGTCTTTTCCAAATTATCTTTTATACATTTCAATGAATCAATACTTTTTTCAACAAAAGATACACTGCTAGCTCCCCTACTTAGAGCTTCTATACCAATAGCTCCACTCCCACTGAACAAATCTAGAAATTTACTATCATATACATCAACATTAATTATATTGAATAAAGTTTCTTTTGTTCTATCAGTAGTTGGTCTAACATCAAAACCTTTTGGAGTCATTAAACTAATTCTTCTTGCTTTTCCTGCTATTACTCTCATATGTAATCCTTCCTAATGAGGCTGTACCTCGTTCCCCAAAGGGAATTATCTTATAAAACAAGTTACACATTATTATTTTACCCTATTAACAATAATTGTCAATAAGTATTATGTCTTAATAAAATTTTCATCAAAATAAGTTAAAACAAAAAGATGAGCACTAGCCCATCTTTCATATATTGTAGATTAATATTAAATATTTGTTATTATTAACCCATTAAATTTTGTTCAGCTTTTTCGATCATTTTTTTAACCATGTATCCACCAACTGAACCATTTTGGTAAGATGTTAAGTCACCATTATATCCTTGTTTTAAAGGTACTCCTATTTCGTTTGCTACTTCATATTTAAATTTTGATAATGCTTCTCTTGCTTCTGGAACTACGTTTTTAGCCATTACTAGACCCTCCAATTCTTACAATGTTGTTTTTTGTAACGCCTCTTCGAAGAGTTGTTTAATTAGGTTACGATATTATTATGTGTATATTTAATAATAATACCCTAGAAAATATTGTTTTTAAATCTAATCTTTTCTAACAATCTATTATCTATAATATTATATTATTGCAAAAAATTTCTATTATAAAGATACTTGTTCTATTCTTTTTGTAAAATATCTCTTCATTTTATGGTTTAGATATTTATTATTTTCTGATTCCAAATATTTATCACTGGACAATATCTGTTTTGCTAGTCCATTGGCTTCTTTTAAAATATTTATGTCCCTAAATATATCTCCGATAATGAACTCTGGCAGGCCATGTTGTTTTAATCCAAACACATCTCCTGGTCCTCTTAATTTAAGATCATATTCAGATATGACAAAACCATCTGTATAATTGCACATTATATCCATTCTTTTCTTAGTTACCGTATTCTTAGAATCAGTAATCAATATACAATATGATTTGTACTTTCCTCTACCTACTCTTCCTCTTAATTGATGTAACCCAGCCAAACCAAACCTTTCAGCATTTTCAATAATCATCAAAGTAGCATTAGGTACATTAACTCCTACTTCTATTACAGTAGTTGAAACCAAGATATCAATTTCATTATTACTAAATCTTTCCATTATATCATTTTTTTCTTTGGCTTTCATTTTACCATGCATATACTCTACATTTATTTTATTATCAATTCTTTCTTTTATCTTTTCAGTATATGAAATAACTGATTCAAGTTCTAGTGTTTCGGAATCTTCAACCATAGGACAAATAATATAAACTTGTCTACCATTATTAATTTCTCCTTCAATAAAAGAATATATGCGTTGTCTATAAGAAGTATTTACTGCATAAGTTTCTATTTTCTGCCTACCTGGTGGCATTTCATCTATGATTGAAACATCCATATCTGAATATATTATTAGTGCAAGAGTTCGTGGAATGGGTGTTGCACTCATAACAAGTATATGAGGATATTTCCCTTTATCTGATAGATTTTCTCTTTGCTTCACACCGAATCTATGTTGTTCATCAGTAATAGCTAGTGCCAGATTATTAAATTCAACTTTTTCTTGTATCAGAGTATGTGTACCAATTAGTATACTTATTTCACCATTTTTTAATTTTTTATAAATTTCATCTTTTTGTTTTTTAGTCATTGAACCCACTAAAAGCTCAACACTCACACCCATAGGATTTAATATCTTAGTTATTGAATTATAATGTTGTTTAGCTAATACCTCAGTAGGTGCCATCATACATGCTTGATAATTATTATCTGCTACGTATAAAAGTGCTAGAGCTGCTATTATTGTCTTACCTGAACCAACATCACCTTGCACTAATCTATTCATGGCTTTATTGGATTTTAGCTCATCCTTTATCTCTTTCCAGACTTTTTGCTGAGCACCTGTTAAATTATAAGGTAATGATTCAATGAGTTTTTTTTCGTTAGGTATATCATTAATATTAAATTCATTAATTACCTCATTAGTATGCTCTTTTATCAGATTTATCCCTAAAGCAAATAATAGAAATTCATCAAAAATAAGTCTTTTTTTGGCTGTCTCTAATGATTCGTAATTATCTGGATTATGAATTTGCCTAATAGAATAATTATATTCTGCCAGATTATATTTCTCCCGAACTTCATTTGGTAAAAATTCTTTTAATTGATTTTTTGTATAATCAATGGCTTGTTTAATACTACTAGTCATAAAATTCATTGATATGTCTTTTATAAGAGGGTAAATGGGTTTTAAATGATTAATTCTTTCACTGTATTTATTAATCTCTATAATTTCTGGAGAACTTATCTGAACTATATTATATTTGTATTGTATCTTACCCTTGAAAACATATTTAGCCCCTATTTTTAGTTTGTTTTTAAGATAAGGCTGTGAAAACCAAATTGCGAATATTTCTCCTGTATTATCCCTGATCTTAGTCTTAGTCAATACCATATTACTTTTTCTAATATTTTGTGTAGAAAAACATACAGTTCCCTCTATAACATTAATCTCGTCCATTATTATTTCTGATATTTTTGTTATTGGCATGTTTCTTTCATAATCTCTTGGATAATAGTTTAATAGATTTTCTATAGTTCTTATCCCCATTTTATCTAATAATTTACTTTTTTTATCTCCTATACCTTTCAAAACAACAACAGGTAAGTTAGTATTCATAAAAAGCCACCCTTTAATTTCTTTTTTTATCCTATAGGACTTGAATAAGTTTTATAATTAAATAAAAGAGACTGTTCCACAATACATTTTACTTCAATAGCCAGTAAGATAGATTGCTATCTTATGGAAATCGATTGCTGTAAAAATTTTATTGTGAGACAGCCATCTGTAATTAACTAAATTATAATCTTTAATAGTTCTACTTCTACTCAACTGATAAAATATAGTAATATAAAGGTTGACCACCATAATGCACTTCAACATCACAGTCTTCAAATTTTTCCTCTATATATTTACCAAAATTATCTGCTACGTTTTCATCAACTTCTTTACCGTAATAAATAATAACTAATTCACTATCATCATCAACTAACTGCTCCACCAATTCTTTTGCAGCTGTATCTAATTCTTTTTCTACAGTGAGGATTTTATCATTACCTATTCCAAGTATATCTCCTTCTTTTATCTCTTTCTCATCAATGCTGGTATCTCTTACAGCAAAAGTAAGTTGACCCGTGGAAACATCCGTCATTGAATCTTCCATATTGGCTATATTATCGCAGGCACTTTTTTCGTGTTCATAGCTAATCATAGCTGATATACCTTGAGGAATTGATTTTGAAGGGATAACTATTACATTTTTATCTTCACATAATTCGCTTGCTTGTTTAGCAGCTAATATAATATTTTTATTATTCGGAAGAACAAATACATTATCAGCATTTACTTGTTTTATTGCATTCAATACATCCTCTGTACTAGGATTCATTGTTTGTCCACCTTGTATTATATAATCTACACCAAGGCTCTTAAAAATATCTTTTAAGCCATCACCAATGGAAACAGCTACAAAACCAACTTCTTTTCTTGGTTCCTCTGATACATCTTTGTTATTTTCCACATTAACAGTTTCCTGTTCTGAAATAACCTTTGATGTATGTTGTTGTCTCATATTATCAATTTTCATGTTTACTAATTCTCCAAGCTCTAAAGCTTTCTGAATTGCAAGTCCTGGGTCATTAGTATGTACATGGACTTTAATAATCTCATCATAACCTGCTACAACAATCGAATCACCAATAGTCTCTAAGTAATTTCTAAAAACCAAACTATCTTCTTCAGTAGTATCTGGATTATTAACGTTTATAATAAATTCTGTGCAATAACCGAATTTTATATTTTCTGTTGGGATTTTTGCTAGATTTGAATTATCTACTTCATCATCTGTATCAATATCAGTAACTACATCAAAATCTAATTCTTCTCCAGCTTGAAGTGACATGAATGCACCTTCAAAAATATATAATAATCCTTGACCACCTGCATCAACAACACCTGCTTGTTTTAACACATCTAACATATCTGGGGTCTTCTCAAGAACTTCTTTTGCATAATTGATACTCTCTCTAATAACAAATTCAATATCATTAGAATCAACTGCCAACATAGCAGCTCTTTCTGCAGTCTCTCTTGCTACTGTTAAGATAGTACCCTCTTTAGGTTTCATAACAGCCCTATATGCTGTTTCAACGCCTTTTTGGAAAGACTTGGCAAGTATTAGGGTATCTATCTTATCGTGTTCTGCAATTACTTTAGAAAAGCCTCTTAGTAATTGTGATAAAATAACCCCTGAGTTACCTCTAGCTCCTCTTAATGAACCAGATGAAATTGCCCTAGCTACCTCTTCCATATTATTATAATTAGAATTACTTACTTCTTTAGCTGCTGATAATATTGTTAAAGACATGTTTGTACCTGTATCTCCATCTGGAACTGGAAAAACATTTAATTTATCTACATATGCTTTCTTAGATTCTAAATGTTTAGCTCCAGAAACAAACATTTTCTTTAAAGTACTTGAATCAATATATTCTATAGCCACAACTTTTCCTCCTTAATATAATACTTCCATAAGGCTTAATCAACTCTAACGCCTTCTACAAAGATATTAATCTTTTGAACATCCATTCCAGTAAATTTTTCGATTTTATATTTTACAGTACTAATTAAATTATCTGCAACTGCTCTTATATTAATTCCATATTCAATAATTATATGAAAATCTATTGTAATAACATTATTTTCTATATCTACTTTTATACCTTTTGTCAAACTCTCTCTCTTAAGTAATCTAACAAAGCCATTGGTTACATTTATTGAAGCCATACCAACTATCCCATAGCATTCAATAGCTGTTAACCCAGCAACTTTAGCTACTACTTCGTTATCAATGGTAATATCACCAATATTCGTTCCAAATCTCCCTGTCATAAAATAAACCTCCTTTTTATATTATATATTTTAATTTCCCTTATTAATCTTCATAAAGTATTTTTATAGTTAAATAATAACCTAAAACATGCTTTCACATAATATAATTATTAATTAATCCATTAATTAAATCACTAAGCATTATACCATTTTTTATACTATTATTACAATATTATTTTCTTTTCTTTAAATAATTATAATCTAATGCTTGCATTATGTCCACTTTTTTGTTAAAATTGTTTTGTTGTAAACATGTACGTAAATAAGGAGGTGCAAGTATGGCTAAGTGTGATATTTGTGATAAAGGCGTTTCTTTTGGAATTCAAGTGAGCCATTCCCATAAAAGAGCTAATAAAATGTGGAAACCTAATATTAGAAGAGTTAGAGCAATTGTTAATGGTCAAACAAAAAGACTTAATGTTTGTTCTAAGTGTTTAAAATCTGGTGCGGTAGAACGTGCATAAAACAATCCCCGATAGGGGATTATTTTTTTATTTTATTCTAACATTTCAACAACCAAATACCTATACATAAACTAGTAAGTGAAAGAATGACACCTACAGCTCCTTTAGGTAATATAGATATTAAAAGCATTCCTAAAGATATAGATACTAGGATTACTCCTATCAATTTAGTTCTGAAGCACATTACTTTCACCATACATAACTTATTATTACATTATATGTTTAGATTATATATTTGATAACTAAATACTATAATAACTTCTCAATTATCTATAGAAACAACAGTCACTATAGTAATTATATATTATTAATCTCTTGAACGTATTACAATTAGGATACCATTAGTAAGACTGACTGTAGCTTTATCCTTAATAAATTCATTACTAATACCTATTGAAATTCCTTGTTTCATAGTATAGCCATTAAGTTCATACTTTAATCCTTTTGTAGAAATTCCTATAACTGTATTAGTTAACGGAATCAAAGATATGTATTTATAATCATTTTTAAAGAAATAAGTAGTCTTGTCAATAAGACTTATGATGTTATTATTATTTATTATCCTGCATTTGATTCTTTTTTCAAGAGGTATCATTAAAATATGAATATTTGCTATAGTATGGTCCATTCTAGTACCAATTCCACCAAACAAATCAATATGGGTACTACCTATATGAATTGCTTCCATTATTGCTAGATGTGTATCGGTTTCATCCTTTTCAGCAATAAATCTATTCACTTTTATACTAGGCTCCTTAGTCAATTCATTAATAACTTCCTGACTAATTGAATCAAAATCTCCAACTATTAGATTAGGTTGTATCCCTGCATTAAATAAGTACTGGGCCCCTTTATCTACACCTATTATATAATCATATTGGTTACTAGTGATACAATTCTTCAGAAAAGTTAAATCTATAGTTCCCCCTGTAACAATTAGTGTTTTCATATTTAATTCTCACAAACCTCTCTAAAAGCTTTAATCGTACTATTTATATCTTCTGAATTATATATTGCTGAACCTGCAACAATCACATTAGCTCCAGCATTAACAACTTTTTTTACATTATCCAATGATATTCCACCATCTACCTGAATATCACATTTTAATCCTCTACCACAAATAACATCTTTGATGGTACTTATTTTATGTAATGATGATTCTATGAATTTCTGACCACCAAAACCTGGATTTACTGACATAACCAACACCATATCAAGCTCATCGATAATATATTCTAATGTACTGATAGAAGTAGCAGGATTAAGTGATACAGCTGCCTTAAGACCATAACTCTTTATTAAAGCAATAGTACTATGAAGATGTTTACAAGCTTCTGCATGTACTGTTATTATATCTGCTCCTGCTTCTTTAAAATCTTTTATATATCTGCTTGGTTCATCAATCATCAAATGAACATCAAATACTTTATCTGTATACTCTCTTATACTCTTAATAATAGGTACTCCAAATGAAATATTAGGAACAAATGACCCATCCATAACATCGATGTGAACATACTCACATCCTGCTTCATCAATTCTTTTAATATCATGTCCTAAATTCGCAAAATCTGCTGCTAAAATTGAAGGTGCAATCTTAATCATTTTACCATCTCCTAATATCTTTTAATTCATCATATAGCATTTTATAACTTTCATATCTAAGTTTACTGATTTCACCATTTTTAAGTGCATGTTTAACTGCACAATCAGGTTCACTTATATGATTACACCCATAGAATTTACAGTTATCTTCATACTTTTTAAATTCAATGAAATAATTCTTTAGATCTTCTTTTTGAATCTCGTCAATATATAAAGAACTAAAACCAGGTGTATCCACAACATAACTATCCTTATCAAAAGCTAAAAGGGTCGCATGTCTGGTAGTATGCTTACCTCTTTTGATTTTTTCACTGACTTCACCAGTTTCAAGCATCTCCACTGATTGAATTAGATTAAGTATAGATGATTTTCCTACACCTGAAGGTCCTGCAAACACTGTAGTTTTATCATACAATATTTCTCTGAGTGGTGATATTCCTATATCTTTTGTTGCGCTAGTCAACAACACATCATATCCTGTATCTTTATAGATATTTTTTATCTCATCTAAATCTTCATCAGATATAGTGTCAACTTTATTAAAACATATGACTACACATATATTTTCTCTTTCTGCCGTTATTAAAAACTTATCAAGTAAATTAAAGTTGGGTTTTGGATTCTCCACTGCGAAAACAATAACAACTTGATCAATATTAGCGACTGTAGGTCTAATCAAGCTATTTTTTCTAGGTAGAATCTCTAATATATTTCCCTTCATATCTTCATTTTCTAATATACTAATCTCCACGTTATCGCCAATAAGAGGCTTTATCTTCTTATTTCTAAAAATACCTCTGGCCTTACATTCAAATATACCCTTCCCAGGTACGTGTATATAGTAAAATCCTGCAATTCCTTTAATGATTTTACCTACCATTAATTAGCCTCCTCTTTAGTAAAAACAAAAGGGTTTTCATACTGATACACATCGTTAAGATAAATCTTAATGATTGCATCTCCCTCACCAGAAACAATAATTGGCAATGGGAAATCTTCACTTTTAACCAATTTGTTGAACACAACACTTTCCTTGCCTTTATTAACTAGAACCGCTTTCAACTGACCTTCAGTCTGATTAGGGTCAAATATATTATTTATAGTTTCAGTATGGATAATACTAATCTTTCTACCTAAACTAATAGCAATATCTATAACATAATTTTCTTTTACCTCTTCTCCAGGATCAACAGTCTGATTAATGATCTTACCTTTAGCTACTGTATCATGATTAATCCTAGTTACATTTCCCAATTCTAGATTAGTCTTGTTTAACTTATTTACAGCTTGTTGTTCAGTTAACTCTTTCAAATTAGGTACAATAACTGTTTTTTCTTCTTTTCCTTTACTTACAAAGATAGTGACAACTTCACCTTTCTTCAATTTGGTTCCAGTGTCCGGATATTGCCTGATAACAATACCAAGAGGTATAGAGTCATGATATTCTCTTTCTATCTTATAAGTAAGATGTCTTCCCTGTATAATACTTTGTGCTGTAGTAAATTTTACACTCCGAACATCAGGTACTTCAAAAGTCTGGATTCCTTTGCTTACAGTTAATTTAACAATCTGATTTTTTTCAGCAACTGTATTTTCTTCTGGAATCTGTGAAATAATTTTATCCATATCATAAGTATCATCATATATTCTTTCTGTAACATCAATTGTTAAATGCTTCTCTTCTAACAATTTCTTTGCATCGGACAGCAACATACCTTGTACATCAGGTATTAACACTTCTACTGGCTGTAGTTTTGCTTTTATACTATTAAACACAAAATATGAAACTATTGACACCAAAACAATAGCCGAAACCACCCCTAGAAACACTACAACTTTCTCAAGTTTGGATTTTTTCTCGGTAACAGTATTATTATCTTTTTCTTTCCATATCTTTTTCATATCATTATCAGACATAAAGAGAGTAGGTGAATCATCAACAATCTTTATGTCAACAAAATCTTCTTTGGGTGATATATTCGCTTTTTTTAGATCCTCCATTAACTCATCTGCACTGGAATATCTAAATTCAGTTTTCTTCAAAGTAGACTTGATTATTATTGATTCAAGACATTTAGTAATATTAGGATTTTTCTCTCTTGGACTTGGTAGATCCTCATTTATATGAAGAAGAGCTACTGAAACTGGACTTTCAGCTTGATAAGGTAATGTTCCTGTAGCCATTTCATACATAGTGATACCTAGGGAATACAAGTCACTTTTTTCATCACAAAAACCACCTCTAGCTTGTTCTGGCGATATATAGTGAACTGAACCACTTGCATTAGTAGGGGCTACAATAGTCTTATCTGTAGCTACTCTGGCAATACCAAAATCAGCTACTTTTGCAATACCATCTTTTGTAATGATGATATTTTGAGGCTTGATATCCCTATGTATAATATGATTTTCATGTGCATGTTCTAACGCTGAAGCAATAGATGCAGCAATTTTGATAGTTTCAGCATCAGTCAATGGCGCATTATTCTTAATATACTCCTTTAGAGTAATTCCTTCTAATAATTCCATTACTATATAATAAATGTTTTTATCATTTCCTACGTCATATATATTCACAATATTGTTATGTGATAAACTAGCTGCTGATTGAGCCTCCACTTTGAATCTTCTAACGAATTCTTCATCCAAGCAAAATTCATCTCTCAAAACTTTTATGGCTACAAATCTCTCTAGTTTATTACATTTAGCTTTATATACAATAGACATACCGCCTGAACCAACTTTTTCAATTATTTCATATCTACCACTTAAAATTACTCCTGGCTGCAACATACCATGTCACCTCATTCCCCTTTTATTAATACAGCTGCTATATTATCAGTTCCTCCATTATGAAGGGCAAGTTCAATCAGTTCATCAAGCTTTTCATCAAGTTTTTTATCAGAACCAACCACTTGGAGAATTGTATCATCTTCTAACATATTGGTCAAACCATCTGAACACATTAGGATAAATTCCTCACTAGTTATGTTCAAGGTAAATATATCACATTTTACAGTTTCATCTGCACCAACAGCTCTAGTAATAATATTTTTATTTGGATGATTTTTACTTTGACCTCTTGAAAGCTTACCACATTTAATCATTTCTTCAACTAATGAATGATCTTCTGTAATTTGAATAATTGCATTATTGATTAAATATAATCTACTATCTCCTACATTAGCAACAAATAATTTATTATCTTCAACTGAGCAAACAATAAATGTTGTACCCATACCTAAAAAATTCTCATCTGCCAATGATTTATTATGAATTATTTCATTTATGTAATTTATACCATTAATAAAAGTATCTGAAATATGTGGGTATTCATTTGTCTTAACATAACTAACAAATTCTTCAACAGCATACATTGAAGCATACTCTCCTGCTTTATGTCCTCCCATCCCATCAGCAATTATATAAAGATTAGGAAGGTTTCCAATTTTTTCATTAGAAATGTAAAAACTATCTTGATTTATATTCCTTATTTTCCCTTTATGGGTTTTCCCTATAGCTTTCATATAACCTCCTATAAGTATTACCAGTTTATTAAAATAATTATACTTTCATATTTTTGTCTTTGGTGTAACTTCTTCTAAGTTGTCCACAAGCTGCGTCAATGTCACTTCCCAATTCTCGTCTAATAGTAGTAGGTATTTTATGTTTTTCCAATATATTTTTGAACGCAAGTATAGTGTCTTTGCTACTATGTCTATAACTTCTTTCTTCTACCTGATTAACTGGTATTAGATTAACATGACATAAAATTCCTTTTAACACTTTTGATAATTCCTTAGCACATTCTATCCCATCATTAACACCTTTTACTAAACTATATTCAAATGTAATCCTTCTCTTAGTTTTCTTAACATAATCTTTACATGCCTTAATTAATAAATCATAGTCATATGCATTAGCAATAGGCATCATAGTTTTTCTAATTGAATTATTGGGAGCATGTAATGATATAGCCAAAGTAATCTTAAGATTTTCATCAGCTATCTCATTTATCTTTTCAATGATACCACAAGTAGATACAGTAATATTTCTTTGACTAATATTCATTCCTTCCTCTGAGTTAATAATCTTAATAAACTTTATCAGAACATCATAATTATCTAAAGGCTCACCAGTCCCCATAATAACTATATTAGATATTCTCTTACCACTTATTCTGTTTATTTCATATACTTGTCCCAGCATCTCAGAAACTGTCAAATTCCTTTTCAATCCCCCGATAGTGGATGCACAGAATTTACATCCCATCCTACATCCAACCTGAGAAGATATACATACTGAATTACCATGCTTATAAGACATGAAAACACTCTCAACTACATGATGGTCATTTAATTCAAACAAATACTTTCTAGTTCCGTCTTTTGACTCTAATTTTTTAACTTCACGAAGTGTCACTATATTACAATTAACAGCTAATTTATCTTGTAATACTTTAGATATATTGGTCATCTCAGAGAAAGAGGATACTCTTTTTTCATGTAACCACCCATATATCTGTTTAGCTCTAAATTTCTTTTCACCTATTTTTTCCAAAAATTCTATCAATTCATCCATGGACATTGATAAAATATCAATCTTATCATTCAAATTCTACTATTCCTTCCATTATGTTCTAATTCCCTATTCTTTTCAGTTTAGCTATGAAGAAACCATCTGTATCATAGAATCCAGGTAATAATTGAATATACCCTTTGTTATTATTATTAATTATATTAGGGAAATTATCCTTAAAATCAACTAATTCAAAAGGGAAATTATCAATGAACCACTTAATATTCTCAATATTTTCCTCTGGATTAACAGTACATGTGCTATACATAAGTATACCACCTGTTTTTACATATTTGCAAACAACTTTTAATATACTCCTTTGAATATTGATCAAATTATCTATATCTTTTTTTTCTACATTATATTTAATATCAGGTTTTTTTCTTATTATTCCAAGTCCTGAACATGGTACATCTGCTATTACTATATCAGCTTGATCTATCATTGAACTATCAATCTCTAATGCATTATACTCTTCTATATCAACATTATATAGCTGTAATCTTCTTACATTTTCATCAATCAACTGTAATTTCTTAGGATAAATATCTCTAGAAACAACCCTTCCAGTATTATTCATCTTTTCTGCAAAATGAGTTGTTTTCCCTCCTGGTGCAGCACATACATCAATGACTAAGTTATTCTCTTTTGGATCTGCCAACTGAGCCACTAACATAGAACTTTCATCCTGTATGGTAAATCTACCTTGAGTAAAAGCTTCCAGACCTCTAATATTGTTATAATTACTAATCTTCATGGCATAATTAAGCAACTTCCCTTCTTCTACATCTACATTAGAATCCTGTAATTGCTTCTTTAACTCTTGTTTATTAGTCTTTGTTAGATTACATCTAATATTGGTTTTAACAGCTTTATTACTATTGATACACATTACTTTAACGGTTTCATAATCATAATGTTCTAACCATAATTCAATAATCCACATTGGAAAAGAATACACTATGGATAGATATTTAACTGGTTCATTATTTTCATTAGGATATTGTATAGAATCTATATTTCGTGCTATATTCCTTGATACACCATTAACAAATCCAGATAGACCACTTAATTTTCTTTTCTTAGCTAATTTGACAGCTTCATTACAGACAGCTGATACTGGTACTTTATCCATGTATTTTATCTGATAAACAGATAGTCTTAAAATATATAATATGATTTTTTTCATTTTTCTAGTTTTTGTCTTAGAAAATCTATTGATTATATAATCTATAGTTATTACATGTTCAACTGTACCTTCTACGATTCTAGTTATAAACGCTCTATCTATCTTTGATATATTATTATGATTCTTGAAATACTTATCAATAGCAATATTAGTGTATGCTTTATCTTCAAATATGCTTGTGATAATCTCTAACGCTACATTCCTAGCATTAATCTTATTTGTCTTATCATTACTCACTTTTGTCATTTCTACCCCCGAGTACTCATCTTTTTAGTCATTTCTTCTACCTGCTATTAGCAGTAATCTTAACAAACTAGATATTGAAGCTGCTGCTGCAGCAACATAAGTGAGGGC
Organism: Vallitalea sp.; assembly: GCF_025211055.1. Taxonomy (GTDB): domain Bacteria; phylum Bacillota; class Clostridia; order Lachnospirales; family Vallitaleaceae; genus Vallitalea. The sequence continues at coordinate 64,389 of NZ_JAOARO010000059.1, read as the reverse complement.
TGCTGCTGATAATACTTTTTTTGCTGGTACTATCTCTTCATGAGAAAGATAAGCACTAGACTCCAATATTCCTATTGCACGATTGGAAGCATTGAATTCAACTGGTAAAGTAACCAATTGAAACAATACTACTGCTGCAAATAATATAATACCTAATTTCAGGAAAAATATGTTCGCAATCAAACCAACTAATATTATAGGAAACGCTAGTTTTGATGATATGTTAACAACAGGGAAAATTGCATGTCTTATCTTCAAAAAAGTATATCCTGTATTATGTTGAATAGCATGACCACATTCATGTGCCGCAACTCCAACTGCAGCAATAGATTGGTTATTATATACTGCATCTGATAATTTTAATACTTTTGATCTTGGATCGTAGTGATCAGTTAATCTACCTCTCACATGTTCTACTCTTACATCATAAATTCCTGCTTGCCTCAATATCATTTCTGCAACATCCTTACCTGTATACCCTCGTGAATTTCTATAACCAGAGTATTTTTTGAATGTAGATGCTACCTTTGATTGAGCATACAAAGACAAAAGCATAGCAGGTATCAATATAACGAATGTAGGGTCATAAAAAAGACCATATGTGCCAATTCCTCTCATGCTATCATCTCCTTCCTAGAATTTCTCCTACTTCTAGCTTATACCCTCTTAAAAAAGCGTCAGCTGACATTCTTTTTTTACCTTGTAGCTGTACTTCTTTTATCAGTATACATTGTTTTTTACATTTTACAATAAATCCATCTTTTAGAATATCAACAATCTCTCCATGTTTACCGTCATATGAATGCTCTATTATTTTACCTGCCCATATCTTAAGTATCTTATTACCTAGATAAGTATAAGCACTAGGCCATGGATTCAAGCCTCTAATAAGCAATTCTATCTTATATGCTTCGTTCTCCCAATTAATATTTCCTAAGCTTTTTTCAAGCATAGGTGCATATGTTGATTCATCTGAATTTTGTTTTACTCTATTTATAGTATTATTTTGTACTTCTTTTAAAGTTTTAATCAATAATTTTGCACCAATATTCGATAATTTATCATGTAATGAACCGCCTGTATCTGTGTCTTCTATTTTAACAGCTTCTTTTAATAGCATATCGCCTGTATCTAGTCCAACATCCATATACATAGTTGTTATTCCAGTTTCAGCTTCACCGTTGATTATAGACCATTGAATAGGTCCTGCACCTCTATATTTAGGTAATAAGGAAGCATGAACATTAATACAGCCATACTTAGGTAAATCAAGAATACGCTTAGGCAATATTTTACCAAAAGCTATAACAACTATCACATCTGGATTAATATGTTCCATAGCTTCGACAAAGTCTTTCTCACTTAGTTTTTGTGGCTGATAGACATCTATGTCATTGCTGATAGCTACTTCTTTTATAGGTGTAAAAAGAACTTTATTACCTCTTCCTTTTGGTTTATCTGGTTTAGTTACAACTGCGACTACTTCATGTTCTGAATTGATTAACTCCTGTAAAGTAGGTACTGAAAAATCAGGAGTTCCCATAAATACTACTTTCAAATTCTCACCCTCTTTTTAATCTTGTAATATATTTTCTGCTATATCAATAAATAATCTGCCTTTTAAATGATCTGTTTCATGACATAATGCTATAGCCAATAAATCTCTTCCTTCAATAACAATCTTTTCTCCATCTAAATTCAAAGCTTCTGCTTTAACATATACAGGTCTTTTAACTTCTCCGGATTTTCCTGGAATACTCAAACAACCTTCTGCATTTATTTGTTCACCTTTTGTTTTAACAATCTTAGGGTTAATTAGAACCATTGGACCCTCTCCAATATCAATAACCACTATTTGTTTTAAAATTCCTACTTGTGGCCCAGCTAAACCAACTCCATTAGCGCTTTTCATAGTTTCTATCATATCTTCAGCTAACACTTTTATATTTTTTGTGATTTCTTTAATCTCTTTACAATTTTTCCTTAGAATCTCGTCGCCTTCAATTCTTATTTGTCTTAAAGCCATTATAAAAACACTCCTTTAATATTTTTATAAATATTTATTCAGTTATATTATCTAATATGAAATCAATGGGTTAATATCCATTTGTATTGAAATGTCTTTGTATTTAATACTAAGTCTTTCCATATATCTATTAATGAATTGCATCAACTCCTTATATCCTATACTTCTTAACAAAATTACTCTTCTATAATTATTTTTAATTTTAGATACATTAGCTGGTGATGGACCAATAACTTCCAGCCCCAGTCTAGGTGCAACTAATAATATATCATTTTTTAATTCATAAGATCTTCTAATTAACTCTTTTTCATTAGTGGATTGAATTAACAACACTAACAAATTCGAGAATGGTGGATACTTCATAACTTGCCTATACTGAATCTCCGCTTCATAAAATCCAATGTAATCTTGTTCCTTTGACTTGGCTATACTATAATGTTCTGGAGTATAGGACTGAATAATAGCTGTTCCCTGTAGGTTGCTTCTACCTGCTCTGCCTGTTACCTGTGTCAATAATTGAAATGTCCTCTCCGAAGCTCTGAAATCACTCATATAAAGAGATAAATCAGCTGCTATAACACCAACTAGTGTCACATCAGGGAAATCATGACCTTTTGCAACCATTTGAGTACCTATAAGTATATCTGCTTCACCATTTCTAAACTTCCCTAATATTGTATCATAACTTTTTTTTCTTGTAGTCGTATCAAGGTCCATTCTTAAGACCCTTGCTGTAGGAAACTCCTTTTTTACATAAGATTCTACTTTCTCTGTACCTATTCCAAACTGCTTGATGTATTTTGAATTGCATGAAGGGCATTTACTAACCATACTAATTGTTTTACCACAATAGTGACATATGAGTTTATCCCCAAAAGCATGATATGTATATGGTATATCACAACTATCACATTTAATTACATACCCACATTGTCTGCAAGATATAAATCTTGAATAACCTCTTCTATTTAAGAACAAAATGATCTGTTCTTTATTGAATAATTTACTCTGTATTTCATTTCTTAGGGTATCACTAAATATTGATTTATTTCCATTAATCAATTCTTCACGCATATCAATAACCCTAACATCCAACTTATTAGTTGAAGCTGCTTTCTCTTTTAATTCCAATAAAGTATATTTACCATCCTTAGCTAAATAATATGATTCCAGAGATGGTGTAGCCGAACCAAGTACAACATGAGCACCAGTCATCTCACCTCTTTTGATGGCTACTTCTCTTGCATGATATTTGGGTGATACCTCTGACTTATAACTCATTTCGTGTTCTTCGTCAATAATTATCATGCCAAGATTTTTAAATGGAGTAAAAACCGCCGATCTCGGACCTATCATAATAGATATATCACCGTCTCTTGCTCTTCTCCAACCATCATATTTTTCACCAGCGGATAGCTTACTATGCATTACACCCACCTGATTACCAAATCTTGATATAAAATTCCTAACTGTTTGAGGAGTTAAAGCTATTTCGGGTATCAATACTATAGCCTGTTGCCCTTTCTCTAGAACTTTATCTATTATCTGCATGTATACTTCGGTTTTTCCACTACCTGTAATACCATGAATTAAATGTACCTGACTCTCCTTATTCAAATTACTCAATACCTTGTTAATAACTATTTGCTGCTCCATATTAGGTAATTTGTTTTTACTTCTTCTTATATTATTAACATTATATGGTTCTCTATAAATACGTTCTGAATTAATTTTTATGATTCCTTTTTTCTCTAAGTTCAAAAGTACTGTAGGAGATACATCAGCTTTTTTAATTATAGCACTTTGCTTACATCTTTCACAAGTAAGCAAGTGATTTGAAGCTCTACTTAAAGCCTTATAATTTTTGCTATCCCACATTTTTATATATGATTTCAGCTCGTCAGTATCTATTATTCTAATAATTTCTTTTTGTGTCTTTTCATTCACTTTTTTATTGATTGGAACTAATGTTCTAAGAGCTGATATTATGGTGCATGCATATCGTTCTTTCATCCAAACAGCTAATTTGATTAGATGAGCTTCTATGGACATGTTCATTGACGCTACACCTGTAATGTCTTTAATCTTATCCACGTCAAAGTTAGGTTTATCAGTAAACCCTATTACATATCCTTTCAAATTTTTATTTCCTTTACCAAAAGGTATATTAACAACAGTTCCAATTACAATCTTTTGCGTCAGATTGTCGGGAACATGGTATTGAAAAACTTTATCTAATTTTGAATGAGATATATCAACAATAATATCTGCATATTTATTCATATAATCTTCCTTTTATGTAAAACTCATATAAAATAATCATTATTTAGTTATTATAACATATGAATAACCATATAACAACGTAATAGCCTTCTTAAAAAAAGAACTTATATATAGTATAAAAAATCTCTACAAGTGCATAAAAAAAGGGGGTATCCCCCTTTTTATTGATCATCCTCAGCTATATCATGTGATACTATATCAATTTTACCTTCATAAAGTTCATTAACTGCATTTGATAAGGGCTTAGTATAATTATTAGTTGATAATACTTCGTCCCCACCAATAATCTCCCTAGCTCTCTTTGCTGAAGCAATAACAATTGAGTATCTGCTTTTTAGTTTTTCTTCATCACTACTCATTCTGTCATTGATTGTTGTCATTAAATCTGTATAAGATGGATGTAACATCTATATCTCTCCTTTCAAAAGCTCTGCAAATTCATCTTTTAATCTTTCTTTTAGTTCACCATTTCTATTAGCTCTTTTGTGCTCTGCATTAATAATTGAATTAATATCTTTTGCACATTTTTGCAAATCATCATTAATAACTATATAATCATATTGATTGATAACTTCTGCTTCTTCATATGATCTCTTAAGCCTTTTATTAATAATATCAGAACTTTCTGTTCCTCTTTTTTCTAATCTTGCTTTCAATTCAGCTACACTTGGTGCTGTTATGAATATTAATACTGCATCGTCATATTGCGCTTTCACATCAAGAGCTCCCTGCATTTCAATCTCAAGAATCACATTCTTGCCTTGCTCAAGATTATTTTCAACAAATCTTCTAGGTGTACCATAATAATTATCGCAATAGGATGCCCACTCTATAAGTTCATTATTATCTATCATTTTTTCAAAGTCATCTCTAGTATCAAAAAAATACTCTCTTCCATTTTCTTCATACTCACGTGGTTTTCTAGTAGTAGAAGATATTGAAAGAATATAATCTCCTTTTGATAAAAGTTCTTTAACTACAGAACCTTTTCCAGCGCCTGAAAAACCTGATATAATTATGAGTATACCCTTTTTATTCATCTAATCACCTTTAATTATGTTTTTTGTTATTATTTTAGTTCTATATATGCTATAGCATACTTTTTTTATCCTCTTCAATTAAATCCGAATTATCTTTTATAAGTCTTTGTCCTACTGTTTCTGGTAGAATAGCAGATAATATAACATGACCACTATCCATTATAATAACAGCTCTGGTTTTTCTGCCATATGTTGCATCTATTAATTTCCCATCATCCCTGCCATTCTGGATAACTCTTTTTATAGGTGCGGATTCTGGACTAATAATTGCAATTATTCTATTAGCAGATATAATATTTCCAAAACCAATATTAACCATTTGAATCATTATTTTAATCTCCCTTACTATATATACTGAATTAAATATTTAATATGATTAGGTTATCTAACTCAACATAATTATAGAGTATAGTATACTTATTCAATATTTTGGATTTGTTCACGAATTTTTTCTATTTCTGTTTTTAGTTCTAATCCATTAGTAGAAACTTCAATGTCATTTGATTTTGATAAAATTGTATTTGATTCCCTATTCATTTCTTGCAAAAGAAAATCAAGTTTTCTACCAATAGGAATACCTTTTTCCAAAGTACGTCTCATATGTTCAATATGACTCTCCAGTCTAACAATTTCTTCATCCACACAACATTTATCAGCAAATATAGCAACTTCTACAGCAAGTCTTGCTTCGTCAATAGAGCTATTTAATAAATCACTTATTCTATTTTCTAATTTAACTTTGTACTCTTCAATAACATATGGTGCTCTAGTTTTGATATTGGAAACTAAGTTATTAATAGTGTCAAGCTTCTGTATTATATCCTTTTTTAATAATTCCCCTTCTGTCGTTCTAGTAGAAATAAGATTCTCTATAGCTATTGTCAATGCCCTCTTCATTAGGTTCCATAATAGCTCTTCATCAACATCCTGTTCTTCTATTGCTATGACTTCAGGATACCTAGTAATATTAGATACTTTTATATCATTATCAAGTTTAAATTTCTTACTGATGATATCAAAGTACTTTAGGTATTGTCCTATCAAATCTTCATTAAGTTTTATACATTCATTCCCTTCAGAATTATCTTCATAAGAAATAAATATATCGACCTTTCCTCTAGATACTTTTTTCTTGACAAAGTTTCTAATACTATTTTCTAGAAAGCTTATTTTCTTTGGCATTCTAACATTAATATCACAATATCTATGATTAACAGATTTAATTTCAATCGTCATTTTTCTATCATTAGATACATATTCTCCTCTACCAAAGCCTGTCATACTTTTTACCATATAATCACTCATTTCTTAGATATGAGCTAAAATCTAATATTTTAATTCATATTTATTGATATCATTTATATGGTATTATACCCTACTATAAATATCTAGTCAACGGGTAGCTAAAAAACAAAAAAAGAAGGAGATATAATCTCCAACTTAACTTTTTCATTTAACTTTTATCACTTTTGTAACCTTACACATATAATTATAATCCTCATCTTCTATCTGGTCATCAGTTATTACAATATCAAAATCAGAAATATCAGCAAACTTTGAAAAAGATTTTCTTTTGAACTTAGTACTATCACAAACTAAATATTTCTCTCTAGCACATGCTATCATCTGCTGTTTTATTGAAGCTTGATTCATATCTGGAGTATAAAGACTCATCTTAGCATCAACTGCATTTGTAGCAATAAATGCCTTATCTACAGAGATTTCTGATAATATCTTATTGGCAAATGGACCTAATGTACAGTGAAACCCTTTTCTTAACATTCCACCTACTAAGATTACATTTAAGCCTGTTACTTCTTCAAGTTCTAATGCAATTTCGATATCATTTGTAATAATTGTAATATTTCTTTTTTCTGTTAGTAAAGTAGCTAATTGGTAAGTGGTAGTTCCTGTATCAATAAGTATAATATCTCCGCTATCAATTAGTTTCAATGCTTCTTTGGCAATCAAATATTTAGCTGTATTATTTTTAACTTTTTTTTGCTCCGTATTTAGTTCTAATCCTGAATTTTGAATACTTATAGCACCGCCGTGGGTTCTTATTAAACGGCCTGCTTTTTCAAGCTCATTCAAATCATTTCTGATTGTTGCAGTAGAAACTTTAAATAAATTACTCATTTCAGGAACATATATTTTTTCTTTTTCATTAACCATTTTAATGATTTGTTCCTTTCTTTCTTCTGCAAACATTGGTTTTGAATCCATTCAATCCCCCCTTTTTATAGTCTATTAGCATTCTATCAGCTTCTGATATTTTTTCAAGTATTTTATTTGTTTTTTGTTGTTATCAAGTTCTAATACATGTTTTCAAGTAATTCAATATATCTAATATACCTTTTATATTGTTCTAAGTATACCATATATTCTTGTTCATTACTACTTATAGTGTTTTTTGTAGAAATAAACCTCTGAATGGTTGTTTCTATATCTTGATACAAACCAACACCATAACCGGCAACAACTGCACAAGCTAGGGTAGCAGAATCAGGTCTATCCATAGGAATATAATTGCAGTTTAATACACTAGCTTTTATCTGAGCAAATAATGAACTCTTAGCTCCTCCTCCAACTCCATAAATAGTTTTCAAATTAACTTCATTAGATAATTTATATAATGTATTTGTGTAAAACTTATATTCAAAGGCTATGGATTCCATAATGGATTTAAAGAGAAAACCTCTTGTATGGAACCAATTCATATGCAACCAAGACCCTCTTATTCTAGGATTATTCGGACATGTTCTGCCAGAAAAATGCGGAATAAATATTAGTCCATCTGAGCCTGCTGGAACCTGTGACGCTTCTTGGTTTAGATCATCAAAGGATAATCCTACTTGATTAACAACACTATCTTTAAACCATGCAAGACACTGGCCACCTCCACCTACATAGGCTAATGGCGTCCATAATCCATCAATAATAGACCTGGCATGTATAAGAGTCTTATTTTCTATATCTGGAATATACTTATCAGTGCAACAAGCGAAAACGGATGCTGTTCCTGCAATATCTACAGCTATAGAAGGTCTAGTCCCCCCTGCTCCAAGTATAGTAGCCGCTGTATCGCCACAACCAGCTATGATTTTAGTTCCTACTGCTAGTAAAGAATCATTAGAACCTTTCTCTGAAACTTCACCCACAATATCCCACGGATTACATATTCTAGGCATTTTTTCTATGTCCACATCAAAATAATTTAGTAACTGGGTAGACCATTCTTTTTTATTAACATCTCCAAAACCAGAAAAATGCAGATATGTATAATCTATATAAGCATCCTCCCACTTCATATCGACTAATCTTCCAGCTACATATGTTGTTAACATAATGAATTTTTTTATACGAGAATATTCATTAGGTCTTGTCTTTTTTCTCCATATTATTTTAGGTCCATGTGCATAGCTTATGGGTGCACCTGTTATTTTAATTATTTTTTCTTCACTGTACGAACGAATATAATCCATATAAACTTCACAACGATTATCTAACCACGAATCATAATTTCCAACAGGTTGGAATCTGTCATCAATTCCCATAATACCTGCCATTTGTCCATCCATTCCTACTGCAACAATATCTTTTGGTTGAATCTTAGAGTGTTCAATTATTTTTCTTATACCTTGCACAACAGATTGGTAGATAATCTCAGGGTCTTGTTCAATACCGCCATCGTCTAAATATATCAAATTAGATGATACAAAGGTTTCCATAATATTATTACCATCTTCAGAGAATAATACAACTTTTGTTCCTTGTGTGCCAATATCAACACCTATTATATATTTTGTTTTCATTTTTTCCCTCCCAAGCATTATCAACTTAATCTTATGTAAATCTTCACCATATATAATGTATACAGAGTTTTTCACATTTTACTAATGGGGCTGTAATCATAATACATTTTTGTAAAGACTATAAATTTTGTAAGTCAGTCTATCTATTAACCTTTAATAAATGTATTATCCCACAGCCCCATATTTTTTATAGTAGGAGAAATAAATTATTAATATTTTGAGTCTTTATTGTAATAATTCTTTGCGTTATCTAATGTAATAGGCTCAGCTGATAATATGATTTCTCTTGGAATACCTGGTTCATATAATTCAGTAAATCCTTGTCCTGTAACTAGCATTTTAGCTATTTTTACAGCACTTCCACCTTGCAATGGAGAATATGAAAAACTTGCTGAGATACTGTCATCACCATCCATCATTAGCTCTAATACACTTTTATTACCTCCGACACCAGTAACGAGCATTTCTCCTTCACGTCCAGAAGCTTGTATCGCTGCCAATATACCTAGTGACTGTTCATCATCTTGAGAATATACTGCATCAATCTTATCATGTGCTTGTAATAGGTTCTCCATTTCTTTTAGTGCAGGCTCTCTAGCAAAATTACCTTGTCCTTGAGCAATGATTTCAATATCTGGGTAATATGCTTCTAGTGTTTCATGGAATCCTTCTGTTCTAAGTACTTGTATTTCAGAAGGTGCACATAGCATCTCAACTACATTTCCAGAACCATTAAGTTTCTGTCCAATATAATGAGCCGCTTGTATACCAACTGCTTTGTCGTCACCATGTATGAATACATCATAACTTTCACTATTAATTCCACGAGTTAATACAACTAGTGGAATACCTTGTGAGTATAATTGATCACATATAGGTGTAACTGGAGCTGACTCTAATGGAAATACTACCATAGCGTCTGGCTTTTTTGTTAATAAGTCTTCAATATCTGCTACTTGTTGAGCAGGTGTACTAGCAGTAGTTATTGTTACATCAAATTTGTCTGTATCAATACTAGCTTCTTTTTTAGCAAAATCAATAACAGCTGCCACCCATTGGTTATCAGGACCTGGTAATGAAACACCAATTGTATATTTCTCTCCAGGTTGTTTTGTTTCTTTTTTATCTTCCTTAGTCTCAGTATTATTATTTTCTGTTTCAATATTATTAGTAGTAGTATCAGATGTCTTACTGCTACATCCAACAAAAGAGAATATTAAAACCATAACAAGTAATATAGTCATTATTTTTTTCATATAAAACCTCCAAGTTATTTTTTATTACTATTTACCTTATCTTTAAATACTTAATCCTGTTTCATAACCTTCTCTAATTGCAAAATACCCATTTCTTACTTTTTTTGCATCTCCAATAATTCGTACGTCTATATCCTGTTTTTCAAGCTCATTCATTTCAATAACAGAATCATAACCTATAGCATAAACGATAGAATCATAATGTCCTAGATTAATTTTTTCCTCATTACTTAGTACAATTAGTTCTTGATCATTAAAAGTATCTACAATTGTATTAGTTAATAAAGTAGCTCCATTTAATTCGAGGTCTTTTAGTAAAAACTCACGTACAGCACTTTCATAGTCATCAAGCAAAGCATCTCTACGAATTAAAAGTGTTACATTATGATTGTGTGCTGCTAAATGATTTGCTGTTTCAGCTGCAACAGAACCGCTTCCTACAACAGCAACTTTTTCACCTGGTATCTTCTTCCCTGATAAAATATCTGTAGAACTAAAATACTTATTCGATTGTTTATACTCTCTTGGCAATCTTTCTTTTGCTCCAGTAGCAATTACAACAACATCAGGTTTGTCTATAAGTAATTTTTCCTTAGTCATAGCTGTGTTTTTATGAATATTAACTTTTAATTTGTCTAGCTGATATTTTGCCCAAACCGTAAAAGCGTTAAGTTCTTCTTTATTAGGAGGAACTGCCGCTAACAGCCATTGTCCACCTAATTGATTACTTTTTTCATATAAGTGTACATCATGGCCTCGCTTTGCTGATACGATAGCTGTTTCCATTCCAGCAATACCTCCACCAATAACATAAACTAATTTTTTTGTAGATGCTTTTGATATTGTATATTCTTTTTCATTTCCTGTTCGTGGATTTAGTGTACAGCCAATGGGTTTGTTAACAAAAAGTCTAGCCGAACATCCTTGTCTGCAACCTATACAACGAATAATGTCATCATAGCTTTGTTCTTTTGCTTTATTAGGCAACTCGGGGTCAGCCAGTGATCCTCTACCCATAGCCACCAAATCAGCTTTGTCTGATGCAATAATCGAATCTGCTATAAAAGGGTCATTGATTCTACCAACAGCAATAACAGGTATATTAACAACTTTTTTAATCTCAGCTGCATAATCAGTCATGCTTCCATGTCTTTCAAATACAGGAGCGGCTATACTACTACCTGATTTGAATACACCAAAAGACGCATGTATTGCATCAACACCAGAGGCCTCTAATATCCTTGAAATTACTTTTGTATCTTCTATGGTTAAACCTCCACTTACTAGCTCATGAGAAGAAATTCTGCATATTACAGGATAATCTTTTCCTGCTTTGTCTTTAATATTCTTAATAACTTCTCTCACAAACCTAGTCCTATTCCATATAGTACCACCATATTTATCAGTTCGCTTATTAGAAAATGGAGATAAAAAGGTATCAATTAAGTAACCGTGTGCACAATGAACTTCACACGCATCAAATCCAGCTTTTTTACCTCTTAGTGCTGCATCACCGAATTTTTGTATTAAATCTTCAATTTCTTCGATAGTTAGTTCTCTAGGAATATCTGGCATAGTTGGATCTTTAATAGGTGATGGTGCCTCAGGTACATCTCCTAATATATCATAAGTGGTCTCTCTTCCTGCATGGTACAATTGTAATGCTATTTTTGAATCATATTTATGTACATGATCAACCATCTTTTTTAATGGTGCAATATGTTCGTCGTGCCAAATACCACCATTATATTTCCATCCTCTACCTTTTGGTGTTACAGCAAAGTTAGCAGTAATAATTAAGCCCCATCCACCTTTTGCTCTTTCTACAAAATAATCTTCTAATTGATTAGTTGCCATACCATTTTCTTCACAGTAATTTGTTACCATTGGTGGAACTACAAATCTATTGGGTATAGTTAATTTTCCAATTTTAATTGTTTCAAATAATTTACTAATCATCTTATCTATGTACCCCCCATTCTAATAAACTTAGATCTTTATTACATCTCATCAACTTTTTGCCAAGTTTTTGTATCAGTTGATTTCATAACTGCATCTAAAACTTGATTACCTTTCCATCCATCATAAAAATTAGGTGTTACTTCTTTGTTTTCTTTAATTCCTCTGAAAAAGTCAGCGAATTCATTTACAAAAGTATTTTCATAACCAATAATATGTCCAGGTGGCCACCAATTAGCTATATAAGGATGACAATCTTCGGTTACCATAATTGATTTGAATCCTTGAATTTCTTTAGGCTCTTCTAGATCAAAATATTGAAGTCGATTCATATCTTCAAACTCGAAGATAATAGTTCCTTTTTCTCCATTAATTTCTATACGATTAAAGTTTTTTCGTCCTCCAGCAAAACGTGTTGCTTCAAAAGTACCTAAAGCACCTTTTTTGAATTTTGCTAGAAATGAACAGGCATCTTCAACAGTTACATCAACCATTTTAACATCTTCACTAGATCCATCAGCTTTTAACATAGAATTCAATTTTTTTTCAACTACTGGTGATGGTCTTTTCTTAATAAAGGTTTCTTTCATTCCCACTACTTCGTCAATCTCATCACCTGTCATAAACCTAGCTAAATCAATAATATGTGCATTTAAATCTCCATGAGGTCCTGAACCAGCAATCTCTTTATTAAGCTTCCATATAGCTGGGAAATTAGGATCCATAATCCAATCTTGTAAATAAACTGCTCTAACATGATATATTTTTCCAAGTTTACCATCTTCAATCATTTTTTTTGCAAAAGCTGCTGCTGGACATCTTCTATAGTTGTGTCCAAGCATATTGATAACACCAGCTTTTTTTGCTTCTTCCATCATTTCTTTTGATTCTTCTGCGTTCATAGCTAGTGGTTTTTCACAAAAAACATGCTTCCCTGCTTTAATAGCTGCTATGGCAATCTCTTTGTGATTTATAGTTGGTGTTGCTATATCAACTACATCAATATCATCTCTTTTTATTATTTCACGCCAATCTGTACAGTATTCTTCCCAGCCAAAATCTTCAGCTGCTTGTTTAACTAAATGCTCTGTTCGTCCACAAATGACTTTTTTCACAGGTTCAATTCCATCTTTGAAGAAAAATGGAGCTGCATCAATGCCATAACTATGTGCTTTCCCCATAAACTTATACCCAATTAGAGCTATATTAAGTTTCATTGTTAAACCCTCCTATATAAATGTTGAATTAAGCCATTACTGCTTAATTCAACACCTACTTTTATTATCATTTTACCTTATCAGCCTTTATCTGCTACATTTTTAAGTGAAGCATTCATAACTGCCTCAACAACAACTATCTGTAAATCTTCACTTCCTATATTCTTGAATGTATGCTTGCTTCCACTTTTAGTTAAGCAGATTGAACCTGGTTTCATAATATGCTTATCCCCATCTACTGTCATCTCCCCAGTTCCTGCAATAACTAAGTAGAACTCCTCATTTTCATTATGAGGATGTAATCCTATGGATGTTCCTTCTGGTAAAGTTGTTACATGAACAAAATTAACTAGTGTCTCAAAATCTTCAGGAAATCCTGGTACTGGTAATGCAGGCTCATAACCTAACATTTGACGAACATATATATATCCTTCTCCTCCATGACATCCTTCAACTGGATAATTAACAATTTCATTTTTGTGTCTTACTACATATGACATAAATAACATCTCCTTTTGTTTTTATATTGTTTTTTATTATTTTATATAAGATAATTTTATTTATGAATATAAAATTATCTATTCACTTATTTATAACAAATATTAATAACTAGAATCTTCATCATAGAATTTTTTAACATTATCAGATGTAACTGTAGAAGCATTTAATATAATTTGTCTAGGTACTTCCTTCTCTAGGGTATCTTCTAAACCTTCACCTTTTGCTAACTTTTTAGCCACTCTTATTGCAGAACCTCCCATTGTAGGTGAATAAGTAAAAGATGCTCTAATTAATTTATTTCCATTTAACATTTCTTGATATATACCTTTATTTCCACCTGCTCCTGTAAGAAACATTTCATCTTGTCTTCCAGCATTTTCTACTGCAAGTTTAATACCTAGTGTCTGTTCATCATCATGTGAATAAACTGCATCAATAGATGATTGTGCTTGCAATATATCTTCCATTGCTTTTAATGAAACTTCTCTTGAAAAATTTCCAGTTGCTCTAGCAACAATATTAATATCTGGGTAGTATTTTTTAATAGTATCGTTAAATCCATCTGATCTTAATTGTACAATTTCACAAGGAACGCCAAGCATCTCAACCACATTACCTTTACCACCTAATTCTTTAGCAATATAATGTGCTGCTGCCCTTCCAATACCATAATTATCTCCTGCTAAGAAACTATTATATTTATCACTGGCTATTCCTCTATCCAAAACTAATAAAGGAATGCCTTTATCATATACAGATTCACATATAGGAGTTAATGGTGCAGACTCTAGAGGTAAAACTACCATTGCATCTAATTCATCTTGAAGTAAATCTTCAATTGCAGCAACCTGAGCTGCTGGATTATCAGATACAACTATTTTTATATCGAATTCTTCTGAATCTTTTTGGGCTTCTTTTTTAGCATAATCAATTATTGCTCCCACCCATTGATTTGCTGGTGAAGGTAAGGATACTCCTATTTTATATTTTCTATCAATCTTTGTTTTTTCTTCACCATCTGATTGTGTTTGCTCCTTATCAGTTGATACCTTTTCAGTACTTTTATTTGACCCACACCCAATTATTAATATTGCCATTACTAAAACCATACTAAAACTAAAAAACTTTTTCATAACACTCACTCCTTTTTGAAATTAAGATTTATATATATGTTTAATATATATCTACTACCTATCTTTTCTTTGCATAAGTACAGCAATTAAGATTATTAATCCTTTTACTGCTCCATTAAGATATGGAGAAATTCCTAATAAGTTCATGATGTTACTTATAATTCCCAATATGAGCATACCAATAATCGTTCCAGATATTCTACCTTTTCCACCGTTTAGTGACGTTCCACCTATGATAACTGCTGTAATAGCATCTAGCTCATATAATATTCCTGATGATGATGATGATACAGATGCAAGTCTTGCAGATTCTATCATTGATGCTAGTCCAATACATAATCCTATTACCATATATGTGGCTATCTTTATTCTATCTACTCTTATTCCTGAATACACCGCTGTCTTTTCGTTCCCACCAATTGCATATATATATGTACCAAATTTTGTATTATTAAGTACAAAATGAGCTATAATAGCTACTATAGCAAATATAATTACTGGAATTGGTACAACTCCAATTTTTCCGTTACCTATTCTTGTAAAAGCTTGATCATTCTTACCAATAAGTGTAGCACCATTTGCAAAATGAATTAACAATGAACGTGCTATTGTACTTACTGCTAATGTAACAATAAATGGAGCTAATTTTGCTTTAGTAATAAAAAGCCCATTCATAATACCTACTAGTATTCCAGCAATACACCCACCTAATATACATAAAACAATTGGTAATCCTTGTGATTGCATTAATATAATAACTCCACCACTTAATGCAAGAACAGAACCTGCGGATAAATCAATACCTCCACCAATAACAACGAAAGTCATCCCAATAGCGATTAACCCCACAATAGATGTTTGCCTTAATACATTCATAATATTTGATACTTGAAAAAATTTATCACTTGAGATAGCTGCAAATACCACCAATACCACCAATGCAAATATAGAACTATTGTTATTCCATAATCTTCTTATATAATTTTTTTTTGTTATGTTTGGTTTGTTTTTTATATTACTCACTTGCAATTACTCCTTCTCTCCGTTTTTATTACTCCCCAATACCCGTTGCAAGAATCATTATATTTTCTTCATTAATTTCATCACCAACAATTTCTCCTCTTATTTCTCCTTGGTGCATGACAAGAACTCTTTGTGATATGGCTAACACCTCTGTTAGATCCGATGATATAACAATAACTGATTTTCCTTCTTCTGCTAATCTATTAATAATGTCATATATTTCTTTTCTTGCTCCTATATCTACGCCTCTTGTTGGCTCATCTAGTATTAATATCTTAGAACTAACAGCAATCCATTTACTTAGAACTATTTTTTGTTGATTACCACCACTTAAGTTCTTAATTTTTTGTACTGTACTCTGGCATTTAACTCTAAAAACGTCAATCATATTTTTAGCCAATATCTCTTCTTTTCTTCTATTATTAAAGATATTTTTACTTTTTAACATACTTACAATGTTAGTATTATCTCTAATACTTCTATCAAGAAATAGACCTGAGCCTTTTCTATCTTCTGTTGCAAAACCAATACGATATTTTATTGCGTCTATAGGGGATTTAATACTTACATGTTCACCATAAACAGAAATTTCACCCTTCTTTGCTTTTCTAATTCCAAATATATATTCTGCTAATTCAGTACGTCCAGCTCCTACTAATCCAGAGATACCTAATATCTCACCTTCTTTTAATTCAAAACTCACATCTTTTAAGAAGTCATCAGAAACATGTTGTACACTCAATGCAATATTGCCTGAACCACTATATTCTTTTTGATTTACTTCTTCAATTTCTCTACCAACCATTAGTTCTGCAATATCTTTTTCAGAAACCTCTTCAATGTCCTTTGTTGTAATATAGGTTCCATCTCTAAGTATAGTAACACGATCACATATTTCTTTTATTTCTTTCAATCTATGGGAAATATAAACAACAGCTACACCATTTTTCTTTAATTGTCTTATTAGTTGAAATAACATTTTTGTCTCATTAATTGTTAATACGGCTGTTGGTTCATCCATAATAATAAGATCAGCATTGTAGGATAATGATTTTGCAATTTCAACTATCTGCTTTTTAGCTATACCCAAATCTTTAACTTTAGCCTTTGGATCAATTTCTTCTAATCTCTCTAATAATTGTTTTGCATCTTTATTCATCTTTTTAAAATCGATCAATCTATTTTTCTTTGGTTCTCGGCATAAATAGATGTTTTGTGCTACTGTCATCTCATCTAATAAATTCAACTCTTGATGAATCATTGAAATACCTTTATGTTGAATCTCTAAAGGTGATAGATGTTGGATATTTTCTCCTTTATAAATTATTTCACCTAAAAACTTGTTATGTATGCCTGTTAATATCTTCATAAGTGTTGATTTTCCTGCCCCATTTTCTCCACATATGGCAATACATTCACCTTTTCTAACATCAAAATCAACCCCATGTAGAACTTCAACCCCAAAGAAGCTTTTGTGAATTTTTTTCATTTCTAGTATTGTTTCCAATTCACATCCTCCTTAAAAAAATTCTTATGCTCATTAGCATTCTTCCATTTCTATACCCAATAATTTTGTTATATAATAAACATCCTTGCTTAGTTTTCCTTTTGCCAAAATAGCATGATGAGAATATAATTTATCCATCATAACATAACCATTATCCACTCTGATAATTCCACCGTTTAGACAGTCAGAATTTGGATATTGCTGATACCCTTCTAACTCTCCTTCAATTACCAGCATCTTTTCGAGTGTAGGATGCATTTGTATTAATGTAACATCTCCTTCTGCCATACGTCCGTCAATAGCAGTAGCGTTGTCATCAACAATACCTAATACTTTTTCTTTTAATACCCATTTACTAGAAAAACATCTAGGTATAAGTCCAAAATAACCACAATGAGCAACTAAAACATGATTTTCGGGATTATCAACTTGTGGAAATTTATCAATTCGTTCATGTTTTAGGGCAGCCATACCCATGAGGAAAGGATATAAGTTTGTCATCATTAATGGTACCCCTAAAGATTTGTAGATAATATATTTGGTTAATAATGACATAGTATCAGCTTCACATGCCCACATTAATTCTTTTTCTTCAAATAATAAGTTCCACGCTAAACAAGGTGTTGTATCAGAGTAAAAAGATTCATTAAGACAGTTAATTCCTGCTCCTATAATACTACTATCATTTTCTACTTCTTTTTTTATAACCATATACATTTTCATGGCACTTGCAAGTCCTTTTTGACATACACCTTCTGTTTCAAATGTTTTTTTACTTAACATAGCAAGTGCTTCTTCATCTGTTATCTTTTTAGCTTCTTCTCCTAGTGCCTGAAAGCTTTTCTTTACAATTGCTATCCCAAATTTATCTAGCATAGTCTTTGCACATTCATCTTCCCACCAATAAAAACGTTTGAAAATACTTGCCTGCATACCTTCACCTGGATCATCTTGAAATACTAAAAATTTTGCACCCTTAAGACTTCTTTTCATTGCTAGTGTTTTACATAATTTCTTAGTTAGCTCAAGATTATAAGGAGCATATGTATCAAGACCATTAGCTTTTAAATATGTCACAATCTCCCAATCCCACATGGCAACTGTACCAAACTCTGATGTCACAGCTAATATTGGTACATCAATTTTCTTTATATCGTTAATAACTTTATACGCTTCTCCTATAAGCTGAGGAAAAATGACTGCATCTACATCTGGTAACGCCTCTCCTACAGCAATTGGTTGTTCAAATTCAGCTACATCTTCAAGCATTCTCTTCAATGCATTTAACTGAATATCAAATTCTTCATCTCTACCTTCTTTAAAATACAATGGAACTAGTTTAGCTTTCATTGTAATACCCTCCTATATATACAAATATAAACAATTGAACTTAATAATTAATTATTATTAAGTTCAATATGTAATTTTATTTTGAATACCAATTTATCATTAATGTTTGAATATTAAGATAAAAATGCTTTGTTAAGTTATTCTGAAAATAATGTTCAAAAATATTATATAAAGCTTATTACATTCTTAAGACCTGTTGCATTTTTTGATGACTCTATTGCCTCATGTATATTTTTTAATTCATATCTATTGGATACAAGAGATTTTACGTCAATTAGTCCTTCCGCAATAAATTGCAGAGTCTTAGAAAACATAGCTACACTTGCTTTTGTGCTTCCTGTTATAACTAATTCTTTGTAGTGAATCAAATTAGTATTAAGTGATACATTTTCTTTATCTTTTGGTAATCCACCAAAGAAATTAACTCTTCCTTCCATAGCCATTAGACCTAGTGCTATTTTCTGAGTAATTGGTGCTGGATTAGCAGTAATACAAACATCTAATCCTTTACCTTTAGTTACTTTCATAATTATATCTTCAAGTTCATCACTATGTACCCCTATAAAACTATTATCTATTTTTTTACATATGTCTAATC
The DNA here is from genome assembly GCF_025211055.1 of Vallitalea sp. GTDB lineage: Bacteria > Bacillota > Clostridia > Lachnospirales > Vallitaleaceae > Vallitalea. Next base: position 44,681 of record NZ_JAOARO010000059.1, on the reverse strand, counting down.
TCTCTTTTGATAAATCATTAATCATAACATTAGCAGCACCTGCCATCTTAGCTAGTTTCGCATGCATAATACCAATTGGTCCAGCACCAATAATTAATACATTATCGCCAGGAAATACTCCTACTTTTTGAAATGCGTTATAAACACATGATAGAGGTTCATTTAGTGCAGCTTCTTCTGTTGAAACTCTTTCATCAAGAACAATTACATTTCCTTGTCTAACAGCTGGTTCAGGAATTCTTACATATTCTGCAAAAGCACCATCTATATTAATTCCTGGAGCTTGAAAAAAATCTTGACATAAATGACTTTTACCTGATGAACAAAATTCACATACTCCACATCCCATATTAGGAGCTACAGCTACTGTCATTCCTTCTTGATATTTATTAATATTTTTACCTACTTTTGTTATTGTTCCTGCAAATTCATGTCCCAGTATTCTAGGATTATTTTCTGATATATCTTTATATCCATTCATATACATTCTCAGATCAGTTCCACAAATTGCAGCACTTTTAACTTTTATTAAAATTTCATTATCGTTAATTTCTGGTATAGGGACTTGCTCAATTCTAATGTCTTGTTTACCATACATTCTTGCAGCCAACATTGTATCCATTATATACCTCCATTACATTTTATTAAGATCAATCACTTTTTTTGTTTTTATTGACTGCATACCTGCTTCTACTATCTTTACAGCCATTTTACCATCATGACCTGTTACTTTTGGTTCTTGGTCATTAATAATACAATCAATAAAACTAACATCCTCAGCTGTATAAGCATCCTTAAATAAGTTCATCCAACTATTCATTACTTTTCTTTTCTTACCATTATTAAGACTACAAGTAACAGTATTGTTAGCATTTGTACCACCAATAAATATACAACCTTCAGTACCTAATACTTCTGCTCTTGCATCATATCCATATCGAACTGATGTTGCCCCATCCATTAGTCCTTGTACACCATTCTCAAATTGAATTGCCATAATAACATTATCATAGTAATCTGGATACTGTTCTTTTACTTGAGGTGCTCTATAATTATCAGCTATTCCATAAATTGTTTTAAATTCACTTCCTGCAAGCCATCTCATAGCATCAATATCATGACTATTTACTTCTGCTAATGGTCCATTGCTTTTTGAAATGTCATACATCCAGGGCTTAGGAATACTAGGACCTCTTGTTAATGATTTCACTAAAACAACTTCACCAATTTCACCTGAGTCTATTATTTCTTTTGCTTGCATAAAGCCTTCATCAAATCTTCTCATAAAAGCTATTTGAAGTTTTACATTATTATATTTTGCCTCTTTTATCATTACATCGCATTCTTCTACGTTCATTGCCATTGGTTTCTCACATAGTATATCTTTTCCTGCATTTGCTGCTGCAACAACTATTTCTTTATGATATTTTGTAGGTGATGCAACAACAACTGCGTCAACATTATCATCTTTTAATGCTTCTTTATAATCCAAGTAATATGTACTTATACCAAGTTGTTCACATGCCTTTTTAGCGGCTTCTTCTACTGGGTCACATACAGCTACCATTTCTGCATTAGGGACTTTTGTATTAAAATTATTAGCATGAATCATACCTGCTCTTCCAGAACCAATTAAACATATACCGACTTTTTTACTCATTATACCGCTTCACCTCTTTTGTTCTTTTTCATATTTTATTATTTATTTTTGTTTTATTAAATTATACTATCGTATAGTATTTTTGTCAATATTATATGTGCAAAAAGTTGCTTTTTTATACATTTTTCTATTATTTTTGTGCACTTTATATAAAGCAATTTTTCATGCTTTTTCATTTTTTTTTAATTTTACCCATTTTTTAACATTATTCAACTATTATCCTATAATAATGTATTGATTATCTCATTTCAAAAGCTATCTTTTCACAATGATTTAGCTTTTCTCCAGTTATCTCAATATCAAATACTTCTGCAATAACTTGAGTCCAACCATGAATAAAGTAAATCCAACCATCTTCTATTGTTAATTGTTTTTCTTGTTCTTGTGCTTTTGCTTGATCCATAAATATTAAATTTCCTCGATAATTCAACTCCCATACAAGGCTATTTTCTGGAAACTCAGCATTATTTGTTAATGGGGAGCCTGGTCTATCTTTACCTAAACCTGTTGCATTAATAACCAACGAATAAGGCTTAATATCGCTCAAATATCCATCATTATCCTCTGGTGTTGGCCCAAGTAAGTATTCAAACCTAACTTTGTCATTAATTCCTATTAATTTTTCTTTTGCCGCATCAAGTCTTGGCTGGCTTCTATTTGCTATTACTATTTTTGATGGTACGTCATCTTTAAATTTTTCTCTAGTTAAATGAGAACTTATAGCTAGAGCACTGCCTCCTGCTCCCATTATAAAAACTTCTCCTTTGTTCTCTTCCCAAAATCCAGCCGGAATAAAATTTTCCATAGTAAGTCCACTTGAAATAGGATCTTTTGCATGACCTCTAAGCTCACCATTTCTCTTAGATATACAGGATAACTCTCTAAACCTTTTGGCATGTGGATCAAGATAATCAAACATATCTTCAGTTGCTTCAAACAAGTCTAGTTTATGAGTTGTTACTAATGCACCTAGAGATAATTCATCATTTTTAATAAAATCAACTACATCAATATAATCCTTAGGATCAGCATGTATTTCTATATCAATACCTTTTATTACAGCATCTTCGAGTCCCAAAGCTTCTTTTGCCCATCTTGGAAAAACTTTCATAATAGATGATTTTGTTGTTGTTACACCTATAAAATAAAACGTTGGTTGTGTTGCTTTACCTGGTAATATTACACTCATTTTTAATTCTCCTTTTCAATTATTTCTTTGCTAATGCTTTTTTTGGATTTGCTATTAACAAACTTTTTATTTGCTCATTATTAAAACCATTATCCATCATTTTTTTGATAAAATGTTTTCTTATGTAACTAAGACCTATTGTCCCTTTATAACTCAGCAATCTTGCTCGTGTTGTATCTAATCCTAATAACAAATTATCTATATAACCTTCACTACACATATTTTTAATTAGAGCTATTTCATCTTCATCACTATGGTACTTATATCTTCCTATAGTATCATATTGAAGATATATCCCTTTTTTAGCAACCAAAAGATTTTCCTTAATAGTATCAACTCTTCTATCCATATGAGCTAAAATTATTGAATCAGCACTTACACCAGATTCTAGTAGATAATCCACGATTTCCATACCAGTTTCTGCTCTTTCAATATGACATTGTATTGATATACCTGTTTTTTTTGCAACAGCAGCTGCCGCTGCAAAGTATTTTTTATATGTATTATCAAGTCCTTGTTTGTCACATGCTACTTTGATCATTCCAGCTTTATTGTCAATTTGTTCCCTCGGATAATTAGTATTACAATTAATGAACATTCCTTCTTCAATTTCTTTGTGCATTAACTCTTCAAATTCCCCTTGACTAATTTTATAAATCCAATGTTCTCTAGGATAGAAAATAAGCTTATGAAAGCCTGTAGAAGCAATAATATCTACTTTGCTATTTGATGCTAAATCTATTAGTTTATCTGCGCAACGACCACATCCTATAGGCTGTGCATCAACAATTGCTCTTCCTCCATTATCATAATAATCAGTCAATTCTTTTAATGATTTGTTATAGTCATCAATACATAATACAGGGTTAATCTCAGCAGAATACCCCTTTTCTAGATATATATGTTCATGACATTGACAATGACCTAATTCGTCTATACTTTTATCACCCAAAACTGTTCGTATAAACATCCTTATCACTACCTTACATTTTTTCTTGCTTCGTTTATTCTTTCAATAAATAATTTTGCAGTTTCAACAACTTTATCATAATCACCTGTTTTTGCTCCTGCTGTTAAACTACTTCCAGCTCCACAAGCCACAACTCCAGCATTCACCCAGTCTTTAACATTATCTACATCAACTCCGCCTGTAGGCATCATTTTCACTTGTGGCATTGGTCCTTTTACAGCCTTAATAAATTTAGTTCCTAGCATATCACCTGGGAATACTTTAATTATATCTGCTCCACCTTCCATAGCCTCTACAATTTCTTTCATGGTCATACATCCAGGCATATAAGGTACACGATAGCGATTACATAACTTGGCAGTTTCTTCACTATAGCTTGAACTAACTATATATTGTGCACCACTTAATATAGCAAGACGTGCTGTTTCAGAATCTAGTACTGTACCTGCTCCTAAGATAATATCATCTTCTGAATATGTTTTTGATAGTTTAGCAATAATTTCATGAGCTTGTGGAACAGTGAATGTAATTTCTATAGCTGCTACTCCACCTTTTATACATGCTTCTGTAATTTTTTTTGCTTTTTCTGCACTTTCAGCTCTAACTACTGCCACTAAGCCTACCTCAGATATTCTCTTAATTACTGTTTCCTTATCCATTTTATTGACCTCCTACTTTTTTCAATTAATCTATAATTCGTTTATCAAATTAGTTGTTGCCATCATACTCATATTATCAATTGCTTCTAATGTTGAAGCCGCACAATGTGAACCTATTACAATATTATCTAGTTTAGTAAACTGATTATTTGAAGGTGGTTCTTCCTCAAACACATCAATACCTGCACCTAGTATTTTGTTATTTAATAAAGCATCACACAATGCATCTTCATTAATAACACCACCCCTAGCAGTATTGACTACAATAGCTGAATCTTTCATCATATCAAATTCCTTATAACTTATGAGATCCTTAGTTTCTTTTGTCAAAGGCAAATGCAAACTAATAAAATCAGCCTCTTTATAAATCGTTTCCAGATCAACATACTTAATATTATTATCTTTTGCATAAGATTCGTCCTTAAAAACATCATAAGCCAATACATTCATATTAAATCCAGAAGCTCTTTTTGCCACACCTTTTCCAATAGCACCTAATCCTAAAACACCTATATTTTTACCCCACATTTCAGAAGTTTTAATTTTTTTCCAGTTTCCTTTTCTACATTCCCTGTCTATACAACTTATCTTCCTTGTAATATCAAGCATAAGTCCAAATGCATAATCTGCTACAGCATTAGAATTAGCTCCAACTGTTCTATGTACTGGTATATTTCTTTCCTTTGCATACTCCATATCAATATTATCTAATCCTACACCATACCTTGAAATACATTTAAGATTGGTCGCTTTTTCTAGTACTTTTCTGTTGCAAGGATCAACACCTAATATGACCCCATCTACATCTTTTATACAATCTATCATTTCTTCTTCTGTCATAATTCTTCCATATGGATTAGTTATTATTTCATATCCTTTTTCTTTTAGCATATCCCACGGTTTAGAATTATTCTTCCCAAAAGATCTTGGAGTAATTAGAATCTTATAACTCATAAAACTCTCCTTTCATTAGTATGACATTCTATCTATTTCCATTTTGGATTATCAATAATTTCTGGTTTCCCATCTTTTTCCACAATTAGCTTTCTATAACCTTTTGTCTCAATAGTTCCATAATCATGTCCTGCATCAGCTCTAAAAACAAAGAAAGTAACCAATGGTTCATCTCCTATATTAATGCTTCTATGAGCCCATCTACCTGGAACATAAACAGCTTTTCCTGCTTCTAACAAAACAGCCTCCCAATCACCTTCAGGAGTTTCCATTAGCATATAGCCTCTACCACTTAAACAGTAATACACCTCTGCAAGATCAAGTTTTGTATGAAAGTGCCCTTTTGTCATAAAATACTCATTTCCAACTTTACCAGGATAAACAATACTTGTACCATATAATAAATCTTGTTCTACTTCGTCAAATCCTAGCTCTGTAAAATCATAGACTTTTACATCTTCCTTCTTAATCATTTCTTCTGCTTTATCTACATCCATATACATATCTTTCATGTTAGATAAAAATCTTGAAGTAGTTTTATTTTCCTCTGTATTCCCTGTTTTTAAATCAAAAGACATTGAAAAAGGTTTTTTAACCATTTTATGATCCCTCCATTATTTTGCTTGTATATATTATTTTTTGTATTTTTATATTATCATATATTTTCATTTATTTCAAGTTATATTTTTTCATTTACTTTCATTTCTTTCTTTTTTCCTTTTTTCCCCTTTTTTCCTTTTTAATATTATCGTAATTTTTATAAAAAAAGAGCCCTCCAAAATAAAATGGAACGCTCTCTTTTTTATTCACTTTTACTTACTAAAGCCCATATGTTAATTCTAAATATATTTTATTTCTAATTACTTATTATACTGACTTTCATGTTTCTCAAAGAAATCTATTCGAGGTTCTAGATATTTCATCTTATGACTATCATAATCATCAATAAATGTATATATATTATCAAAAATATAATTCCAATCCCAAATGCTTTCATTTACTTTCAGATATTCTCTAACCATTTTGCAACTATTTGGAGCAATTGGATGTATCAATGTAATAGCAGTACGTACACCATGAAAAGCTGTTATTAGAACTTTTTCTCTAAGTTCATTATCTTCTTCAGCTTCAGCTTTCTTCATATTATTAACCCAGTATTTGTTCATTTTTCTTATATAGCTGTCAAGTACATATACAATCCTATGAAAATCATGATTATACATATGTCTTTCATAATTTAGTATTGCCTCTTTAGATTCCTCCAATATCTTTTCGTCTATTTCTCCCATAGGGATTTTAGAATCAAAATACTTTTGAGATGTATAGAAACAAGATCTAATAAGTCTATTAAATACATTAGTAAGTAAATTACCATCTTTTAAAACAGTATCTGGTCCTTGTCTATCTTCTTCTTTCATAAATACCTGTGGTGTGAAACTTACACTTTTTTTAGCTAATCCAAGACTTAAAAAATGCATTCTCAATTGCTCTGGAGTATAATAATCTAATAATTCCTCTGCCATAGGTGGTTTGATATCACTACTACTACTTGCCTTTTTATCCATGAACAATACATGATTATTAGGTATTAGATGAGGTAGATTAATGTTTTCCCAATCTAGGCTACTATCCTTATTAATGCCAAGTAATGCTAAGAACATACCCATTTCAGCAATACCATAAAAATAAATATTATCTTCCCCGATGAATTGATATACTTTTGAATCTTTTGATTCCCACCAATCCTTCCAATTCTCTGGATCTTCGCCAATTGAATCTAAATAAGTTTTAGTAAAAGAAATTGGTGCCCATAGTGATTCTGGCCATACCCAGAATGTCAAATCTTCTAAGTCTTCTTTCTCAGGTACTTTAATTCCCCAATCAATATTTCCTGATAATCTGAAAGGAACTAATGTCTTTCCAGTTCTGAATCTTATTCCAAGCTCATCAAAAACATCTCTTGCCGTATCTCTATCCTCCAAATTATCAAATATAAAAGTTATTGAAGGTTTTTTTTGTTCATCAATTATTGTATGTTTAGGTAATTTTTTTTGTATATCAGCTAAATCATCTTCTAACTGCTTTCTCTTAACATATATAATTGGTGGCTTTAAGAATTCTTCAATAGTATTTAATAGGTATTTACGAGAATTAGAATTCTCTTTTAGATCCTTGATTCTGTCTTTTAAGACTTCATTATATTCATCTAATTTGAAATACCAGTTAGTCACATCTGTAAGTTCTGGTGTTTTACCTGATAGAATGCTTTTAGGATCTATTAATTCATTAGGCATGTACATATGACCCATTGAACATTCATCTGCATATGCTTTGTCAGAATTACATCCTTCTATAGGGCATTTACCAACTACCTGTCTACCATTCAATAATACTTTATGTTCCGGATCATAGAATTGTGGTGTAGATAACTTAGTTAAATAACCATTTTCATATAATTTATTGAATATGTCTTCTGAAACTTCTTTGTGGAATTCTCCAGGTTTGTCCAAACTAGAAGCTCCATATAAGTTAAGACTCATTTCATACTTATCTAAAACTTCACTTTGCTTATTATGGTTTTGTCTTACATAATCCTCTATTGTTCCTTCAAATTTATTATCATCTACCAGTTGTCTATAACTAGCTAATATTGGAGAACCATAACAATCTGTTCCTGATACGAATATAACATTTTCTTTACCTATTCTATCTCTTAAGAATCTTGCGTAAGTATCAGCGTGAACAAATACTCCTCCTACATGTCCAAAATGTAATTCTTTATTACCATAAGGCATTCCTGCTGTAACAACAGCTTTTTTAGGAAATTCTGGTCTTGGTCTCCTTCTTCTATTGTCTTTCATAAGCAAACTCCTTCAAATAGTTTTTATTGTATTCATACTTATTATTTAGGATTATTTCCAAGTTGTTTCATGAAAAAAAGCTCATAAAAAAACACCTCCTACAAATATTCGTAGGGGCGATTTATTCGCGGTACCACCCTAATTCATTAATATGTCACCATACTAATCTCATCAAGTACTTATTATACTATAGTTCTGTAACGTGAACAAACGTCATAGCATCACTTATCATATTATCTCAGATAACTAATAAGATCCGTATGCAGCTCAGAGTCTTGGTTCATTAAATATTCACTGTTCCATCTCAGCACAAGGAAACTCTCTGTAAGCTTCTAATTTAATTACTCTTCTCTTCATTGCTTTTATTTTCTAAAAGTATATTAAAAGATACGGGTTTTGTCAAGGACTATTTTATTATTGAATTTTAGTTAATTTATAATCATTTAAGTAAGAAAAAGTGTTTTGCCTAGCAAAACACTTTTCTTATAATTAGCATCACTAATAACTATTTCATTATAATATTAACTTACCTATTATTTATATTTTTATATTCTCTAGGTTCCGTAATATTTTTATATGCAGGTCTTATTATCCTGTTAGCTCCATAGAATTCTTCTATTCTATGTGCACACCATCCTCCAATTCTTGCAATAGCAAATATAGGAGTAAATAATTCAGGTGGAATTTGAAGCATATTATAAACAAATCCTGAATAGAAATCTACATTTGCACATATTTCTTTGGAAGATCCTTTTACTTTTGCAAAAACTTCTGGTGCTAGATTTTCAATAGATTGATATAGATTATATTCTTTCATCATATCTTTCTCAATAGCTAATTGATGAGCTTTCTTCTTAAGCATAACAGCTCTTGGGTCAGATAATGTATAGATTGCATGACCCATACCATAGATGAGTCCTGATCCATCATTTGCTTCTTTTTTTAATATTTTAGTAAGATAATTCTCTATTTCCTTTTTATCTTCCCAGTCTTTTATATGAGCCTTGATATCATCCATCATCTGTCTAACTTTATTGTTAGCTCCACCGTGTTTAGGACCTTTTAATGATCCTATTGCAGCTGCTACGGCAGAATAAGTATCTGTACCTGAAGATGAAACTACTCTTGCTGTAAAGGCTGAGTTATTACCACCACCATGCTCAGCGTGTAGTACAAGACATAGATCAAGTAATTCAGCTTCTGATTTGGTGAATTTATTATCTACACGTAACATATGTAAAAAGTTTTCTGCAGTACTTAAATTTCTTGTGGTATTATGAATATAAAGACTATTGTTATCATAATAATGGGATTTTGCTTGGAATGCATAAGCAACCAATATTGGAAATCTGGCTATTAATTCTATACATTGTCTTAACATATTCTCTATACTTGTATTATCTGGATTATCATCATAAGAATAAGTCGCCAAAACACTTCTAGCTAATTTGTTCATAATATTAGGACTTGGAGCTTTTAATATCATATCTTCAGTAAAACCTTCTGGAATTTCTCTGCTCTCTCCTAATATTTCATTGAACTCCTTAAGTTCACTACTAGTAGGAAGTGAACCGAATAGTAACAGATAACATACTTCTTCGAACCCGAATCGTTCTTCTGACTGAAATCCATCAACTATATCTTTAACATCAATACCTCTATAAAGCAAAGAACCTTCTGTAGGGATTTTTTCACTATCATCTAATCTATAACCAATTACATCTCCAATTTCTGTTAGACCAGCTAAAACACCTGTTCCATTCTTATTTCTTAATCCTCTTTTTACTCCAAATTTGTCATACAGTTCAAAATCAATTTTGTTATTGTTTTCAGCTAAATTAGCGAACTTCAGTATTCTCCTATATATCTCTTTATCACTCAAACTATCAACTCCTTGTATTATTATTATTTTGCACTTATAAATATTAATAAAGTAAATAAGATTTCCAGAAGTAATTGGTTTTTATTCCATTAGAAATGACCAAATGTATCTTGTTTGTTTTATACGCCTATGGATTGTATACAATCATACAAATTATTGCCAAAGCTATGAATCCCTGTAAATTACAACCACAATAAAATTTATACTTGTATACTATTGTAATATAAAACGATGTACTTTGCAAGCTTTAATAATAAAAATGAATGAAATAATTTAAGGTAATTTATTAGTCATAATATTCTGTTATATGCATAAATAGTAATGAGTATATTTATACTCACCAATTAATTATTGATAAACCGCCTTTTATACCATATATTTAAGTCTATTACTTCCTTTTTAATTTACTTAGTGTTATACTTGTGATTATAATTACTTAACAAGAATACTTAGAAAGGAATGATTGATACATGGCACTAGACGGAATTGTAATTTCGAATATTGTATCCCAACTTAATCAATTAATAACTGGTGGTAGAATTGATAAGATCTATCAACCTGAAAATGACGAGTTAATTATATCAATAAGAAATAATAAAAATTCATATAGATTATTATTATCAGCTTTAGCTAATATGCCACGCATTCACTTGACAGAAATACCAAAAAAGAATCCATTGAATCCCCCTAATTTCTGTATGTTATTAAGAAAACATATTATTGGTGGTAAGATTCTTAAAGTTATTCAACCTAATTTTGAACGAATAGTAGAAATTCACCTTGAACACCTTAATGAACTAGGTGACTTGTGCATTAAAAAGCTAATTATTGAAATAATGGGTAGGCATAGTAATATAATCTTCTGTGAAGAAAATAATAGAATATTAGATAGTATAAAACATGTATCCCTTAATGTTAGTTCTGTTAGGGAAGTATTACCTAATAGAATCTATACTTATCCTCCAGCTAAGAATAAAATAAATCCTCTGGATAATTTTACTTTGGATAATTTTATTGCTATACTAAATGATAAGAATACCATTATTCACAAAGCACTCTACTTTACTTTTAATGGTATAAGTCCTGTGATTTCCGAGGAAATATGTTATAGGGCTGGTATTAATAGTTCTACACCAACCAGTGAATTGACTGATAGTGATTTTAATAATATATATACCACTTTTGAATCATTGATGAATTTAATAGAGAGAGGCGATTATACACCTAATATAATTACTGATGAAGAAGGAACATATAAAGAGTTTTCGTCAATTGAGTTAAGTAGTTATGGGGGAGATTATGAATCTATAGATTATGAGTCAATTTCTCATGTACTGGATAGTTATTATGCCAAAAGTTCTAATACCTCCAGGATAAGCCAAAAATCCAGTGATATCAAGAAAATAATAGCAACAAATCTTGAGAGATGTTATAAGAAATTAGATTTACAGTTAAAGCAGATAAAAGATACGGAATCAAGAGATAAATATAAGATTAAAGGAGAATTAATTACAGCTAACATATATGCAATAAAAGAAGGAGATAAAGAACTGAAAGCGTTCAATTACTACACTAACGAAGAAACCACTATTAGTCTAAAACCTAATTTATCACCCTCTGAGAATGCTGCAAAATATTATAATCGATATAATAAGCTTAAAAGAACTTTTCATGCATTGACTGAACAGATAAAAGATACCAAAAGTGAAATTAGCCATCTTGAATCTATACAGAATTCTCTAAATTTTGTTGAGGCAGAAGAAGATTTACAATTGATACGTACAGAATTAATGGAATACGGTTATCTTAGATTCAGAAAAAACAAGAATAAAAAGGCATTGCAAAAATCCAAGCCTTTCCATTATAAGTCTTCTGATGGTTTTGACATCTATGTTGGTAAAAACAACTTACAAAATGATGAATTGACTATGAAAACTGCTAGCGCTAATGATTGGTGGTTTCATACAAAAGAAGTTCCTGGCTCACATATAATTGTCAAAACTAATGGCAGAGAATTAAGTGATACAGCTTATGAAGAAGCGGCTGCTCTAGCCGCTTATTATAGCAAAGCGAATAATTCAACTAAAGTGGCAGTTGATTATACATTAAGAAAGCATATTAAAAAACCAGCTGGCTCAGTACCTGGTTATGTTATTTATCATACTAACTATTCAATGTATGTTAATCCTAGCGATGAAAAAGTTACGTTAATATGAATAAATATAGTTGGTTTTCTTACCTTACTCTTAAGAGTATCAGTTTTAGAAAATCAACTATATTTTATTATTGTTTGACCGATTTTACTATCTTGGATAAATTTCTTCCAAAAATACATCTTTGGCTCTATTATAATTATCGTTATCTACTCTATTTCCTTTGCATCCTATACATATAATCATAGTACTAAGTATTAATAGTAACATAATAAATTTTTTCATGATATCTACCTCTCTGCAAAAAATTCTAGTTAATTTATTCCATACTATTAACATTATTATATGTATATTAATTATTTTTATTAAATTTTATAATTATATTCTTTTTACTTATCAACTAATTTTTCAATTTCTGTAATGTTATATATTATGATTTTTGAATTGGTTTTACTAAGTGTTTCATCTTCCCATGTAGCATATTCAATTTCAAAAATATCATCTTTCTTTTTTATAGTTCTATATTCGGATAATTCAGCAGGTACTAGTAATGGGATAACCTCTTTTGTCTCAATATTATAAATGGATATTTCCCCGCCTAATCTTACTGCTTTATGTCCAAACCCTCTAATTACTAATAATCTTTTATCATCTAACCATTCTACATCTTTTGGCGTATTACTACCTTCATCATTACCTAGTAGCATTGTCTTTTCATGATCTTTCAAATTATATAAGTATAATTCACCTGGATAGTCTGGTTCACCTGTAACAAATACTATTGCTGATTCATTAGGTGCGATTTTAGGATATGAACAGAGCGTCTTACTTACTTCTATATATTCATCATCCTCTTTTATGTAGATAGTTTTACTTTCACCATATACAAGAGAGATATCTTCATTTATATCAGACATTATATACGTATCATCAGGAAGAATTTGTTGTGATTTTTTGTAAACATCTTCTTCAATCTTAATTACTTCTTTCGAACAACCTGTAATTACAATAAGTGTTATTAGAAATATCCACATCTTAATATATTTCATTCTACATAACTCCTTAATTATTATCTATTTTTTTTCATCCATTCTATGGCAAAATCTACTGCTTGTCTTTGACTAAACAGTCTAGACTCAGCTTTACCTATCTTATGTTTGATGACTCCTTTGATTTCTTCATATTCTAATCCTATCTTATCAAAATCATCTACATCAAGTTCTATATCTTTATACTCAACCCATTTTCTTTTGCCGTCTAAAAGTATAGGTGCTCCCAGATTTTCTTCTTTCTTCTTACTAATCATATATTCAGCTAGGTGAAAGGAAGTATTATTTTCATAGCCTACACCCAATAATAAAATCATCCCATCTAGATCATATATTTTTTTTAGTGGTGAATTACATCCTAGGCTATACTCCAATGAGTGATTCCTGGTAATGTCTTCAGCATTCTTACCCCAAGCAGTAAAAGAAACATGTGGGTGACTACTTCGTAATACTCCTGGATAAGTCCTAAATGTTTCTGCTATACGCCCCATTTTATTGGTTGGCGTAATATTTTTATCAAAAGCAGGCATATGCTCTTTTATTATAGAAACCCAATCTTTTGGTACTGGTGGATTTTCCCAATCCGCAGGATCCGAATAATCAGTAGTATGTGCTGGCATAATAATGGTCCCTTCATCAGTAATGACATCCATTAAAGCTTGAACAACCGCTACTGCCCCTCCACTTATCCATCCAATATTACTCATTGAAGAATGTATAATTACAGTCATGCCTTTCTGCAATCCCATTTCTTCAAATTGTTTTCTAAGTGAATGCCTTGTGTTAGGTGTACTCGTTCCATCTACAATATCTTTTTCAGTAAGTTTTTTATCAACATTTTGTTTATCTTCATTATCTTTACTTTTTCTAAACTCTTCCATCTCTTTTAAATAATTTTTTTGTGTTTCCGTTTTATTGTAATATTGCATCTCTTGTAAATTAATATTACCCTTATTAGATTTTATGATATTTAATAATTTATCAAAAGTTTGCTTATCAACTATATGTCTCCCATTACAATTAGTACATATAATTATTCTTTTTACATTAACAGGTATAATAGGTATAAAAAATAATGTAAACCAAGTAGTTACTTTAACCAATTGCCAATCTGTTACTAACTTACAAATATTACATTTACTTTTACCTATATTTCCGTATTTCTTAATTGTTTTATATCCCCATCCAAATATTAACATATTTATCACCTTTTATAATTTTTACAAACATTTAACTGTAAGTTTTGGTTTATTTTCAGTAATTATGGATAAAATACCATAACAGGAGGTGCATTTATCTTATGGATATTAATTGCACACACAACTGCATTTATCAAAAAGAAGGAAAATGCAATTTATCTGTCTCTGTAACTCTTAACAACATAAGTAATAATAAAAACGTCAATATTGACTGTCCTTATTACATCTCGAAAAAAGAAGATATTAATGAAGAATCTTCTATAAGTACTTAACCTTAAAATATTAAAAAAGGTACTGTTTATAATTATGAAACAGCACCTTTTTAAGTTTTTTTAATTGTTTAACTTACTAATTGCTCCTCTTAATAATTCATTAACCATTTTAGGATTAGCTTTCCCTTTAGTCGCTTTCATCATTTGACCAACTAACGCTCCTATTGCAGCTTGTTTTCCACTCAAATAATCATTAACAGCTTTTGGATTAGCTTCTATAACTTCTTTTACTAAACTTTGTAACTGACTATCGTCACTAATTTGCTTAAGTCCTTTTGCTTCAACAATTTCACCTGGACGTTTTTCTGTTTCCCAACACTCAGCAAAAACTTTTTTACCTATACTATTACTAATTGTACCATCTTCAATTAGATTAACAAGTTCTGTTAGAACATCAGGTTCAAACGGTATTTTAGCTTGTTCTTTTTGTTCTTCATCTAATCTACTATAGATTTCAGTTATAATCCAATTAGCTACCGCTTTTTTATTCTTAATATCTATTACTGCTTTTTCAAAATAATCAGCCATATTTCTGGAAGCAGCAATTAATCTAGCGTCGTACTCTGTTATCTTATATTCCTCTACATATCTTCTAACTCTGCTATCAGGCATTTCAGGTAATGAATTTCTTATTTCTTCAATTTTTTCTTTTGATGTTATTATAGGCATAAGGTCAGGTTCTGGGAAATAACGATAATCATGTGCTTCTTCCTTACTTCGCATAGATACTGTTATACCTTTTGATTCATCCCATCTTCTTGTTTCTTGAATGACTTTATCGCCACTTTCTATAACTTTTATTTGTCTTTTTGCTTCATACTGAATAGCCTTAACTGCATAATTAAAGGAATTCATGTTTTTCATTTCAGTACGAGTACCTAATTGGGTATCACCTTTTTTTCTAATGGACAAGTTTATATCACATCTTAGAGAACCTTCATTCATTTTACAGTCAGATACATCTGCATATAGAAGGATTGTCCTTAACTTCTCCAAGAAAATCCTAACATCTTCTGAAGATCTAAAATCAGGTTCAGTAACAATTTCAATTAGCGGAACGCCACATCTATTGTAATCTACTATAGAGCCTTCGCCGGATTCATGAATCAATTTCCCAGCATCTTCTTCTATATGTATCCTATTAATTCTAATTTTCTTAATTTCTCCATTTACTTCTATCTCTATCTCACCTTCATAACATAACGGAAGGTCATATTGTGATACTTGATAAGCCTTTGGAAGGTCTGGATAAAAATAATTTTTTCTATCTTGTTTACTGAATTCATTTATATTACAATCCATTGCTAATCCTGCTTTAATAGCATATTCTACAACTTTTTCGTTTAGTTTTGGTAATGTACCTGGCATACCTGTACAAATAGGGCAACAATGTGTATTAGGTTCCCCTCCGAATTCTGTTGTACAGCTACAAAATATTTTTGTTTTAGTTTTTAGCTCGGAATGTACTTCTAATCCAATAACTACTTCATAATCTGAATAGCTCAATTTCTTCACCTCTGTTTAGAATCTATTATTTATAGCTTATAGTATAATTTAAATCTGTGGTGTTATATTAGGTAGATCTCTATTTTGTTCATAAGCATATGCCATCTGTAATATTGTTCTTTCATTAAATGCTTTTGAAATAAATTGTACACCTATTGGCATATTGTTACTATCAAATCCACAATTCATTGATAATGCTGGTACTCCAGCAATATTTATAGGTACTGTACATATATCATTCATATACATTTCTATAGGATTATTTATTTTTTCACCTATTTTGAATGCTGTAGATGGTCCTGTTGGAGTTAATATTATATCGTATTTTTCAAACACTTTGTCAAATTCATTTTTAATTAATGTTCTTACCTGCTGAGCTTTTTTATAATAAGCATCATAGTATCCTGAACTAAGGGCATATGTTCCAAGCATAATTCGTCTTTTAACTTCTTTGCCAAACCCTTCATCTCTAGTCTGCTTGTACAAATCCACTAGATTATCATAGTTGTTAGCTCTATATCCATATTTTACGCCATCATATCTAGCTAAGTTGGAGGATGCTTCAGCTGAAGATATTAAATAGTATGCTGGCAAAGCCAAGTCAGTCATGTTCATATTTACTTCTTCAACAATTGCACCTAATTCTTCTAATTTCTTAGCAACATCTATAACTTTTTCTTTTATCTCAGGTTGGATTCCATCAGAAAAATACTCTTTTGGTAGTGCAACCTTTTTACCTTTTATATCTTTTGTAAGATTTTCTCCGAAATCTTCGTATTTTTTATTATAAGAACTTGAATCTAATTTATCATATCCTGTAATTGTGTTTAGTACAAGAGCCATATCTTCAACATCTTTTGTCAAAGGTCCTATTTGATCAAGTGATGAAGCAAATGCTACCAAACCATAACGTGATACTGTTCCATAAGTAGGTTTCATTCCTACAACTCCACAGTAATGAGCTGGTTGTCTAATAGAACCTCCAGTATCAGAACCTAGAGTAAAAACGGCCTCATTAGCTGCAACAGCTGCTGCAGAACCACCTGAACTACCTCCTGGAACCCTAGTTAGATCCCAAGGATTCATAGTCTTATGAAAATATGAATTTTCATTAGATGAACCCATAGCAAATTCGTCCATGTTAAGTTTTCCTAATAATACTACACCTTCATTATTTAACTTCTGGGTAACAGTTGCATTATAAGGAGGTACAAAATCCTCAAGCATCTTAGAAGCACAAGTCGTTTTTATACCCTTGGTACACATATTGTCCTTAATTCCTATAGGAATTCCTGCCAGTATACCTAAGTTTTCACCTTTAGCTCTTCTGTCATCAATCTCTTCTGCCCTAGCTAAAGCCTGTGATGTAGTTAATGTAATATAAGCATTCACACTACTTTCAACTTTATCAATTCTATCTATATAAGATTTAGTGATATCTACACTACTTATTTCCTTTGATTCTAATCTATCTTTAAGTTCGTGGGCTGTCATTTTAATTAAATCCATTATCTTGCCTCCCTGCTATTTAATTTACTCAACGATTCTTGGAACACTGAAACATCCATTTTCCTTGTTCGGTGCATTACTTAATAATTCATCTCTAGAAAAAGAAGGATTAACTGTATCTTCCCTAAATACATTATTAATAGGTATAATATGAGCTGTAGGATTAGTATTATCTATATTAATCTCATTAATCCTGTTTGCAAATTCAATAATAACTTCCATATCTGTAGTCATCTGTTCTTTTTCTTCTTCCGTAAGATTTAATCGGGCAAGATTAGCAACATGTTCAACTTGTTCTTTTGTAATCTTCACATTAATTCCTCCCTTTTTGGATTTATAACATTCTACCATAAGGCATGCTTTAACACAATACTTTATTACTCTTTGAGTTTATAATAGGGATTGAAAGGTTTCTTCATCTATAATTGGTACACCCAACTCTTTTGCTTTTTTATTTTTTGAAGATGATGATTCCACGTTATTATTGATAAGATAATCTGTGTTGCCAGTAACACTTCCTGTTACTTTTCCACCTAAGCTCTCAATCAATTCCTTTAATTCTTTTCTATTTGCATATATAGTTAAACTTCCAGTTATAACAAAAGTCTTTCCTTCCAAAATGTTATTATTGGTACTTTCTATTTTTTGAATGATAACATAATCAAGCAAATCATTAATTACTTCCATACTCTTTTCATCACTGAAATACCTGACAAAAGACTTGGCAATAATACTTCCATACCCTTCAATAAGTGTTAACTCTTCTTCTGATGCAGATAATATTTTATCAAGATCATAATCATAATGTTTACAAATCAATTTTGCATTACTTAATCCTACATTAATTATTCCTAGTGCATAAATAAAATTAGGAAGTAATACCTTTTTACTTTTTTCTACGGATTTGATGAGATTAATATATGACTTTTCGCCAAATCCTTCCATATCTATTATCTCATCTTTATATTTTTCAATTCTGTAGATATCCGCAAAAGTTTTTATAAAACCTTTATCAATGAATTTTTGTATTGTAGATTCGGATAACCCTTCTATATTCATAGCATCTCTACCAACAAAATGTGTAAATGATTTTATTTTCTTGGCTTGACACTCTTCATTAATACAATATAGAACTTTTACATCATTAACTTGTTTTACCTCAACTTCACCACCGCAGACTGGACATTTGCTAGGAATCAAAACTTCTCTTGATGTTTGATTATCAGTTTTATCTTTGGACAAATTATTAGCAACTTGTGGTATAATCATATTGGCTTTGTACACTTCAATGGTATCACCTTTAATCAATTCCAGTTGCTCTAATATACTTAGATTATGAAGGCTCGCCCTTTTTACAGTAGTTCCCTCAAGCTCTATAGGTTCAAAGACCGCAATAGGATTAATAGCTCCAGTTCTAGAAGCACTCCATTCTATATATAATAGCTTAGTATCTTTTACTTCATCACTCCACTTGAATGCTATTGAATGTCTAGGGAATTTTGCTGTTTGTCCTAAACTCCTAGAATAAGAAATAGAGTCAAAAGTTAGTACTAAACCATCTGAACCAAAATCATTTTCCTGTATTTTATCTTCAAAATTTTTGATTTCATCCTCAATATTATCCTTATATACTATACTGTACTCTACAGTATCAAAACCAAGAGATTGTAACCATTCCAACTGATTGATTTTTGAATCACAAAACTCAACATTATCTCCTTGAACTAAAGTAAAAGGAAAAAAATGCACATATCTCTTAGCTGTGATTTTATTATTAAGCTGTCTTACAGTACCACTACATAGATTTCTAGGATTCTTATATTTATCTTTATCAATAATACGTTCATTAATGATTTCAAAATCAGAATACTTAATTACTGCTTCTCCTCTAATGATTAATTCATCTTTGTATGAAATATTAAGAGGAATGTTTTTAAAAACTTTAGCATTATTAGTAATTACTTCTCCAACCTCTCCATTTCCTCTTGTGACTGCTTTAACCAGCTTACCTTCGTTATATGTCAAGACTATTGTTAAGCCATCTAATTTCCATGATAGCATCCCTTTTTTATCCCCTATCCATTCTTTCAGTGCTGATATTTCTTTTGTCTTATCTAGGGATAACATTCTCATTTTATGCTTTTCTTTTGGCAAGGAGCTTAAAAGAGTATATCCAACCTTATTAGTAGGACTATCACTCATTGTTATACCCGTCTCTTTTTCCAGTTTAATCAATTCATCATATAGATTGTCATACTCATAATTACTCACGATTTCATTATTCTTTTGATAGTATTCTTCGCCTGCTCTATTTAACAGCTGAACCAATTCTTTCATTCTATTTAATTCATTCATAAAATTAATCTCCTTGTTATCAACTTTCCCACTTGAATATTTTATGCAGTTACTAGCATAGATAAATATTATATCATGCTATAATAATATCTTTAAAGATTTTCTTGAATTTATATTACCATTATTTCATACAAAAAAATAGTCGTATATTACGACTATGCTTTTAAGGAAATATTATTATTCTTCATCTTATTAATAAATTCAATTTTCTTTTCTGTCATTTCTAAAAATTGATTTTCTGTTATGGTTCCTTTTTTATATAGCACGTCCAAGAAGTCAATAAAATGTTCTGTAAGTTCAACCAAAGTTTTAACTTCGAAGTCATTTACATACATTACGACCACACCCATCCCAATTATTTCTTTCTCTGTACCTATCATTTATATATTATTATATATTAATTATACACAACTATTAGAAAAATATGTCAAATAATTAACCAAATAGTACTAATTACCTATAATAATATAAGTATTTTATCTATATTTTTACATATCTAGTAAATTATGTTAGCTAGTTATAACTTTTTAGTAATAATTATTCTTGTTAAATAGCTTTATCTAACGCTAAATATTTTCTTTTCTTCTCTAGTTAAATAAATATAATCTGTATTATCTGATACATCATTATGTTTTAATGAACGATATAGTATATTATTTATTCTTTGTAGTATAACAGGATCATTTGTCTCACTGATTATTTTTGAAGCTTTTATAAATGCCTCTACTGTGTTAATCT
The DNA here is from genome assembly GCF_025211055.1 of Vallitalea sp. GTDB lineage: Bacteria > Bacillota > Clostridia > Lachnospirales > Vallitaleaceae > Vallitalea. Next base: position 23,725 of record NZ_JAOARO010000059.1, on the reverse strand, counting down.
TAGCCATTATTAGCCTCCCTTATATTTATAATATCACATGCATCAATAAACTCTAATAGGAAAAATTGTATGATTTGGTCAATCTTACAATATTTTAAAAAGCACGTGAACTCTTTATATTTCGAATTATTCCTAATCATTATCTCCATTTTAATTATATGCACTTTATTGAATTCTATAACCATAACATCTTCAAAATTACCAGAATTAGCGCTAATATTTTCATCACCTTTTGCAAATACTGCTTTATCTCCTGTTACCTTATATATATTATCAGTTTTATTAACATCAGTAAATACTTTGTTATTGAATTCTTTCGTAAAATATTTGATGCAGACATTTACATCTTTATTGGTATCAAATAATACCTTACATGTAATTACAGCTACTGCATATATAAAGCCTTGTACAAATTGGTCTTTATTATTTCTATGATTACAATAATTTTTTATGAACATATTTGTTTTTTCATATAATTCAATAGTATAATTAGCAACATTTTCTACATACTCCGGAAGCCTATCAATGAAGTATTGTGTTATAGGAATTTGTTTATCTATATTTATATAAATACCTTGATTTATTTGATTTCTTATCTTTCTATCTAAAGCATTTAATTCTTGTTTAGCTAGTTTAATATCCTCTTCTTTTTCTAATAACTCTTTTATCTTAAGCTTATTCCTACTCTCTATCTCTGATTCCATATCTTTGGACTGTACTTCTAATATATTGTAGTTGTTCATGAGTATATCGATAGGTTTTACTTTATACTTTCTATCTTCCTGTATGTTCAAACAATATATGTATATTCCAAAGCAAAGTATAAATCCAATTATAAAAAATAATACAAACCAAATGAATACATCTGTTTTATCTATACCAAGTCCATCTGTAAAAATTTCGTAGATAGCCAAAAACGCACTTACTATACAACCTATTCCAAAAGAAGCAATACTTCGCTTTTTATTACTTATCTGACAGAAGAGAATTGCTACAAACACACCATAAATCAACCCACATAATACAAAAACCATACAAATTTTCATATACTACCCCTCCTCAATTCAATTATAACATATTATTTTAAAATTTTAAATATTAAATTAATTTTTATTAAGACATTTTTTATAAGGTGATATCTAATTATTGCATAAAATAGAAAAAGCCCTTATATCTTAAAAAGATATAAAGACTAATGCTTCTTATATTATCAATTTTTAGTTTTCGTCAAAATTATGCCATACATTTTGAACGTCATCATCTTCTTCAAGTTGATCTATAAGACCTTCCATTTTCATAATATCATCTTCACTTGTAAGTTTGGTAGTTGTTTGTGGTAGCATTGTAATTTCAGCTGATACAGATTGAATTAGAGCTTCATCAACAGCAGTGTTTACAGCACCAAAATCTTCTGGTGTAGTAATGATTTCATAGAAATCTATTCCTGCAACAAAATCTTCAGCTCCACTATCAAGAGCTATCATCATTAGTTCATCTTCATCTATATCTTCTGTACGTTCTATAATTATTTGACCTTTCTTGTCAAACATAAATGAAACACAACCAGTTGTACCTAGATTCCCACTATTTTTAGAAAAAGCATGTCTTATATTAGCAGCTGTTCTATTTTTATTTTCAGTTAAGCAATCTACTATAACAGCTACTCCACTTGGTCCATAACCTTCGTATATAATATGCTCATAATTAATATTACCAAGTTCACCAGAAGCTTTTTTGATACTTCTTGATATAGTGTCATTAGGCATATTATTGGCTTTTGCTTTTGCAACTACATCTCGTAGCTTAGAATTAAGAGATGGATCAGAACCGCCCTCTTTTACTGCAACCGCAATTTCTCTACCAATTTTAGTAAAAACCTTTCCCTTTTTGGCATCTTGTCTTTCTTTTCTATGTTTTATGTTCGCAAACTTTGAATGTCCTGACATAAAAATATTCACTCCTTCACATTAATCACCTGTAAATTTTAACATGTTTTAATGAAATTGACAATATCACCATTGCGAGTTTATCTTAGTTAATCTATATTAACTATTCATCACTCTAATTAGTATTGTGTTAAATCAAAAGTAACTACTCTTTGACCATCAAAGCATTTAAATTCCTTATTTACTTCTACTACTTTTTTAAGATCAAATTGATTAATCATTTTTATTTCTTTACCTTCGCCAGATTCATTAAATTTATATAATTTTAATAGTCCTACCCCTCTATAATGAAGTAATAGATAGTAATTATTATCTTTTCTAACAAAACCAACACAATCACTTCCATTTAGATCATCAGTACTTTGTAGTTCTATAACTTTTTCTGTATTTACAACTAATTTGTCATTATTAATATCGTAAGCCAAACTTATAATTTTAGGATAACTAATGCCATAATTATCTCCTTCTTTGTATCCTTTATATAACAAAATATGATTATAATCACTATCAATCAGTTTAATATCTCTCATTATTTCATCGCTAATTTTAGTATATTTAACATCTTGATCATTTACATAACACAAATATGTTCCATCTTCTTCTCTAAAAAGAAAGATAAATGTTTTTTCTTCTAATGATATCCCTTCATTTACTTCTGAATTAGTTTTATTAATTGTTTTAGAAAAGTCAATGTCTAATAGATTGTATTGATGTTTATTAAAGAATTTCAAAGTCCATTCATGTTCATTATGATTGTATACCTGAAGTAGTATGTTATTATCATTTTCACTTATTATTTGATAACCATTTTCTTTAAGATTATAGCTTTTTAACTGATTTAAAGAAATAATTCTATCTGAGCCAACCCCCATATTTTTTTGTTCTAAAACAAAGTTACCATTATTACTAGAGGTTAATAAATCATTTTTTTTAGTTAATTTATCCTTAATATACTTCTTTTCTACTTTTGATTTTTCTTCATTATATTGGGTAATGCTAATATAACCATCACTAACTTCTAGATATTGTAAATCCCTTTCATCTATATTCAGTTTATTATTCTTATTACCATTATCTAGGTAGTAATCAAATCTTCTACTGCAACTGACTAATGCAACTATAATTGCACATATAATTACTAGTATTAAGCTTAAATATTTCTTCATTATTTTAACACTTCCTTATAATACTCCATAGTATTTTTTGTATTCAATATTTTTTTAAGTTTTATAAAACTGTTTATAACGAGTATTCCTACTGAAAGCACAAAATTTAATAAATAATATATATGTTGATAATTGGTCAATATATCAAAACCTAAAAAGCTTTTGAATCCATAAAATAAAACAAATGTTATGATAGAAGTCAACAAAAAAGTTACTATTCCATAAATAAATATTTCTCCAATAAACATTTTCATAACTTTTGATTCCTCTATGCCTAATATATCAAATAAAGCTATATCTCTTTTTCTCAAATTAAATATTTGTGTTAAATTAGAAGAAACACTAAAAGTACTTATTAAAAATAGTATAACAATAATAAAAATACTAATAGTAACAATAATTACTGCAAATCTAGGTAAATTACCTGTTGTTTCTAACGTGTACCTTGTTTTAACTACAGAATTCTTTTCTTTTATATAATCAGATATTTCTTCAAGCATATCAACTTCTGGAGCTATAACAATCAATCTTGTAAAATAGGGATCACCGTTTTTTGTCATCCCTCTAGCAATCTTTTTGGAAGTATCATAATCGATAAGTGATAAATCACTGTTAAACATAGATAAATTTTTAGTATCAACAAATCCATAAAAAGTTCTCTCAATTAGATACTCCTCACTCTTCCATAACTCACCGTCTTTTACATACTTATAATCTTTGATATATATTCTATCTCCCATTTTAATATCTTTAAATTTTTTATTGTTTTTATATGATTTATTTAGGAAGATAAAGTTGTTTTCAACATTATCTTTATCAATACCAAAAAATTTCAATACATCTATACTAACGCCAAAAATATTTGTAATATCAAGACTGTTATTTTCATTATCAATTAATTTAACAGGGTGAGAAGAATCAAAAAATGCTCCTGCAACACCTTTTTGCATTTCCAAATCTTCTTTTAAGTTATATGGCATACTCATTGGTTCATCTTCATTATATACCTCCATGAAATAAAGAGAATTATTATCCACTATTCCTATTTTCATATTGTCATATACAGAAAGAACAATACCTAATATAAGATTAAAAATCAGCATAAATGTCATTAATGAAAATATAACTCCAATGAATTTCCGAAAATTTCTATTGCAAAATAATAATACTGTTTTCATTCTACTACACCTCTATTCATTATGCTAATATTTCCTTTTTTCAAAATGTATACCTTATCAGCAATATCATCATAGAAATCATCATGAGAAACCAATATAACAGCTTTACCTTCATTTTTCCATTCATTAAAATAATCTATAATCCGCTTTTTATTTATTTCATCAATATTTGCTGTAGGTTCATCGGCTAATATAATAGATTTATCAACTAAAAATGCTCTCATAATAGCAACTCGTTGTCTTTCTCCTCCAGACAGAAATTTAATAAATATCTTTTTTCTATCACTCATTTTGAATTTTAATAAACATTTGTCAATGTCCTTTTCTATCTCAAATTCCTTTTTATTAGTTGATAATCTTAAAAAGACCTTTAAATTCTCTTCCAAAGTTAGATTTTCAAATAAATTATAATCTTGAAATATGTATCCTATATTAGATCGTCTAATATTTTTCTTATCTTTTATATCCATAGTACTTATATCTTTTTGTCTCCAAAAAATCTTACCAGAATCAATAGGCTCTAAGAAGGCTATTACATTTAATAACGTTGATTTCCCTTCGCCAGATTCTCCCTTTATTAAAATAAACTCACTTTTGTTTAATTCAAGATCCACATTAGATAATACAACTTTATTATTATATTTTTTAGATACTTTACTAAGTCTAAGAATAGTTTCTTTCATAAATACAACTCCTATCTAATAATTTTATGATAATTAGAAAAATATTAATCTAACAGCATATATTTTATTTCCTCTGCTAATTGAGTATCAAATAAACTAACATATTTTGAATGTCTTTTGCAATACCCTCCATAAATCTTATATCCTTCTAATTTATTATTGATTTTTTGTTTAGATTCATTGGATATCTCCTGTTTTAAATTTTGAAATATTTCTAGATAAGTATGGATAAGTAAAAGTTCTGTTTCACCATTATAATTTAATATATCATCTTCATATTTTATAATATCTTCTTCGAATTCTTTTTTATTCATATAGGATTTCATATTTAACTTCATGATTTTCATGAAAAGTCTCTCTTCATCATTAACATAATTAGATTCATCTTCCAGAAAAGCTATTATCTTATCTGAAATCTTTTTATAGTGATTGTCTCCTTTCATTTTTAGTGTTTTTGAAAGTAAAACATATTCATATACATTATTTTTTGTTATTTCTACTTTATTAATATTATTACAACTATTTTTTATACTTAATTCAATAATACTATCTAACTTTTTATTTTTTACATATTTTTTAAGTTTATATCCATAATATATTTCTGTATTATTCAGTTTATTCTTGTTGCTAGAATCTAATATTAACTCCAAATAATTATTTATATTTTTTTCAACATCTACTATTTTCATATTATTTAATTCATAAGATCTTAAAAATAAATATAAACTTCTTATAGTTGGTATAATATCTACAGGTTTATAATAAATGTATCCTTCATTTCTGGGCATAGCTTTTACCCATTCATAAACATCTTTATTATAATAATTAATTTGACTAGCTATTTCATAAAACTTAATCTTAATAAAAGCAAAGTAATCATTTTTACTTGTCAGCATTAAACTTAATTTGTCCATTATACTCAAGACTTTTTCATTATCTGTAAATAAGTTAGCGAATAACTGAATACCTTTGTTAAGTACAACTATATCTCCAATATTTATATCATCATATATATTATATTCATTAATCATATTACTTAATTGCTGACTATATTTATCTTCTAAGTCAACATCTTCAATACCAAGTTTTCTTTTTATTTCTATTAAATTAAACCCGATCATCATTTGTTCATGTTTTGAGTACTGTTCATAGCTAATATTACTAATACTTTTCACTATATCTTTAACACATGTAATCTCTTCATTTGTATCACTAATACTTATTATTCTGGATAATATTTGTAAATACATAACAAGGGTTTTATTATCCTCATCAATTAATTTTCTTATACTCTTTATATCTTCCAATGAATTATAATTAATATCTATAAAATCACTTGCATTTAATCCCAATTCATCACAAAAATTATTTACAGAAGAGAGCAGTTCATACTTATTATATAGTCTCATTCCCTTATTTTCTTCGGTACTATTTAATTCTTCAGTAATCATTTTTTTTAGACTTTTTATATCTATCTTTTCAGAGTCTAATTCACCATATTTATTTAATATTCTAATGTTTATTATAGTGTCTTCTAATGATGTTGTATCAGTATATTCCATTAACTCTATGCTTTCATTTGTTATAAAATTTGTAAAATACTTATCCATTGACTCATCATAAACTAGATGTTTATCATCCTTTATCGTTTCTGCTGATTGATGACTATCGACTATATAGATTAGAATTATTCCTATTATTATTATAAAACATATGTATATTAATCTCTTCATATTATTATCCCCATAATTTTAGTTTATTGTATTCATACTACATGGGGCTGCCTCATCAAACATTATATTATAATGTTTCAATGAAACAGCCCTAATCTTTATCAACTATACATATTAACTATACTCTTGCAGTAGTTGAAAATGGTACTCCTGCTGCATAACCTGAAGCAGTATTTTCACAACCAACATATATAGTAAGTCCGTTAGCTCCTACTCTTCCTCTATACCAAGCTGTACTTGCTCCATTGGTGTTTTTCCAATATCCGCCACTACTATTTGTGTATCCATATCCTGAAATAGACCCTGAACCTGCTTTAAAATTAATACTTGCAGATATACCAATTGCATAAAAATCCCATTTAGTTTTTATCCATGAAGGTCTAGTATATATTGAACTATCGTAATCAGCAGTAACTTGGAACAGTCCAGTACCGTCAGAATCTGCATATGCTTGAATCCATACATCCGATCTTATTGTTCCATATAGTTGTGGAATACTATCGGTTCTAGAGTTACTAGTTGCAAATACGCTTTGTGATAATAATGCAAAACAAAAAATAATTCCTAATACTTTTTTCATATAAAATTCTCCTCCGTTTTTTTACTGTTTTTTATCAACAGTACTTTTTAATTTTTTTTAAACTATCTGTACAGGTTAGTTTATCATTTATGTTAAGTGCTAATAAGCACCAAACATCTTTTTATGTTATTTTTTATTTTTATATTTGATATTTGGTTTGTTTTTAATTAAGTATTACTCATTTAATATTTCATTGTTATTATATTATCATTTGTCTAAATTGTCAATATTTTTATAAAATATTTCAATATTAATAAATATTTTATCTTATTTACTGTAATTTATGCAATTAAAAGTCATTATAAACTTGCAAAAAAAATAAAGGGAACAGTTTAATGGTTTTAAACTTCCCTTTAAAATATACTAACTACTAATTGTGTTTGTTATACAAAGTTGTTAAACAAGATTATTCAACCACTTTTTAGAATACATACGTTTCAATGCAAATGTCATCTTGAAAAATTCCTCTGATAATATACATGCATAAACAAATTGAATATCCCATTTTAATACTAATCCGCTTAAGAAAGCTAATGGTACCCCTATTAACCATACACCACACATATCTAAAATCATAGTAAACCTAGTATCTCCACCACTTCTTAGAACTCCAATGACTAGTATTAGATTCAAGGCTTTAAATGGTACAAATAACCCAAATACAATTAAACATAGTCTGGAATTATACCTAACCACATCTGTCAGGTCGTCAAAAAGATTTACTACAAAACCTGAAGCACCTATAATAAGTAAACTCATACAAACAGCAGTTATGACAGTTATCTTAATGAATTTTTTACTGTACTCAAATGCTCTTTGGGTCTTATTATTACCTATTTCGTTACCTAATATCACAGCACAAGCACTAGATATTCCAAAGAACATGACCATAAATAATTGTTCAATAGTCTGATTCAGAGTCATAGTTGCCATGACATCCTCACCCATTCTTCCATACACAAAAGAATAAGTAGCAACCCCAAGTGACCACATAACTTCATTACACATAACTGGTAAAACTGTATATAAATATTTTGAGACAAAACTTTTACTAATATCAAATAACTCTTTAATCTTACCTGCAATAGGTAATTTCAGTACATAAACACTAGTAATTAATAGGGAACATTCTACTGTTCTTGCAATTAATGTTGCAATAGCCGCACCTTTTACTCCTAGAGGTTCAACTCCTAGATTACCATATATTAATACCCAGTTTAAAAATGTATTAATACAAATACTAATAATAGTTATAATCATAGGCATTTTAACTTGATTCATTCCTCTTAGCACAAATATATATGCAAATGATATAGCTGTGAAACAATAACTAAAACCAATAATTCTTAAGTATTTAATACCTTCTATAATAACTTCTTCCTCTGTAGAAAATATGTGCATAACGAACTTAGGAAAGAATATTGCTGCTATTGAAAATAATGCTCCCCCTGAAACACTTATTATTAAACATAATCCTAATATTCTCTTAATATTCTTAACATCCTTTTTCCCCCAATATTGGGCAGAAAAAATACCAGTACCACTACTGGTTCCAAATAGGAATAAATTTAGTAAAAAGTATAGTTTGTTGGCACCACCAACTGCTGCAACAGCAGTAACTCCTAAAGAACTTATCATAAATACATCAATCATATTAAGTGCGGACGTTATCAAGTTTTGAAAAGCAATAGGAAGACCTATTGCAAATAATTTTGAATAAAACTTTTTATCATTTTTTATAATACGGTTAACCATTTTACTAATCACCTCTATAATTATTAATTTCAGCTTAATTACTTAATAGAAACACTAATATCGGAATAGTTATTATTGATAGCATGGTACTTATAAACACACCTTCCGATGCAAGTATATCATTACCATCATATTCCTTACTCAAAATTACCGCATTCGCAGCAACAGGCATTCCTGTAATTATAACTGGTACACCAGTCATAATCTCATTAAACCCTAATTGTCTTACGATAATTAAGATTATAATTGGAAAAACTAATAGTTTTAGAAAACTGTAAATATATAGTTTAGTATTTGAAAATATATTTTTTATCTTAATACCAGCTAATGATGCTCCTATAACAATCATGGATAATGGTGTTGTAAGACTAGAAATCATATCAATAGTCTTGGTCGCAACATAAGGCAATGTTAATTTAAAGGAAAAAATAATCAATCCAATTATTACAGCACATACTCCTGGGTTAAAAATATCCTTTATCTTAAACTTTATATTCTTTTTATTATCCATAGAAATTAAATATATACCCAGAGTATATACAAGTGCGTAAAACGGTAAATTATATATTGCACCATAGAACACAGCTTCTTTGCCAAAAATGGATTCAATAACTGGGAATCCCATAAACCCAACATTTGAAAACATAATCATAAATCTATATACACCAATATTATTTTTTTCTACCTTCAATAATTTAGGTATTATAAAAGTCATGATAAACATACATATGTACACCGCAATTGATAAACTAAGCATTTCCAATATCTCTCTATTACCAAGCTCCGTCTTCTTCATCATCGAATTGATGATAAGACATGGTGCTGTTACCTTAACAACAAGACTAGCAATTTTCTTACTTGCATGTTCATCAATTATATCTATCTTTCTTATAAAAAAACCTAAAAAAAGCACAATAAACAGTACTAATATTTGATTAATAATTGCATTAAAATCCATGATGTACCCTTTCGTCAAATTATATTTGCTATATTCATTATCTATCATTATATACAAATCCCCAAAAAACGCAAGAGATATATTTGATTTACAATTTTTATTTTCACAAAATCTACATAGCCAATTATTATACAAATTTAGAATAATAATTTTTGTGTCATACTGAATACAAGTTAAAGCAAAATATTTTTCTGACTTACTCGCAATAATAAGAAACTCAAATAAACTTATATTATAAAATTGCAAATAATTAAGACTTCCTTTCGGAAGTCTCTTAACTATGTATCAACGCCAAAACTAACTACTAAAGCTTTATCTACTTTTTCCATCACCTTATCTTCTAAATGACACACTTTTTCTTTTAATCTTTTTTTGTCAATAGTTCTAATTTGTTCCAACAAAACAACCGAGTCTTTTACTAAATCATATTTCTTTGCCTCGATTTCAACATGAGTTGGAAGCTTAGCCTTATTTATTTGCGATGTTATTGCTGAACATATTACTGTTGGACTATATTTATTTCCTACATCATTTTGAATGATAAGTACTGGACGTATACCACCTTGTTCAGAACCAATTACTGGTCTTAAGTCTGCATAAAATACATCCCCACGTTTTACTACCACATTACTCACTCTCCGCTAAATCTTGCTGAACTTCTTAACCTCACTTTCAACTAATAACACATCTCTATAATAATTTATCTATATGTGTATTTTTGCAGTTCAGTATACGTTCTTAATATATATTTTAATTATATAGATCGTACTTTATGTAAAAGTTCAACTCCTATTTTCTTATATTACCATTATCACCAATAATTAAATTAATATACATTAATAAGAAAATTTTAATATTATTTAACGGAATATAATTAACAGCCAAGTGTCTAATCAAAATAATCAATAGAATACATATATTTATTATCCTTATAATACACTCTTGGTATTCTTTTACCTAACTGACATACAACTTCATAATTTATTGTACCTTTTATCTTAGCAATATCATCGGCGGTAATTTCATTATGTCCCTGCTTACCGATTAAAACTACTTCATCAAAATCTTTCACATCCGTTATATCTGTAATATCTACCATAAATTGATCCATACATATTCTACCCAATATTTTGGCATATTGCCCACCAATTAATACTCTACCTTTGGAAGATAACAGCCTATCATATCCATCTCCATAGCCAACTGGAATAGTTGCTATTTTTGACTTCCTCTTTGTTGTATATGTTCCCCCATAACCGATAGGAGTACCTTTCTCTACTTCTTTTATATGTATAATATGACTGATTAGTGATAAAACCGGCTGTAATTTTACATTATCCTTAATTACCTCATTAGATGGATATAATCCATATAATGATATACCAAGTCTCACCAAATCCAAATGTGTACTATCCAAGTCAATTATTCCTGCACTATTAGCTACATGTTTAATAGGTATATAGATACCATTACTCTCTAATTTTCTAATAAACTCATTATAAATCTTTAATTGATTATTAGTAAAAGTCTTATCTAATTCATCTGCTTTAGATAAATGAGTATAGATACCTTCAATCTTAATATTAGGCAAATTATATATATCTTTGATTATACTAACAGATTCATCATTAGGGATAAAACCTATTCTACCCATTCCAGTATCCAATTTTATATGTACTCTACCTATTTTACCAGCTTTATAAGCTATATCTGATATGTTTTTAGCTGCTGTATAATTATATACAGTCTGAATTAAATCGTATTCAACCAGTTTATCAGCTAAATCAACTGGAGTATATCCTAGAATCAGTATTCTTTTATCAATACCATTTTTCCTTAGACTAATACCTTCTTCTATAGTCGCAACAGCAAATCTGTCAATTCCACAATTAATTAATTCTTTTGAGATAGGAACCGCACCATGACCATAACCATCTGCTTTCACAACAGGCATTAATGTACTGTTTGATGATATTCTATTCTTGAAATTAGTTATATTATGTATTATTGCATCCAAGTCTATACGGGCATATACTCTTTCGTACATTCTCTCACTTTCCTCCATATATTAAACATTATATATATATTGAACTTAAACATCTATCCCATTTCAATCAATAATATTTTCTTTAAACACTAATATTATACTACTTATTGTAATTTTAAGCCAGTAGTGTTGCCCTTATAGTTTCAAATAATAAAAATATAGTTAGGATAGTATAATTACTTTCCTAACTTATTATAAAAACTTATATATTATATTATTATTCATTAAGACTTGATTTAATTACATAAGGTATATTACATATTATATCATTAGCGATAAGCCCATGTTCTCCTTTATCATCTTTAGCCTTATCACCAGCTTTACTATGGATATAGACACCTAATATTGCCGCATCTGAAGCATTTAATCCTTGCCCTAACAATGATACAATAACACCTGTCAAAACGTCTCCTGAACCAGCTGTTGCCATTCCTGAATTACCATATATATTAATATTAACCATCCCATTAGGAGAAGAAATTATGGTTCTAGCACTTTTTAAGACACATGTAATCTTATAGGTCTTACTAAGTTCTACTGCAACACTTATTGTATTATTTGTAATCTTATCAATATCATAATCAGTAAGCCTTGACATCTCACCAAGATGTGGAGTAATTATTATCTCACATTTTCGATTATTCAATATCTCTTTATCTTTTGATAATGCGTTAATTCCATCAGCATCAACAACAATGGTCTTATTAAAATTACTAATTACAATTTCAAGTATCTCTCTTGTAATATTGTCATTCCCAAGACCTGGTCCTATAGCAATTGTATCAGCCCACCCAAGCATTTCTAATAGTTTATCTTTGTCTTCATTAGATATATTATTATTATCCCTACTATATGTCTCAATAACTGCTTCTGGAACTTTTGTCGTAATTACACTAGATACAGACTCTTCAATAAATACCTTGACTAATCCTGTTCCTGTACGATAAGCCGACAGAGATGTCAAAACGGCTGCCCCTGTCATCTTACTGGTACCTGCAATAACTAAGACTTTCCCATAAGAACCCTTATGAGACATATTTACTCTATTAGGCATAAAATATTTTGCTAGATTATCATCCATTATTGTGGTATAAGAATTAATTCTATCGATAGATATATTAGGTATACCTATATCTGCAACAACCAGATCACCAACATAGTTAGCTCCTGGATACAAAAGCAAACCCACCTTAGGCAGACAGAATGTAATTGTCTTATCAGCACACACTGAATTCCCTAGAATCTTACCATCATCAGCATTCACTCCAGAAGGTATATCAATAGCTATTCTATAAGCATTAGCTCTATTAATGATATTGATAGCTTCTAAATATTTTCCTGTTATCTCTCTACATAGACCAGTCCCAAAAATAGCATCGTATATAACATCACAATCACTAACTATATTTTTTAACTCTGTCATCTGTCTCTCATCATTTAATTCATGTATATTAATATTCAATTGTCTAGCTATATCATAGTTTATTTTGGCATCACCAGTGATTTTGCTAGAATCACCTATTATGATTATAGAGACCTTTATATTATTACAGCTAAGTATTCTACCTATTGCAAATCCGTCTCCGCCATTATTTCCTGTACCACAGCAAATAACAACATTATTGCTCCCCTTCAGTAACTGTATAGTTTCGCTCACTACAGACATTGCTGCATTCTCCATTAAAACAATACCAGGTATACCTATCTCTTCAATAGCATACCTATCAATTTCCTTCATTTCATAACTTTTGACAACCTTCAACTCAACTCTCTCCTTTTTAACTAAGTTACTCCCCTAATGCAATAGCTGTTACATTATCCCTAGAATGTGATATTGATACATGTATCGTAGAAATATCAAGTTGTCTCGCCAAATCCTTAGCTCCGTTATATAAAACTACATAGGGTTTACCTTTATCATTACGTAAAACCTCAATATCAATAGGAGTAAAATGTAAAAACCCTGTCCCAAGAACCTTAGAGACTGCTTCTTTGACAGCAAAATTGCCAGCTATTGTTTCGCCTCTATAATTTTTTGTTTCAAATAATTTATTCTCGTTGGATGTAAAATATTTTTCTAGGAATCTTTTATTGAGAACGGCCTTTTCTATTCTACTCACTTCAATAATATCATTACCTATTCCTTTTATCATTTACTTCCTCCCAGATATTTTTTATCATATAATTCAATAATTTCATATCCTACTAGATCATGCATATAAGAATACATCATATCATATTCTTCCTTCGCTTCTGTCTGTTTGACAGCTTTTTCTTTTAATTCTGCCCTAACTTTTTCAACCCATTCATTTAATTCATCTAATTCATTCTTAGTATTAAACATTCGCATATAACAATCTTGCATGGTATATTCTAGTAATTCTTTGTTAGTTGTTTGAATCTCTTTTGGCATATTCTCCATTCTTGATTCCATCTTATCCATCTTTATTTTTATGTCATTAATATATTTCTTGCTTTTTTCCATTTCTCCTATTGCTTTATCATCTTCATCTTCTATGGCTTCTTTCATATTATCAACTATATCAACCATCATTTTCTTTTTAAGTAAAGTATATTCTTTTATATCATTAGTAAGTTGTCCTTGTTCACCAAGAAGCTTATTAAGCTTTTTTTCAAGTTCAACTATCTTTTTTGGTTTTTTATTATTATTAAATAGCTCATGCCATCTATTATCCAATGTTAATATATGTACTCTTTTTTCTATATTAATTGGTTTCTCTACATTTTTCTTTGAAAAAAACATGCTTTCACGTCCTCATTATTTATATGTACTTAATTTATACCTGCTTAGTAATATAATAAAAATTTTCTATATTAATTATATCGTAATAAACTATTATATTCTATAGCACAATATAATTAAAAGGTACCCATATATATGAGTACCTAATACCTCTAAGAATAGTTATTCATTCTAAAACACAAACTATAGACTCTTATTTATATTCTCTCTTTGATATTATATGATAGAGTCATTAGACTATCCAACAGATGCACATTTTCAATTATAACATTTTTATTAGATAATTTTAGGTCGATAGGAGCAAAATTCCATATTCCTTTTATACCATAACTCACTAAATCATTAGCAACTTTTGGTGCTTTTTGCTTAGGTAATGTTAGGATTGCCAAATCAATACTATTTTCTTTAATGAAACTTCCCATTTCATCTAAATCCTTAATCTCAATGCCTCTTACAGTTATTCCAATAAGCCTCGGGTTAACATCAAATAATCCCTTAACTTCAAAACCCCTTTTATCAAAATTAGTATAATTAGCAAGTGCTTGACCCAAGTTTCCTGCTCCAACAATAATCGTATTATATTTATTCTCAAGACCAAGTATCTTACCTATAGCGTTATATAAATATTCGACATTATAGCCGTAACCTTGTTGACCAAAACCCCCAAAATTATTTAAATCTTGTCTTATCTGTGAAGCCGTTACACCCATTCTGTTACTTAACTCTTTAGAAGAAATCCTTACAACATCCTTTTCCAATAAGTCTCCTAAGTATCTGTAGTATTTTGGTAATCTTTTAATTACCGCTGTTGATATTTTCTTTTGTATCATATAATCAATCCCCAATCCTTGATACTATTTTGGAACTTTTATACAAATAATTATATATGGTTGTTAAATCTATGTCAAATAATCAAATGCTGATAAACTCTTATTGTTTATGTATATCACAGTAAAAATTATTAACACAAATTCTATATTTAGTAAATATAGATAAAAACAATCAATTGTTTATTGTATACAATCTATATTTTATAAATTATATCATAAACCCCTGATATTTTACAACTTTTTCTAGAAAATTATGCTTATAAAAAATTTTAATATCCTACATTTCATACATATTTGTGTTTTATAAATGCCACATATTACTTGTAACATATAAAATAGATATAAAAAATTAATTCTATACCCTTTTTAATTGCTAAGTTTTATTTTATATTTTTTTATTAACTTAATATTGTTATCTACAAAAGTTCTTTTCCTAAATATTTATTAATAGCATCTTTAGTTTTTTTTGTATAGTTTGCATCAGTGTATAAAATTCTTTGTATAGTTCTTTGAGATAAATTAGATTCTTTCGCTAGATCCTTGATTGTTATTTTGTTTTCAACCATATAATTCCCTAGCTCTTTTCTCTTTATCTCATCTTTTTTGTATTGTCTATTATAAAAATACGTAGTATTAACCTTAGAACTTATTTGTCCTAATTTTCTTTTACGTTGATAATCAAGACATTTTTCACATTGCTTAACACCTCTAATAAGCGATTCTTGTGATAGAGGTTTACCACATCTTATACATTGTTTTCTCTCCACACGAGATTTTCTCAATTTTTTCATATAACCTGCATTACGACTCAAGTCATCATCCCCTTTAGAAAAGTTCTTTTATCATATATATGTTGTCCCAAAGAAATTTATTCTTATGTATGAACAAAATAGGTTATTTCTCATTTGGCAAAGAATTATCACAATAGATATTTATATATTTACCAAAAACCTCTAATTTTAACCCTTAAACTTTTCAAAACCAGTGATTAATGGTATCATAGTATGGTAATTTTAATATTTATAGGAGGCAACTATGATTTTATCATGTAAAAATATATGCAAAGCATTTGTAACAAATACAGTACTAGACAATGTAAACTTCTGGCTAGAAAAAGGTGATAAGGCAGCTATAGTAGGTATTAATGGAGCCGGAAAATCAACACTGTTCAAGATTATTACTAATGAATTGGAAGCGGATTCAGGACAAGTTATAATTAATAGCTTAACAAAACTTGGTTATCTATCACAGAATAGTACTCTATCATCGGAAAAAACTATTTATGATGAAATGCTATTGACATGCAAAGAAATAATACAAATGGAAAATACATTAAGAGAATATGAATCAAAAATGTCTAAACTAGATAATGATAGCGAAGCTCTAGACTCACTTATGAAATCATATTCAAATCTACAGCATACTTTTGAACTTAATAATGGATATAGCTATAAAAGTAATATAAAAGGAGTGTTAAAAGGTCTAGGATTCGGTGAAGAAGATTTTACCGCTAATATATCCACCTTATCAGGAGGACAAAAAACAAGAGTAGCACTAGCAAAAATACTTCTTGAAAAACCAGATATATTACTATTAGACGAACCAACTAACCATCTAGATATTAAAGCATGTGAATGGTTAGAGGGTTTCTTATGCAATTATCAAGGTACTGTTATAATTATCTCACACGATCGTTATTTCCTTGATAAAATAGTTAATAAGGTTATAGAGATAGAAAACACTCAGTCACATATTTATAATGGTAATTACAGCTTTTATATTAAACATAAAGCCCTTAATCAAGATATTGAAGTTAAACATTATATAGAACAACAAAAAGAAGTAAAAAGGCAGGAAGAAGTTATTCGTGAACTTAGGTCCCACGGTAGAGATAAACTTATCAAACGAGCTCAAAGCCGTGAAAAACAACTACAAAAAATCAATATGGTGGATAAACCTACACTAATTAATGATAAAATGAATCTTAAACTATCACCGAGAGTCATAAGTGGTAATGATGTACTTACTGCTACAGATGTATCCAAATCCTTCGATAATAAACACCTATTTTCTAATCTTAATTTTCAGATTAAAAGAGGTGAAAAAGTAGCACTCATCGGAGATAACGGAACAGGTAAAACAACATTATTTCGTATCATCAGTAATGGGCTAACTGGAGATACGGGAACTATTTCTCTAGGAGCTAAAGTGAACATTGGTTATTATGACCAAGAACATACCACCCTAAATGGGGATAATAATTTGATTGAAGAGATATCAGATGCTTATCCCAATATGAATACAGGTCATATACGTAATACATTAGCAGCTTTTTTATTCACTGGTGATGATGTATTCAAAAAAATATCTAGTCTTAGTGGTGGCGAAAAAGGTAGATTGATACTTGCAAAATTGATGTTGTCAAATGCTAATTTTTTGTTATTAGACGAACCTACTAATCATCTTGATATCATATCAAAAGAAATTCTTGAATCAGCTATCAAAAATTATACTGGTACTGTTCTATTTATTTCGCATGATCGTTATTTTATAAATAAAATTGCAACAAGGGTATTAGAACTTACTCCTAATATATTAAAAAACTACTTAGGAAACTATAGTTATGTAATAGAAAAAAAACAAGAAGAAGAAAAACAACGATTGCTTGAGCTAGAAAATAGCATGAATAATAAAAATCATGAGGATAAACCAATTGCTACTTCTAACAAACAAGACTGGCTAAAAAGTAAAGATGAACAAGCTAATAAACGTAAACTTAATAATCTAATTAAAAAAACAGAAGCTGATATTCATGAAATTGAAAATAACATTTCAACAATTGATAAAAAGCTATGTCTTGAAGAAATATATACTAATGCTGAAAAAGCTGCTAAGCTTCTTGATGAAAAAACTCATTACGAAAATGAATTAGAGAATTTATATGAAAAATGGGAGGAATTACTTGGTTAGAGTAATTCTCCCTTTTATATTATTTTCCTATTATATCCATTAATTTATGGTCTACAACGTTCTTTAAGGTGTTTTTTACATGTAGATTCGTTAATTCTTCTACTTTATTTTCATCACCCGATTTTATCGCTTCTACAATCGCTTTATGTTCTTCAACTGATTTTTTAGCTCTTGCCTCAGATGAAATAGAAGCTCTTCTTATTCTTTGAACATAATGGTGAAAATCCGACAAAACATGTTTTAATATCTTACTATGTGAAGCTTGGTATAACACTTCATGAAATTTGGTATCTAATTCATAAAGCTGGTCTAAATGTCCCTTTTTATAATGAAATTCAGATAAATAAACAATTTCTTCTAGTAATTCAAGTTGTTCTTCATTTATGTTAGTAGTTGCCCATCTAGCAGATAGTCCTTCTATCAATGATCTTATTTCATATATATCTTGTATATCCTTAGCATCAATTCCAGAAACTACAGCACCTTTGTTTGGTATAATTGTTACAAGACCTTCCAATTCAAGTTGCCTTATGGCTTCTCTTACGGGAGTTCTACTAACTCCTAATTCTCTAGATATCTGTGTTTCTTTTAAAGGTTCACTATTCTTATATCTACCCTTTAATATATCTTCTCGTATTTTATTAAAAACTCTACCTCTTAAAGAGTATTTATCAGTTACTTCTTCGTGAAGATTATACTCGCTCACTGGTGTGCCTCCTCTTATTTATAGGATACACTTATTAATATAATATCTTCCAAATATTAATTGTGCATGCTATATATATTACACTAATTCTCTTTTAAATAATATTACAATATTAACCTTATGTAAAGTATAAATAAAAATTCCTATGCAACATATATATTATACACATAATCTATAATTTTTCAATTGTTTTCATTAAATAATTTGTAAATTCTTCATTTGTCGCTCCAGTGTCTCTTCCTGTTATAACATATTTTTTCTCTGTATTACAGATTTCAAGAGCTTTATATAGTTTATCTGCCTTTTCTGAATAACCGATATGATTTAATAACATACCAGCAGCTCTTATAATACTTGAAGGGTCAGCATAGATATCTCTACCTTCGTCTACCATTCTAGGAGCAGAACCATGAATAGCTTCAAACATAGCATATTTCTTACCGATATTTGAACTTCCAGCTGTACCAACTCCCCCTTGGAACTCGGCTGCTTCATCAGTTAAAATATCTCCATATAGATTAGGAAGAATCATTACCTGAAATTGTGTTCTTCTTTTTTCATCTACTAATTTAGCAGTCATGATATCAATATACCAGTCATCAACTTCAATACCTTCATATTCTTCACCTATTTCTTTACAGATTTCTAAGAACTTACCATCTGTAGTTTTAACAACATTGGCTTTTGTTACTACTGTAACTTTGTTTTTGCCATTTTTCTTAGCGAATTCAAATGCTGCTCTTGCAATACGTTCTGCTCCCCCAGTAGTGATAACCTTGAAATCTATAGCAATATCTTCATCAATATTAATACCCTTGCTACCAAGAACATATGCACCTTCTGTATTCTCTCTGAAGAAAGTCCAATCGATTCCTTTATCTGGAACTTTAACAGGACGAACATTTGCAAATAGATCTAGTTCTTTTCTCATTGCAACATTAGCACTTTCGATATTTGGCCATTTATCCCCTTTTCTTGGTGTAGTTGTTGGTCCTTTTAATATTACATGACATTGCTTTAATTCTTCTAGAACATCGTCTGGTATAGCTTTATTAGTTTTTGCTCTATTCTCGATTGTTAATCCATCAATAATCTTAAAAGTTACTTTTTTACTCTTGATTTCATCTGCTAATAAATACTCTAATAATCTATGTGCCTGATCAGTTATAGCTGGACCTATTCCATCTCCTCCAACTACACCAACTACTATAGTATCTAATTCATCATAATTGACAAAATCACCTTGTTCCTTCATCATTTTTACCCTAGCTTTTTGTTCTTTGATAAGTTCTTCGAATTTATTCATATAATCCATGCCTATTCCATCCCTTTCTTAGTAAAGTATCGTTTATCTTACAAATTTTTTATCTTATAGGAAAGTTTTACTTTTAAGCATATGAAATAGGAACATTTTCATATGTGTCAATGAAACTTTCCTAACAACTGAAACTTACTACGCAAGACGAGGCATAGCCTCTTTTCTTGTAAAGTTGATTTTACCGCCAGCAATAATCATTTTTAATTCTTTGTCAGATAGTTCTATATTCATTTCATAATCAAGTTTTTTAGTCTTATTATGAACAATTACTTTTCCTGTCTTTACGCTCTCTATTACATTATCCATTGATAAATCATCATAGGGACTGATAGTATCATAATCTGCCATAGTAATAAATGTAAGTGGTAAAATACCTGAATTGATTAGGTTAGCTTTGTGAATTCTTGCAAAACTCTTAGCAAGAACTGCTTTTATCCCTAGATATAGTGGAACTAGTGCAGCATGTTCTCTACTGGACCCTTGTCCATAATTGTCTCCACCAACAATCATCCCTCCACCATTAGCTTTTGCTCTCTTAGGAAACTCTTCGTCACATGGTGTTAAACAATAGTTAGCCAAGTGAGGTATATTAGATCTAAATGGTAATAACTTAGCATTAGAAGGCATAATATGGTCTGTTGTTATATTATCTTCTACAATAATTAAAACTTTTCCTTCAACATCATCCTTAAGTTCTTCATTAAGTGGGAATGGTTTGATATTTGGTCCTTTTACAACTTCTACTTTACTACCATCCTTAGCAGGTGGAACTACCATATTGTCATTAATATAGAATTTATCTGGCATAGTAACATCTATATCAGTAGTACAAGTAGTTGGATCTGTCAATTTCCCTGATAATGCACTAACCGCTGCAGCCTCTGGACTAAGTAGATAAGCTCCTGCTGAAACTGTTCCACAACGTCCTTTAAAGTTTCTGTTGAAAGTTCTAAGTGTAACTGCGTCTGTTGCTGGAGCCTGACCCATACCTATACAAGGTCCACATCCTGATTCTAATATTCTTGCTCCTGCAGCTATCATATCAGCTAATGCACCATTGGCAGCTAACATATTAAGTACTTGTTTTGAACCTGGTGCTATAACTAAGCTCACATCAGGATGAACTGTTTTACCTTTTAATATCTTAGATACTTTCATCATATCAAGATATGAACTGTTGGTACAACTTCCAATACAGACTTGACAGACTTTCAAATCTTTGATATTGGATATTTTTTCTACGTTATCTGGACTATGTGGCATTGCTACTAGAGGTTCAAGTTCATCTAAATTGATATTTATAGTCTCATCATAAGTAGCATCTTCATCAGCCTTTAATTCTTTCCATAATTCTTCTCTATCTTGAGCCTTTAAGAATGATAGAGTTACATCATCACTTTGGAATACTGAAGTAGTAGCCCCAAGTTCAGCACCCATATTAGTTATAGTTGCTCTTTCTGGAACGCTAAGAGTACTAACCCCTTCTCCAGTATATTCAATTACTTTGCCAACTCCACCTTTAACAGTCATAACTCTTAATACTTCAAGGATAATATCCTTTGCAGTAACAAATGGTTTTAGCTTTCCTGTTAATTTAACATTAACTACTTTTGGCATTGTAATATAGTATGTTCCGCCTCCCATAGCAACTGCTACATCAAGACCGCCTGCACCAATAGCAAGCATACCAATTCCACCACCAGTTGGTGTATGGCTATCTGAACCTAATAAAGTTTCACCTGGCACACCAAATCTTTCTAAATGTACTTGGTGACATATACCATTTCCTGGTCTTGAAAAATACACTCCATGTTTATGAGCTACAGTTTGTATGTACTTATGATCATCAGCATTCTCAAATCCTTGTTGTAACATATTATGATCAATATAAGCAACCGATCTCTTAGTCTTTACTTTATCAATTTCCATTGCTTCTAATTGCAAATAAGCCATTGTACCTGTAGAATCTTGAGTTAAGGTCTGATCTATTTTTATACCGATTTCACTACCTGGAATCATTTCACCTTCAAGTAAATGATCTTTTATAATCTTTTGTGTTAAATTTAAACCCATTGTAATTCCTCCTTATCTATTTTTTAAGTAGATTAATCTACAAAAGTAAGAATGATCTCTTAAGCAAATTTTTTACTATATATGCAAAAAATTTTATATATATTCAATTATGGTATTATTGTATACGATTGTACTTAGAATGTCAATAGTTTCATAGGCTGTAAGCAACTTCTATTAATACTTTGGTCCTAATCAGACTTATTGATATTTCTTTTGGAAGATATTTCTAATAAATATTATATAAATGAATATACTGTTCATTTATTTCATAACTATTGTAATAGATAATAAAGATTAACTATTATAGATACTATCATTAGAAAGGAAAATTTATATGATAGAAAGTATTAATACTTACTATTCTTTAAATGATATTCCAGATGGATTCTTAAAATCTAATAATAAATATAAGAATAAGAATAAAGATGATATAAATGATATATTCTTGCTTATTTTAGTATTGCTTATCATGGATAATGATAATTTTGTGCTTGATAACAACATTTTAACTAATCTAATGGAAATATTTCTTAATTAGTAGCCTTGCAATAAATGTATACAAACACACATTTAAATACTCCTTCATAAAATATATTATACTTACGATAAACTGAGGAAATTGTAAGAAAAGTTTAATTCTGAAAGGAGGACTACTAATGCAATATAATAATAATATGATGATGATGTTATTACTTTTATCAATGCTTAATGATGGTGGAAAAGGCTCATATATGGACAATAATATGATGCTTTATATGTTAATGCTTATGCTTATGGGTGGTGGAATGGGTGGTAATTACTAACCCAATCTATCCTCTTCATAGAAAGAAATCTTGTCCTAAATGAATAAATTCATTTAGGGCTTTTTTTATATAAAAATGGGGCTGTCGTTAAATAGCGATATTTGAGCTCTTAAATAAGAAATAAGTAAACCCCGCAAGATTAAGCTGTTTTGTAAGCTTATAATTCTTGTGGGTTTCTCTTTTGCTCTTATTACTTTCTATTACTTGCTTATTTT
>NZ_JAOARO010000058.1 GCF_025211055.1 Vallitalea sp. | reverse complement strand
TGAACTTGGGTGCTTAAATCAAAGTCACGTGTATTAGATAATGATTTATACTCTTTACAGTAGCCTGTAGGGTCTATGTAGTTAACTGGATTATTGGCTACGTATGCGTAAAGATTCAAACCATCCCCGCGATAACTATCCTCTTGCAAAAATCTTCCTACCTGAGGATTATAATATCTAGCTCTTAGATAGTAATCACCTGATATTTTATCAAATTGCTCTCCAGCATATGTATATCTATTATTTATCTGTTGAGTCATATCTGTTATATTTCCATATGCATCATATTCATATGAATTTTTCATTATTCCATTTTGGTCAATAATACCAACTACATCAGTATGTGCATTTTGAAGATAGTAATAGTTTCTTCCAACTTGATCTTTTGTTGCTAATAGTGAATATCCGCTTATGTTTAATTTAGATATATTGTTATGAATATCAGTCTCAGCTATAGTATTAGCTCCATTGTTAATAAAATTAGTATAAATTCCATTTTCAACAATAGCATTTCTTAATCCTGAAGGATCATATATATTTTGTTGCCAACTTCCATCAGGTTTATAAATCTGTGTTAGCTGATTAAATCCATTGTAACTATAATTTGTTTCAAATCCATCTATTATCTCTTTTATCAAATTACCATTTTTGTTATATTCATATGAAGTTATTATATCACTTTGTTCCATTGTTGTCAGCTGATTTAAATTATTATATGTATAACTACTTGTTATTCCTTCATGTGTCTTTGTGAGACGATTGCCTACATTATCATAACTATATGTCTCTAAGCCTTTCTCTGGATATTGGACAGCTATTAATTGATTTAATTCATCATATGTGTATGATGTTTTTTGTCCATTTTTTATTTGAGTAATTATATTATCATTATTATCGTAGATATAACTATAGCTATTAATTACTTCTTCATTTTTTTTGTGTATAAGATTTGTTATGTTATTGTTATTATCATAACCGTAGGTAGTTACAACATTATTATTGTATCTAATACTATTTAAAGAACTATCTTTATTGTAATTGTATGTAGCTAATATATCTTGATTGTCTGATACTGTTTTTAATCTACCAACAGCATCATAAGTATAGCTAGTTTGTTGCTGTTCATGATTAACTAGATTAATTATCTGACCATTTTTATTATATTCATATACTAGCTTTTGTCCCTTATTGAAAGTCTTTGTTTGTATCTGTTTATTCTTTGTATATGAATATTTTAGTATCCCATTTTTATTTATAGCAGCTAGTAGACTTCCATTTTTATTATATAAATATTCTTCTTGGTCATTTGTTCCTATAATCCATTTTTTAGTAAGTCTATTATTACTATTATATTGGTAATTAATGGTTTGCCCCATTTTATCTTTTTGCTTAACCATTCTACCTTGCTTATCATATTTATAGCTAATTATATTACCTTTTGCATCAGTAATCTCTTTTATTTGGTTAGAATTAGTATAATTATATCTTGTTATATTACCATTGCAATCTTTTGTGCTTGTAATATTTCCAAAGTAATCATATGTATATTCTTCCGATATACCTTTTGCATTAATCTTTTTTGTAGCTCGTCCCCAGATATCCCTTTTATAAGTTGTTGTATTACCTTCTCCGTCAGTATGGGTAAGTATATTATTATTTGCATCATAGGTATAGCTAATGGTCACTTTACCTGCTTTTTTACTTTTTGGTGTGGTTATACTTGTTATTCTTCCTCCTATATCATAGGAATATGTTATACCATCTCTTAGAGCATCTGTTGAGCCTGAATAATAATTTTTACCACCTATACGTTTAATTAGCTGACCTTTTTTATTATAGATATTTTTTTGTATTACATTTCCTTCTTCATTAGTTATAGTTGTAATACGATTCATAGTATCATAAGTATAGGCTTTAGCAGGCCCACTATCTGTACTTTTATTATAGTTTTCTGGCATAATCTCTTTAATGATGTTGCCTACCTCATCATACTTATAACGACGAATATTACCTTCTTTATCAATTTGTTTAATAAGATTGCCCTGTAGGTCATATTCATAAGTATTATTTCCAGATGCATCAATTTGTTTAATAAGATTACCAACTTTATCGTATTCATATGTTGTAGTTCTTAGTACTTTTTCTTCACCTTTTTCATACTGAATGTTAGTATGTTTTAAATCAAATTTTAGAATATCTTGTTGGACACTGTTCTTCGTTCTATCCTCAAATATCCAATTAGTTATGTAATCAAGATCTTTCGTTCCTATGGTATTATCACCATTAATATCATATTTAAACTCAAAATATTTGTCATTGATGTTCATGTCTTTTTTAAGAGCTGTTATAGTAAAATCATCAGTTTCTACTCTCCCATCCTCATTCATATCTGGACCCCTTAGAGATTGGCTTTGACCTATTAGCTCTGTAAAAGGTTTGGTGTTACCTTCTTTATCTATATAATTACTAGATGGATTAAATGTTATATAACCAATTCCTGTTATATTTGTTTTAACCTTTAAAAATATCTTTCCTAACTCCTCTTTACCATTAAGTTTAAGATTATCCCCTACAATATTGATTTTACCTAATTGATCAGTTGTAACTTTCAATTGTTCATTAGTAGTTACTGCATTAACCAATTGGTAGATTCTTGGATCATATTGGATGTCAGCATTTATCTTTTTAATTGTTTCTCCTGTATTTGAATTAATTTTATAAACATATGTTTGGTCTTCATATATTTTTTTCTTAGGTGATTCAATCTCTAACTTTACATTGGTCTGACTAATAGTGTTTTTTGTTACTTCCTCTGTTTTTGCTATTAGTCTATTTGCCGCATCATAGGAATAAGCTGTACTATATCCTTCTGAGGTTGTTGCTTTTGTTATATTCCCATTTTTATCATATTCATAGGATGTTATTGCTTTAATATAACCATTTCCATCTTGTGCTCCAACTTGATAGTCCTCTCCTAAATCTTCTCTGTTTAGTTTTATGTATTTTGTAATGATTCTTCCTAGTTTGTCATATGTATATCCTATTTCTTGATATTTGTTTTCTTCTAATTTTGTTTTTTGAGTTAATACATTACCAAGTGCATCATATTTGTAGATGATCCTTGCTCCCTGAGTATCTGTTATTTCTATGATGCGATTGTTCTTGTCATATTTATAATTTATTTGATTATATGTAGTTGGTTGTGATGTTATTGTCACATATTCATTTGATTTTTTTTCACTTATAACCCTCCCTAATTTATCGTAGGTATATGTTGTAAGATTGTAAAATACTTTACTTCCTTCTTTTTTTAATGGTATTCTTTTCTCTAATAACCAACCTGCTAGGTTATATTTGAATAATGTTCCATATCTTTGTTTATCACTATTACCATTTAGGTATCCTAGTCCATCTATTTGCTTTATAACACGACCCATTTTATCATATACCATTTTATTTATTACATTACCTTCTGGATCTACTATTTTAGCTACTCTATTAAGTTCATCATAGGAATATGTAATTCCTTTTCCATCATCTTTTGATTCTACATAATTATTTGCATCAATCGTTTTAATGATATTGCCTAATGAATCATATTTTATTCTTGCTTTTTTTCCTGATGAATTTATTATTTTTATTTTTCTATTTTGTATATCATATTCATAATTTATTCCTTGTCCATCATTAGTCGATGAATTATAAGCATTGGGGTTAACCTCTTTTGTTTTATTACCTCTTATATCATACTGAATTTTATAAACATTTCCCAATGGATCTGTTTGTTTAATAAGTTTGTCCATTTGGTCATAATTATAAATATATCCGTCTCCATCACCGGTTTTGTTGTTATATTGTTGCGGATTAATAGTTTTAATTAAGTTGCCTTCAGCATCATAGAGCATTTTGGTTATGTTCCCAAGAGGATCCGTTATTTTTGTTATATTATCCCAATTATCATATGATAATGTTGTTGTCCCATAGTCTGTTGTAATTGTTTTTATTCTACATAAGGTATCATAAGTATAATTGATTTTGTTGTTTTCTGGATCTGTTATAGTTTTTGGTAGATTACCCATATCATATGTATACGATGTAATAAATCCTTCCGGATTTGTTCTTGTAAGTAATCTTCCATAACTATCATATTTATAAGTTGTTGTAGTATATGTATTTTTATCAATCTTAGTTTTATGTTCTACTATTTTTGAGTTATTGTTATATATAAATATTTGTTCTCCACCATCTGGTGATTGTATTTTAGTTAGATTATCATTATTATCGTATGTAAATATAGTTTCATAGTTAAATGGGGATGGGGATATAATTTTAGTCATGTTATTTCTATCATCGTATTGGAAACTAGTTTTATAGCCTTTTCTATTTGTTATGCTTGTCTTATTCCCATATTTATCATAGGTAAATATTTGTGTAGTTCTATCACTGTATTCTTCTTTTATTATATTCATGTTTAAATCAAAAGTATATTTCGTTTGATCCCCTGTTGATTGTGTCACATGTTTATTTACTAATGTTGCCTCATTGTATTCATACGTTATAATATTACCCACACCATCTTTTTGCCAGTTTATCCTACCAAATTCATCATACTGATTTTGTATATATGTATTGCCATTATAATCTGTTGCGGATATTATGCCATGTTGGTTATAAGTATATGTTTTATTTCCTTTTTTAGTTTGAACATTAATTAGGTTGTTTCCTTGGTAATTAAATGCCACATATCTTCCCTTCTCATCTTCAACCCTTATTAATTTGCCATTAGTTATTTGGACATCCAATGATTGATTAATACTACTAATTCTTGTTAGAATACCTTTAACATCATAAATCAGTTCTACAGTATTATTATTTTTATCAGTTATAGATGTGAGCTTTCCTAACGATGAATACTTATAAGTTAATTTATTTTTAAATTCAAGTGTAAAAGAACCATTTGATTGTTTTGTCAGTGTTTCTTTTACAGTATTAGGTCCTGAATAGGTATCATCAACCTCTTGCTTAGTAAACGTTACAGCATGCCCATCAGGATATTTTATTGTTACTTCATTATTTTTGGTGTCTTCTTGTAAGCTTGTTTCATAGTTCCAACGCCATCCTTTTCCCAGTAAACCTATTTCATCAGATAGAGAGTTATAACTTCGTTCTATTGATATTGGCAAATGATCCTCAATAATAATATCTGTACTATTTGCATAATAGTTACCTGTTACGATGTTAACTGGGTCATTAACCAACTGTAGAGGTCCATAATTAAGAACTATTTCATCACCCTCTATATAAAAACCTTTATATTGTGCTTTATATTTTCCATGCCACACCAAATCAGGCACCCATTCTAGCTTATAGATTGTACCACACCATTGTACATCATAATACTGGGTCTTTGTATAGGTATCACCATTTTTAGGATTACTTGGTATAGAAGAAGTTACAACCTCACCTTGCGTTGTACTACCTCTATATACTGTACCAGAATAACCGGCTACCGAATAATCTTTTGAGTTTCCTATATTAGTACTATTAACGCTTGACCATCTCCATAAGTTACCTGTAAAAATATAAGTGTTTTCACTATACCCTGCTGATTTCTCAACATAATTGACTTGTTTAGACTTTTTTTCATATTTACCTTCATCAACTTGATGTCTTCCTGAATCATCAATATAGGTTAATTTAAGAATTTCTAATCCTTCTGTTCCTTCTACTTTATATCTAGGTTTGAAAGATGATACATCAGTACTTGATATCTCACCCATAGTTTTTTCCATTGCATTAATTTTTAGATTTAGCATCAGACTTAGTATAATGATTAATAACATGTAGTATCTTAATTTATTCATGAATGAATTCTCCTCCTATTTTATTCCTCTAAAATTCTCAGTTCATTATTATTAATATTTGGAATACTGATAAAAAATCCTTCTTCATTTACTACCTGTACCTTCGTAACTAAAAATTTTGAAGGAGAGAATGATTTATATTTTACTTTGACTGACACTAGATCAAACTTTCCATCTACCCCTTGAACTGCTCCTGTTTTTGATATCATCAAGTTGAGTATTCCTTTTTGACTATCATTGGTATAGTTAATATATTTTGAAGGTTCATAGCCTAATACTGGTGATATAATACTATCTTCAAGGATTTCTATTTTATTTGGATCATATTCAATCCTAATAAAAAAAGTATAGAAATTATCCATATTATTAGCTCTTAGTAAGATTTCAGATTGTTTAGCTTCTTCGTCTGCTTCCACCCACTCTTTAACCGTAAACCAGTTTTCTACTGATAAACATACAGCAGGAGTATTTTGTTCCCATAATATATAACTTTTAATATCGCTCCAACTACTAGTTGTATAATGCTTACTTCTAACTCTGTAAATATGTTGATAATTCCTCTCTATATTCTCATGATGATATATATTCTCAAACCCATTATCTATAATTTCCCCATTCAGTTCAACCTCATATGTTATATAGTCTTCCTCTTTGTTCCATTCTAACTTAATACGTTCTTCTTCAGGTGTCATGGTAAAGTTATTTGGTGGATTTGGTTTGATAAAAGATGCTTGTTCAACGCTACTAAGTGGATAAGCATCATTTGTTCCTCCAACCACATATAATAGATCTTTTATAACTACTGCTCCAAAATTAAATCTTTCCTTACTCATAAATCTTTGTATAGCAAAAGTATTATTATAGACGTCATATTCTTCTACTATGTCAAATGCCGTTGTATTATACCCTCCTAATATATAAATTTTATTGTAGATATTAATTAATGACATACCATATCTAGGTATTGGCATATATCCTTTTTGTCTCCATGAATCTGTAAAGGGATTATATACTTCAATTATACCTAAACTTGAACCATCATATCCTCCTAATACATAAATCTCTCCATTCACTACTACACTACTACATCGACTTCTTGGTGTTGGCATTTCTGACTTTTTTACCCAAGTATCTGTTTCGGCATTATAGTGTTCAATTATGTTCAAAATTCCATCTTGTTCGTTGTATCCACCAATTGAATATATATTATTATCTATTACCACGGATGTGGAATTACTTGCTGGTGTAAGTTTATCTGCTATTTTAGTCCATTTATCAGTTTTTAAGTTATATACATCTATTGATCCTAGAGTACCCTTTTCTTTATTATATCCACCTATTACATAGATTCTATCTTCAATAGCTACTACAGACGGAGCATATCTTGTTGTAGGCATCGTTGTTACTATTCTCCATGTATTAGTCACAGGATTATACTCTTCTATATTATTACAATAACTTTTTCCGTATCCTCCAACTGCATACAGCATATCATTTATTACAACAACCCCTACACCATGCCTTGATAACATAAGCTCTTTTTTATATTTCCAATGATCAATTGTTTTATAAAATGGCTCTGTTGTAAGTTGTGTCACTGGTTGACTCCATTCACCATATTTTCCATTCTTTTTTGCCCTTATTTTAAAAGTATAAGCTGTTCCTGATTGTAAATTGTTATGTATATAATTAATAAAATTGCCATTATCAATTATTTTTCCATCGACCTCTATTTCATAACCTTCTGCATCTTTTACTCTATCCCATTTTATAATAATTTTATTATGTGTTGCAGTTGTATTAATTGCAGAAGGTATATCTAATAGATAATCTATGGTATCAGCAAATACTGGGGATAAAGAATAAATATTAATAATTATTGCAAATAAAAAGAACCCGCTTATTAATTTTCCATATTTTTTTAACATCTTTTACCTCCTAAACTGTGAAATATTCTCTCGGAATCTCTAAGCCAGTAAATTCAACGCTTCTAGATTCCTTTTTATTAAAACCCCCCACTTTTTTGTCAAAAACCATTGACATATTCATCGAAAAATGTGCGCTTCGCGCCTTGATTATGAAATATAT
>NZ_JAOARO010000057.1 GCF_025211055.1 Vallitalea sp. | reverse complement strand
GTACACCACTTAATTCAGATATTTTCTTATTGGTAAGTCCTTTTTCGATTCTAATTTCTCTTAGTCTCATGAGATCATTCCTTTTGAGTTTTAAAATACGCATATATTTTTACTAATAATATTACGAAGTATATAGCATAATAGAAAAATAGAAAGTGAAGATTAGTACATAAGATAAGCTTACCAAGGTAGGCTTTATTTTTTTACATAAAAAAGCGATAGTGCTAAGGGCATACTATCGCTTTTTTTATCCGAAATTCTAATACCTCTATAAAATTATATACCATATATTACCATTAGTCAAATGCTGTAGAACTTTATATAATTAAAGTAATAAAATACATAATTTGACAGGAGTGAGACAGCATGGTTGACATTAAAAAGTTTAGACAAGAGGTAGGATTAACATTATTTGAATTAAGTAAAGAATCTAGTGTGGCTGTAACAAAAATATTGCTACATGAACAGGGCATTATAGAAATGAACCTATTAGACCAAGACAAGGTTAGAAAAGCCTTAGAATTGTCCATAGAAGAGTTTTTTGAGGGTGGACAGATTGAGCAGAAACAACTTACAGAAGAAGAAAGATTAGAAGAAGAGATAAGAGTATTAACAATAGAATATATGAGAGCCTTAAAAGATATACAAAAGAATCCCAATCATGAAAGTTGGTACAATCTAGGAGAAATGAAAAAGGAGATAGACGACCTAGAAAAAAAGTTTATGGGTATGTCCTAAAAATTAAAGAAATAAGAGAGTCTAAGAATATAAGTTTAAATAAATTATCTAAGATATCGGGTGTATCAAAATCGACTCTATATCAGATTGAGAATAATGATAGTAAACCTTATTTTGATACAATCTATAAAATATCACGGGCTTTAAAAGTAAAAATTGATGACTTGGTAGATGGCATAAGTTAATTGTGCGTAAAACGTTCGGTGCGCCGAACGTTAGTCAGAAACCTTTTAGCATATAACTATGGTATAATATACCTAACAGCTGTGAGCGATAATGTTAGTACCAAGACATGGTTGCTCGTTACAAAACGTAGTTCGGACAAAATATATGTTCCATTCAATACCAGGCAAGGGATGCGATCTGTTAAGAGCAGTCATATATCTCGTCCAGAAAGTGGTCTAAGGGCATATATCTAACCTATTAGGTGTAATATAATTATAGGTTAATCTCCCCTCAAAAAATTTAAAAGAACAAAGTGAGGTTGCTACAACTCCTGCAGGCACTGGTTAAGTAGCCCGAGGCTGATGCAACACCGACCGTTCTATGCTATATTTGTGGGAGGTTGAACCAGTAATGGTTATGTTATATATTAATTCCTCGTAATGTGTATTATCTTTACTCAAAAACGCTTTACACGAACATAGGTTCGTATTATAATATAAGTAATAGGTAATTGATAATGACATTGGAGGGACAAAAATGGAAACATTAATCGCAATGAAAGAAGAATATAAAAAAATCGTTAACGATATCAAATTACACCCAGACCATATACATATGTATGATTTGGACGGGTGTATGAAAGAAATCGAAAACAGATGCTTTATTGTATCAAAAAAAGAGGGGAATGTCAATATTGACGGTACTGGTTCTGCTGGTATTGAAGAATTGAAGGGCATAGATAATATTGAAGAGTTTGAAAGAAAAGGGATAATTAAATTGTGCAAAATGAATAAAAATGAATTATTAACCTTGAAGACTATAGTTGGAACAATATTTGATATTGCAATTTCAAGTAAATAAACATTGAAAAATCCACATTATTATTTGTGTGGATTTTTTTATGCTAAATGTCTGTATTGCTTCAAATTGTTCGTGACTGTGTAGTTGTACGCCTCACCTCCATCTATGAAATCCACGACAATCTAGAGATAGGTTGGGCGTGGATTTTTTATGTTTATATATTGGGGAAACATCATTGCATTGTCAATTTTATAAGTTGTAATGGTGTGTATAAAAGGAGGGTAATTTTAAGGATAGACATGAAGATGAAAAGATATTTCAATTATGAGTAAATATATGATATAATAATTAGAAAGTTAATTATGCGATTAATAATATGTAATGAGTAAGTATATACTTAGAAAATATAATGATTAAGGGAGTATAGGGTATGGAAAATGATCGGTTGCAGTTAGAGGAAAATAATATACAATTAGCTGAAAATGAACATGTTGATGATTCGGAAAAAGCAAATGATAGTGAAAAAAAACGCAAATTATTAGAAGATACAAAGATAGTGAAACAAACATGGTCTATTATTGAAATCTATCAAAAAATAGATAGTAAAAAACTTATTTTGGATCCTCATTATCAAAGAAATAATATATGGAAAATTGATAAACAAGTATCATTTATAGAATCGTTGTTTATGGGAATTGTTATACCACCTATATATGTCGTGGAGATACCAGAAGAGGACTTGTTAAAAGGAAATAAATATGAAGTTGTAGATGGAAAACAGAGATTAAATACAATTAAAGATTTTTTAGAAAATCAGATTTGTTTAAAGGAAAAACATTTAGAATACTATGCTGATATATATGGTAATAAAACATTTAGTGCTATTAAGAATGAATATAATGAGCAAATTAAGGAGTTTTTATCTTCTGTTTTAGATGTATATGTTATAACGGCTAACTCGCCAGAATTTACTAAGTATGATATATTTGCAAGACTAAATAAAGGATCAGAAAAATTAAAAGTAAATGAGATTAGAAAAGCGATATATTCTTGTAAAGTTTTAAGAAAAATAGAAGATTTTATAGAACAAAGAGTTGAAGGGGAGAAGTTTGAAGAGGAAAGATTTAGAGAAGAACAGAATAAATATAAAGAAATCTTCACTCCAAATGATATAAAAAGATATGAAGATTATGGTAGGTTTTTTTCAAGTATAGCATATTATCTAAGAATGAATATAAATGACAAGGTGATTAATGGATATAATTCTAGACCAAGAGAGATGATAAATACTATATTAGCGGAGCTTCAACAGAATCCAGAAAGGTTACAAGATGAAGAATTAGATAAAATTTTAGAGCAGACAATTAAGCTTATGCTTAACTTAAAAAATAAAGTTCCTGTTAAATATATCAAAAATTTAACAGATGTTTGTATTTATTTTGCTGTAAAAAGAGAGGATTTTTATAACTTTTTTGATAAAATTATTAGTGATGATGAAATAATTAAAAGTCTCGAGAAATCACCTACTACTACAAGTAATGTCAATAAAAGAGTTAAAAGGATAAGTGATATACTAAATGAACAGAGTAATTAATAAAAATGAGCTTAAATCTGAAGAAATACATGCATTAATAATATATAGATATCTTAGACTATTTAATACATTAGAAAATAGAGTGAAAGAAGTATTTAAACAGTATATTGAAAATGTGGAGAAAAAAAATTGCGCGGAAATTTATGCTAAAATATGGTTTTATGTTGGAGGATTAAAAGGAAATACCACCTATATTGATTTTGAAAATAATCATTTACAACAAGCTAATGTAAAGTATGATCATAAAACGATTTTTAGTTCGTTTACTTTTAACAATATAATTAAATTAAGTAAAAATGAAAAGATTATTAAAATTTTTGAGTTTCAAGTTAAATCGTTTAATAATAAGAGGCTTGAATATGAGTTTTATGATTGTTGTAAAATATTGATACAAATGAGAAATGTTTTATCACATGAAATTGAAAAAGATAATTTTAAGGATAATGCGATTATAGAAAAATTAAGTATAGAAAAATTAAGGGAAAGGAATATTGAATGGTTAAAGAACATTGATATTTCGAATATGAGTGAGTCAAGTAAAAGTATTTTGAGCAATTATTTAATAATGGAACAAATTATAAAAAAATTGAACAATTTCCTTTGATAATAGTACTATATAAAATATTTAACTTTATTTTGAGTGTAGTATATGGGGTTGAAATGAATTTGTTTGAACCTTATATTTTAGGTCAATTAAGTTATTTTCAGTGTGACAATCATTTTATATAAAGAGAAAAAATTGTCACATTAAAAGTAAAAAGTGGATTATAAATAAAGATATATATTATTAAATATATATCTTTATTTATAATATGAAAGGAGTAAATAATGGAAAATAAAATAAATTATAATTTGTTTTATGAAGTATTATCAAATATTAGAGAGGAATTTCATAGTAAAGGACGATTAGATGATTCAAATAAAAAGTTGGATGAAATAGTTAAATTATTAGTAATAAGTTATTATATAGCATTAAAAGAAAAAAAGAAGTTTAATATAGAATATGTGAAAAATTTTGCAAAACGAAATTATAATGATGAAAGTAGAATAGCAATTGCATTAATAAGTATTTTTAATGTAATTTCAAAGGATGAAATGTTTTTTAATCAAGATGGAACTAATGTTTTTGGTGCTAATCCTCAAATGAATATACAAAATAGTGAAAATCAATTTGCTGAAATGTTAATTTGTGAATTAAGTAAACTTGATTTTGTGGCATTATTAGAGGAGAGAAGAGAAGGTACATTTGATATAATAAATGAATGTTTTGGACATTTTGTGCGTGAAAATTTTAGAAATAATAAAGAAGATGCTCAATATATGACACCGTCAGAAGTAGTAACCCCTGCTTTGAAGATATTAGTTAATGATATAATGGAAGATGATTTTTTTAAAAAGAGCATTATGAATTTAGAAGAAAAATTTATGATTTTGGATCCTACTTGTGGTGTAGGGACATTGCCAATAGAAATGTCTAAGTTGATAATTGAATATATTAATAGATTAAAATTAAGTGAAGAAGAAAAGAGGGGGATTATTGAAAAAATCAAAAAACATTCAATTTATGGACAAGATAAAGTTGATAGAATGACAAGGCTTTCTAAAATTAATGCATTGATGTTAGATTGTGATATCTATAATTTCCAGCAGGGGAATAGTATATCAGAGGAAAGTTGGATAGATAATTTTTATAATAAAATAGATATAATTGTATCTAATCCACCATTTGGAGCAGAATTTCTTTTTGGAAAACTTAAGAATAAAGAGTATTATTCAATATTAAAAGGTATATGTAAAGATGATACTATTGTTACGTCAGAATTGTTGATATTAGATAAGAGTATTTCACTTCTAAAAAACGGTGGTAAATTAATGATTATAGTGCCTGATTCAGTTTTATCAGCAAAGGGATTGTATGAGACATTTAGAATTGAATTAAATAAAAAAGTGAATATTAAAGCTATTATAGATCTGCCTAGTGTAACATTTGCTCAAGCTGGAACAAGAACTAATAGTGCAATAATTTATCTAGAAAAAAGAGTTGCAAAAAATGGAATATTTATGGGTATATGTAAAGATGTAGGTTTTGTAGTTAAAGATAGGGTTGGAATTCCTGTAAAATTTTCTAAAGGCGAAAATGAAATGAAAATAATAAGTCAAAAATATATTAGTATCGATAAGAAAATTGAGAATATGAAAAAACATAAAATAATTAATAATACACCTTCGTGTACGATTGTTTATAATAGTGATATAATAGATAATATTTATAAACCGAATTTTTATGATTCAAAGAGATTGAAAACATTAAATGAATTAAGAAATATACCAAATGATAAATTTGAGATTAAAGAACTAGAAGAAATTGTAGAATTTATGGATAATAAAAGAGATAAAAAATATGTGGAAGAAGGATATAGGCATATAAGTGTTTTGCATGTTAGAAGAGATCATACAATTGATTTTCAAAAAGTTGAACAATTCAAGCCTATTTCAAAAGGAAAGGTATGTTGTGCAGGAGATATATTGTTTTCTAAAATTAATCCACAAAATCCAAGAATTGCAGTAGTTCCAGAATATAATAGTGAACTAGTATGTTCGTATGAGTTTTCAATATTAAAGCCTAAGGAAGGATATTCTTCTTTTTTAATTAGTTTTCTATTGAATAGTAATCTAGTAAAAAATCAAATTATTAGTTTAACTAGTGGAACATCATCATCACATAGTAGGATAAAAGAATTACAATTAAGAAAAATTTTAATACCATATCCTAAAAAAGATGGAATTGAATATAATTTATATAGTGATATAGCAAAAAACATAAAGAGAACTATGTATAAAAAATATAAAACAGAAAAATCTCTATTTAAATTAGAAGAAGAGATTGAAAATAACATATACGGTTAAAAGTGAAGAATTAACCTGAAATTAATGCAAATAAAAGAAATATGTATTAAATGGTTATAAGTATATATGTAAAGAATATGTTGTTGGTGGATTTCATAGTATGTGGTTAACCTCCATTATACAAAGTTACAATTATATTTACATCAACTCTATCTTCGAAAACGGTTATCTGCCTAATAAATGTGTGGATAATCTTTTTTTTGTTCTTCAAGTTTATGTTGATATAGAAGTATGAGGGAAACAGATATATTGAATGAAGTACTTGATTTATTAGTAGTAAATTATAGTAAGAGTGAAATCAATCAATTCATTTCTACATTACCAGAAAATCTTGCTGCTAAATTAAAATTTGAATATTTAAAGGTAGCATAATTAATTAACCCCTTCTTAAATACAGGGGGGTTTTTAATACTTACTAAATGTCAATTTACTACGTAGTTTTTTATTGTATATTGTTCAAATAACTGATATTATTATGATAATAAAAAGTAGAATTAAATAATTAATTTAAATAATTGAGTGTGGAGGTATTTATGAAAAAAGTTATTTTTGGGGGAATATTGATACTAGCTGGTGTAATGCTTATGGGAATTGTTTATATTCCTACTTCGATACAATGTATGGATTTGCATACATGGATGTCCAATCAAAAATTTATGTCGGCTATGCAAGAATTAGGTATTATATTTCCGTACCATTTGAGTATTATTCTTATAATAGTAGGGATAGTAATAGGATTAATTGGGTGCTTTGAAGATTCAATCTGTAAATTAATAAGTACCTATCATAAAGACAAAAGGACTGATTAGTACAATAACAATAAACATTGCTTTAGGACAGGTACATGACCAAATTTCTTAATTGAAGGTAATTATTTTATTGCTTATTATTAAATTATCTGTAAATATTTATAAGGAAATCCGTTATAATATAGATTAAACAATTATTTTGCGGGATAAGTTGAAATGCTTGTCCTTTTTTGCGTATTTAGCCAACGGTTATCGACAGACTTTTTTAGAAAGAAAGAGTAATATAAATAATATACTATGCAAAAAGAGGAGGAATTATAATGAAAAAAATTATTTTAGGTTTAATGTTAACGGTATGTTTGATAACAACACAAAACACTGTAATATTTGCTATTGGACCAAATGATGTTTTTGATGGAGATAATGACATCATGGAAAAAGCCTCTCAATTCAGATATCCCATAACAGGAGCTAATAGTATCGGTGGACCACCAAAAACATTATCTGAAAATGATAAAGTAGATTGGTATAAGTTTAAACCAGGAAAAGATGGGAAACTTAAAATAATTGTAGATGCAAATAAATTTGGTCCTGAACATGAAGATTATGATTTTAATCCAGATTTAAACTTTAATATTTATCTATATAATGATTATGGACAAAGAATAAATAGAGGCTGTTGGTCTTCTACATCGGCAACTTTAGACTATACAAGAGTTTATGATGATAGGTTCTATTATCTTGAAGTAAAAAGAATAAAAGGTAGTGGACAATATTATATATCTACATATCTAAGATGAAACTTATTTATACAGCATAGTTGACTTAGTATATATGTATACAATAGCATTAATATTTTTGGATGCAGTGGCAATTATAGTGGCATGGACTAAACAAAAAATTATTTCTACTGTTGGTATTAGTGCCATAGGTGGTTACATAGTAGTAAAGTACTTAATGAATAATTACGTATATCATGACTTTAGGAGAACCTACCTCCAATTACAGAAGTAGGTTCTTTTTTTATGCAAGAATATATTATTATGTGGTAAAGTCTAGTTAGTTTTTAATGTAGGACCTTATCTAAGCAGAAAAGAGTATAAACAATTAAGTTTTTGACTCCAATATGAAATAATTTGTGTATATAAATAATGGGAAATAGGATTTCTTAATATGGATTCGTTCGTTATTAAGAAGTCCTTTTCTTCAAGTATCTCTTTGTAGATAACTAAAAATTCATTTCTATGTCTTCTCTTTTAATAATTTTTGTTTTAACTATTTCTCTATATGGGTTATCTTTATAATTAGTATCAAAAAACTTGCATAGATAACGAATTTCTTCATTGGTTTTAACAATAATAAAGTTTATATCTTGTAATTCAAAGTTAAGGGTATGATAATTTTTCATGACTTCATTATATTCTTCAATCTTATCTTCTTGTATTTCTGAACTCAAATACAATTGTTTAATATTATCTTTTTTTATTATAATAGAATCTTTTTCTTCCTCCAATGGAATGTATCTCCACTCTCTTTCATTATAATAATCTCTAGCACCTGCTTCAATACGCACAGGTTTATAATTCATAAAAGTGTACTCAAGTGCTTTTTTTAGTCTATTTAAATCAAAATTGTCAGAGTTGATACTTTTGTTGTTGGTTATCATATCAATACATGCATCATATTGTATTTTTATTGCATGAATGAAGTTTGAGTTTTCATTATAATAGTTTATTGGATTAATCCTATTAGTCATTCCCCATTTTTTATTGAATCCAATGGCATAACAGCCATATTGTTCTATATGTTTTTTTACTAAAGACAATGGTATATCACAAAAACACTTCATCAGAATATAGACTGGTTCATCAAAAAAGACTGATTGTTCTCTATAATATCTAGGAGAAAATTTATTATTTAATATATCTTCCAAGAAAGAAAATTCCTTCATGAAATGAAATAAGGTTTCTGCACTAATAATACTCATATATCATAGCTTCCTTTTCTGTATTTTAATATCTTAGGGCAAAACTATATAAGTTGAATTATATAATATCTCACAGTTCACTTTGAGACTAAAATAGTTTGTAGTGGTATGATGTTATTTTATACAATGCAAATAAGATATATACAGAATATTTTACGTGATATTGTTGCTTATTCTCGAATTATCTGCTAATATTAAATGGGAATTTAAACAAGATTGTATATAATCAAATAGAAAAAATCTATGTAATAAATAAGTTTATACAATTAAAAAAGAAAATAACATTAATAAAAAAGGTGATTTTGCATGAAGAAAAAATATTATTTAATATTTATACCCATTATTTTGTTCTTATTAATATATTCATTGAGAGTAAATACTAATTTTAATAAGATGAAAGAAACATACGACAATAAACAGAAGATGATTATGAATGATCATATACTCAGCTTTAATATTATTGGCGATTTATATGGTGATGAAATATTAGAAACTGAATTTCCACAGATTGAAATACAGAACATAATAAATGCTCTGAAAAAAGCTGATATCAGTAATATGCATTTATTTGAAGATGATAGTTTAGATATTAGTAAATTCTATAGAGAATATACACATCTATTGGAGCAATACAAAATGGAACAGATTAGAGAGGGCGTTATTGAAGAGGAGCAAAAGTTCAAAGATGTCATTAACGACCTAAACATTATAAAAGGTTGGTTAGAAGATAGATATCATGATGATAACTACCAGCCATATACATATCAAGAATTGAAAGAGCAGTTAAATGATAAGTTGAAATATGCAAATTTTGATGGTATACATACCTTAACACTCATAGGAAACTAAATTGTAGATGGTCATTGGTTTGTTGTTGATGATGAAGTAATAGAAAAATATGTTGACAGTAAGCGGATTCATATTTTGTGGAATAATGTTACTAATGTTTTTAGAAGTTATTTAACGGTGTTTATTAA
Organism: Vallitalea sp.; assembly: GCF_025211055.1. Taxonomy (GTDB): domain Bacteria; phylum Bacillota; class Clostridia; order Lachnospirales; family Vallitaleaceae; genus Vallitalea. Next base: position 274,621 of record NZ_JAOARO010000057.1, on the reverse strand, counting down.
GATAATAAAACTTTTGGATATGGACTTAGTTATACATAGTTCCAATATAAAGATTTCATTCTAAGTTCTAATAAAATGACTAAGGATGATAAAATAAAATGGACAAGTGTATATAAAAAATTATCTAAATATTTTAATCTCAATATAGAAAAATGGAATGATGAATTTGATGATATTTATGAAGAACTCATAGAGGTAATATAAAATGTTTTATTTTGGTTGTCTTCATAACTTTTTATTGCCCTATGTCGTATTATCTGATATCATTATAATAATATAATTAAATAAAATTTTAATTATATTATTATTTGCATTATTTATACCGTATTTATGAATTAATCTTAATAAATAGTATAAATAACTTACATATGTGATTATTTACTTAGGACAAAGGAGGAAGAAATGAAGAATTTAAAGCATTTTATTTTAGGATTTGTTACTGCAACTTTTTTATTAGCTACTGTAATAGGGGTGTCAGCTAGTGGGTTAGTAAAAGATATAACCGCTAAGATATCTTATGAGATTAGAACAGTATTAGATGGTGAAGAATTTAGTCCAAAAGACACTGATGGAACTGAATTAGAACCAATCATATATAATGGAAGAACTTACTTACCTGTTCGTTCATTGTGTAATGCTCTCGGTTTATCAGTAGGATGGCAAAATAATACGAAAACAATTATACTATCTACAAAACCTAATACTAATTATGAAGATACTATAGTTACTATAAATGGTGAAAATAAAATTACACTTGGTGAAATTAATCTATATTTAGCACAAATAAAAGCTCAATACGAATCATATTTTGGAGCTAATGTGTGGGAACAAACGACAGAAGATGGAAAGTCTATTGCACAGATAGCTAAAGATAATGCACTTAGTTCAGTTCAATCTAGTAATATTATAGCTTCAGTAGCCAAACAAAAGGGGTTAAAATTATCTAATGAACAACAAAAGGGTATTGATACTAAAGTGAATAAATTCATGAGCACTTACAATAAGGAAGGTGCTAGCAAAAATGGCATTACTTCAGAAATTGTTAAAAAAACAATGGTAAACCAGAAGTTAGTAGAATTATTATTTAACAAAATTATGGAGAATTATACTGCAGATGAAGATAAACTTAATTCTATTTTAAACAAAAATATACAATATAAGGGATATCAAGAAAATGGTTATGAATATTATGCTAAGAAGGTTAGAGCAAGACATATATTAATAAAAACAGTAGATGCTAGTAATCAACCTTTATCAGAAAGTAAAAAGGCAGAAGCAAAAAAAGAAGCTGAAAAAATATTAGCTAAAGCTAAAGCAGGAAAAGATTTTGTTGCACTAGCAAAAGAGTATTCACAAGATCCTGGTTCTAAAGATAATGGTGGGGAATATACGTTCTCAAGAGGGAAAATGGTACCAGAATTTGAAGAAGCTGCTTTTAATCTGAAGCCAGGAGAAATAAGTAAAATTGTTGAAACTGTATATGGATATCATATCATTAAATTAGAAGAAGTGATAGAGCCTACAGAGGAAGATATTAAAGCAATAAAAGAAAGAGAAGCTCATATTAAGGAGCAAGCTATTGAAGAATTAAAGAAACAAGCTTTTAATAAAAAAGTTGAAGAATGGATAGCTGATTATAAAATAGAAATAAATGATAAAATTTGGAATAATGTTAAAATTACTGAACTTGAGCTTTAGATTGAATTGAGCATTTAAAAAGATTCATGAATGTGAGATATAGAAATCAAATAAAAAATCCATGTTACTAATGTTTATAGTAGCATGGATTTTTTAATTATACTAGTCATCATCCATAGTTAGGGAAGTACATTTCATACTACCAAAATCAGGTATGACTTGTTTGAATGGTGGAGGTGGTAGTTTAGGGTTTTTACTGACGAGTATTGGATAATCTATCTGAGAAAGATTGATATCATATTGTTTCCTTAGTTGTTCTACAACTATTCCACCTATTTGTCTGCCTAATCTTAGACCTTCTCTAAGGTCAATAGGATAATGGACTCCACCATAAAGTCTTGAAATAGCACATTGTCTAGCTAGTTCATTAAGTCTTTTCTTATCTGCTTCAAAAAAATAACTTAAAACTGTTTCAGCACAACCTGCTATAGTAGCATGACCAGCTGGGTAGCTAGGGTGTCTAGGGGTACATAAAAAAGTTTTTAAAGTTTGGTCCAATTGATTCGGTCTTGGAATCTGCCATCTAAACTTAAAATGCCATGCAATAACAAATGCATCATTTAATGCACCCTGTATAGCAGCAAGTATTCGAGCGGCTCTTGGTGCTGAGATGTTATAGGTAGTAATTAAAATATCTATAATAGGTGTGAATTGTTTTGTAGCAGGACCAGTACCCCAATAAGTTGCTACCTTTTTTTGAAAATTGGTTAAGTTATCAAGTGTTTCCTTCACAATGCTAAGCTGTTTTCCTTCAAAATCAATTCCTTGATCAGGACTTCTTATCTCAAAAGCTACAATATTTCCTTCAGGATCTAGAAATCTACCTTGTTCATCTCTTGAAAAGAAATAAGTAGGCCATGAACTTGCATAAGGTTCTTCTTTGGTGGGTACCCTTTTTTCTCCAGCATATGAAAGTTGTTCCCATTTATCAGGTATATTAATGTTTGTTTTTTTGCATGTTTCTTTTGCTATAATTATCACCACCTTCTAAAAAACTTGTCCATCAATAAAAAAAGTACTTTTGCTATATATTATGTTGTAATATTAATAATGTTACATATAACTATAAATTGGACAAAAATATACCTATTGTTGTATAAGAAAAAGAATAAATAATAATTAAATATTAAAATCAATTATTTTAAAAGTTGTATAATTTATATATGGGTTGACTAAAACTAAACACATAGGTTATTATAAACATAATTGGTTTCACCAATAAAATGTAAACTAGAGGAGATTAAATTATGAAAGATAAAGTAGAACAAGTATTAGATCAAGTTCGTCCAGGATTACAAAGTGATGGCGGCGATGTACAATTAGTAGAAGTAACAGAAGATGGTATTGTAAGAGTAGAATTACAAGGCTCATGTAAAGGATGTCCATTTTCTCAATTAACAGTTAAGAATTATATTGAGAAAGCCCTAAAAGAACAAATACCTGAAATCAAAGAAGTCCAAGCAGTAAACTAGTGAATTAGACATCCAATACTATTATATGGTAATATTATTAATGGATAATCATAAGTAACAAGATAGGAGGATAAGTATGCAGTATAATCCATCATTACCAGTATATATTCAGATAAAAGAAGATATAATCAGGAAAATACGATTGGGAATTTGGAAAGAAAACGAAAAAATACCATCAGAATTAAAACTAATGGAAGAATATCATTCAGGACGTGGAACAGTAAGAGAAGCTATTAAGTTAATTATAGACGAAGGCTATTTATATATAAAAAAAGGTATTGGAACTTTTGTTGCTCAAAGAGAAGTAGGAATATCTATTGAACCATTTGTGAGCTTGACATATTTTATTAAGATGCGAGGCTTGAATATAAGTACTAAGATATTAGAGAAAAAAGAAATTATAATAGATGCGGACTTATCTAAAAAAACGGGTATAAAAGAAAACACAAAATGCCTATATGTAAAACGACTTAGAATGATGGATGGGAGACCTATAGGACTAGAAGTCTTTCATTTTGTTTATGAAGAAGAGAACATTTTCAAAGACTTTAATTTTGAAAATGGTATATCCCATTACTTATTTGAAGAGCTAAAAGTTTCTGTAACCAAGATGAATATGGATCTAGAAATTGTAAAAGCTGTAGGGGAACAAAAAGAACTACTACAATTAAATGATGACAGTAAAATGATGATTTCTAATAGAGTTGTGTATGTGAATGAAAAAAAAGATATACTATATCATTTAAAATTCTATTGTGGAGAAAAACTCAGTAAAATAGGTATGGATAATTTTGTATAGAGAAACAGTATATTGTGTATAGATTTATAAAATAAAGCTGTTTGGTAATATATTTTATTAGCACTGACATAAAATATATTACTAGACAGCTATTTTGCTTTATAGAACACTCACTATTTAACTCTTAGGAGGTATTCCATAATATCCTGTTGTGGAATCTCTAAAGAAATCACACTGCAAAGGTCTAAACGTAAATAGAGTGATTATTAAAAACAAAAATAGAAAAATATAATAACCTATGAGATTTTTACAGTTATTTCCTTTTGGAGATTTTAATATAATATAACTTACCAATTGACCAACAAAAGCTCCAATAATATATGTTACTACATGAAGTACCATTTCACCTTCACCAAAAATGTACTCATATAAGAATATCAATAAATAAGTAGTTCCTATAAAAACTAGTGCGGATACAGCTTTTGCAAAAACAAAATTATTAACAACGTATCTTATAAAAAAATATTCAATGATACTTACTAAAATAACTGGGTAAAACATTATTTTGATATGTTCCCATTCACTTTCATTAACAGGACTAAAAACTCCTATTAACGTACATTCGGTCCATTCATATAAGAAGTGAAATAAACTTCCAACAAGTATTATTGCAATTGCTGATACAATTTCAGCTATAATAACCTTTTTATGGTCATCCATAAAAACCACCACCTTCATATGTCTATAGTATATGTCAATGAACTTTAAATAATAGTTATATCTTAATAAAAGTTAATAAAATGTACACTTTTATTTAATTATAATTATTAAACATTAAAAAAATACTTTGAATGATAAAAGTATTATCAGAATAATTGAATATTAAAATAGAAGATGATAATATAAAAACATACCCCTAAGTCTTCTAAAGATAATTATAATAGTAATCTGAAATATTATAATATTATAAGTCTAATAACATACTAAAATGACCCCAACCTAACTATATCATGATTATTTTATAACTATATAAAATAGTAATTTGACAAACACAATCAAATAATAAATTGAATATGATTATTATGTAGATTCATATAACAATCTATATAAATATATAAAACATGAATAGAGGCGCAAAGGAGAGGGTAATCTTTAATTGTTAAGGAGAAGAACCTCCAATATTAAAGATGAATGGTTCCTTTGCCGAAAGAGTATGTTGGTTCTTAAATATATTCTTGGTGATAATGCTAATACATTATCACTGCCATAAGGGATGATTATATATCCTAAGTTTTATGGAGAGCTATTTATGTATTGAAAATAAGATTTCATTACATAAATAGCTTTTATTAACCAAAAGCATTGAAATCTTATTTTCAGTGCTTTTCTTGCGTTATATGACTGGATTTAGGGTGTGAAATTGAGTAAAGGGAGTTGATAAAAACATTTTAAGGTTATTACTTAGGAGTACCTTGCGTTTGGAAGAAAGGAGTTAGGTAGATGAAATCATTAATAAGATTAAGAATGAGTTGTCATGACGCTCATTATGGGGGAAATCTAGTTGATGGAGCTAAGATTTTACAACTTTTTGGTGATGTAGCAACAGAATTATTGATTATAAATGATGGGGATGAAGGATTATTCAAAGCATATGACAATATTGAATTCATAGCTCCTGTATATGCAGGTGATTACATAGAATGCGAAGGACAGATTACTGGTTTTGGAAACACTTCAAGAAAAATGGTATTTGAAGCAAGAAAAGTTATAAGACAAAGACCAGATATAAATGACTCAGCGGCTGAGGTTATGGAAGAGACTATTGTAGTATGCAAGGCTAGTGGAACATGTGTAGTTCCTAAGGACAAACAAAGAAAGTAGGTAAGTAGTTATGGAAAAATTAATAATTACAGCAGCTATTTGCGGAGCAGAAGTTACTAAGGAACATAATCCTACTGTACCTTATACTGTGGATGAAATTGTCAGTGAAGCTGAAAAAGCTTATAAAGCTGGAGCAAGTATCATTCATCTACATGTAAGAGAAGATGATGGAACTCCTACACAAGATAAAAATAGATTCAAAGAATGTATAGATGGAATAAAAGAAAAATGTAAAGATGTAATCATTCAACCATCCACGGGTGGGGCAGTTGGGATGACAAATGAAGAGAGATTACAGCCAATATATCTTGATCCAGAGATGGCAACACTTGATTGTGGAACTTGTAATTTTGGTGGTGACGATATTTTTGTTAACACTGAAAACACAATAATAGAGTTTTCAGAAAAAATCTATGGTCTAGGTATAAAGCCTGAAATAGAGGTTTTTGACAAAGGTATGGTTGATATGGCACTTAGATTATACCAAAAAGGTATTCTAAAAGCGCCACTCCATTTTAACTTTGTATTAGGAGTTAACGGAGGAATAGCCGCAACACCTAGAGATCTAATATACTTAGTGGACAGTATTCCAGATGATGCAACTTATACAGTAACTGGTATAGGGCGAAATGAATTCAATATGGCTGCAATAAGTATTATTATGGGTGGACACGTCAGAGTAGGTTATGAGGATAATATTTACATGAAAAAAGGTGTTTTAGCAAATTCCAATGGAGAACTTGTGGAAAAAGCAGTGACGTTGGCAAAAGAACTTGGAAGAGAAATTGCAACTCCAGATGAAGCAAGAAAAATATTAGGTATAGTTTAAGAGTCAAACAAGGAGAAGGTTTATATAAATAATATTTTAAAAGAGGTGAAAAGGTGAATAAATTAGTTAGCAAAGATGATTTAAAGCCTTTGTTAAAAGATGGTTCAGTCATTATGGTAGGTGGTTTCTTAGGATGTGGTACCCCAGAAACAATTATTGACTTAATAATTGAAATGGGTATCAGAGATCTTACAATAATTGGTAATGATACTAGTTATGAAGATAAAGGGGTAGGTAGGTTAATAGTTAATAGACAGGTTAAAAAAGTAATAACATCACATATTGGAACTAATCCTGTCACTGGAGAATTAATGAATAGTGGCGAGCTAGAAGTAGAGTTGTCACCACAAGGAACTCTTATAGAGAGAATACGAGCAGGTGGATTTGGATTAGGTGGAGTTCTTACTCCTACAGGTGTGGGTACTTTAGTTGAAGAAGGTAAAGAAATTATAAAAGTTAAGGATAAGAATTATTTACTTGAAATGCCTCTAAGAGCTGATTTAGCAATTATTCGAGGAAGTGTTGTTGATAAATTCGGCAATACAATTTATAAAGGAACTACAAGAAACTTTAATCCCATGATGGCTATGGCAGCTGATACTGTTATAGTAGAAGCAGAAGAATTAGTTGAGTCAGGAGAACTTGATAAAGAAAGTATTATAACACCAGGTGTTGTGATTGACTACATAATTAACTAAGATGGGGGTGGATTTTTTGATAGATAAAAAGTTAGGTAAAGAAATAATTGCTAAGAGAGTGGCAAAAGAACTTAAGAGTTGTCAGCTAGTTAATCTGGGTATTGGTCTTCCAACAAAAACAGCCAATTATATTCCAGAAGGCATAGAGGTAAGTTTTCAATCAGAAAATGGTATGACAGGCATGGGTAAATTATCTCCTGAGGAAAATGAAAACAAAGACATTATAAATGCTGGCGGAGGATACGTGAGTATATTACCTGATGGAGCTTTTTTTGATACTAGTTTGTCATTTGGTCTTATAAGAGGAGGACACGTGGATCTCACTGTTCTTGGAGCACTTGAAGTTGATAAGATGGGTAATCTTGCAAGCTGGATTATACCAGGAAAATTGGTTCCAGGTATGGGCGGAGCTATGGACCTTGTCACAGGTGCTAAGAAAGTAATAATAGCTATGCTTCATACTGCAAAAGGTAAACCTAAGATATTAGATAAGTGCACATTACCATTAACAGCAAAAGGAGTCATAGACCTTATAGTAACAGAGCTTGGAGTAATGGAAGTAACTGACAAAGGAATAGTGTTAAAAGAAATAAATAAAGATACAACAATAGAAGAAATAAAAGCTTTAACAGCTTGTGAACTTATTATTGATGATAATTTACAAGTGATGAAAGTGTAAGTAGTTAATAAGATTTTTATGGGTTATTTATATATTGATACAATGTTTCGGTTGATAATTTAGAGTAAAATTTTGATAAATATATTATTTTGAAAGGATTGATTAAATTATGAGAGGTTGCAAATACGGGACACATAGAGTTATAGAGCCAAAAGGAGTATTACCACAAGCTGCACAGAAAATATCTAACGATATGAAAATATATGATAATGAAATGCTTATTGATATCCAAGCACTAAACATAGATTCAGCGAGTTTCACTCAAATAAAAGAGGTTTGTAATAAAGACAAAGAAAAAATGAAAGCTATGATAATGGAGATTGTTGCTAAAAGAGGTAAAATGCAGAATCCAGTAACTGGTTCTGGTGGTATGCTAATAGGTACAATCAAAGAAATGGGAAGCGACTTAGAAGACAGAGACTTGAAAGTCTCTGATAAAATAGCTTCATTGGTATCACTTACGCTTACTCCACTTAAAATAGATGAAATATTGGATATTAAGATGGACATTGACCGTGTAGAAGTAAAAGGTACTGCTATTTTATTTGAAAGCGGTATATATGCTAAGCTTCCTAATGATATGGAAGAAACATTAGCACTTGCAGCACTTGATGTAGCAGGAGCACCAGCTCAAACTAGAAAACTAGTTAAAAAGGATCAAACAGTTCTTGTATTAGGAGCTAATGGAAAATCAGGTTTATTATGCTGTTACGAAGCAAGAAAACAAGTAGGCGAAAATGGTAAAGTAATAGGTATGGTTAGAAGTGAAAGCAAGAAAAAATTTTTGGAAGAAACAGGATTCTGTCATGATATCATCCTTGCTGATGCTACTAATCCTACAAAAGTATTAGAAGAAGTTATGAAAGTAACTGATGGAAAAGAAATTGATGTTGCAATAAACTGCGTTAATATCCCAAATACTGAGATGTCAACAATACTTCCTGTAAGAGAAGAAGGAATAGTATATTTCTTTTCAATGGCTACAAGCTTCACAAAAGCTGCACTTGGAGCAGAAGGTATTGGAAAAGACGTTAACATGATTATTGGAAATGGATATTCTAAGGATCATGCTGATATTACACTAGAAGATGTTAGAGAAAGTAAAATAATCAGAGATATCTTTGAAAAAATGTATTTAAACTAATTATAGGAAGGAAATTTTGTGGGGTGTAAAATGGAAAAAAGCAGAAGGTATGATTATTATAATAATGTTAGTGATAACGATTGGAATGATTGGAAGTGGCAGATAAAAAACAGGATAAGAAATGTTGAAGAGTTAAAAAAATATTTACCACTTAATGAATCAGAAGAAGAAGGAATCAAAAAATGCTTGCAATCACTAAGGATGGCCATTACACCATACTACTTATCCCTTATCGATAAGAATGATGAAAATGACCCTATCCGAAAACAAGCTGTACCTAATAGCTTAGAATTACACACATCAACGGTTGACTTCATTGACCCCCTATCAGAAGATGCACACTCACCTGTGCCCGGGTTGGTTCATCGATATCCTGATAGAGTGTTGTTTTTAGTAACTGATCAATGTTCTATGTATTGTAGGCACTGCACTCGTAGAAGATTTGCAGGACATACAGATAAAGAACTGCCAATGAATAGGATAAATACAGCCATAGAATATATTGCTAATACACCAGTTGTTAGAGATGTATTGTTATCTGGTGGAGATGCCCTATTATTATCAGATGACAAACTAGAATCCATAATAAAGAAATTACGAGAAATTCCTCATGTAGAGATAATCAGAATAGGTACTAGGACACCTGTTGTTTTGCCTCAGAGAATAACAGATAATCTTGTAGGTATGTTAAAGAAATATCATCCAATATATATTAATACACATTTCAACCATCCTAATGAGATTACGAAAGAATCAAAAGAGGCATGTGAAAAATTAGCAGATGCAGGAATTCCACTTGGCAATCAATCAGTTCTGCTTAAGGGTGTAAATGATTGTGTATTCGTAATGAGAAAATTGGTAAATGAATTGGTTAAGATAAGAGTAAAACCATATTATTTATATCAATGTGATCTTACAGTCGGTATAGAACATTTTAGGACTTCTGTAGCAAAAGGTATTGAAATCATAGAAGGTCTTCGTGGACATACGTCTGGACTTTGTGTACCTACTTTTGTTGTTGATGCACCTGGTGGAGGCGGAAAAATACCAGTAATGCCTAATTACCTTATTTCTCAAGGGCATAATAAGATTGTTCTTAGAAACTTTGAAGGAGTTATAACAACTTATAAAGAACCAAACCATTATGAACCAGCATGTAATTGTGAGGTATGCAGACATGAAAAAGAAACCCATATGGTTGGGGTGGCTGAATTATTATCTAATAATGAAAAATCATTGATAGAGCCAGAAGGTCTGGAAAGAAAAATGAGAGGGTATGGACACCTTGAAAAAATTACTGCAAAGGTTAACTGAATATAACAGCATATCAATTATTGGTATGGATAAAAATGTTGGAAAGACAACTACATTAAATTTCATAATAAACAAGGCTAGGGGTAGATATACCCTTGGCCTTACCTCCATTGGAAGAGATGGAGAAGAAAAAGATATGGTTACAGGCACTAACAAGCCAAAAATATACATTGGTAAAAATACTCTTGTAGCAACAGCCAAGAAATGTCTCATGAATAGTGACGTAACTATGGAGATTGTTGATACTACTGGTATTGATACACCAATGGGAGAAATTATAATCATTAGGTCCTTAAGCGATGGCTATATAGAATTAGCTGGACCTTCAGTAAATATCTACATGAAAGATATTTGTATCAAACTAAAAGATTATGGATGTGATTATGTATTATGTGATGGTGCCGTTTCAAGAAAAACATTTGCATCACCAACAATTACTGATGGAACCATATTATGTACTGGTGCATCACTCAGCAATGATATAAACAAAGTGGTATATGAAACTGTACACACAGTGAATCTATTATCTATCAAAGAAAATGAAGATATCAATCTATTGAATCTATTAAAGAAAAACCGTGATTACAAGGTATGTTTAATTGATAAGGATTATGGTATAAGAAATCTTCCTATTCTAACAGCATTAGAAGCATCAGGAGATATCGTCAATAATATCAATGAACATACAAAATATGTAGTTATCAAAGGGATAATATCAGATAGATTACTTCTAGGAATCATTGGAAGCACACAGTTATACAAACAAATAAAAATTATTATTGAAGATGGTACTAAGATGTTCGTTAGTGAAAAAGTATATAATATATTTCTAAGAAGCGGTGGAATGATTGAAGCATTGAATAGGATAAATCTAATAGGAGTTACTGTTAATCCAGTATCCCCATATGGTTATGAATTTGACAAAGATAGACTCAAGTCATTAATTAGTGGTGAAATCAATTTACCTGTCTATAATGTAATGGATGATGAAAAATATTAGGGAGGTGGTTATAATAAAATATTTGGATAATAAGATAAAGGAAGAGATTGGTTTTAATTATGTATTGAATAAATTATCTATCAATACTCCCTATGGAATGGCTGTCAAGAAAAAAATCAGGGTCTATAGAAAAGAAGAATATAATTTACTTCGTAATGAACTAGACAATGTTGAAAAAATCATTGCTAGTTTTCACAGAAACAAAGAGGTATATAGTGAAATTGAAAGAACTATGATGGAGTTTAAGGATATAACTAATCTTATTAGAAGATATAGCAGAAATTATATACTAGATGAAGTGGAATTGTTTGAAATCAAGAGTTTTGCAATAAATACACAAAAGTTGTTGAGTACATATAAAAATCTTAGTCTTGATATAGATATAAAATTTCAATCCATGAAAAGTACTATTAAACTGTTGAATCCAGATAATAAGACTTCTCACACTTTTTATATATATAATGCTTATAGCATAGAACTTGAAGAGGTTAGAAATAAGAAGATACAGTTAGAAAAACTTATATTCAAGGAAGAAAATCAAGAGAGAATAAAAACACTAAAAAGTGAAAGATTGGATTTGGTAGTTGAGGAAGAGAAGTTAGAGAGTAACATAAAGAAAAGTTTGAGTAAAAAAATTTATGATTATATAGATGATATAAAGCATAATATTGATGCAATAGGAAGATTGGATATGCTTATTGCAAAAGGCAGGATTGCAATAAAATATTTGGCTGTAAAACCTAAGATACTGGAAGAAGTCAATATATATTTTAAGGATATGAAAAATCCAAAAGTGATAAATTATCTAAGAGAGAACAATAAAGATTATATACCTGTAAGTATTAGTTTGAAAAAAGGGGTTACAGTCATTACAGGAGCTAATATGGGAGGAAAGAGTGTTACAATAAAAACAATGGTTCTTAATCTATTATTAGCCTTAATGGGTTTTTATGTATTTGCAGAAGAAGCTTATGTAGCTATGATGGACTTCGTATACTTGATATCAGATGATATGCAGTCAATAAGTGAAGGTCTTAGTTCTTTTGGTGCAGAGATAATCAAAATAAATGAAGCTATCAAAGATATTAAGACAGGTAATGGATTCATAGGATTAGACGAATTCGCAAGAGTAACCAATCCAGGAGAAGGAGTCATTCTACTAAGTTCTTTATGTAGATTCCTTAAAGATTATAATACGGTAAGTCTTATATCAACACATTATGATGGCATTATTGATAAGGATATGAAACATTATCAAGTTGTAGGACTTAAAAATGTTGATGAGAACAATTTGAAAAATATAATTAATATAGACAGAGAAGATTCCACTCACATTATTCAAGAAAAAATGGATTATAGATTAGAGATTGTAGATGAGCATTGTGCTGTTCCAAAAGATGCCATTAAGGTGGCTAAGCTATTAGGACTTGATGAAAAAATATTAGACTATACAGAAGCAATGATAAAAAATTCTTAGGTAATATTTATTTTAAGAGAAGGTTGGTGGGTATGATGGAAAGTAAAATAAATCTTAACATGGAGTTAGTAGATGATTGTAGAAACTCAGCAAGAAACATTGCTACGGATACACAAGAATTCATTGAAAGACATACGACTGTTTCTGTAGAGAGAACTGTATGTAGATTGTTAGGTATTGATGGTGTCAATGACTATATGGTTCCACTTCCTAATGTTGTGGTTGATAATATTAAAAAGGGAGAAGGATTATCCAGTGGTGCAGCTATTTACATAGGTAATGCTATGCGAGAGTATTCTATGACACCACAAATGGTAGCAGAAAAAGTAGCAAATGAGGAAATTGATTTGACCAAGATTCCAATGGGGGATATATTTGATATAAAACTAGAACTTGATAAGACGGCAAAAGAAACAGTAGCAAAGATAAGAAAAAATAGTAATAGACGTGAAAAGTTATTAGAAGAATTTGGAGATAAGACAGAACCTTATCTATATGTCATAGTTGCTACAGGTAATATATATGAAGATATAACTCAAGCTGTAGCAGCAGCTAAGCAGGGAGCAGATATCATTGCTGTCATAAGAACAACAGGGCAGAGTCTTCTTGATTATGTCCCATATGGAATAACTACAGAAGGATTTGGAGGTACTTATGCTACACAAGAAAACTTTCGCTTAATGAGAGAAGCTCTAGACGAGGTTTCTATAGAACTAGGGAGATATATAAGATTATGTAATTATTGTTCAGGATTATGTATGCCTGAAATAGCAGCAATGGGAGCTATTGAAAGATTGGATGTAATGCTTAATGATGCTCTATATGGAATACTTTTTAGGGATATTAATATGCAGAGAACAATGATAGACCAGCACTTTTCCAGAATCATCAATGGTTATGCAGGTGTAATTATCAATACTGGCGAAGATAATTATCTAACCACTTCAGATGCAGTTGAAGAAGCACATACTGTTCTAGCTTCACAATTCATCAATGAACAATTTGCTTTGCTTGCAGGGTTAAAAGAAGAATTAATGGGACTTGGTCATGCATTTGAGATGAATCCTGAATTAAAAGATGGTTTTTTGATGGAACTTGCTCAAGCTCAAATGGCAAGAGAGATTTTTCCGAAAGCTCCGTTGAAATATATGCCTCCAACAAAATTTATGACAGGTAATATTTTCAAGGGGCATGTTCAGAACACATTATTTAATATGGTTTCAATTCTAACCAATCAAAAGATACATTTATTAGGTATGCTGACAGAAGCCATACATACACCTTTTATGGCAGATAGGGCTTTATCAATAGAAAATGCTAGATATATCTTTAACAACATGCACTCTCTTGGAGAGGAGATAACTTATAAAAAAGATGGCATTATTCAAAATAGAGCTAAAGAAGTTCTTGGAAAAACTAATGATCTGTTGCTTGAAATAGAAAAAGAAGGACTTTTTAAGACTCTTGAAAAAGGCATATTTGCTGGTGTTAAGAGACCTATAGATGGTGGTAAAGGATTAGATGGAGTAATAATGAAGGATAGAGAATATTATAATCCTTTCATTGAATTGATGTTAGATAAATAGATAGGAGTGGTATGTATGAGTGGTGGTTTGTATTCTATGGAGAAAAGGGATTATGATACAACCCTTGATCTATGTAAGTTAGCTCCCTATGGAGATACAATGAATGATGGTAAGGTACAGTTAAGTTTTACATTACCAGTTGTTGATGATGAAAATGGAATGGAAGCAGCTAAGATTCTGGCTAAGAAAATGGGTATTGCAGAGCCTTCGGTGGTTTGCCATAATGCTTTAGATAAAGAGTTTACTTTTTATGTTGTATATGGTGGTGTGAGTCATAGAGTAGATTATACCAAAATCCATGTTGAGCGTATTGAAGTGGATACTATGGATATGAAAGAGATTAATAATTACATAAGAGAGCATATCAAAAGAAAAGTTGTAATAATTGGAGCCAGTACAGGCACTGACGCTCATACTGTAGGTATAGATGCGATTATGAATATGAAGGGTTATGCTGGACATTATGGATTAGAGAGGTATGATATGATTGATGCTTATAATCTTGGCAGTCAAGTACCTAATGAGGAGTTTATTAAGAGGGCTATAGAGTTGAAAGCTGATGTTCTTTTGATTTCACAGACAGTAACACAAAAGAATATACATATTGCTAATTTGACTAATCTTGTTGAATTACTGGAAGCCGAGGGATTGAGAGATAAGATTATACTTGTATGTGGTGGACCAAGAATCACGCATGAGTTGGCAAAAGAATTAGGTTTTGATGCTGGTTTTGGACCAGGTAAGTATGCTGATGATGTAGCTTCTTTTGTGGTAACACAAATGAAGGAGAAGATTTAGCCCATTGCTGGTAAAATATTACAAAAATATTACATTCTTAATATAGGTTGCAATTTGCTTAGTAATAGTATATAATAGTTATCGGTTAAGATATTTAAAACATTATAATATAAAAGAGAAAAAAGGAGGTTGTGTACAAATGTTAAACATAATAGTAATGAACAAAAAACAAACTTCATATTGTAATAATGTTATACACGACTTAGACCTTTTTGGAATTCATATGTAGTAATGAATTAATTATAGATAATAACAGCCGTAGGTCATGTATAATGCTCTATGGTTTTTTTATGTATAAAATAGCTTTCAAAATAAGCCATAGGGTAGACCCTATGGTTTTTTCTATGTTTGTAACCTTTATTGGATTACATATAATTCTTAGGATAAAGGAGGTTAAATAAATATGATGGTGATAAAATTATAACTAATATGTAGGCTAGAATATAATGGGAGGATACTTATGAATACAATAAACAGAACATTGGGATTAGATATTTAAAAACGGAACAATAGTGAAAAATGTAGAATAATCATAATAAATTGAAGAATAACAGGAGTTGATACTATGAGTGACATATCAATAATACAACATATAGATAATAGAAATAACAGGGAATATAAGGACAGCATCAAGGAGGGAATAAGAATGTCGGTTATAAGTATGGCTATGAGTGTAGGA
Source organism: Vallitalea sp. (assembly GCF_025211055.1). Lineage (GTDB taxonomy): Bacteria > Bacillota > Clostridia > Lachnospirales > Vallitaleaceae > Vallitalea. The sequence goes on along the minus strand of NZ_JAOARO010000057.1, from coordinate 258,627 downwards.
ACTTTTAAAGTAAATTTGACGGTTAACAAAAGTGATGAACTAGTTAAAAAGAAAAGTAAGAACCATCAAACCCAAAACAGGATAAAAGAAGCCATTAGGGCAAAAAATCAAAAGTTAGATGAATATTCAATGTGTAATTTTTTGATATAAGATAATATCCAACAAATATAATATTAAATTATAATAGGAACTAGAATATATAGCCTGTATGGGGGTATATATCTGGTTCTTATTTAATTAGAATGATATATAAAATAATTAGAAATATTATTTTGAAATAAAAGATATTGTATTTTGATAACTATAGGTGCTACAATGTATAATATAAATGAATTACCCGCAATTAAAAGATTATTGAATTTATTTAAAGAAATTAACATTCGATTAATCAGAACTATCAATAAATTTTAGGAAGAAGGATTAATATGGATTCAAGAATGAAATGGTTATCAGAGGATAAAATAGCTCATAGGGGATATCATAATAGCAGATACCCAGAGAATTCAATGGGAGCTTTCAAGAGAGCCATAGAACATGGATTTTCAATTGAGTTGGACATACATATGTTATTAGATGGAGAGATAGTTGTTTATCATGATGATAATTTAAAAAGATTAACAGGTGTAGATAAGGAAATAGAAAAATGTACATATGAAGAAATAAAAAACATTAAGTTATTAGATACTAATGAAACTATTCCTTTGTTTAAAGATGTATTAAATGAGGTAGATGGAAAAGTAGGTATTATGATAGAATTGAAGACAAGGGGTAAGGCTGGGCATTTGGAAAAAAAGACATATGAAATGCTTAAAAATTATAAAGGAAGATTTATAATCCAATCCTTCAATCCTTTTTCTGTGGCATGGTTTCATAAAAATGCACCAGAGATTGTCAGAGGTCAGCTTTCAGGATATTTCAAAGATGATGATTTATCACTTTTATCTAAGATATTACTAAGAAATTATATATTAAATTTCTTGAGTAAACCTGACTTCATTAATTACGATATTAATTATCTACATAGATTGCCAATAAAAATAATAAGATGTAAAGGCAAATTTATTTTTGGATGGACAGCTAGAAGTAAGAAGGAATATTATGATGCGTTGAAGAGATGTGAAAATGCTGTATTCGAAGATTTTAATCCTTGCGAGTAGACCCTAAAATTAGTGTTTTATTAGATTAACACCGAGTTAACAATCTAAGCTAGAGTTATCTAGCTCTTTTTTTTTATCTTATAGGGGGAAAGATATTAGTATATTAAAAATATTCTTGAAAATATTATTCTATCACCCCTTTATCGTGGTAAAACTCTAACTTATAATAGAAATTTCAAAAAATATTGATTATATTCTTGGTATGGTTTACAATTTAATTAGACATTATAAAAAGATTATTTACAAAGAAGAAAATACTATTTTGTAAATATAACGGCAAACATTTCTAAAGAATATACAAAAAATAAGTGGGGTGTTTTTATTGGATACTGTTTATGTTGACGGAAATAATTTAACATTAGAAGAAGTAGTAAATGTTGCTAGACACAACAAAAAAATTGGGATTTCAAAAGAAGCAATAGAAAAAGTTAATAAATCAAGAAAGTATGTTGATGAAATAGTTGACAAAGAAAAGATCGTCTATGGAATTACTACTGGTTTTGGTAAATTTAGTAATGTAGTTATCTCAAAAGATCAAGTAGAAAATCTCCAGTCAAGTTTGATTAAGAGTCATGCTTGTGGTGTTGGTAATCATTTTCCTATTGAAACTGTCAGAGCAATTATGCTCCTTAGAGTTAATGCACTTACAAAAGGTTATTCAGGTATAAGGCTTACAACACTTAATACATTAGTAGAAATGATTAATAAAGGAGTTCATCCAGCTATTCCAGAAAAAGGCTCTCTTGGTTCTAGTGGTGATTTGGCACCTCTAGCCCATATGGTATTAGTTATGTTAGGAGAAGGCCAAGCATATTATAAAGGCGGATTGCTAAGTGGTAAAGAGGCTATGGATCAAGCTGGTATCAGGCCAATTGGTCTAAGTGCAAAAGAAGGTCTTGCACTTATTAATGGAACTCAGGTACTTACAGCAGTAGGTGCCCTAGCTACATATGATGCAATAAAACTTGCAAAACTGTCAGATGTATCAGCATCTCTTACTTTTGAAGCATTAAGAGGTATTACAGATGTTTTTGATGAAAAGGTACATCTGTTAAGAAATCATATCGGTCAAATGAAATGTTCAAAAAATATGTTGAAAATATTAGAAGGTAGTAATCTTACAACAAGACAAGGGGAAATAAAGGTACAGGACCCTTACTCTTTACGATGTGTTCCACAGATACATGGAGCAAGTAAGGACGCAATTAATTATGTACTTGATAAGGTTAATAAAGAAATAAATGCAGCAACTGACAATCCATTAATATTCCCAGATGAAGATGAAGTTATATCATGTGGTAATTTTCATGGTCAGCCTATGGCATTAGCATTCGATTTTCTTGGTATTGCACTTGCTGAACTAGCTAACTCAGCTGAAAGGAGAATAGAAAGATTAGTTAATCCTAATCTCAGCGGTTTGCCAGGATTCTTAACAGAACATGGGGGACTTAACTCAGGTTTCATGATAGCTCAATACACAGCGGCTTCACTGGTTTCTGAAAATAAAGTATTAGCTCATCCAGCAAGTGTTGATTCTATACCATCTTCAGCTAATCAAGAAGACCATGTAAGCATGGGATCTATAGCTGCAAGAAAGGCAAGAGATATACTCTATAACACTACTAGAGTTATTGCTATAGAGCTTCTATCAGCTTCACAAGCATTAGAATTCAGAGAAGGTAAAATATTAGGAAAAGGTACAAAAGTAGCATATGAATTAGTTAGGACAGAAGTTGACAAATTAATGGAAGATAGAATTATGTATGTGGATATTGAAAAAATAATTGCTTTAGTTACAAGCAATAAAATGATAGATAAAGTAGAAGTAAGTATCGGAGAATTGCTGTAAATATATTTTATTATATTAAGGGGATGGTTTAATGTTAAGTAATTCAGAAGTATATAATATGATGGATATAAAATTGGATTTTAGAGAGGGTTTACCAGAATATCCAAAGTTTCAAGATGGGATAAGACGAGCGCCCAAGAGAGAATTTACCTTAACACAGGAAGAAACAGAATTAGCACTTAAAAATGCGCTAAGATATATTCCAGAAGAATATCATTTAGAACTTATACCTGAGTTCTTAGAAGAATTATTAACTAAAGGACGTATATATGGTTATAGATTTCGACCAGAAGGTAAAATAGTGGGAAAACCTATTAATGAATATCAAGGGAAATGCATAGAAGGAAAAGCTTTCCAAGTTATGATAGATAATAATCTGGATTTTGATATAGCTCTATATCCATATGAATTAGTGACTTATGGAGAATCAGGCAGTGTATTTCAGAATTGGATGCAATATAGGTTGATAAGGAAATATCTGAAAGAGTTAACTAAAGACCAAACATTGGTTATAGTATCAGGTCATCCTCTTGGATTATTCCATTCAAGAGAAGATGCACCAAGAGTTATGATAACTAATGGTCTTATGGTGGGAGCTTTTGATGATTATGAAAACTTCAATCGAGCAGTGGCACTAGGAGTTGCTAATTATGGACAGATGACCGCTGGTGGTTGGATGTATATTGGACCTCAAGGAATAGTTCATGGAACATATAGTACATTGCTTAATGCAGGAAGATTAAAACTCAATATTGGAGAAGATGATGATCTATCAGGTAAGTTATTTGTTTCATCAGGACTTGGCGGTATGAGTGGAGCACAAGGAAAAGCAATTATAATCTCAGGCGGTGTTGGGATTATTGCTGAAGTAGATTATTCAAGAATAAAGACTAGATATGAACAAGGTTGGATAAGTGAGATTACCAATACTCCAGAAGAGGCTTTTTCTCTAGCAAAAGAATGTATAGACAATAATAAGTCATATGCTGTAGCATACCACGGTAATATCGTTGACTTACTACAATATGCAGTAGATGAAGATATACACATAGATTTATTATCAGATCAAACATCTTGTCACGAAGTATATAACGGTGGATACTGTCCACAGGAAATTACTTTTGAAGAAAGAACTAAGATGTTATCAAATGATAAGAAGAATTTTAAGATTTTAGTTGATAAAACTCTTAAGAATCACTATAAAGTTATTAAAAAACTTGTATCAAAAGGAACTTATTTCTTTGATTATGGTAATTCCTTTATGAAGGCTATTTACGATTCAGGTATCAAGGAAATTTCTAAGAATGGTAGAAATGATAAAGATGGATTTATATGGCCTTCATATGTAGAAGATATATTAGGACCTGGACTGTTTGATTATGGATATGGACCTTTCAGATGGGTCTGCTTAAGTGGTAAAGAAGAAGATTTGAATAAGACTGATAAAGCTGCTATGGATTGTATTGATCCTTCAAGAAGATATCAAGATAAGGATAATTTTGTTTGGATAAAGGATGCAAGCAAAAACAAATTAGTTGTTGGTACTCAGGCAAGAATATTATATCAAGACGCTTTTGGAAGATTAAAGATAGCTCTAAGATTCAATGAAATGGTTAGAAAAGGTGAAGTAGGTCCAATTATGTTAGGTCGTGACCATCATGATACAGGAGGAACTGATTCTCCATTTAGAGAAACTTCCAATATTAAGGATGGTAGCAATATAATGGCTGATCTGTCCACTCATATATTCGCTGGAAACAGTGCCAGAGGTATGAGCTTAGTTACTCTACATAATGGTGGTGGAGTAGGAATTAGTAAATCAATTAATGGTGGATTTGGAATGGTGCTTGATGGTAGCAGAAGAGTAGATGAAATTCTTAAGAATGCTATCCTATGGGATGTTATGGGAGGTGTAGCAAGAAGAGCTTGGGCAAGATGTGAAAATGCTATAGAGACTTCTGCAGGGTACAATGATATAATGAACGGACTTGACCATATTACACTACCTTTTATAGCTGATGAAGATATGATTTCTAAGGAAGTGAAAAAAGTATACGGTAAATAGGGAGGATAAAATAATGCAAAACAAGATTGTAGAATGTGTACCTAATTTTAGTGAAGGAAGAGACCTTGATAAGATTGAAAAAATAGTTGAACCATTACGTGGTAAAAAAGATGTGAAATTGTTGAACTATGAAGCAGATAGAGATTATAATAGAGTTGTTGTTACAGTTATGGGAGAGCCTGAAGCTGTTAAGAATGCAGTAATTGAAGCTATTGGAGTGGCCACAAAGCTTATCGATCTTAATAAACATGAAGGACAGCATTCAAGAATGGGTGCTACAGATGTAGTTCCATTCATACCAATAAAAAATATGACAACAGAAGAATGTGTAAAGCTTGCTAATGAAACAGGAAAAGTAATCGCTGATAAATATGGTATACCTGTGTTTTTATATGAAGATGCTGCTAATTCTCCAAGTAGAACCAATCTAGCCAAAATTAGAAAAGGCCAGTTTGAAGGAATGAAAGACAAGATTAAGCAGGAAGAATGGAAACCTGATTTTGGTGAAGCAAAAATCCACAAAACTGCTGGAGCCACTGCAGTAGGCGCCAGAATGCCTTTAGTAGCTTATAACATTAATTTAGACACTCAGGACGTAGAAATAGCGAATAAGATATCAAGATGCATTAGACATTCAAGCGGTGGATTCAGATATATTAAAGCAGGTGGGGTCAAAGTCGAAGAAAAAGGTATAACTCAAGTTACAATGAATATCACTAATTATACTAAGACATCCATGTATCGTGTGTTTGAAACAGTTAAGATGGAAGCAAAAAGATATGGTGTGAATGTTCTAGGTAGTGAGATAGTTGGGTTGGTTCCTATGGAAGCTTTAGTTGATGTGACTACGTATTATCTAGGTCTGTATGGATTTTCAATGGATAAAGTCATAGAAACAAATCTAATGGAGTAATTAATTACTTAACTTTCCCACTTCAATATTCTATGCAGGTAAGCTAATTAATAATTAGTAAAGGGTGAAAAAAGTATGAAAAGAACGATTATTAAAAATGCTAGCCAACTAGTAACATGCAGTGGATTCAAGGCTAAAAAAGGTAAGGAAATGAATGATCTAGGTATAATAGAAAACGGTGCGGTTGTTATTGAGGAAGGTATCATAAAATGGGTTGGTAAGACACTAGATATTCCTAGACAATTTGAAAAGGTTGCTGAAGTCATTGATGCAACTAATAAAACTGTTCTTCCTGGGTTTATTGATTCACACACTCATTTTGTATTTGGAGGCTATCGAGAAGAAGAATATTCTTGGAGATTAAAAGGCGATGACTACATGGAAATAATGCAAAAGGGTGGTGGGATAGTAAATAGTGTAAGACAGACGAAAGAGGCTTCAAAAGATTATCTGATAAGAATAGGAATGAAAAGATTAGATTCCATGCTTTCATTTGGTGTAACCACAGTTGAAGGCAAAAGTGGTTATGGTTTGGATTATGATACAGAGATTAAACAGTTGGAAGTAATGAAAAAACTTGATATAAGACATAAAATTGATGTAGTCCCTACATTTTTAGGAGCTCATGCTGTTCCACAGGATTACAAAGGTAGAGAAGATAAGTTTATTGATCTTATGATTAACGAAGTATTACCTCATGTAATAGATAAAGACTTAGCAGAATTCTGTGATGTTTTTTGCGAAAAAGGAGTTTTTTCATTAAAACAATCAGAAAGAATCCTGTCAGCGGCTAAGGAAAAAGGGTTAAAATTAAAAATCCATGCTGATGAAATAGTTCAGCTAGGAGGAGCTGATCTTGCTGCCAAGTTAGGCGCTGTTTCAGCAGATCATTTGCTAAGGGCATCTGATGAAGGAATAAGAGAAATGGCTAAGAACGACGTAGTAGCTACTCTTCTTCCTGGTACTGCTTTTAGTTTAAGAGAAGATTTTGCAAGAGCAAGATATATGATTGATAATGACTTGGCTGTAGCTTTGGCTACTGATTTTAACCCAGGCAGTTGTTTTACAGAATCTATTCCATTAATCATTGCTCTGGCAACTCTATATATGAATATGTCCATAGAAGAGACTATAACTGCTCTTACAATCAATGGTGCCGCAGCTCTTGATAAAGCAGATTACATAGGAAGTATTGATGTGGGTAAAAAAGGTGACGTTGTAATACATGAATATCCTTCTTATAAGTTTATTCCATACCATATAGGGGTTAGTACAGCAGAAAAAGTTATTAAAGATGGACAGATGGTCTATTATAAATACGAACAATAGATATACTTAGGAGTCATATATATGTAAAGGGAGGTTAATAAAATGTTGATAGATAAAAGTGTCTCTCAGTTCTTAGATGCAACAGCATCTAATGATCCAGTCCCAGGCGGAGGGTCTATAGCTGCCAATAGCGGTGCTACAGCTGCAGCTTTGGTAGAAATGGTAGCCAACTTAACTATTGGTAAGAAAAAATATGAAGATGTTAATGATGAGATGAAAGATATATCTAAGAAAGCTAATGCTCTAAGACAGCAGTTATTAAAATATGTAGATATCGATTCAGAGGCATTCAATAGAGTTATGAATGCTTATAAACTACCAAAAGATACAGAAGAACAGAAAATTGTAAGAAAAATGACAATACAAAATGCTATGAAATATGCGGCATCTGTTCCACTAGAAGTTGCAAAAAAATCTTATGATATTATGGAACTGTCCATGAGAGTTGTAGAAAGTGGTAATAAAAACGCTGTAACTGATGGTGCTGTGTCAGTAATGATGGCTAGGACAGCTGTATTATCAGCTTTATACAATGTCAAAATTAATCTTTTATCCATAAAAGATAATATCTATGTAGAAAAAATTGATAGGGAAGTAAGTTGGTTAAAAATAAATGTAATCAATAAAGAGAAAGAAATATTAGGTAAAATAGAATTGTAGGGAATAATAGTTGAAATTAACTTATCATGGGGGTATAGTAGAAATTAATACAAATAATAATTGTATAAAGGGAAATGGTAGAGATAAACCTGAATTTAATAAGATAAAAATGGAGAGAATGAACGATGTACAAAGTTGCAATATGTGATGACGAATTAATAGTTGCAGAAAAGATAGCGTATATGGCTAGAGCAATATTAGAAGAAATGACTGAAGATTATTCTATAGACATATTTACAAAGGGAGAAGAAATAATTAACAGATTAAAGGAAGAAAGTACTACCTACCATATTATTTTATTAGATATTATTATGGATGGTATTGATGGTATCAACGTAGCTACAGAATTACGAGAAAACGGTATTAATACTACTATTGTATTTATTACTTCCGTTGCAGAGTTTGCTATAAAAGGATACGAGGTACAAGCCTTTAGGTATCTACTTAAACCTTTAAATAATGAGGAACTAAGAAAAGCACTAATGCTGGATTATAAACACAATTATGAAAATAAGTATCTGTCATTGATACATGGGGCAGAAGTTAGAAAGATACCTTTAGATGATGTATTCTATGTAGAGATTTCAGGTAGAAAAATAGCTATACATCTTTTGGATGATGTAATTTATTACTCTGAAAAACTATCTGATTTTCAACAATATCTACCATGTGATGATTTTATTCGTTGCCATCGAAGCTTTATTATTAATATATCTAAAGTTTCAATTGTCAAGCGCTATGAAGCTATTATGAACAATGAAAAATCTGTACCCGTAAGCAAGGCGAATTTTGATAATGTAAGGAAAAAACTTCTCGGGTTTTTAGGAAGATAGAAGAAGTTTAGGTTTAATAGCAGACTATAACTTCAAGCAAACACTGATTATAAAACTATATGTATCATGTGTGATATCCATTATTCCATGGTATTTCTTTGAAATTTGTTCAATGGTCATAATACCAAAGCCGTGGTTGGTATTGTCTGACTTTGTAGATATATATTTTGAATTCTTATATGTTATATTATTAGTCTTAGAGTTTTTACATGATACATACAAATAATTATTACGAACATGGATTGTTAAGTCAATATATGGACTTATATTTTTATTAATACCTACACAAGATTCTATTGCATTATCAATAATATTCATTAATAGACTACATAAATCACTATCTAAAATAGATAATTTTTTTGGAACTAGTATTTTATGAGTTGTCTTAATGCCTAGTTTACTGGCTTTTGTTAGTTTACTATTTAGAATGGCATTGATAAGATAGTTGTGGGTATAGAAAACCTGTATCATATCATTACTATATGAAGATATCTCATCAAGATAAGAGCGTGCTTTTTCGTAATCTTTATTATCCATAAGTAGACTTAGAGAGAGAATATGATTTTTCATCTCATGTTTTAATACACTCACTTGCTGAAGGTGGGTGTTTATATTTTTGTAGTTTTCTATTGTAAGTTGCTCTTTTATTTTTAAGGTTTGCATATCTGCTTGTTGTTGAGCTGTTTGTTTTAAATATTGTAAAATACTATAAAGTAAAATAATTAATATTAAAATAAAAAACATGTCTTTATATATATGAGATTGTTGTTCTATACGTGTTGTATAAAATACAATAAAATCTCTGATGATAGCTACATAAGCAAGAATTACCCAAGGAGTTGTAAATCGTAGAAAAGAATTACCTTTAAGTATTTCTAATAATGATAAAACGATTACTATAAAAACTGAAATAGCATATAAAATATTGTTTATATTAAGCATTTCAGGAAAATCTACAACGGCAAATACTTGTAGTATATATGCACAAGAAGTAAATAAAATATGTGAAATTACTAAAGGTATGTAATATTTTCTACAAAAAGTAAAACGAAAGTAGAATGAAAGTGTAAGTGGTATGGGAATAAGAAAATATAATCCTATACTTATAAGAGATACCCACCTCGGTTCAAAAAATTGGTAAACTATATAATCTGTGCAAGGATAATAAAGCCCCCATACTATTGCAAATATACCAAAGAAGAAAAAACTTATATTGCTACTATCATTATATTTTTGTAGGTAATATAAAATTAGTATTCCTATACCTAATAAAATGCAAATAATCATTAAAATAAAATGAAGCATGGATTTAGAAAGCGTAAAAGCTTCTAAGGATGGAATATCACCTAGGTAAATACTGCTTGCAGCACCTGCATAAGCTCTATAGGGTGACGTAATTTTTATTGTCAAAGTTTTACCAACATAGTTATCAGGAAGTTGAACGAAATGTAAGCTCATTCCTGGATTTTTTTGGTTACTATAATAGTAGTTGGTTTTAAGTAAAGATTCATGATCTATAAACACTTCAATGTGTTGATGGTTACTTTTTATAAGAAGAGCTCCATTCTCTACATATCTTTTTAATTCTTTTGTTAAAATAAGTGTTTCGTCTATATCAATATCCCTTACATGTTGTAGTGTAGATAGATGGTTAAGGTTTGTATTTTCATTTGTATGATATGTCCAATTATGAGAAATATCTTGGACATTCTTCTTCATATACGGGTTTAGGTATTTATTAAAATATAATAATAAGATTGTTGATATAACAAATAGTAAGCATATGAAAGATACAAAAAATTTTTTATTAAATTTAACATATTTATATATAAATTTTCTATACAAAGTGCGTACCTACTTTCTTTTTCCATTTTATTAATACTATTGTCTACAATAATTTTTTAAAAATTATTATTTAGAGGATTTTGTAATAGGATGTATCTAGTATATTAATATTATAATTTAAAGTCAATATATATATTGAACTTAAACATCTATAGATTCATTTCAATATGTTCAATGTATATAGCTAACTAATTTCTGATTATGACAAAATCCGTTCCAATTATGCAATAGCAAACAAAAATTAGTAATTGTGTGCTACAATATTTTGGAATTTTAAAAGATATGTAAAGGTTTGCAATGGTATTTATATAATATTTAAGGAGGAAAAATTGATGAAAAATTGGTCGATTAAAAAGGTAACAGCTATAATATTAATTTTTTGCATATTATTTACTGCTGTTTTTCCATTAGATACTTTAGCAAGAGTGAGTGTCACAAAACACAATAGCATTGATAAAAACCAAGAATTATTGAATACGCTTAATAAAATGTATGGTGATGATATTGATGCAGAAAAAATGCTAGAAGAAATGAAAAAATTAGGCATACTAAGTGATGCGGGAGATTTTGTTAGCTCTAAGATAAAAGTAGATGGACAAATGATGACGCTAGAAGAGATACAGGAATATTTAAGTGATGAAGATATTGATTTTGATAAAGTTGTATATGTAGATGATACACCAATAACTTTAGCTAATCTTCAAATAATGATTGATATTGAATACAAGCTTGATGAAATTCGTAAGAAATACTTTGAATCTGATGTAAAACTTACAGAGGATCATTTAGAAGCTTTAGATTCTTTGGAGAAACAAATAAATACTAAAGGTATAACATTTGCTAATGAAATTGTTAAGAATGCTGAGTTCCCGAGTGGAATAAAAGAGAAGCCTATTATTACTTTTAATAGTGATGATATGAATAATGGTTATATAACTCATCCAAATGAAAATGGGACTATTACTATAACTGCAACTTTAAGCAAACAATATGATGAGCCTGTTAGTTTTAAGTATAGTACTATAATGGGTAGTGCGGGAAATGATTTTTGTATAAGTGGTAATAACAATTATCAAGAGGTAATTGATGGTGAAGTGATATTTAGTCCCAATGAGACTTCTAAGGATATTATAATACAAATATATAAGGAAGAATATAATAATGATTTACTTGGGACAAGATGGACTGGCGAAGAGATTTTTTATATTAGTTTTGATGATATAAAAAATGCTTTTTTTAGTGGTAATAAAAAAACTGATATATTATCTGTTAAGATTAATAATGATTTTGATTATCGCAGGGAGTATGAATTGCTAGAAGATGCTTACAGATATAGTGATAGTATTTATACAGATGTTTTGGGGAGATGTATACTGTGGTTGACTGATAATAGTTTGAGTTGTAAAAATAATATAAGTGATCTTTTTAAAGATGGTATTGTTACTCATATGTCTGATTTTCAAATATACTATAATAACCAAGAAGAGAAAAATACTAAAATAACTATAACTCATGATTCTTGTGAAACGGCGCATAGAATTGATTATATTATGTATACAGATAACAAATCTAAAATTAATATTTGTAAAGGTGAAGATATTAAAATAGTAGATAAAGATTGTTTTTTTAATTATAAACATACAATCATTATTAATAATCCTGAAAATTATGTAAACATTAGTGATATAGAGATTAACAATAAACAATGTAAATATATAGACAAAATAACACCAAAAATATTAGATGTTGTAGTACAATCAGGTACATATATAAGGGGACAGCAAGTACCTATTAGTGTTTTTTTCTCAGAGCCTGTTGATGGTTCAAATTTAACAATTACAGTTAATGGACAAGTACTATCTCCACAAGAAAAGGATGATAACCTTTCTTACAAATATAGTTTTCTTTATGCTGTTAGAGAAGATGATGCTATAGGTTTTGAAGTAAAAGATATAAAGGGTGCTGTTGATTTATCATGTAAAACTCAAGATATATTTGATATTGTAAAAAGATTTTCTGATGTAAAATTAGATTCAACAAGCAAAGCAGATGCTTTTACGGGTTATAATGTAGATGTTACTCTTGATAGTGTTGCAAAATTACCAAAAGGAAGAATTACTATAGATTTATCCCATGAATCAAATGATATTAATTGGATATTTAATGAGGTTAAATCTAATAACCTTGTACCAAGCATAAAAGCTAAGGTTATTGGAAGTGATGGAAATAATGTAGATGTAGATTTATATGTTGATAACATAAGTAATCCAACGAAACTTATAGGTAATTTTACTCCACCAAGTAATTCAACTGGACAAGATAAGGCCTATGGAGCATACTTTTTTTTAGATAATGAAATAGGTAGCAGTAGTAACTTAACTTTAATGCAAGGGGTTACAGCAACATATATTGTGCCAACATTTGTTTTTGCTGATAGTGAAGATGATTTTAGCATCATATATGAAAAATGGTCAGAAGATGACACTGTATTTTTACAAGAAGGTTCTGCTATAAAACTTAATTATAATGTGAATAATCAATCATTAACTTGGAAAGAAGCAAAGGACTTTCAGTGGTCGAGTAGTAATGAAGCAGTAGCAACTATTAATAATAACGGTGTTGTTACACCAAAAGGTGTAGAAGGAAGTGTTACCTTTACATTGACTGCGACAAATGGAGGAGTAAAAACTCCATATAGTATTAATAGTAAAACTTTGAACTTCAAGGTAGGGCTTACACCATTTCTTATTATACCTGAAGAAGTTAATACCATTACAATACAAAAGGGCAAAGATGCCAAGATTCTTTGGACAACAAACATCATTCAAAAGAATATTGAACATACAAATAACCAAAATATAGAGAGTGATTTTTCTATTAAGATTTATCCTGTGACCTATAAAGGAGATAAGATTCAAAAAGGTAATTTGCAAAAGGAATATACAGCTACTGCTACAAAAGATAATCAAGTGAATTTCTTTAATATTCCTTCAGAAGAACTAAATAATATCTCATTAATTGGTAGAGTCAGCTATATGATAGAGGTATCAACCATTGATCCATATACATCACAACCATTAGTTGCCAATGCATATATTACTGTTGTTTCAAACCCTGCAATTGTAAAACTTACACCATTAGAGAAATATTATATTACCGATAATACCGATAGTATTAATATAAACTATACACTAGATAATTTTGATATAAAAAATGAATCAGAATTCGAATTAAAAGTAACAAAAAATGAAGAAAAAACACCTATTTATATTACCCAAGAAGGGCCGGAATGTAATATTGGAAATTATGAGTTACCTATTGATGATGTAGAAGGGAATCTGAAAGATGTTTATGTAGTTAGTGTAAAGGCAAAAAATCAACTAGAATCTACATGGTCCTATGATTCTTATGTTGTATATGTATATAATGATGATGCTCTGAAGCTTATGGTTGATGGCAATGATAAAGATAGCATAATAATGGACAATAGTTCAACTATCAGTAAAATGACAAGTGAAGAAATTTTACAACTGAATAGGAAAATAGGATTAAGCAATATTATTAGTATTAATGGTGCTCAATACGAATGGGCAGAAATTGCAGACCAAATAATATGGAAAAGTGATAATAGTGTTATTGCTTCTATTAACTATAATCAAGGTGGATTATATGATAATATTTTAAATTATTACTATAGTTCTTATAGTCCTAGTTCAGAATTTATGTTATCAGGATTATCAGATGGAGAAACTAATATAACAGCAACCCATAAGCTGACAGGAATGGAAGATAGTCTTGATGTAACGGTAAATACTTTGAAGGATAAGTTATATTTATTCCAAGTATTTCCAAGAGCCGTAACAACCTTAACATATACTAATGGTGATGGTATTACTCAAACTGTTAATTCCAATGAAAATGGTGAAATTGCCATATACGAAGAAAGTGGTATCAAGTCAGATGTATACTTAAAATCTACATATTCTAATATGGTTTATTTAGGTACTATTTATAATGAAGATGTGTTATCATCAGAAAATGATAGTTCAAAAATGGAGCTATATCCTAGAAATAGCTTTGAGTTAAGACCTATTGCAATGGTTGACCTAGCTCTTATTAATACTGATGGCGAAGAGCTTAACGGTGATATAATCATTAGAGGCGGTATATATAAAAATGGTAAGTATTGTAGAGAAGCCTTAATTAATGGCAAGGATGGTAAAACTGACCAAAGTGTTACTGTTAATTATGGACAGCTAACAATAAATCTAGATACAACTCAGTTTTGGGTCGAGAATAACTCTGAACAGTTAACAGCAGAAGATAAGCTAGAATTTATATTTGAACTTCAAGTTGCAGATAATGTTAAACCAGAGTTAATAACAATAGATGCTAATATGGGAATGAATAAGATTGTTAGTACTGCTGAAAATATAATAAAACTTAAACCTAGATACTATTCTGGTAGTATAGAACCATTTATTATTAATCAAACTGTTATATTTCCAAAAAAGAATAACGCTTCTATTGATTTAGGTGTTAAAGGTGGAAGGATAGGATTAAGTGATGAAATAGATGAAGTGATACTAAAAACAAATGTTATGGTTATGGATGATGAAGACGAAGTAGATGCTATTGTTACAATGAAAGATAAGTATAGGACTGTTCCACAAGGACAACAGACAACATACATAAACTATCCATTTACTAAGTATAGTGTTGTACAACACTCATTAAGTATAAATGAAGACAATATATGGATACCAAGTGGGTATTTGGTACCTATGACTTTGAATTGTATAAGTGATAATAATTATTCTCTAGCAACTAAAATAATAGTGCTCAATATGAAAGGCATAACAAGAGCGATTGATTCAAAAACAATCAATGATTTTAATGAAAATATTGATGATAAGCTTTTAAAGGATTTACCTGGAGGTGGGGCAAGTGTAGGAGATAAGATAATAAATGGTGTATTGCAAGCGTTTTCGAGTTCTGATAGACCAGAAAGCACTTGTTGTCTAACTCTTACGCCTACCAGTGATCCTACTTGTTATCGTGGATTAATGAAAATAAAGATAGGTTCTATGTCAGGTGAGAACCCTAATGGTGTTTATATGTCAGAAGAGTCTAGTTCTGAAACATTCAAATATGTACCGGGATTGATGGATGTTGTAAACTTTGCAAAGGGTACTTATCTAGAGGAGCAATTAAAAGAATTTGGAGATGCTGCAAACAAAGGGAAAAAAGGGAATATATTATTTACTGGTGGTGGTTATCTAGAGTGTGAGATATCTTATGATTTTGAGACGCATGATTGGAAAGTATATATACTAAATGGTGGTATTAATGCAGGTGTAGGTTACGAATGGAGTAAGCTTGTTAATTCAATGGTTGGACCTGTTCCTGTTACAGCACAGTTCTCATTTGGAGTATCAGGGGAATTATCACTAGATATTGCTGTACATCATGGCAAAGCCATAGTTGAAAAATATAATGAAGATTATGTTACCGATTATTTAACAGAATTACGTACATATTTTTATATATATGCTTTTGGTGGTATGGGTTTTGATTTTTCTGTAGTAGCATTAAAAATAGGAGTTTTTGGACAATTATCACTAGACGGTAGATTTAGATGGTTGAATCGTCCATATTTAGATGGAGATGATTCTGTTTATAGTGGTCAATATTTAGAGGCGAGTGGAAAAACAGGTATTGAATTTTATGCTAAGTTTTTATTTGTATCTTATAAAAAAGTTTTAGCTAGTGTAGGATTTTCAAAAGGATTGAAGTTCAATAATTGGGACTATATAGAGAAGTATTGGCAAGAAAATGGCAAGGGAACTACAACCGATATTAACCAGCCTATAATGCCAAGCTCTATGGGTATGGCAGCTATGAATTTGAGAGGTCATAATTTGCAAACTGCCAAAGAAGAAACTATATTGGAAGAAAGAGATTATTTGAATAACTTTGAAAGAAGTTGGAATAGTGGACAATACCGTATATTGGAATCTAAAACTCTAGATCAACAAAGTGAAGCAAGTGCATTACAAACCAATTCATATCCCTATGCAAATCCTGTATTTACAGAGGATGGAGCTATACTTGCATATATTTCAGATGGAGATAGTAGTGATATCGAAGATACTATTGTATGCTTTTCAGTTAGGGATGGAGATAGCTATCCAGAAGGTAATTCAATTGATTCTTCTAATGAAGGATATGGTGACTCTGCTCTTAAAATAGCTGGAAAAAGTGATTTTGCTGCTGCTACTTGGGTTAGACAGTATACTAGTATTGAAAAAGAAGCAGGAGAAGATTTGACTAATGAAGACATTGCTTTGATGTCTAATAGTACAGAGGTAATGGTAAGTATTTATGATAATGGTACTTGGATAACTAAGAAAATAACACAAAATACCAATTCAGATTTGGCACCAGTAGTAGCTACTAACGGAGAAAAAGTCTTAGTTGCTTGGAGAAATGTGTCTGCACCTAATCCAGAAAAACCGTTAGACTTTAAAGGTGGTGATAAAATTTTATATAAAATATATGATAAATCATGGGGTGAAACCAAGACATTATATAATGGAACAAACGGTAATGTTTTAGGTATAGAAGCTCAGATGTTGAGTAATGGTACATCTGCTGTTACTTATACAGTAGATACAGAAGGATTTTCAGATAAAGAACATAAGGAAGGTTCTAGTGCGTTAGAAGTTATGTATGGTATTATTAATAGTAATGGTGATGTTATAAAAAATGTACGTATGACTAATGATTCCAATATTGATGAAAATCCACAACTTACAAAGATTACTTTTGATGAAGATAATACTGAACGTTTTGTACTTGGCTGGTACAGTGTTGATACTGATAATGAGTATAGAATGAGTGACATTAGATTATGTACTTTTAATGATGAAGGGGCAATATATAATAAGTTTATTGACAGTATTAATAGCGTAAATAATAATTCGAATGTTACTATTAATAATAACTTCAGATTTAGTAAGGGTGCAACTAAGCCACAAGAATTATCAATAATATGGAAACAAGTAATGAAAGATGATGTAAAAGTAGAAAATGACGTCTATAAAGCTGATAAAGATGGACTGTTTGCAGTAAAAGTTTTACAAAATGATGGGAATAGATATTACATAACTTCAGCGAAAGAATTGGCAGTAATGGCTCCCTATACAGTTATAGATCATTTTGATGCTAGAGTTTTAACTGGAAAAGAAAGCAATAAAATAAAAGCTGTTATATTAGGTACTAATTATAATACAGGAGAACAATCAGTGGAATCGATAGAAGGTATCAGTGAAACTATAACAGTTGAAAAAGGTATGTCTTCAATATATACTGCAACAGGCGATTATGATAATAAAATCCGTGTAGATAGTATTTACTTTGATTATCCAGATGTGAAGTCAGGTATGGATATCCCAATTCAATTTAATGTATTTAATGCAGGTTATGAACCAATATCCAATATTAATATTACACTTGACAAAGAAATTAAGAACTTTGACTTATCTAAGTCACCATTGCTTCCAGGTAATAGTCTGTCCTTAATAATAGATTATACTATACCAAAGGATATAATTAATCCAGATTATATTATTAAAGCAGATTTTATAAATAAAAATGATGAAAAAACAACATATACAACCAA
Source organism: Vallitalea sp. (assembly GCF_025211055.1). Classification (GTDB taxonomy): domain Bacteria; phylum Bacillota; class Clostridia; order Lachnospirales; family Vallitaleaceae; genus Vallitalea. Next base: position 240,292 of record NZ_JAOARO010000057.1, on the reverse strand, counting down.
TGCAGAAACTATTTATATAGACATACCAGATGTTGGTATATCAAGTAGTGAAGTTATCTCAGAAAAAGAACAAAAGCGAAAAGTTGCTATATCTCTTTATGACAATATGGGAATTCCTATTTCATATGATAAACATCGTGTTAAGATAGCATTTTATGATAATTCTGCTTATGAAGGAGAGGCTTTAAAAGAACAAGTTATTACTTCTAAAAATGATATTGACAAGATTAATAGAGGAACATATATAACCAATTTTACATTTGATATGACTAAATTTATTAAGGAAGGTAAAGAAATTCCAGAAGGTGGTCTTACTGTTTATGGTAAGGCATGGATTGAGGAAAATATTAATGATAAATATTTTAAAATTAATGAATATGATAACCTTAATAATGAAATATACATTTCACTTGAGGGGTTAATGGCTAAGGCTGATAATAATCCTGTTACTATTCAATCTCGACAAAGTAATAGTGATGATACTAGTCAGGTAAAAGTAACAATCCAAAATAATTCTTTGTGGAATAATTCATCAGGGAATATTATAGTTAACCTAGTGGGTGATGATGGTAACATTGTAGAACACACTCAACTATATGATAAAAAGAAGGAAAATAAAGGATTAGTTAATCTACGGGGGGAACAAAATAATAGTTATACATTTGATTTTAAATCAAAGGGAGTATCTCATGAGGTCATATATTCAGATACTACTTTAGCTAAGGATAATGCACAGTTAAGTAATCTATGCTTAGAGGGTATACCACTGGATTTTAATAGTGAAGTATCTGAATACTCTGCAACTGTGGAAAAGATAAAAAATATAACACTAAGTGCAACAACTTCAAATCCTAGTGCAACTATAAGTATAGATAATGATAAAGTTATACAAAGTGTTCAAAAAGAGATTCATTTATCAGCTGGAGAAAACAATATAACTCTAGTTGTGACAGCTGAAGATGGTATAACTACTAAATCATATTTGTTGAAGATAATAAGAAAAAGTTCATCACATATACCTTCAAGTAATAGTGAACCAGCTAATGAATCAAAACCACAGGCAAAACCAAAACAAAAGCCAATAATTAATAAAGATAATAAAATTATAAGTAATTATACAGATATAAAAGATCACTGGGCAATAGATTCTATTTTATATGTTATTGAAAATGGCTTAATGCAAGGAACTTCTCAAGATACTTTTGAACCTAATAGTATTATGACAAGGGGTATGGTGACTACTTTATTATTAAATTATACTAAGGAAGAAGTAAAAGGTAATAATGTATTTAATGACGTTCCTAAGGATTCATGGTATGAAAATGGTATAGTATGGGCTTATGAAAAAGGAATAATCAATGGAGTAAGCAAAAAAGAATTTAAGCCAGAGAGTCCTATAACACGTGAAGCTCTTGCAAAGATAATCTATTATTATTGTAAAATTGAAAATATAGAGCTTCCCCAAAATTCCACAAACAATGTAGAGGATATACATTTAGTTAGTACATGGGCAAGAGATGCTGTGAATGCACTTGTAGAAGCAGGAATTATAAAAGGACATACTGATAACACATTTGCTCCTAGAGAATATGCTACAAGGGCAGAGGTTGCTGTTATTATGGAAAGGTTGATTAAGCTAATCAAAAAATAAAAATGATTACATCTAATTATAATAAAATTCCTACAACATATATCACTGTAGGAATTTTTTGTGTATAAGAGATTATACAAATGATAAATGATTTTTTTATGCTAAAAAAAACTATGGTTTAGCGATAAACAAATTACTTGACATATGTTAAGTTTAGCTATACTATCATATATATAAATCAATGAAGGGAAAAAATATATGACTATAAAAGATATTGCTAATGCTGTAGGAGTTACTCCTACTACAGTTTCCAATGTTATTAATAGTAACTATCATAAAGTTTCACAGAAAACTATTGATAAAGTCCAAAAAGCAATAAAAGAATCAGGATATGTTCCTAATAAAAATGCTAGAGCCCTTGCAAATAATTCATCAAAAATAATCGGAGTCATATTTCCAAAAACAACAGAAGGATTTATGCAAGACCCTTTTCACTCTCAAATATTAACAGGTATCGAGAAGATTGTTGCTGCTAAGAAATATGATCTCATGATAAAATCAATAGATAATTACGAAGAAATCTATGAATTAATGAGAAATTGGAGTGTTGATGGATTTATAATACTTAGTCTTATAGGGTATCAACTTCCACAGCTGGAAAAGTTCAATAATGTTCCCGCAGTTTTTATTGATACCTATTATGAAGAGCTTAAATACATAAATATTGGTTCAGAAGATTATCAAGGGGAATTTAAAGCTGCTAGCTATCTATTAGAAATGGGACATGAATCAATAGGTTTTATATCATATCATATAGATTATCCAAGTGTTATAAGTATGAGACTTAATGGATTCAAGGATGCTCTTGAAAGTAATAATTTGCCATTTGATTATTCAGAGAGTGTATTAGAATTAGTCAAATTTGATCCTATGGGTAAAGAATGTGAGAACAAGATACTTAATTTTGTTAAGAATAAAACTGGTATCTGTGTTAGTGCGGACATATTAGCTATTGAAATTATGGAATTATTAAGAAGTAAAGGTTATAATATGCCTGAAGATATTTCAGTAATTGGATTTGACAATGTTTATTTATCAAGACTTGTAAATCCAAAGCTTACAACTATCAATCAGGATATCATTGCAAAAGGGAAAATAGCTGCTGAGAACTTGATTAATATGATAGAGAAAAATAATAAAGAGAAACCAAATATTAAAATTCCAACAAATCTTATCGTTAGAGAATCTGTAAAAAGAATAAACAAATAGTATAAATATTAAGGTAAATACAAATATATATCTTAGGAGGAGAGGTATGTATAAAATAATTATTGTCGAAGATGAAATACCTGTTAGAAATGCTATATGTAATATTATTAAATGGGAAGAATTAGGTTATGAACTAGTCTATGTTTCTAGTGATGGACAAGATGGGCTAGCATATATAGAAAATAATCAGATAGATGTTATTTTGACGGATATATGTATGCCTTTTATGGATGGTTTAGAGCTTTCCAATGAAGCAAAAAAAATATTGCCCACTGTAAAAATAGTTATCATTACTGGATATAATGAGTTTGAATATGCACAAAAAGCAGTAGAAATAGGTGTTGACCATTACTTATTAAAACCAATAACTGCAGATGAATTTACAAAAATGCTTATAGAAATAAAAAATGAATTGGATAATAAATTCGCTAAGAAGAGAGATCTAATAGCATTGAAAAAACAAGTAGAAACCAATAAAGACATTCTTAGAGATAAATTCTTGATGAATTTATTATACAATAAAATTAATTCCAATATAATCAGAGAGAAAATCAATAATCTTGATATCAAACTAGAAGGAACTAAATATATTGTAGCAGTATTACAACCAGAGAATATAAAAGATATAGCTAATTCAAACTGGGATTGTGATTATCAATTATTAGAATTTGCTATACTAAACATTTGTAATGAAGTATTAACTAACGATGATCAGAATATATGTATACTAGGGAATGACGACCAAATAATAATATTTTTTGTTAATAATGAACAAGACGAAATAGAGTTTCGAGATACTATTGATGAGATAATGAATAAAATTATAGTATGTGTTGAAAAATTCTATAACATAGGTATGTATATTGGTGTGGGTGACAACTATTCTGAATTGCAGGATTTGCATTTCTCATATAAAGATGCTTTGAATGCTTTAGAATATAGGGTATTAAATGGAAGTAATAAGATAATTTATAAAATGGATGTTGAAAAGACTTCATCATTCTCTTATCATAAAATTGACGAATATCTTAGAGAATTAGAATATGCCATAAAAATAGGTGGAAATAAAACAGATAAAATCATTGATTATATATTTAGTATCATAATATTTTCCAATGTTCATATATCACAATTTAGAACAATACTTCTTAAGATAACAACTACAATATTAAAGGCTTATGAAGATATTTTTAGTGGATCACCTAATGATGTAATAATTGATTTTAATCAATTCAATGAAGTATTTGGAAAAGAAAAAATAGATGAAGTAAAGACCTATTACAAAAAGTTATGTAAGAATTTATCTAATGAAATAAACAAAGAACGAATAGATATAAAAACCTCTCAGATGCAGAAAGCATTTCAATTCATTTATAATAATTATCAAAACAAAAGTCTCGATATAAATATGATATGTAATCATCTTAATATAAGTTCAAGTTATTTTAGTCGAATTTTCAAAATAGAGACAAATCAAACGTTCATGCAGTATCTGACAAAAGTAAGAATGGAAAAAGCTAAAGATTTACTGATAAATTCAGATTATAAAGTTTATGAAATATCTGAAAAAGTTGGATATGAAGATCCTCATTACTTTAGCTATAATTTTAAGAAGAATATAGGAGTGAAACCAACACAGTATAGAAAAAAGAGGTGGAATGTTGAAGAATCTAATTGTCAAATTAATTGATAGATATAATTTGAAAAGTATTCAGGTACTTATAACATTTTCATTTTCTATATTAATATTTTTCATAATATGCACCATAGCTTTTTTGTCTTATCATATAACAGGTACAGTTGTAGAAGAAAACACAAACGAATATGTTTATCAATTAGTGAAACAAGTTAATAATGATATTGATTATTATCTTAGAACAGTAGAAACCATTGCTGAGAATATACGATATAATAATGATTTAAACGAGTATGTAAGAACTGAAAATCAAGAACTGGAGAAAGATATAATATCAGATTTGAATACATACGTTGAATCAAGAAATGACATTATTAATATTGTTTTCATCTCTAATAAAGGTAGAGTATTTCACAATAATCTACATCTGAAACTAAAAGATAATATTAATTTTGAAGACTTTGAGTGGTATAGGAAGGCTAAGAATGAAGAGAAATTCGTTGTATCAGAATCCCATATCCAAAGATTGTTTGAATCAAGATATAAATGGGTTGTTTCATGTAGTACATTACTGAAAAGTCCATATTATGAAGAAAATCTGGGAGTTCTTCTTGTTGATATAAATTATAATCTTATCATTGATATGGTTAGCTCAATTAAATTAGGACAAAAAGGGTACGTGTTCATTGTAGATAATAATGGAGATATAGTCTATCATCCAAAACAACAACTTTTGTACAGTGGTTTGAAATCTGAAGATATGGATACCATATTGAACTCTGAGGACGGTACCAAGACAGTAATAGAGGATAGAAAAAAGAAGCAGTATACGATTACCACATCCAAATATTCAGGATGGAAAGTAGTTAGTTCAGTATATATGGAGGATATATTATCCTATAAACCTAATTTGGATCGATTCTTTTTTATTATGGGAACTCTTGCTATTTTTATATCTATATTTATATCTGTACTGATATCAAGAAGTATTCTCTATCCAATCAAGAAATTAGTTAATACCATGCATCAAGTAGAAGAAGGTAATCTTGATGTATCCATAGATATAAAAAACGATAATGAAATAGGAGAACTAGCAAAAGCTTTTAATCTTATGACAAACAGAATTAATAATCTAGTTAATCAAAATAAGAAGGTAGAGAAAAATAAGAGGAAAAATGAATTAAGAGCATTACAGGCTCAGATAAATCCACATTTTCTATATAATACTCTGGATTCAATCATATGGATGGCTGAATCAAAGAATTATAAGGGGGTAGTGATTATGACCTCAGCTCTAGCGAAATTGTTTAGGATTAGTATAAGTAAAGGAGCGCAATATATAACTGTAGCTGAAGAGATTGAACACGTAGAGAATTATTTGAAGATACAGAAGATAAGGTATGGAGACCATCTGGATTATCATATTGATGTAGAGGAAGATATTAAACAGAATAAGATTATCAAGCTTATAATACAACCTATAGTAGAAAATGCTATCTATCACGGAATTAAAAATGTTCATGGTGGTGGTATGATAGATATAAGTGTAAAAAAATATGATAATAAGATATTAATAACAATTGCTGATGATGGGGTTGGTATGAGCCAACAAGAAATCAAACTACTGTTCAGCAAAAATCAAGAGTTACCAAAAGAGAAAAAACTAGGTGGTGTAGGAGTTAGGAATGTTGATAATAGAATAAAGTTGTATTATGGTGAAGATTATGGACTTGAGATTGAGAGTGAGATATATGAAGGAACTACGGTTAAAGCTTGGTTACCCAATATTTCAATTTTAGGAGGAGATAACATTTGAAAAAATATATAGTACCTTTAAGTATTTGTATTTTATTAGCGATGTTATTGATAATAGGGTTTGATTTGGCAAAGTCATTTAAACATCATGCCAAAAAGAAGCCTGTAGTATATATGATTGTTAAGTCCAGTAAGCCAAGTGAAGGTTTTGAATTCTGGGAAATAGTAAAGATGGGAGCCGATGTAGCAGCTACTGAATTAGATGTTGATGTTGTATTCACTGGTCCTGAAAATGAAACTCAAGTTGATGAGCAAATCAAATTGATAAGAGATGCCATTAAGCGAAAGCCTACAGCAATAGTCTTAGCAGCTACAGATTACAAGAAATTACGTGAAGTAGGACAAGAGGTCATATCCAATGGAATAACACTGATTACTATTGATTCGCAAGTGGATATTGATACTAATCATAGTTTTATTGGCACTAATAATATTGGAGCAGCTAAAACCATAGCAAAAGAGTTAGCTAATATGATAGATAAGAAAGGCAGAGTGGCTGTTATGTCATATGTATACGGAACATCAACATCAATTGAACGAGAGGCAGGTTTTCGAGAAGTTCTAAAAGAATATCCTAATATTGATCTTATTAAAGAGACTTGGTATAGTAATGGTTCAATAGATATTGCTTATGAAAAAACAAAAGAAATATTAGAAAAATATCCTGATACAATAGCAATATTTGGTGCAAATGAAATATGTATGGTAGGAATTGGGAGAGCCATAGAAGAATTAGGATTAAAAGATAAAGTTGTAGTAGTAGGATTTGATTCTAATGAAGAGATAGTAAGTAGAATAGAATCGGGTATTATCGATAAGATAGTGGTTCAGAAACCTTTTAATATGGGATATCAAGGAATAAAAGAAGCTGTTAGAATAGCCAATAGAGAAAAAAAACCAGAAGTAATTGATACTGGAGCAATACTTATAGATAAAAATAACTTGTATACACCAGAAAATCAAAAATTATTGTTTTCATTTGAGAACAAATAGATATAAAAAAAAATCGCCTTATATTATATATTATATAGGGTGATTTTTTTATTATAGGAAAGTGCTATGGAAGATGAGACGTAGCTTTTTTTGTGTGCACGAATTTTAACTTTTGGAGTAGAATATTCAATTTTTTTTGCAAGAAATAATTATATAATCTTATTATAAATTTCCTGTAATTAATGTTTCAAATAACGAGAATAAATATAAGTCCTGCATTTATCTCGTAATTCAAGATAAAAATGAAAGGAGATAAGTAATATGGAGGATTCGTTGGTTTTAATGGAAGGCATAGATAAAAGTTTCCCAGGTGTAAAGGCTCTTGATAATTGTAGATTTCAATTATTAAAAGGAGAGATTCATGCGTTAATAGGAGAAAATGGAGCAGGAAAATCAACACTAATGAAAATTCTGACAGGTGTTCATAAAAAAGATGCAGGAAAAATTTTTTATAAAGGTGAAGAGATAAATATCACTAATCCTAGAATGGCTAGGGATTTAGGTATAAGTATAATCCATCAAGAGTTGAATCTTATGCCTGATTTGACAGTAGCTCAAAATATATTTATTGGGAAAGAACCTAAGAAGTGTTTGAATCTATTTTTGGACAATAAGGAAATCAATGATAAGGCAAATGAATTATTGAATCAAATGAACCTTAATATTAGTCCAGAAGAAAAGGTAGAGAATCTATCAGTAGCCAAACAGCAAATGGTGGAAATTGCAAAAGCATTATCCTATAATTCAGACGTACTCATCATGGATGAACCAACTGCTGCATTAACGGAACTGGAGATTGAAGAACTTTTTAGTATTATCAAAGGGTTAAAGGAAAAAGGTGTAGGGATAGTTTACATATCCCATAGAATGGAAGAGTTAAAGCAAATATGCGATAGAGTTACAGTAATGCGTGATGGAAGTTATATTGATACAAAAAATATGAATGAGGTAACTATTGATAAAATCATTAATATGATGGTAGGGCGTGAGTTATACGTATCTGCCCCTGAAGAAATTACCCCTTCAGATGAAGTTATATTGGAAGTCAATAACCTAAATCAAGGTAATAAAGTGAAAGATGTAAGCTTTCAGTTGAAGAAAGGAGAAATACTAGGATTTGCAGGTTTGATGGGAGCAGGAAGAACAGAAGTAGCTAGAGCAATATTTGGAGCTGATAAAAAAGATTCAGGAGAAATTATACTGAATAATAAAAAGATACAAATAAAATCACCAAAAGATGCAGTAAAAAATGGTATTGGGTATTTATCAGAGGATCGAAAGAGATATGGTCTTGTATTAGGGATTGATATTGAAACCAACATAGTTATGGCTAATTTCAGTGATTATACTAATCCAATAGGGTTTGTGAAGTCTATCAAAACTTCTGAATCAGCTACTGAAAGAGTCAAGGAATTAGCAATAAAAACACCAGGTATTTCTCAAAAAGTTAAGAACTTATCTGGAGGTAATCAACAAAAAGTTGTCATAGGAAAATGGCTAACTAGAGATTGTGATATCTTAATATTCGATGAACCAACTAGAGGTATTGATATTGGAGCGAAAGGTGAGATATATAAGCTTCTTAATGAACTAGCAAGTCAGGGGAAATCAATTATTATGATCTCTTCAGAACTACCTGAGATACTTAGAATGAGTCATAGAATCATTGTAATGTGTGAAGGAAGAATAACAGGTGAGCTTAGTAACGAAGAAGCTACCCAAGAAAAGATTATGCAGTATGCAACTGCAAGATAGATATACTTATAAGATTATAATAAGCTAACTAATAATTATGTGGAGGTAGAGAAATGGATAAAATTGGATTAAAGGAAAAATTATTTAATTCAAATACTACGCAAAAAATATTGGCATTTAGTAGTCTAATATTGCTATTAATTATTTTTTCTATTGCATCACCTAACTTTTTTACTGGAACGAATATAAAAGGTATATTGCTAGCAACTGCGGTTAACGGTGTATTAGCTGTGGGAGTTACTTTTGTTATTATAACTGGTGGGATTGACTTATCAATCGGAACGGTTATGACATTTTCTTCAGTAATCGCTGGAGTAATAATATCTATGTGGGGGCTACCTATATGGTTAGGTCTTCTAGGAGCGATATTGGCAGGAAGTTTATGCGGATTTATTAATGGTTTCAATGTTGCAAAATTTCGAATACCTGCATTTATTGCTACATTAGGAATGATGATGATAACCAAGGGATTATCTCTTGTTATATCTAATGCCAAACCAATATATTTTACTGGTGCCAAAGGAGTATTTATAGATAAATTCTCAGATATATCTACTGGTACAATTTTGGGAATACCTAATGCGGTTATTATTCTATTCGTAGTTGCAGGTATCGGTGGCATTCTATTAAATAAAACATTACTTGGAAGATACACTTTTGCTATCGGCAGCAATGAAGAAGCTACAAGATTATCAGGAATCAATACTGATAAATGGCTCATAATTATACATACACTAACTGGAGCTTTTTGTGGTGTAGCAGGAATCTTGATGGCTGCAAGACTTAACTCAGCTCATCCAGCATTAGGTCAAGGATATGAGCTAGACGCCATTGCAGCGGTAGTTATTGGTGGAACGTCACTTAGTGGAGGTAAAGGAACCATTTTAGGGACTATCATTGGTGCATTTATTATGAGTGTGTTGATTAATGGACTAAGGATATTATCTGTTCCACAAGAGTGGCAGACAGTGGTTACAGGAATTATTGTAATTGTTGCGGTAGTTGCTGATGTTGCTAGAAAAAATAAAAAATAATAAATATAATTAATCTTAAGGAGGAGTTTTATGAAGAAGTTAATTTCATTATTACTAATTATTTGCATGATGGGTGTTATAGCAGGTTGTAGTCCTAAGGAAACAAAGCCTAGTAATTCTGGTAATGACAATGGTGATTCAAGTAGTGAAGAAAAGATATATATACCTGTAATATCAAAAGGTTTCCAACATCAATTCTGGCAAGCAGTTAAACTAGGAGCAGAAAATGCTGCAAAAGATTATAACGTAGAGATTACTTTTGAAGGTCCAGAATCAGAAGCTATGGTTGATAAACAGATCGAGATGTTAGAAGCGGCATTGAGTAAAAATCCTAGTGCTATATGCTTAGCAGCACTTGATAGTCAAGCGGTTATACCATTACTAGAACAAGCAGATGAAAGAGGTATTCCTATTATAGGATTTGACTCTGGTGTTGATAGTGAAATTCCTATTGCTACAGCGGCAACTGATAATATTGCAGCAGCAGCAGAAGCGGCTGATAAAATGGCAGAACTTATCGGTGGTGAAGGTGAAATCGGATTAGTTGTTCATGACCAGACTAGTCGTACTGGTATAGACAGAAGAGATGGTTTCAAAAACAGAATCGAAGAAAAGTATAAGAACATTAAAATCGTAGATATTCAATATGGAGATGGAGACCAATTAAAATCTACAGATATAGCTAAATCAATTATTCAGGCTCATCCAAATATCAAAGGTATGTTTGGTGCTAATGAAGGTTCTATAATCGGTGTACTCAATGCAGTAAATGAACTTGATAAAGTTGGAGATATCGTAGTAATAGGATATGATTCAGGTAAGCAGCAACAAGAAGCCATTAGAAATGGTCAACAAGCAGGAGCAGTAACACAGGATCCAATCGGTATTGGATACAAAGCTGTAGAAGCTGCTGTAAAAGCTATTAATGGTGAAGAAGTAGAAAAGAACATAGATACAGGATTTCATTATTATGATAAAACAACAATTGATTCAGATGATATACAAGCTTTATTATATGAATAAGAAACATTATTGAAAAATACTTGCCTAGCCAGAGCATATTAAGCTCTAGCTAGGTTTTTTTAATAGAGGTTTTCAAGAATTTTTTTAGTTTATATAATAAACCTAGAGAACTTAATATTACAAAAAAATCATAAAAAGTATATAAAAATACATAAATTTATAGAAATATACAATAAATAATGCTTGTATTATTTTGAAAAATGAAATATAATAAATATATAAGAAAATTTAGAATATAATCTGTTTCAATTAACATCTCTGGGTTTGCTAATATAATTCCAAAATGAACAATCTATTTTTAATAATTAATTAGTATTTTATATGGGTTAAACATAAAATTATACGGAAAATTATTTGATAATAATATAATATAATAATTAATAAAATGTTAATAATAAAATATTAAATCATAATATAAAAATATATTATTTAAAATAACGAAAAGTTAAAGTGATGAATGGAGCTGTTTATATATGCTAAAAGATTATCTAAGGAAATATGTCAAATATCTAAAACCATTTATAAATTATGAAGTTATGATTTTTATTATTCTAGGGCTAAGTTCATTGATATCTTTAGTGAACCCACTATTATTCAAAGTTATCATAGATAGAGTTTTAATTCTAAAAGAAGTTGAATTATTAAATTATGTAATAGGCATATTCTTATTCTTTTATATAATTAATCTTTTGATGTCATTTTGTAATGGTTATCTCAATTTATATGTTAATCAATCCATTGCTAAAAATATTAGAAATGATTTAGTGAATCACCTGCAAAAATGTAAACTACATGTTTTGGAAAATATCAAAGTAGGTGATGTAGTAAGTAAAAGCATTGATGATGTTAGTACAGTAACTGGATTCATGACAGATACTATCATTTCTATAATAAATAATTTTACGAATGTTATAATTACAGCTCTTGTCATGTTCTATTTCAGCTGGAAATTATCGTTGATAGGCATAATCTCAGTTCTTATCCAGACATATATATCAACAAGATATGCTAAAAAAGTTAAAATCAATCAAGAAGAGATTAGAGAAAAAGCCTCTGTACATATTAGTTTTCTAAAACAAATTATGTCTAGTATAAAAATAATTAAGGCTTACAGTAAAGAAGAAGCCAATTCCCTGGAATACGATAGTTTATTAAAAAAAATTATTCACCTAAGTTATGATAGGTTCTTAATAATTTTTAAACATAGCAGTTTTGTATCCCTAGTGTCTTTTGTAAGCTCTATGCTCATTTTCATTATTGCTATATATGAGATATATAAGGGAAATATGACCGTAGGGGTATTCTTTGTTTTTGATACTTTGGTTGAAAGATTCAATCAATTTTCTAATGCACTTATAAATCTAAATATTAATATACAGAATGTCATGGTGGCATTTGGTAGGATAGAATCCATTTTCAATATGAAGGAAGAGGACAACCTATCATTAAATGAAACTATAGAAGGTTCTGATATCATTGTGGACAACCTTAGTTTCAAATATGAAGAAGATAGTGATATTGATGTAATAAAGAACCTTTCATTACAATTTAAAAAAGGTGGTAAATATGCAATAATCGGTGAAAGTGGAGAAGGGAAATCAACCATATCCAATTTACTAATACGTTTGTACGATATTGAAGAAGACAAAGGAAATATCATAATAGGAAATAAGAACATAAAAAATATAAATATTTATAAACTCAGGCAAAAAATCAGTGTAGTATTTCAAGAAGGATATTTGATAAATGGCAGTATCAAAGATAACATATTATATGGAAACAGGAATGTGGAAGAAAGTTATTTTCAGAAAATACTGGAGTTATGTCATATACAAGATTTTATCATTCAATTGTCCAACGGAATACAAACTATAATTGGAGAAAATGGGTTCAACCTATCAAGTGGACAGAAACAAAGAATATGTATAGCAAGAAGTCTTCTCAGAAATTCTGACATATACATTTTTGATGAATCATTTTCTAATCTTGATAAAAAATTGGAAAGTAAGATATACAATAATATATTAAGAGAATTCCATGATAAAACAATAATATTTATAATTCATAACTTGGACTTGATAAAAGGAATGAATAACATCTGTGTATTGAAAGAAGGTAATATTGAAGCTATTGGAAGTAGTGATGAGCTTATGAGAAAGTCAGAGACATACAAGGAATTATTGGATAGGGGGAAAAGCATTGGATAATAAAAAAATGATTATAGCAGTTAAAGTATTGTTTGTACTTTGTTTTATACTAACCTGTCTTTTCTTGATAGGTCTGAATATGCTGAAAATACAAGAGAGATACATTGTTAATGGTAAATTCTTTGGAAGCGGTGAAGATACATATTTTATGACTAATATCCTTAACGATAATAGTTTAGGAGAAGTTAATGAGATACTTTCATTTCTGACATATGACTTTTATTTGGATAGTGAATATGAAGGGAAAATAATTGAAAAAAGTGAATGTGAACTTGGTCTTGAAGAAGGAGATGTTATTAGATATAAGATACAGTTTCAACCAAATGTCAATACATTTGATCCAGACAAATTATATGAATTTCAAGTGAGTAAGGATGAAAAAAGTCTGCTGTCCATACTACTTGAAAAATCTGGTCTATAAATTAATGGTTCTATTCATTGCTAGCTAATCCTTATATATAAATTAAGATTAGTTAATAAACATAGTTTCGTAATATTATCTTTTTAATAGTGTACATATATATTCATTTGATAATCTTATGAAATTATGTAAGGAAGGAGGTGCAGTGATATGTTACCAAAACCTAACATAATTAAAATGCCTAATGCTTCTACAAATATGTTCATGGGTTTGAATGGATGCGGTAGTGGATACAATTCTCATGTAATTAGTAGAGCTACTTGTAGTAGTGACTATTCATGTCATCCTGTATCAGGTGATAACTGTATAGATTCAAGCTATGGTTCAGGATGTGGATGGACATTGGGAATAGGAGCAGGTGGTGCTGCTGTAGGAACAGGTGTTACAGTAGGTATTGCAATAACATAATGACTAGCTGATTACACATACTCTCAGGATTACATTTATCCTGAGAGTAATGTAAAGAACGTTTTCAAGAATACGAGGTGATGATTTATACAAAAAGCTATAAAACAAATAAAAACTAAAGATGATTATATCTATATTATACTATATATTATTTCATACTTTTATGTTGATAAATATGGTTTGCTATTCTTAATTGCAGCAATCAGTATATTATTATTGATGAAATTCAATGAAGAAGTATACATAAAAAAAGATAACATACAATGGATGGATAGCATATATATAATATTTAGCATAATAGGATGTTATCTCATTACAATTTTACTTGACTTAGGTTATTTTAATGAAGGATTAGTCATAAATGGGATTAATCTAATATCATCATATATACTTGCTTATTATTTTATAATACCTATTGTTTACATGATAATAAGACAACCATTATACTTTAAAAATATGTGGAAGATCAATTCTAAGATAGGTCTATTTACAATACTTATATGTCTACCCAATATTATAACTAGTATAGTAAGAATTATTGTTGGAGCCTATAATTATATTTCGCCTGATAATCTCATTAAGAATATATTTCAATTTATTTTTATGGCAGCTTTATTGGAAGAGTTGTTTTTTAGAGGGTTCTTATATAATTTTTTAAATAATATAATCGGTAAGACTAGTTCTACAATCATAACTTCACTTATATTCACATTTTGGCATATGTCACTAGTTAATAATGCGTTTAGCAATTATTCCATGGGAGCAATCTATAATCTAATTGCTATCATGGTTTTAGGAATAACTAATTGTTTGATAATAGAAAGAACTAAAAGTATTATCCCATGTATTGTTTTTCATGCAGTCATAAATGGGACATTCCTAAATTTGATATTACTATTTGTAAATTAATGGATTCATGGATAGGAGGATATTATGGATAAGAATTTGGTACCAGAAGTTAAAACAATCAATTGGAAGGGGGAGGGGGATTATGCGGTAGTCAATAACAATTTTGAAAAATTACTTCTCAATAAATCAGTAAAACTTGTGCTTGAATTAATCAATGGTATAAATACTATTGATGATATCAATAATATTTTGATAAATGAATATAAAGATACTGACGAACCTCATTGTATTGAAGAAATAGTTGAGGAATCAATACAATTATTGATTGACAATAACATTATTAATATGAAAGAGGATGAGATAGATGGGTGGTTACAATACGAATAACATTCTACTGATTAATCTACCAATTCAAACTTATTTACAAAAAGATTTTTCTAGTGATACACAATATAATCCATCTTTAGGTCTGATTTCACTTGGAACATGGTTGGAACTTAATGGCTACTTAGCAACTGTAATTGATCTGTGTTATCATAGAATGCCTTTCAAAGAGGTAATTAACAATATTGAACAGCTGCAGCCAATTTTAATTGGTATTTCGGTGTACACAGAAAATATTGATTTAGCAAAACTATTTGCTGAAAAAATAAAATCCGTTTATCCCCATGTACCAATTGTATTAGGTGGACCTCATCCCACACTTGTACCAGAAGATGGCATGGAATCTCAATATGTTGATTATATTATTAGAAAAGAAGGGGAATCAACCATGCTTGAATTGGTTGAAGCCATAGAAAGCAATGAGTATCTCATAAAGCTGGATGATATAGACGGATTAGTTTTTAAAAGAGATGGAAGGATTATTAAGAATAAGCTTAGAAAACAGTGTGCAGATCTGGATATCGCCCCACTAGTAAAAAGAGATTTGGTAGATCTATCAAAGTATAAAGAAATAATAAACATATTTACAAGCAGAGGATGTCCTGGTAGATGCATTTATTGTTCAGCAACTACATTATCTGGAGCTACATACAGAGTAAGAAACATAGAAAACGTATTTATGGAAATAGTTATGATGAGAGCACTATTAAATACAAAAGTAATGAAAATATATATTGTTGATGATACATTCACGGCTATTCCTGATAGAGTTAAAAAATTCACTGAACTAATGAGTGAATATGACCCTGACATCTATTGGCATTGTGAATCAAGAATAGACGTGATGTCAGAAGAATTACTCAATCTTATGTCAGAAAATAAATGTATTGCTATACAATATGGTATTGAAAGTGCCAGTCAAGAAGTTTTGGATAGCATTAGAAAAGGAATAGATCTTACTAAAGCACGAAAAATAATTGATTATACTTACAAGAAAAAGATATTCCTTTGTCTATCTTTCATGGTAGGTCATTTCTGTGATACCAAAGACACCATGGAAGAAACATATTTATTTATAAAAGAGATGTATGAAAAATATAGAGCCGAAATTGCACTGTCATTTAATACTCCTTTTCCTGGAACGTGGCAGCATACGCATAAAGATGAACTTGGATTAGAAATAACTGCTGACAGATACAAACAATATTCTTTATTGGATCCTATTGTTAAAACTGATAATTTTACTGTTAACGATCAAAGGGAAATATTCTATAAATCATCTAAATATCTAGCTAGAGCTGTAAAAATAGAAAGTTTGAAAAGAGAGTGGATAAAATGATAAATAAAATAATTCTAAGAACTACATCCAACTTGAGTTTTTGCGGAGAAATAGTTACTAATAACCTGTTAAATGAAAAGGGAGCATTATTGAAGACCAGCCCAAAATCAGATATCAAGATATGGTGTCCCATTGATGAAATAAAGACTATCATATATCCAGATGGAAAAAAAGTTGAAGGGAAGGATATAAAACATGAACTTAGATTATGATAAAATCTATACATTGGATAATGAGTTTGAAATAATAGAAAGAGATAATAAATATTTGTTTATTGATTATAATAATGTCAATTGGCTTAGAACCAATTCCACTGGAAAAGAAATATTGAAAAGATGTGATGGAAAAGAAACTTTACGAAACGTTATACAACAAATATCAGTATTATATTCCTTTGGAACTGATTTTCTAAAAGAACAATTCAGCGATTTCTTGAAAGAAGCTATCAATAAAGAATTGTTATTGGAATCAGGTCATTCCAAGACTATTTTGGAACCAGCTTCTGCAGAGTATCCTAATGATGTATGGATACATGTTACAGAAAAATGTAATCTAAGATGTCCATTTTGTTATTCCAATTCAACATGTGCTGATGTGGAGCAAGAAGAGGTAGATATTGATGCTGTAATAGGTTTTTTAGAAAAAATACCGAAAGATTATCGTAGCACAGTTTTAATAAGTGGTGGAGAACCATTTCTATTTAAAGGGTTACCAACATTGACAAAAAGATTGAATGAACTAGAATACAAGAATATTGTAATAATAACTAATGGTACTGTTGGTAATGAAATATATAAGGAAGTATTACCTAATATCCATTCATTACAAGTATCTGTTGATGGTACCCAAGCAGAATATCATGAAAGAACAAGAGGTAAAGGTTCCTTTGATAAGATGCTAAAAAGCTTGAAATTAGCTAGAGAATTTAACATTAAGAGATTGATTATTTCGTTCACACCTACTAAATATAATATAAGTAATCTGCCGGAGATACCAAAGTTTGCATATGAACATGATATAGATAGTATTCATCTGACTAGATTAATGCCTGTCGGCAGAGGGGTAGAGAACAAACCAGTCATTGAATCAGATCCTGATGAATATGAAACAAATGTAAGTGAATTCATGAGAAACATGGAAAGAATCAATAGACGTATTCATTATATTAGAGAGACAGAAGAGTTTTTCCTAGAAGAGGATAAGAAGAGAAAATATGTTGAATTATCCATGGCAGCGGATCAATCAAAGAAAGTCATTAATAGGCATAAAGTTACTAATTGTAGTCTAGGATGCGGTACTATAAGTATCAGCAGTGACAATAATGTGTATCCATGTCCTTCTCTTCAACACGGAGAATATAGATTAGGAAATATATTGCAAAATGATATGGAAGATATTATGCAAAAAGGTAAAGAAGTAGCATGTAAATACTCTGTAGACAATATATCAACATGTAAAGATTGTAAAATGAGATATTTCTGTGGTGGAGGTTGTAGAGCTTGTGCTCTTGGTAATGAAGGTAATATTAATGGAGAAGATCCTTTGTGTGAATATTATATGAAAGCTATGCTTGAGATAATATGGAACTATACAAGACCTATCATTGATAAAGAGGGGGCATAACATGAACAATCTAAATCTAAGGAATGTCATATCTCATGATATGGATTTCAAGTACCCTATATGGCACCCCTATTCATCAGTCAATAAAGATTATTTCAGTATGCGTAATTTTGTTCGTGGTGAAGGTATCTATCTATTTGATGTAAACAATAAAAAATATATTGATGCATCAAGTGGTTTGTGGAATATCGCCTTAGGTTATGGAAATGAGAGAATAATATCAGCAATAAATAAACAGTTATGTGACTTACCATTTACTTCACTCTTCTATTATACTAATCCAATAATCATTGCTTGTGCTAATAAGATACTATCCCTTAGCAAATGTGATATGAAGAAAGTATTTTTTACATGTTCAGGTTCCGAAAGTATAGAACTGGCTATTAAAACTATGAGGGAATATTGGACTATCAGGAAACGTAATGACAAAAAAACAATAATTAGTTTCAATAATTCATATCACGGTACACATTATGGAAGTATGGGAGTAAGTGGTTTAAGCAGGGAACATATAGCTGGATATGGTCCATTAGTAGATGACATTGTATTTTTTGATCCTGAGATAGAACAGAAAAATATATCTGAAACTGAAAGAGATAATCAGGAATTACAGGCTATAGAAGAATATATCATTAAGAATCATGATAGAATAGCAGGTATTTTAATTGAGCCTATTCTAGCTTCTAATGGTGTATCTATTATTACTGACAGATATATTGAAATGGTACAAAGATTGTGTACAGAATATAATATCTTGATCACAGTAGATGAAGTAACAGTAGGGTTCTATAGAACTGGAGAAGCATTATATAGTAATAGCCTTAATATTGAACCAGATATAATTTGTATGGCTAAAGGAATCAACAATGGGTATCTTCCTTTGGGTACAGTTATGTTTAATGAAAAGATATATTCAGTATATAATCAATCTGATAGATTATTATATCATGGAACTACTCAGGGAGGAAACCTAGCATCATGTGCGGCATGTATAGCTGCCATAGAAGAGTATTCAAGACTTAATATTGGAGAGAATGTCAAACATATTAATTCATACCTAATGGATAAGTTAAGTAAAAACATCATAAATCATAAAAATGTCAATGATATATGGGGCAAAGGATGTCTTATACAAATAGAGCTTATAAGAGGAAAGAAGAATAATAGTCATCTTTCTATACAACAGATAGGGATATTGAAGTATGAATTATTGAAGAAAGGTCTAATAGTGTCTCATGCTGAATCAGGGTTGACATTATTACCTATGTTAATTATGAATGAAGAACAAGTAGATGAATTAGTAGGTATTCTTGAACAAGTATTTTCTAGTATAGTATTTTGATTGGGGTTTTGCAAAGATGTTGGATGCAGTATTAATCTATATAAATGTAGTCAATGGATATATTACAGGAGCAGAATATCAGCTTGATTCTGCATATGTTACTTCTTATTTAAGGAAGAATGAGGTTGAAGTTATTCAATATATAAATAAAGATATTAATAATTACCATGAGGTAATCAATGACTTGTTCAATTATAAAACAGATACATACGTTTTTTATATTAATGAATACAATTATTATATTTCAAAAGTCATCATCAATGAATTAAAAGCATTTAGAAAAGATAATAAAATAATTGCTTTTGGACCAGTAAGTAAATATATAGGTCACAACCTTCTTGATGAAGTCATGATTGATATATGCGTCTTACAAGAAGAACCAATGACCATTTATAATCTTATCAACAGTTATAAATTAGATCATATAGACAACATTATTTACAGAAAAGGAACTGATATTGTTGAAAAGGGTATTAGATATTATGATTATACCCTAGATGATATTGGTTTTCCCTATAGCAGTGGTTCTGTTCCAATAGAAGAAGTGGAGAACGTAGGATTGATTACATCAAAAGGATGTTACGGTAATTGTGCTTTTTGTTCTTATACGAAGAATAGGTATTTAACCCATAGCATTGAAGGCATCATTGATGAATTGAAATATATCAAAAAATACTTTGCCTATAGCAGTCTAAAGATTAACTTTTATGATGATTGCTTTTCCATAAGCAATAATAGAACCAAAGAATTATGCAAAGAGATAATCAAAAACAAAATAAAATATACATATTGGTGTTGTACAAGAGCAGATTTATTATCTGATGGATTAATTGATATAATGAGTGAAGCAAATTTCAAAAATATTGTGATTGGTCTTGAAACAGCATCCAACAAGGTTATGACTAAGCTTGGTAAGGCTGTAGGTAGTGAGAATTCATCCCAATTCATTGAAAAGGTAAGAAAATCTTATAAAAAATGTGAGGAGGTAGGAATTAATCCATATATAAGTATTAACTTTGGATTGCCTTTTGAAAAGTTAGAAGATGCATTTAGGACTATAGATTATGTGAAAGATAAAAAGATGGACAATATAAGCGTATGTTTCATGACAAGTTTTCCTGGCAGCAGGATCTTTGAAAATAGTAGATTATATGATACCCACAAGGATATGTCACCCACAGTATTACCTTATAGAACTTATTATCATAATTATGATATGGGTAAAATTTATAATCTGCTGAAACAGAAGAATATACTTAATGATATTTATATTGAGCAGTCAACTAGAAAAAGCAAAACAGTCAAAGATATCCTATATTATTATTCAGGAATACCTTTTAGTAACAGATATAGCAAGTTTGATAATGTTTTTGTAAAAGATGATGCCAATGACTATTTGGATTTTATTGATAATAATATTAATATCAATGGAAGGATTATTCGCAATAACAATAAGCTTTCATTAAGTAAGAATTATCTTTTCTGTGATGATAGAAAAAATATCAAATACTGTATCAAGGAGTATGGCCATACTCTAGAAGCAGCCTATAAATCAGATAAGTATGTACCATCAATAATCAGTACTAGAACCAAAGGCAATATTACTAATATACAGATAGATAACTTATACGATAGTAAAAAGCTTAGTATCACAACAAGAAGTTTAAATAGCCTACAAGATCTGATAGAACTAGAAAACAAAGCTGTAGAAGTCATTAATAAAGGTTACTTCACAATTAATGATATTAAGAATGGGATTATTAATAATGCATGTATGTTCAGTGGAATTTGTACCTTAAGTCAGTTTAGTAGAGTAACTTTGTCAGATGAAAAGGTTAATCTATGTATTAATCATGGACATGTAGGCTCAACTACTGATACCACCAAGCAATTGGTAGATAACTTATCAAAACAAATGGAACAAAACAGTAGTGCTGAGTGTAGTAACTGTAAATTTTATAGTAAATGTTCTAAATGTACATTTTTACCACATTTCATGAATCGTAAAATGTTTTGTAAACATGTTAGATGTAATCCTAAGCTTTGGCACTATCTTAGAATGAAAAACATATTGTATCACTATTACACCTTTAATCTATTTAATATTGAAGGTGAGGATAAGATAAGATTCACTATATGCAAAGATTGTAACTCCGAAGATTCATATTACTTCAAGGATGAGGTAGTGATGTTTGAATATGACTATATATCCATTATCTACAATTTAGAGAGTAATACCATGATATATTGTAAAAAAGATGAACATGATACAGCTAAGTACTTAATGGGATTAAAGGAGGATATTTCGTTTAGTAATGAGCGTTATATAGATATACTACTGAAATTAGAAAAAAATAATATGCTGAATGAGAGGTGAATACAATTGGAATACTTTGGATTCTGTAAAGAAATAAAAGAGATGGGTTTACCTGATGTACATGAAGAGGAAATATATTCTGGACATTTTGCCAAGTTCTATGATACTAATGTAAATGATATATTTGATGTACCCTTATATGAGAAGTTAGCAAGGGAATATGGTAATCATATTATGGAGTTTGCATGTGGCAGTGGTAGAATTCTAGTGGAACTATTGAAAAGAGGATATGATGCTGTGGGGTTGGATATATCTCAAGATATGCTGGAGATATTAGAAGAGAAATGTTCTAAGTTGGATGTAAAGCCTACTCTTGTATGTGATGACATGCTTAGACATGTTTCATCATCCAAATATGATATTATTATTCTAGCAAGGATTACTATATGTTTATTGGAAGATGATGATACAAGAATAAAATTATTCAATAATGTCTACAACAACCTGAGAGATGGAGGAGTATTCGTATTCAATTACTTGGATTGTCCAAAAGAAATTGAATTGGGCGAAAAAAGACCAACATTCTTATTTGACAAAGATAAAAAAGGTTATGCAATAATCAGCGAAAAAATATTAGAGGATAGATCAATAGTTAATATTTACAGTGAAACCAATATAGATGATAAAACTAAGAGATACATTACTTCAACATCCAAATATCTATTAAATAATGAAATGATTAGTAATATTATTGATCAAACAGCCTATAAACATGAAAAAACATATGCTTTGAATGCTGTTAATTATGAGACAGGTAAAATGAAATTTGTTGTCTTAAAAAAGTAAAGGAGCTATTAGTATGATAAAATTAGAACATTTATCTAAACAGTTTGTTAAGAATAAGAGACGGATTAATGTTATTAATGATTTTAATTATGAATTCCAGCCAGGAAAACTATATTTGATTAAAGGAGAATCGGGAAAGGGTAAAACCACTTTACTCACATTGCTGGCGTTTTTACAAAAAGAAGATGGTGGTAAAATTATTTTTAATGATATTATAGTCAGTAACCTGAAACAAGAAGAGAAATGTAATCTTCGTAGAAAAGAGATAGGTATAGTATTTCAGGATTACAATCTTTTTGATAATCTCACAGTAATGGACAATGTAATTATTGTAGACGTGTTGAAAAACAAAATTCATAAAGAAGAAATCTATAATAAAGCAAAAGACATAATTAAATTACTTGGATTAGAAGATAGAATTAACCATTATCCATATGAACTGTCAGGAGGAGAACAACAAAGAGTAGGTATTGCACGTGCTATACTAAAAGATCCATCTATTCTGATATGTGATGAACCTGTATCTAATCTTGATAAAGATAATGCAGTTAATATTGTAGAATTCATTGATGGTTACTGTCATAACAAAAATAAAATTGTAATAGTGGCAAGTCATGATGATTATTTTGATGATTGTGCTGATTATGTAATCAATCTGTAGGGAGGGAAATAATATGAGCAAAAAGATTTTCATGGATATTTATTTTGAGAAGAAAAGATTTCTAATAATATTTTTTGTTTTTCTTGTTCTGCTTCTAACCTATGGAGGAGTACAATATCAAATAATTAAACAGCAGACTAAATCTGTCTTAACACCTGATATCAACCTTAAAGGTAAATCAAGCCAGGATGGAGTCTTCCATTATTGGTTATATCATGATGTGGATGGATTATCAGATGCATTGAAAGAACTATATGGAAAAGATATGAGCGTATATAAAACCATTACAAGAAATCTTTACTATATAGATGATCGTCTTACTTTTCAGAGTATATATTATGTAGTTACTGGTGTTGAAGACAAATTCTTTCAACAAGAATTAAAGAACAGTGTTTCTAAAGGAAGACTGCCAAGGAGTGGTGAGAAAGAAGTGGTCATTGGTCCATATTCAGCTAAGGAATATAATCTAGGTATAGGTGATTTGGTGAATCTAAGTGTCACATTAGAGAAAGATATAGCTGATGTAGAACCTAATCAATATAAAGTAGTAGGTATATTGGATGACAATGTAGAGCAATTCAAATCTTCAATGATACTTTCTATAGATACATATGAAGAATTGAATAATACAAAAGTTATAGAAAATGAAGTTCTAGTGTATTTCAAGAATAATAATAGCATTAATACCTACAAAGATACTATCTCTGAATTTACTAACATGATAGGAGAATATAATGTGGGAAGTACATCTTCCAATTTTAAATCTAATAATAATAAGCATAGGAACATAATAATAAATATTGTTATGATGCTTATCAGCAACTTTATCATAGTTTTCTTATTGATATCGTATCTGATGAAAGGCTTATCCAAAAAGATAGGTTTGTTAAAAGCTCTAGGACTATCCAATAGATATATCAATAAAATCTTTGTAGGAGGATTATCTATAGTCGTAGGAGGAGTATTTGTCATTTCCATTTTATTAGTGTCCTTGATCTTGAATGCAATGAATAGTAGTGCAACTAGTTTTTTGGGATATGAGATGAACATATATTCTATGGATACTGGAGTCATCATATATATGGCAGGGCTTTGCTTGTTTATTATAATCATCAAATATGTACTGATTAAACTTAAGACATATAGAATATATCCTATGGAAGCTATGGTGAAGTAATTAAATAATATCTGATTGTAAATTGTTATAGGGGGAAAGCCTATGAAAAGAGATACAAAACTATTATTGGTCTTAACTGTGATAAGTATATCATTTATTCTTGTATTCAATTTAATGAATAGACAGCATACGTCCAAAGCAGCGTTTGAGGAAGCTGTAGATTTTGGAAAGTACTCAGACAGTATATTTATACCTTTTGATGTCAAAAAAGATTCTATATTGAAATTTGAATGTAGTGCATCTGTAGAACAAGGGAATATTACAATACAGATTATTGATAAGGGAAATGAAATCCTATATACAAAAAGCGGAAGCAATTACGAAGATTCTATAGATGTGAAGATACCAGAAGGTTTATGGTATTGTAATATTATTATCAACAATAGCAATTCTCCAGATGATATGGCTGAAAAAGGAAATTATAGTGTTTATGGAAAACTAAAATAATATAAATTATAACAAGAGAACTCTTTAATTAAAATTATTGATTAAGGAGTTTTTTATTATGTATATAGATAATTATTATATACCTCATTATTTTTGTTGAAAACATACATAATACTTGTCCAGTAAAATATATTATATTAATAATAAGATACACGAGTAAATTAACAACTTTATTTTTTTAGCTGACTTTAGACAACTTATTACTGGATTTTATATAGGACATTAGCTATAGGTACAATGAATACATACGGAAGTCATATGCAGGTGGCTATGTTCTCAATAGCAGTAATATTGATAGGTGGTGCTTCAGTAACCAATGCTAAGATTAATCATGCAATTACTGGAGTTGTGTTGTTCCACATGATATTCATTGTATCTCCAACAGCAGGTAAAGCACTATTTGGAGCTAGGCAAGATGTAAAAAACATTATAATAATTAGATTATACAATAATGAAGGGGCGTCTCATAATACATTCAATATAAATAATGTATCATGAAACAGCCCCTTCTAATGTTCCCAACCCTATATAATGTAACTATTATTTTTCTTTTAATAAACAATATTGAGCAATATTAATTGCTGCCTCTCTTGGTAAAATCCTATTAAGCTGTCTTAAAAAATTATTCTTGATGCCTACTACTTTGAATAATTTATTTTTCATTAGAGCATTATAACCAGCAGTTGCAACTCTTTTAGAAGAAAGCATGGATTGGAATATACGTGCTTTGCCTGAACCTTTTGCACAATCAGTAAAATTAGTATCAGTAGGACCAGGACATAGAGCGGTAACTCTTAACCCATATGGCTTAAATTCATTATGAATAGCTTCGGTGAAATGTAATATATAAGCCTTAGAAGCGAAGTATACAGCCATATAAGGTCCACCTTGAAAGGCACTTGTTGAGGAAATGTTCAATATTCTTCCATGCCTTCTCTTAGCCATATCTATTGAAAATAGTTTAGTCATATGAGTAACTGTTCTTATATTAAGTTCTATAAGATCCAATTCTTTTTTAAGATTTGTCTCGATGAATGGACCATATGTTCCAAAGCCGGCATTATTAACTAATATATCTACTTGGATTTCCCTGTCAGTTATTGTTTTATACAGTTCATCAACAGCATTTCTTTTAGTTAGATCCCTCTGAATTAGACAAACTGGAACTTTATAAGTCTTTTTTATAGTATTCCTAGCTTCATATAGTGCAAGGATATCAGTACCAACTAATATTAAAGGGTAATTATTCTTTGCAAATATTTTAGCCAGTTCTAATCCTATACCTTTATTACCACCAGTTATTAATACAAAACCTTTTTTCATATAATCACCTTATTTCAAAATGTAGATATAGTTTTTGTATTTATTTCTTATTTATACTAAGTCACTAATCAACTTATATGGTAAATTATGTTTTTCTATGATAATAATGTTATAATCTGTCTGATATTGTGGTATAATTTTCAATGATATTATTAGATAACAAGAAAGGTATTGCTATATAGGCAGTTATACATGAGATAGATATAAAATAATTAAAATAGGAGAATGAATTATTATGGTAGAGATAGTTAAAGCAAAAATAGATGATATAGTTGATATTATGAAACTAATTAATGACTGTGTTAATAATATGAGAGCGAATAATATATTTCAGTGGGATGAACATTATCCTAATCAAGAGATAATGTTAAAAGATATAGAAGATAGTAACCTCTATGTCATGAAAGATGATAATAGTTATTTTGGTATAGTAACTATTAATGAAGAACAGGACAAGGAATACAAAACAGTTGATTGGAAGAGTGAATCAACAGGTATTCTTGTTGTACATAGATTGGCTGTAAGCCCTTTGGGGCAAGGAAAAGGTATTGGAAGGAGTTTGATGCTTTTTGCTGAAGATTTAGTTAGACAAAAAAACTATAAATCCGTTAGATTAGATACTTATAGTGGTAATCCTATCGCTCTTTCATTTTATAAAAGATTAGGATATGAAAAAGTTGGAGAAGTATATTTCACAGGTAGAGAGTTGGCTTATTATTGTTATGAGAAGATAATTGAAAAGAGTTAAGTGGTCTTAGACTCTATATAGTACTTTAATAAAGCAAAGTCTTGAAATCAATATGTTTTTTATATAATAATTCTATTAAACAATAATTTTTCTTAAGAAATTAATTAAAAAAATTTATTTATATTTAAACGGTTTATTTTAAAAGATATAGTTATAATGGGGATGTTAGTTGAATATTTATCCGAAAAGCATTGAATATAAATTCATAATATTTTAAAGGTAAAATTAATTAAAAAATGTGGTTGTTATTGAAGGTTAATTATGTGATAATATGTATGTAAAAGTGCATATTTCTGACACATGAACCGTTTTATTCATGGATGATATACTGATGATTTTTTTAAATTAATTAAGCTAGAACTATTAGTTTTAAATACTTATTTAAAAGGGGGAAGTTGATGTCTTACGATAATCCACTCCATGTAACATCTGAAATAGGTAAGCTTGTTTCAGTAATTCTTCATAGACCTTCAGCTGAAATAGAAAATTTAACACCTAATCTTATGGAAAAACTTTTATTTGATGAAATACCGTATCTAAAAGAAGCTATTAGGGAACATGACTATTTCGCTAGGACATTGAAGGAACAAGGGGTTGAAGTTCTTTACTTACAGGATTTGGTAGTTGAAGCAATAGAGGATAGGAAGGTTAGAGAAGCTCTAATAAAAGACTTTTTAAATGAAGCTAGAATATATGATGAAAGAATGAAATATGCGCTGTTAGAGTATTTTGATAATAAAGATGATGGCATGTTAATTAGAAAAATGATGTCAGGAATAAGAAAAAATGAAATACCAAACATAGCTAAATCTTTAGCTTACTTAGTAGATGAGACCTATCCTTTTATACTTGATCCTATGCCTAATCTATACTTCACAAGAGACCCTGCTGCTACAATCGGGAATGGCATAACAATTAATAAGATGAGAACGAGCACTAGAAATAGAGAGACACTTTTCATGAAATATATAATAGAGTACAATCCAAGATTCAAGGATAGTGACGTTCCAATATTATATAATCGCAATGAAAAAACATCTCTTGAAGGTGGTGACACACTAATTCTTAATAAAAATGTTTTAGCTATAGGTATTTCTGAAAGGTCAGAAGCACATTCGGTAGAGACACTTGCAAAAAATATTTTCAATTCAGGTCAGAGTTTTCACACAATACTTGCATTCAATATACCCAAGAAGAGAGCATTCATGCATTTGGATACAGTCTTTACAATGATTGATTATAATAAATTCACTATTCATCATGAGATAGAAGGTCCATTGACAGTTTATTCAATAACTAAAGAGAAAGATGATTCTATAAAGATTACCGAAGAGAAGGCAACATTACAGGAAATATTAAAAAAATATCTTGGATTAACGGATATTACTTTAATAAGATGTGCAGGCGGAGATAAAATAGATGGACCAAGAGAACAATGGAATGACGGTTCTAATACTCTTGCTATAGCTCCTGGTGAGGTTGTAGTTTATTCAAGGAATTATGTAACGAATAGGATACTTAATGAGAACGGTGTTAAGACACATGTTATTCATAGTTCGGAGTTATCTCGGGGCAGAGGCGGTCCAAGATGTATGAGTATGCCTATAATAAGAGAAGATATTTAATATAAATTTTTAAGGAGGAAGGGAATATGGCATTTAATTTGAAAGGAAGACATTTGTTATCATTAGAGGATTATTCTAAGAAGGAAATTGAGTATTTGATTGATTTAGCCAGTGAATTAAAAAGACAAAAATATGCAGGTATAAGACCTAAGAATCTTGATGGCAAAAACATAGCATTAATATTTGAAAAGCCTTCTACAAGAACAAGATGTGCATTCGTAACAGCTGCTGCTGACGAAGGTGCTCATCCAGAATATCTAGGAAAAGGTGATATTCAATTAGGTAAAAAAGAATCTGTTGCTGATACAGCTAGGGTACTTGGAAGAATGTTTGATGGTATCCAGTTTAGAGGATTTTCTCATAATACAGTATCTGATCTAGCAAAATATGCTGGTGTTCCTGTATGGAATGGACTAACAGATAAATTCCACCCAACTCAAGTATTAGCAGATTTCCTTACTATATTTGAACATATTGGTTACTTGAAAGGAATAAAATTCGCTTATGTAGGTGATGGCAGAAACAATATGGCTAACTCATTGATGATAGGTGCTTCAAAGATGGGTATGGACTTTAGAATAGTTTCTCCAAAAGAATTGTTCCCAGAACAAGAATTAGTAACTAAAGCTGAAGTATACGCTAATGAATCAGGTGCTTCTATAACAGTTACAGATTCCATTGAAGAAGGTATTAGTGATGTAGATGTCATCTATACTGATGTATGGGTTTCTATGGGTGAAGAAGAATATTTTGAAGAGAGAATTAAGATGTTAAAACCTTATCAAGTAAATATGAATATGGTGAATATGGCTAATAGTGAAGTTATCTTCATGCATTGTCTTCCAGCTTTTCATGATCTTAAGACTACTGTTGGTAAAGAAATAGAAAAGAAATATGGTATAAGTGAAATGGAAGTTACCGACGAAGTATTTGAAAGCAAATACTCAGTTGTATTCGATGAAGCAGAGAATAGAATGCATACTATAAAAGCTGTGATGGTAGCTACTTTATAAGTAATTAACAAACTAAGTAACCTATCAATATATTATCAGGGCTTTCTAACTTTGAATGGAGCTTTTAATTAGCATGACTTAAAAGGTTGATGTAGTGGGAAGTTGAATAGGTTGCTTAGAGTAGATATAGGAGGATAAGGTATGGAAGATATAAAAGTTATAATATGGGGATTTGGAGCAATGGGTAGCGGAATGGCTAATATGCTACTAAAAAAACAAGGTGTCAAAATAGTTGGAGTATGTGATAAAGACCCTAATAAAATAGGTAAAAGCATATATGAAGTATTGGGAGTAGAAAAAAAGGATAGAAGTGAGGTCATCATTAGTGGTGACGAAAATGAAATATTTACAGAGAAATGTGCAGATGTAGCATTACTATGTACAGATTCTTATGTTAAGGGTGCTTTTGATAAGATAGTATATATCCTTAAGAAGAAAATCAATGTGATATCAACGGCTGAAGAGATGGCATATTCAAGAGCTGGGTCTCCTAAGTTGTCAGATGAAATAGATAAAATTGCAAAAGAAAATGGCGTATCAGTTTTAGGAACTGGAATTAATCCAGGATTGATTATGGACTTATTGGCTGTTGTTTTAACAGGAGCTTGTGAAGAAGTTGAAAGTATAGAATGTGAAAGAGTCAATAGTTTATCACCATTCGGACCAACGGTAATGGAAGAACAAGGTGTAGGTATTAAAGCAGATGATTTTGATAGAAGAGTAGAAGATGGTTCTTTAGCTGGTCATGTAGGTTTTGCTGAATCCATAAGAATGATTACAGATGCAATCGGCTGGGAACTAGATGGACCAATTAGTCAGGGATGTAAACCTATTATTTCCAACGTCTATAGAGAGACACCTTATGCGAAGGTGGAAGCAGGTAATGTAGCAGGTGTTAGCATGGTTGGTCATGGAATGGTTAATGGGGAAAGAAAGATTAATATGATTCATCCTCAACAAATAGAGCCTGAACTTGAAGGGGTAAGTACTGGTGATTACATAAGAATCAAAGGTGTTCCAGATGTAAATATGGCTATTAACCCAGAGATTCCAGGGGGGATTGGAACTATTGCTATGTGTGTCAATATGATTCCTCACGTAATCAATGCAAGAGCTGGACTAAAGACCATGTTGGATTTACCAGTTCCAAGAGCTATTATGGGTGATATGAGAGATATGATAGAGAAATAGTTAGTACCAAAGGAGGGTATTTATTATGATAGCAATAAAAGGTGACTGGGTTAGAATTCATAATACTGTTTTAGAGCCTGATAAGAGGGCTAGTCATTTACCAGACGATACAAAAAAATGTCCTCTTGAAATGTGGGTAAAAGGTTATTTAGTTGATGAAGAAGCTTGTATAGATGATAGAGTTACTGTAAGAACATATATTGGTCGTGAGATAGAGGGTACTTTGATAGAAGTAAATCCAAGCTACCAACATACTTTTGGAGATTACATTCAAGAACTTTCTTATATTGGTAACCAGCTTAGGACAATACTAGGAGGTGAGGATAGTGAGTAGAGATACTAGTTATGAAGCAATAATGAGCAGAAAAAATGAGATAATGAAAAAAGCAGTAGGAATTGACTACACTGAGTTTGAAAAAGAAGGTGTTGTTTTTGATTATGAAGGTATGATGAAAAAAACAGGCTATGAATTGGACCAGGTAAGAGAGATTGAAAAGAAAACCAGTGTTGGAGATACACCTGTATATGAACTTAAAAATCTTACAAAACTTGCTAGAAAAATAAGTAGCAAAGGTAAAGGTGCTAGAATATTTTTAAAGGACGAAGCAGCCAATCCATCAGGTAGTTTCAAAGCTAGAAGAGCAGCAGTATCCGTATATCATGCCAAAAAATTAGGATATAAAGGTGTGGTAGCTGCAACTAGTGGTAATTATGGTGCAGCAGTTGCAAGTCAAGCAGCCATGCAGGGATTGAAATGTATCATCATCCAAGAATGTTATGACAGCAAAGGAAAAGGACAGCCAGAGATTATTGAAAAAGCAAGGAAATGTGAAGCTTATGGTGCTGAAGTCATACAACTTACAGTAGGTCCAGAGTTATTCTATACTTTTTTGAAAGTACTTGATGAAACAGGTTATTTCAATGCTTCTCTATATACACCTTTTGGTGTAGCGGGTATTGAAACTCTTGGATATGAGCTTGCTACATGGTTTAGAGAGAATGAAAATAAAGACCCTGATGTAGTTGTTATTACTAATGCAGGTGGAGGAAATTTGACAGGAACTGCAAGAGGTTTATTAAAATTAGGAGCCAATGATACCACTATAATAGGTGCAAGCGTTGATCTGACTGGACTTCATATGGCAAGTGATAACCAGTTCAATAAGAAATCATTTACTACTGGACATACAGGTTTTGGTGTGCCTTTTTCAACTAATCCAGATAGATCAGATGTTCCAAGATCAGCTGCAAGACCATTAAGATATATGGATAGATATGTTACTGTTTCTCAAGGAGAAGTATTTTATATGACAGAAGCTATGGCAATGATTGAAGGACTTGAGAGAGGGCCTGCTGGAAATACATCAGTAACAGCAGCCTTCAACCTAGCTACTCAGATGGATGAAGATAGAATAATCGTTGTACAGGAAACAGAATATACAGGAGCTGGTAAACATGTATCTGCTCAATTATCTTTTGCAAGAGAAAACAGCATAAGTATAGAGATTGGGGATCCAGTTAATCAAATTCCAGGTAAGAATATTATATTACCAAAACATCCTAGCCTAATAAAAGCTAAAGAAATAGATATGATGAAATTGAAGAAATCTTATATTAAGAATCTAAAAACTGACAAAGGATTTTCAGATGATGAAGTGGGGTTCATAGCTGAAGAAATAAAACTCAGTGTGAAAGAGGTTAAGAGGATAATAGAAGAAATGTAATGGTAATTGACATTAGAATAGATAAAGATTTATAAGTTATGGGGATTTAATGGAAATAGTTTAATTATAAGGAGGATGTTTATGGGTAATAATCGACTGGATGACTATGAATCAAGAAGGAAACATTTGCAGAATCTAACAGAAGATGAATTAGAACAAAGATTCTGGGAGCTAGCTGAAAAAATAGTTGACCCTATGATAGAGATGGCTAAGAATAATACTTCACCATCAATTGAACGTTCAGTATTATTGAGAATGGGTTTTTCCAGTATTGAATCCAAAGCTATTGTATCATCTTTAATGGAAAAAAATAAGCATCTTGTGGGAAAAGGTGTTGGACATCTAGTATATAGAGTCGCTAGAGATAAAGATTTATCCATAAGGGAAGCAGGACTAAGGTTAGCTAATAATGATGAAGAGCTATTGGCTCACTTAGAACAAGTTTTTGGGGGAGGAAAGTAACAAATGAATCTAAAACCTAATGAAAAACTGGATATAGATAATATCTTGGAAGATTTAGAGCATTATTCACCTCGTAGAATGGGATGGCATTGGAGAGATGGTAGAGGAGAAGTAAGAGAAATAGGACCATTTTGCTACAGTGATACCAGTGAAAACTTAACACAGAGTCAACCACTTCCAGCTGCCCATTATTTCAATAACATTGACCCACAGCCTGATAGCGTTATCACTACAGAGATTGCATCAGGGAGGTTTGAAGATGATATTCGTAGAATGCGTATGGCTGCTTGGAATGGTGCTGACCATCTTATGGTAATAAGAACTGCTGGACAAAGCCATTTTGATGGTTTAATTGAAGGAACACCACAAGGTATAGGTGGAATTCCAATAACAAGAAAACAACTTAGAGCTCAGAGGAAGGCACTAGATTACATTGAAGATGAAGTGGGTAGAGAAATTAATTATCACTCATATGTAAGTGGTGTTGCAGGACCAGAAATCGCTGTAATGTTTGCAGAAGAAGGAGTTAATGGAGCTCATCAAGACCCACAATATAATGTTTTATACAGAAACATCAATATGATTCGTTCTTTTGTAGATGCAGCCAATGCAAAACATGTAATGGCTTATGCAGGCATAGTACAGATAGATGGAGCTCATAATGCTAATGCAACTGCAAGAGAAGCATGGAGAGTAATGCCTGAACTGATGGTACAGCATGGACTTAATTCAATGTTTTCAGTAAAATCTGGGATAAAAAAAGAAAATATATGCTTATCATCTGTTCCACCAACTGCTCCACCAGCACCTTGTATGAGGCTTGATCTACCTTATGCTATAGCACTAAGGGAATTGTTCAGAGAATATAAGATAAGGGCTCAGCAGAATACGAAATACATGGGTTCATCAACAAGAGAAGCTACAGTAACTCATACTCTTAACCTGCTTATTTCCAAGCTAACAAGTGCTGATATACAATCAACTATAACTCCTGATGAAGGAAGAAATGTACCTTGGCATATATATAATATAGAAGGTACTAATACTGCTAAACAAGCCATGATAGGTATGGATGGATTAAAAGACATGGTAGCCTTGAAGAGAGATGAAGGATTTCTTCCAGAAAAGATACGTGAATTAAAAGAACGTGCAGTATTATTTATGGAAGAGATACTTGATATAGGTGGCTACTTCAATGCAGTTGAAGCTGGATTCTTTGTTGATTCAGGGTGTTATCCAGAAAGGAATTATGATGGTATTGTGAGAAAGATCAATGGTGGAGTTGGTGCAGGTACAGTTTTCACTAGAGATGAAGATTATATGGCGCCTGTTACAGCATTCTTTGGTTACAATAATACCTCTCAATATGGGGAAGAAGCAGTTAAAGACCCTTCATCACTAATAAGCGGATGTACTTTCGAAGATAGAAGTAAGATAATGTACATAGATGAATTAGATGAAGAAGATAATGTATATAAGAGATTGGAAGAAACAAAAGATATAAGAAAAACTTCAATATTAAAACCAGAAATGGAATGGATGGGTGATGGAACAGTACTTATAACTATGATGTTACCCACTGATGAAAGAACAGCAGAATTTGCAGCAGTTGAGATAGGTAAGAAAATGAATCTTGAAGAGGTTGAAGTCATTCACAAACAAGTTATGCAAATAGCAGAGGGGACTAGAATAGAAATAAAAGGTAAGGTATCATTTGGGGTTGATATCAATGACCTTGTAATACCTCCAAAGCCAATCGTTATGAGTGATGATGAAATAAGAGAGGATATAAAGAATAAGCCTATGAAAATTGTTGCAGGAACTATTGGGGAAGATGAACATTCTGTAGGTCTTAGAGAAATATTGGATATTAAACATGGGGGAATTGAAAAGTACGGAATCGAATGTCATTATCTTGGAACATCTGTACCTGTAGCAAAGATTGTTGATTCAGCTATAGAGCTTAATGCAGATGCTATACTGGCTTCAACTATAATAAGTCATGATGAGATTCATTATAAGAACATGAAAAGAATCAATGATTACTGTGTTGAAAAAGGTATAAGAGATAAGATAATTCTTGTAAGTGGTGGAACACAAGTTACACCTGAAATAGCAGTCAAGAATGGTATGGATGCTGGATTCGGAAGAGGCTCAAAAGGTGTAGATGTGGCTACATTCTTAGTTAAAAAAAGAAGAGAGAATGAAAAAGATAAATAGACCAAAATAGGAATCTCTAAATAGAAATGAGTGATAAATATGAAAGTGGATCTTATTTCAGCTGAGATAGGAAGTACAACTACAGTTGTTAATGCATTTGCAGATATGGAAACAGATCATCCTAAGTTAGTTGGTCAAGGTCAATACTATACAACTGTTCTTGAAGGAGATGTGACGAAAGGGCTAAAGAATGCTTTTAATGATCTAAAGAAAAACCTGAATGTCTCTTTTATTGAATATGAAGAATTCTTTGCTACTAGTAGTGCTGCTGGGGGACTTAGAATGACTGTTCATGGATTAGTCCATGACATGACAGTAAAAGCTGCCAAAGAAGCGGCACTAGGAGCAGGAGCTAATATCAAATTCATAACTTCAGGGAAACTAAGAAGAACAGATATAAATACGTTAAAAGAAATTAGACCCAATATCATTCTATTAGCAGGTGGAGTTGACTATGGGGAGAGGGATACTGCGTTATATAATGCAGAGTGTATTGCTGGTATTGAAGATCTGAAGGATACACCTGTCATATATGCAGGCAATGTTCAGAATCAAGATGAAATCAGAGAAATATTTGAAGAAGTTTCAAGGCGAGTCTATATTGTGGAGAATGTTTATCCTAAGATTGATAAGCTTAATGTGAAACCCACAAGATTAAAGATTCAAGAAGTTTTTGAAGAACACATAACAAAAGCACCAGGTATGGAGAAGGTACGTGAACTAGTAAATATGAGTATATTGCCTACACCAGGAGCTGTTATGAAGATGGCTCAGTTATTAGAAAAAAAAATAGGAGATTTGGTAGTTGTAGATGTTGGAGGAGCTACAACAGATGTCCATTCTGTAACAATGGGCAGTGATGAAATCAATGAAATATTAGTAAATATAGAGCCAATGTCAAAACGTACAGTTGAAGGTGATCTTGGAGTTTATATTAATGTAGGCAATATAATAGATAATATAACTCTGGAAGAGCTTTCAAGAAAAATGAATATTGATATGGCTGTTCTACAAGATATAACCCATAACTATAAACCTATTCCTGAAACAAAACTTGAAAAGGATCTGATAAAACAATTAACTCTTGAAGCTAGTACTATTGCTATTAAAAGACATGCAGGAACCTTAAGGTATCTATATGGTACAACAGGTAAAAAAACTATAGCTGAAGGAAAAGATTTAACTAATGTTAAGTACATAATAGGAACAGGTGGTGCATTAACTAGACTTGAAGGAATAGATATTCTCAGAAAGATGTTGCGGGGTAATGGAGATGAGTTACTGCCATCAAAAGATGTGAGAATATTAGTTGACAGATTATATATAATGGCCTCATTAGGTGTAATATCAGAGAAATATCCAAAAGGAGCACTAAAATTACTATTAGAAAGCCTAGAACAAGATAAAGAATAACTTTATTAAGTATCTATTAATATTTGTATTGTTCTATAGGAGGTTATAATGTGTTATCCAAGAGTCGAAATAAATCTTGTGAAAATTAGAAATAATGCGAAGAAATTAGTTGAAATGTGTAATGAAAACAATATAGATGTGGTTGGAGTTACCAAAGTTTTCTGTGGTAAACCTAAGATAGTAAGGGAGATGGTAAAAGGAGGTATAAGAGTAATAGGAGATTCACGTTTAGAGAATCTGAAGAAATTGAAGCGTTTCAAACTTCCAAAACTATTACTTAGACTACCTATGATAAGTGAAGCAGAAGAAGTAGTCCAATATGCTGATATATCTCTTAATTCTGAAATACCAACTATTAGAAGATTATCAAAAGAAGCTAAAAAAAGAAATATCAGGCATAAGATAATTCTAATGGTTGACTTAGGAGACCTTAGAGAAGGTATTTTTGATAAAGAAGAGATATTTGAAACCGTTGAAATAATGATTTCATTAGATAATATAGATTTAATAGGAATAGGAACTAATCTAACATGCTACGGAGGGGTTCTGCCGGATAAATATAATCTTCAACGTCTATTAACTTTGAAAGAGAGTATTAGAAGGAAATACAAATTGAATCTAAAAGTGGTGTCGGGAGGAAATTCTAGTAGTCTTCATTTGATTGAAGAAGGAGATATGCCTCAGGGAATTAATCAATTACGGTTAGGGGAATCAATTGTACTTGGAAGAGAAACAGCTTATGGAAAAAAAGTTGAAAATACTTTTCAAGATGCAATAACTCTTCAATGTGAGATAATAGAATTACAGGATAAACCATCAGTGCCTATAGGTATTATTGGTATGGATGCTTTTGGTAAGGTACCTTTCTTCAATGATAAAGGTATACGAAGAAGAGCTATCTGTGCTATTGGAAGGCAGGATGTTGATCCTATACATATATTACCAGATGATAAAAGAATTGAAATTATTGGCTCTAGCAGTGATCACTTGATATTGGATGTAACAGATAGTAATGAGAATTATAATGTTGGCAGTATACTCAGATTTTCTTTGAAATACGGTAGTGTATTAAGTTTATTCACATCAGAATATGTGAAAAAGATTTATATATAGATTACATAATCAATAAAATACAAATTATTGAATATTTTTCCTTAATTGGTACAAAATAAGAGTGTAATTATTAATATATCAAAAGTAATCTACTGACATAATTACATTGCTTATCAAAGAGAATAAGTTTTGTACTATAAAGGAGGATTTCAATGGAAAAAGCTAGAATCACTAAGGTAAGAAAAGATGGTTATGGTAAGATAACAGATGTTATGCTTGATGATGGTAACTCTTATCCTATTGAAGATGCTATTAAGATGGCTCAAGAAAATCAGATTGATGGTGTTAACGTAAGCAGAGCTAAAAATGGTATAGAGTTTCTAAGAGCTGATCCAGATGGAACAACAGATAATAATTTGGATAATCTTCCAACGTACTAGAAGTAAAGGTATGTAATAATAGACCCCAATGCAAAAAATTATGAATGCATTGGGGTTTGTTTGGTAGTTGTTATATTAGAGCTTTCTTCATGAATTTTAGAATTTCATTGATAACCATTTCCTCATTATCTATAGTATCATATCCAGTAAATATTTTCATGCGCTCTCTGTAGTAATCAGATGTATATGAAAATTGGAACATGATAATCAGATTATCAATGCAAAAAGAAGCTACGTTGTAATTCATATTTTTATCAATAAGATTACTTTCCTGTGCAGATTCCAATATATCCATATAAAAATTAGCTGTTATGTCTTCTAGTTTATGAGAGAGTCTACTAGAAAATTTACTTAATGCTTGAGTAGTAACATCAAGATATATTTGGTTAAATTCTGGATATTTGATTGCGTAATGCCTAGAAGCTCGTAACAGTTTTTCAAGGGTATAGAATATATCACCTTCTTCAGTGTCTATAGAATATAATACTGATTCTAGAACCCCAAAACACTCATCTACAATTGTTAGAAATAGATCTTCTTTAGAGGCAAAATAACTATACATTGATCCAATACTAATTTCTGCTTTTTTGGCTATTGTATTGATGTTAGATGCATTATATCCATTTGTAGCGAATTCAGAAGTAGCTACAGCTATAATCCGTTTTTTACGTTCTTCAGATATCTTATCAAAAGTACTTTTATGATATCTAGTTCTACCAGTAATTCCATTAGTATGTAGTGTAGTATTCATTTTAACCCCCTTTGTAAACAAAAAAGCACGTAATATATTGAACTTATTTAAATGGATATAGATTCCCGTCAGGGTCTTTCATGAAAACCCACTCAGTACCATCAGTATTTTGAGGTTCGCATAAAAATGTTATGCCTTTAGCCTTTAATACATTATACCACTGCTTAACATTTTTTACATCCAAAGTGAAATGTGTTGGTCCTGGTTTATTCCATACTGGATGTTGGCTAGGTACACTAGGGAAGAATTCAAATATCTCCACTACACCACCTTTTGGAGCTCGTAAAAAACCAAAAGTTCTGCTATAGAAGTCTACAGCATCTTCAAAATTAGAGACTGTAATTCCTACGTGACTTAATGACCTTATTTTCATGTTAATACATTCCTTTCCAAAGTTATTGAAATATAATCAACTTCCTTTTGCGTAGGAACCGACAAGTAACATATATTCACCTAGCCTCGCCCCGAATTCAGGTGCACCCTCCATAATCAGTTTTTCTGTTATAGTAGCTTCAATCATATCGGAGGTACCTAAAAGTGTTCCAAGTGCACTATCAGTAGAATCAAAACGCATAGTGAAAAATGGCTTAGAACGTTTATATTCTCCACGTGCAGCCTTGGATTTTCCTGCTTTTATTCTTATATAAGAAGAGAGTTCTGGTTTTCCAGTCACTTTCCATTCAAAAATACGGTCGGGACTCTTTTTAACCCATTTTGATACTTCTGGATGACCTGTCTTATTAAGCTGACTTATACCAGTTGATAGTAGAGAAAAATATAATTTTACAACTAAATCTTTCTCATCATCATTTTCAGGAGGTTCGGTGACACCAAGTAATTTAGCCATATACATAAGAACTGATAGAGTAGCAGTAAGTAGACCAACACGATACCAGCCTTTTATCTTAGGGAGCTTCTTGCTATTACCTGCGAAAAAGTCATTAAGGTCTTTTATACTGCGAAATTCAAGCTCAACATCACATTTGTCATTAGGACCTTTTACAACTGTAAAATCCCCATTTTCAATGATATAATGAGTGCCAACTTTTCCATCAGGGTCTTTTGCACTTATACCGACTATTCCGTTCTTATTTTTGAATTTCTTTGCATATTTATAATTTGATGCGATAATCGTTTTAACTAATGGAAGTACTGCATTAAGAAATATTTTATTAGCGTAAATATCTTCTCTAGTAGCCATTATCTACACCTCGTCTTCCCAATCTTCATCTTCTTCAAATTCTAAGCCGATTAGTTTTCGAACGTTTTCTACTATTCCATTAGTATCTATTTCATAATAAGCCATCAAATCTTCATGAAGACCTATAATGGAGAAGGTATCTGGAATACCAAGTTTCCTGAAGGCACAACCTTTTCCACTTTCAATGATTACTTCAGCTACAGCGCTTCCAAGTCCACCCATTACATTATGATCTTCAACGGTTATGATTCTTCTTGTCTCATATACTGCTTTTAACACAGCTTCTCTGTCTATAGGTTTTATTGTATGCATATTAAGGACTCTTGCCTTTATACCATCCACACTGCTAAGGATTTTTGCGGCTTCTATAGCTTGATATACACAAGAACCACAGGCGATGATAGTCAAGTCATTACCATCCATCAATTGGTGAGCTTTGCCTATTCTAAAATCATAATCAGTATTCTCATATACTTTTTGGTCAAAACCTCTGTTGATTCTAATATATACAGGACCTTCTGTTTCATAAGCTTGAACAACTGCATTGGCAGTTTCCATACCGTCAGCAGGTACAATAACTTTTAGATTAGCCATTGAACGCATTATAGCAATGTCTTCTGTACAATGATGAGTTGTTCCAGCCTGACCAAAAGACAATCCTGCATGAGTAGCTATCATTTTTACATTTAGATTCTGATAACATATGTCTGTATGTACTTGGTCCAGTGCTCTCATAGAAGTGAAGATTGCAAAAGTGGATACAAAAGGAACAAGGCCGCATTTTGCCATACCAGAAGCAATACCAAACATATTTTGCTCAGCTATTCCTGCGTTAAAGAATCTATTTGGAAACTTTTCTGCAAACAAACCTATCTTGGTAGATTTGGCTAGGTCTGCTGAAAGTCCTACTATCTCTGGATGCTCTTTGCCTAATCTACATAGAACACTACCATACATCTCAGCTGTTGAAAGATTAGTTGTATCAAGCATTGTATATGTTAAACCACCCATAGTCTATACTCCTTTCACACGTTTTTTATAGTATTTTTCCAAGCTTTTTTTACTCTGTGCTATCTTTTCAGAATTAAGTCCGCCATAATGCCATTTATAGTTGTCTTCCATAAAATCAATGCCACAGCCTTTTATGGTATTTGCAATGATGACAACAGGAGCTTTATCTTCAGCTAATGCGTATTCAATGGCTTCTGACAGTTCAGTGAAATTATGACCATCTACTTCTTTTACAATGAATCCAAATGCTTCCCATTTTTTTGCAAATGGTTCAAGGGACATAACATTTTCTGTTGGACCATCAATCATACAACGATTCCTATCTACTATAGTTACCAGATTGGTTATTTTATAATGAGCAATTGACATTGCAGCTTCCCATACAGAACCTTCATCACATTCACCATCACCAAGTAGACAATAGGTTTTGTAGTCTTTGTTGTTTATACGTGCAGCTAACGCCATACCAACAGCTATTGGCAGACCATGACCCAATGAACCAGTAGATGCATCGACTCCTTGAACTTTGTTGGAATCAAGGTGCATACCAAGTTCAGAACCTGTGTGATTATATTCTTTCAGTAGTTCTTTATCAATGTAACCTTTGTCAACAAGGACTGGTGCGAAACCTACACCAATATGACCTTTACTAAGAATAAAACGGTCTCTATCCTCCCATAGAGGTTTTGATGGGTCAATGTTCAGGTATTTATAATACAGTATAGTTAAGATATCCATTGCACTTAGGGAACCACCTATATGTCCGCTGCCTGCCCAAACAACAGTGTCAACGCATAGACTACGTAATTCATGTGCTTTTTTCTCTAGGTTTTTTATTTCTATGTCAGTTAATGGCATAATTATCTCCTTTCCAAGAAATATCTATATTTCCTTATGATTATTTTTAACTACTCTAAAGCTTTCATCTGCTATTTCATGGGTTAGTTTTATATCTTCATCA
Source organism: Vallitalea sp. (assembly GCF_025211055.1). GTDB lineage: Bacteria > Bacillota > Clostridia > Lachnospirales > Vallitaleaceae > Vallitalea. The sequence continues at coordinate 198,019 of NZ_JAOARO010000057.1, read as the reverse complement.
GATAGGGCACAGTTAATGAATAGATTATGATGGTTAGCGAAGAAAGCACCTCTTCTAACACATTGGGAAACCCATTCTTGATGAAGGGTTAGAGAATCATCGTTAGTAATTCTCATGTACCACATAGATGGTACTCCTGTAACTTTTAGATTAAAACCATAACTTTTACCTATCTCAACTAAGCCATCAGTGAGTTTCTTACCCTTATCCTGCATCAATTTCGGTCCATCCAGTTTCTTTAACTTCTTAATACATGCCATACCAGCGGCAAATGGTACAGCAGACAACCAGTAGCTTCCAGTATACATAACTGATGAAACTGCATCTTTCAGGGCATCTGTTCCACATAATGCAGAAAAATTATAGCCATTACCAAGAGCTTTACAGAAACACATCAAGTCAGCCTTGAAACCAAAGTAATGATCAGAACCTTTCATATCTAATCTGAATCCACATCTAACATCATCAATAGCTAATACTATTCCATAATCCGTACATAGTTTTCTAATTTTCTGCCAGTAATCTTTTTCGGGTAATTCATTGTCAGTAAATACTGGATGATGATAAGGAGTTGCCATGAAACAGGCTATATCATCAGGATTCTCCTTAACGATTTTTTCCACTTGCTCATAGTTGTTCCAGTCCACGTAGAGGTTATTTACTACATCTTCCTCACATATGCCTGGATAACCTAACTTCTGTGTCCAAGGGGCTACCCCGTGATAACCACCATTAACAAGAATGGTCTTCTTCCTTCCAGTAGCTGCTTTTGCAATCATAAGTGCAAAACTTGTGACATCTCCACCATTTTTTGCAAAAAATGCCCAGTCCGCCATCTCTACAGTATCAACCAGAAGTTCAGCAAAATCCACCATGATGGAAGAGGGAGCAGTTGTACAGTTACCAAGCTTCATTTGCTCTGCAACTGCCATATCAACATCTTCATCATTGTAGCCGAGAACATTGGGACCATATGCACACATATAGTCAATGAAGCGATTACCATCTACATCCCAGAAATAAGCTCCTTTTGCTCTAGATGAGAAAAATGGGTAGCTTTGTACTGGTATAAAACAACCTTCAGCAGGACCTAAGTGTCCATAAACTCCTGTAGGTATTAAATTCAAAGCTTTCTTGAACAGCTTTTGATTTTCGTTATAAGTATAGGTTTGCAATTGTTTAACCTCCTTACTCTAAGAGAAATTTTAATGAAATAGTAAAGTTATACACTTTCTATTTTTGAAACTTTTTAATCCTGATTTGTTTTTTATTGTAGATAGGATGATACCAGACCAAGTAATTTGTTCATATTGTCCAGCATAGGAATATAACCTTTCATTTGAAGTTTTTGAGTTGCAATACAAGAATAAGTGTCTATCTGACCAGTTAATATCTTATTAGTGGTGATAATATCTGAGAAGGTCATGGAAGCCCTGTTATTAGAAGATAATCCTTTCTTTGCTTTCAGATGACCATTCTTTGCGATAAGATGTATTCCCGTATTACTTTCTGTTATTGATACATTGATAATTCCATCTGGTATTCTTTTGGCGCTGAGTTTTCCTATTGGATCTGTGTTCCCGACTTGTGCAAGAGCAAAAAAAGCAGTGTAAGCAGTTAGTATGGTATTATTTTTCAGATAAGTTTCGTCTTCTAATAGAGATGGAGTAGGTTTCAAGTAATATGACAATTTGTCTGTGAGAGTTATGAATTCATTTTTGAGGAAGCTGATTTTGGTGAGTCCTTTTAGAGGTATTGGATTAGCTTTTCCATCAATCATTTGGTTGAAATGATGTGGAGATTTGAAATAAAGGATAATATTACATTTGTCCAGATTATTACTGAATGTGCATGTGCCGTCTTCAAAGGATAAATATCCTTTTGGACCGTTCTTAACAACAAACTTAATCCTCATGCTTATGTTTTTCATAAGGATTTTCATATCCTTATCCAATTCACATAAGTCTTCAAGGTTTCGAAGTACAGCATAAAGATTAATGTTCGCTTTGGTTAATTCCTGTGTCACATAATCTCCTCCTTTCATATAACACATATACAGTTGAATGTACCTATATAACATTATATTACTGTACATGCATTTATAGAACGAGCGCTCACTCTATATTATGGTTGCGTTGGTGCATAAGTAAATTATGAAGAGTTATTTTTTATTTCTAATAATTATTTATAGTCTTGAACACAATAATAAGAGGATAAATAATAAAAATTATACTAAGTCTTTATTTTTTTAACATTATTTGGTATTAGCATATTATTGTTAGGTTAAAAGAACTAACAGTAATTGTTAGAATAGGAGGATTAAGGTGACTGAATATTATTCAATAGATGTAGATAATGTTGCAGCTGATTTAGATGTTAATATAAGCGGTGGGTTAGATAGTAAAGAAGTAAGCAAAAGACAAACTAAATATGGTCATAACAGTTTGAAAGAAAAACAAGGCAAAACATTGTTCAAGATGATAATTGAACAGTTCAGCAGTTTTATAATACTTATACTAATAGCAGCAAGTATTTTATCTATAGCTATAGGTGAAGTAGTTGATGGAATAGTTATTATTGGAATCGTCGTTCTGAATGCTGTACTTGGGATTATACAAGAAAGGAAAGCTAGTAACGCCTTGAAGGCATTAAAAGAGATGGCCGCTCCAAAAGCAAAAGTTATAAGAGATGGTAAGATATCCAGTATTGATTCAAAAGAATTAGTACCGGGAGATATTGTAGAATTAGAAGCAGGAGATTATATTCCTGCTGACATAAGATTAACAGAAAGCATTAATCTTAAGATTGATGAATCTGCTCTTACTGGAGAATCAGTTGCAGTTGAAAAAGATGCTAATATTTTGTTGGATGAACAATCACAGATTGCTGATAGAATAAACTGTGCCTATATGAGTACTATCGTTACATATGGTAGAGGAAAAGGAATCGTTGTTGGTACTGGAATGGAAACAGAAATTGGAAAGATTGCTTCTATGCTTAATGAAGCTGTTTCAGAGGAGACACCTCTACAAAAGAAGCTTGATGCTTTTGGGAAATTATTAGGGATAGTATGCATAATTGTGTGTGCAATCATATTTGTACTTGGTTTAGTAAGGAATCAGCCTTTCATTGAGGTGTTGATGACTTCTGTAAGTCTAGCTGTTGCTGCAATACCAGAAGGTCTACCAGCAGTTGTTACGGTAGTTCTTGCAATGGGTATGCAAAGGATGATAAAAAGACACGCAATCATGAAGCGTCTAGGAGCAGTAGAGACACTTGGAAGTACAACTGTAATATGTACTGACAAAACAGGTACATTGACACAAAATAAAATGACCGTTGTAAAAGTATTTGATGGAACTAATCATTGGGAAGTTTCTGGTACAGGATATAAAACTGCTGGAGACATAACTAGTGGAGGAAAAGATAATAAATTACTAGATAAAATGTTCATGGCAGGAATTCTATGTAATGATTCAAGATTAAAAGATGAAGAAATAATCGGAGACCCAACAGAAGGTGCTCTAATAGTTCTAGGAGCCAAAGCAGGATATGACAGGGATGAACTTAATAACAGATATCCAAGACTAAAAGAATATCCTTTCGATTCTGATAGAAAGCTAATGTCCACACTTCATAATGTTGAAGGAACATTCACTATGTTCACAAAAGGCGCACCTGATGTAATATTATCCAGATGTAAAGAAATAATAATAGATGGCAAACCCCAACCACTAACCAAAGAACACAAAGATGAAATTAGTGAAGTCAATGAAAATTTCGCAAAGAATGCTCTAAGGGTTTTGGGATTTGCATACAAAGAAGTCAGTGAAAATGTTCAATTAGAAAATGAAGAAAACGATCTAATCTTTGTTGGTCTTACAGGCATGATAGACCCACCAAGACAAGAAGCCAAAGATGCAGTTAAACTATGCAAAGATGCAGGAATCAGAGTTGTCATGATAACTGGAGACCACATAGTAACAGGTAGTGCGATAGCAAAACAAATCGGTATCATCGATAGCGAAGAACAAGCTATGGAAGGCGCACAGATCAACGATTACTCTGAAGAAGAATTAAAAGAAAAAGTCAAAACCACCAGTGTATTCGCAAGAGTTTCCCCCGAACATAAAGTCAGGATTGTAGAAGCTGTAAGATCTAACGGCGAAGTTGCAGCTATGACCGGTGATGGTGTCAATGATGCCCCAGCACTAAAAAAAGCCGATATCGGAATCGCCATGGGAATCACAGGAACAGACGTTGCAAAAGAAGCAGCTGACATGATTTTGACAGATGATAACTTTGCAAGTATCGTAGACGCAGTTGAAGAAGGACGTATCATCTACAGTAACATCAGAAAATTTGTAGGATTTCTACTATCCTGTAACATTGGCGAGATTCTAATAATATTCATTGCCATGTTATCAGGCTGGCAAGTTCCACTAGTACCAATTCAACTCCTATGGATAAACCTTATTACCGATTCATTTCCAGCATTTGCACTAGGACTTGAAAAAGGCGAAAAAGGAATAATGAGCGTAAAACCTAGAAACCCCAAAGAACCTATAGTCGACCACCAAATGGGAATTGCATTAGCTTTTCAGAGTATAGGTCTCACAATAGCAGTACTTATCTCTTACCAATTAGGATTCATCCTAGCAGGTAATGTAGACAGTGATACCAAACTTACCATAGCAAGAACCCTATGTTTCGTTACTCTAATCATAGGCGAAATGCTTAGAGCCTACTCAGCAAGATCAGAAACACTATCAATATTCAAAATGAATTTCCTAGGAAATAAATACTTGAATTACTCAGTACTAATAGCTATCCTTCTATTAATAGGAGTAGTATATATACCAGTCCTACAACCTGTCTTCAGAACATTCCCATTAGACATAACTCAAATGGGCGTAGCAGTAGGATTAGCAATTATACCTGTTATAACTGGGGAATTAGCTAAGATATTAAAGAAATAAAGTAATCACTATAAATTTATTTTTGTAAAGATTTTCAGATATTTAATAATATAACTTGTAATAGCCATAAGTTAGCTAAATAGAAGAAAAAGTGCTTTGTGAATATATTGAAGGGACTACAAGCAAAATAGTATATGTATATGTGGAGTAGTGAGGCAGGACGCCGAACCCAGCTTTTAACCTGACAGCCCTACTGGACTGTCAAAAATAAAATTGGACTCGATGTCCTGTTTTATTTATTGAGCTCAGGACGAGCAAGTAGCTGGCGTAACATATACATATACTATTTTGCAATTACCACGTCAGAACAAAACATTTTTTCTGACTTATTTAAAATATAAAAAAAATTATTATACTATATTCTATAATTCCTTACTTAGCTTTCTAAGATTCACCTCATCAACAATCCTAATCTGCTTACCATCAATCTCAATAAGACCCAATAACTTCAATTCATTCAAACACCTATACAAATGACGATAACTCGTCCCAAGTGATTCAGCAATTTCTTTATAAGAAGAAGTAAGCGTTATCAATCGCTGCCCCTCTACAGTTATATGCTCCAATATAAATGCAGACAACCTATTTTTAAGAGGATACAATATATTATAAGAGCTTTTCTTTGAACTTATCATAAATTTCCTACTTAGAGTAACACATAAATACTGTAAAAATGCTTTCCTATTCATACATATAGAATTTATATAATTAACAGGAAAAGCTATAAACAAACTTTGTTTAATAGCTTCAACATTAGTCCTATAGTTAGTGTTATTAAGAATCTCAATGTCACCAAAATCACTTATGGATTTATAGAATTCATGTAATAAAATCCTTCCATCCTCTGACAGGGTAAATACCTTGGCCTTACCATCTACTAAAAGGTAGAAATAATAAACAGGTTCATCCATCTTACATATCAATTCACCCTTTTCAAATAGATGAAATTCATAATAATTATCTAAGTCATCTCCAAATATCTCATATAATTTATACTTTTTATTATATATGTTGAATAACTCAATATCTTTATATGTTTGCAAAATAATCCACTCCTATGACATATGTCCTATTACCTATAGTATTATAAATGATATCTTAATACACGTAATTTGTAAACACTAATCTTATAGATTTGTAATGCTTAAAAGGCTTTTTCAATTGAGAGGAGTAATTATGTTTGAATTTGTAGCTGTATTTAACGGAGTTTTAATTGCTCTGATGATTTCATTTAACGGACTATTGGCTCAGCATATAGGAAATAATAAATCTTTGATTATAATACATTTAGTAGGTTTGATAGGTACAAGCATTATATTCTTAATTAGCCGTAACAAGCTAAAAAGTACAAAAGGACTTCCTAAATACTTATTTCTCGGAGGAGCTATTGGTATATTCAATGTTACTATGAATAATGTATGTTTTGATAAATTAGGCGTAGCGTTAACAATCAGTCTTGGATTGATGGGACAGTTGATTGCATCTATGAGTATAGATCACTTTGGACTATTGGGAGTCAAGAAAAATAAGATAAATATAAGAAAATTAACTGGTATAGCAATAATGAGCATTGGTATTATTGTAATGATTATTTTATAAATATTTTTAGGAGGTCTGTAATGTACATTATACTAGCATTATTAGCAGGAGTATTAGTTATTGTTTCTATATCAATTAATGGAAATCTAGCAACAAAAGTAGGGTTAATTCAGTCAAGTATCACTAATTATTTAGTAGGATTAATATGTTCAATCATATTTTTTCTAATTTTGAATAGATTCGTATTTGACTTTTCTTTTAATAAATTAGGTGATACTCCACTTTACTATATGTTAGGTGGAGGGATAGGTTCAATTATAATATGTATAAATAACCTTTTAATTAACAAAATATCAGCAGTATATGTTACCATACTAATTTTTTTAGGACAGATGATTACTGGAATTTTAATTGATTATGTGAAATTAGGAATATTTTCTACTGGTAAAGTAATAGGTGGGTTATTAATCGTAATTGGACTTACATACTATATTTTTGGCGATAAGAAAGCCCAAGAAATAGCAAAAATTAAATAGTCGTTTTGCAAATTTTTTACTCCATTAAAATTTTGCTTAACATAAAATCCTGGATGTTAGCCCAGGATTTTTATTTGAATAAATATATTTTATTTTTTTAGAATTAAAATATTAAGAAATATATGTAAGCAAAGTAAGTAGCAATCATTAGTACTCCATTCCAACGCCTAAATCTTTTTTTATTAAATAAAGTAAATGCAACAAGTGTAAGTACTATAGCAAATACAAATGGTATATGGTAACTTAACCAGCTAGGCTGAATCTCAAATGGTAATATACTAGATGATAAACCAATAACTAATATAATATTAAGTATATTAGCACCAAGAACATTACCAATAGATATATCATGAGCTTTTTTAACTATAGCTGTAATAGCAGTAACTAACTCTGGTAGAGAAGTACCAAAAGCTGTAAGGGTAACACCTATAATTATATCTGGTACACCTAACATCTTAGCTATTTTTTCCCCGTTAGTAACTAGAAGATTAGCACCGATGATTGTAAAAGTAATACCTATAGCAAATAATATTATATTTTTGATAATAATATTTCTTGTAACTTCGATTTCTTCATCTTGCTTGATTTCATTACTACTCATCTTAGCATCTTTCACATTATTGTATAAGTAGAGTAATAAAATACCTAAAAACATAAATCCTGTGATTCTTGATATTTCTCCGAATACAAGAGAAAAAACAGTCAATAAACTTAATAAAAATACTAGAAATAATCCTGTTCTACTAAGCTTCTTTTTTTGCTTAATCTCAGGTCTTGATAAAAGAATTGTTAGACCCAGTATAAAACCAGTGTTACAAGCAATTGACCCTAGAGCATTTCCAAATGCTATACTTGCGTTTCCATTAATAGCAGAACTTCCTGATACCATTGCCTCTGGTAAAGTAGTACATATACTGACTAGGGTTGCGCCTATTATGATATTGGGTACTTTTAATACTTTGGCTATCCATATAGTAGCGTCTATAAACCAATCACTACCTTTAATAATCATGATGAAGCCAATCAAAAATAGCAAATAGGGTGAAAATTCTTTCATTATTGTTATCCTCCTAGACATATTGAATAGCTTGTGACAAAAAAAGACTTCTACTGTATTAAACAGTAAAAGTCTCGCTTTCATTTTATAATAATACTTATATGATAATAAGCATAGTTATCAAATGGTTAATCAGCCGGGTATATCAACCGGAATGACGACTGATTATTCAACTTGGGATTCGACCAAGTTTCAAGCTACTCCCTTAAACTAATAAAAATTATACTATATATATATTAATAAATCAAGAAATTATACATATTTATAATTCTTAATAAATATAACTCCAACTGGGTCAGGACCACAGCTAGTACCTATTGTTGAACCTACTTGATAGAAAGGTATATCTCCTTTTACACCTAAGTCTCTAACTTTATCTGCTACTTTTTCGGCTTCATCAGTATGGTGTCCTCTAGCTATACAGAAATAATAATTATCTATGTCTTCACCGGTTTTCTTAAAATGTTCTTTTGTCATAGATACTATTTTCTTAAGTGCTTTTTTCCTTCCACGGGTTGTACCGTAAGGATATAATTCGCCATCTCTAACAACAATAAGAGGTTTTAGATTAAGTATATTACCTGCTATGGCACTAACTTTTCCTATTCTTCCACTTTTTTGCATATATTCAAGTGTACCTATTGTAAACATTATCCTGCCTGTAGGGATTATCTTTTCTATTTTCTCAAGTGCTTCGTCAAGAGATAATCCATCATTTTTCATTCTTGCAACTTCAACAACGAATAAACCTTGCAAAGCTGTACATAGCCTAGAGTCAAGAATTGTTATATTAAAATCAGGATATTTCTCTAATATGATCTCACGTGCATTTACAGCAGACTGATAAGAACCGCTGAACTTGGATGTGAGGGTTATACATAATAGATTTTTCCCTTCTTCTGCATATGGAGTAAATTTATTAATATAATCTTGCACGGAAGGTAATGATGTTTTTGGAAAGTTATTATATAATTTATCATAGAATTCATCTATAGTTATGTCAATTCTTTCCCGTAAATAATTTTCCTGATCAAAGGATATATAAAAAGATATTATATTAATATCATATTCTTCAACTAGGTAATCAGGTAAATCACATGCGCTATCACACATAATTTCAAATTTTGGCATAAAGTAACCTCCAATAGTATTTATATGAATTATTATAGCATATAAGAATTAGTATTAAAATGTATTATTAATTGACACTAAACAGCGTAAACTATAGTGTTTAAGGCAGTTGTGATATCTTGAGATGTAGTTAATAGAACTATGTTAAATGTATTTTTATGCATAAAAACTTAGTATGTTAATTGTTAATAAACATACTAAATTCTTAATTATATAATCTATAGTTTTTGTCTATAACGTAATCGTAGAAATAATATTTATATTTAATATAATAAAGTTTGATAACACATTATTATAAAACACTTCCTAATGGTTATGAACTAAATTCAAGTTGAATAAATAGATAATTAATTAATTAATTAATTTCAAAAAAACCAATATTATTTATATAAACCTAATAATAATAATTTTTTGTTTTATATTGAATATTATATAATGTCATAATGAAGGAGGTATCTTATTTTATTTTCAAATTTGCTTAATAAATATAAATTGAGGAGATGGTGGAATGTTTAACAGAAAGAATGTTTTGGTTACATGTATAATTGCAATAATTATTTTATTAAATGGAGATATGTGTTTTGTAAATGCTAGTTTCGTTTCAAATTTAACATGGCAAAATTTACCTTCTGGCTGGATAAACAACAGCAGTAATATTATTGGTGAAGGAAATGTTTTATCTGTTAGGTCTTTAGAGAAAGGTACTGATTTTGAATATAAGGTAGATGTAGCATTAAATGGTTCTGGTAATATGTCATCACAAGGTGGGGTATTAGTTAGAGCAAGTGGAGAATCCTATAGTAATTCTTATATAATAATGTTACATAAAACATCGACATTTCAACGTATTGAAGTCCATAAATTTCATGATGGATTTGGTCAAATATTAGGAGTAGCTGATAAAACAATTAATTGGAATGAAGTATATAATATTAAAGTAAAAACAACGGGGAACAATCTGAAAGTTTATTTTAATAATGAAGGATCACCATGTATTAATGTGAATGATTCATTACATACTAACGGACAGTTTGGATTGTTTAGAGCGGGAACAAAAGTTACTTTTAAGAATATTACTGTAGATGATTCATCAATTCTTTTCAAAGATGATTTTAATAATGGTAACTCATCATTTACTGTGATTAATGGTACATGGAATGTGCAAAACAATCAACTTCAAGGAAGTTCTAATGCAAATCAAGAGGTTATTACATATAAAGATAGTATAGTAGCAACTGATTTCATATATGAAGCAGATATAACTTTAGATACTAATGATGCAGCAGGTATATTGGCTTTTAGAGGTAACAAAAATATGGATAATACATATTGTGTTGCTTTGGATTCTCTTAGTAATGTAGTTAAACTATATAAGTTTCCATATGAATCCATAAGCACATATAATTATAACTTTGATGTGGGAAAGAAGTATCATCTAAAAGTTAGTGCCATAGGAAATAAAATAAAAGTCTATCTGGATGATAATATAACGCCAGTCATTAATGTAGTTGATAATAACTTCACATCAGGAATGTTTGGATTAATAGCATATAATGGTAAGAGTTCTTTTGATAACGTGATTGCCAAGGTAGTAAATAGTAGTGCATTGCCAGAACCTAAACATCATTGGAAATTTGAAAATAATTTAAATGATGATAAAGGTTTAGCTAATGGGACAGCAAGTGAACCTATATATTCGACTAAGGATGTTATTGATGGCTCAACAGGGTTATATATGGATGGAAAAGACGATACTGTTAATTTTAATGATGTTAAAGTAGAAGGAAGTTTTACAGTTTCATTTTGGGTAAGACCTAGTGACATACATAAAGATTGGACACCAATATTATCTAAGTTCGGTACTTCGAATAACAATACATTTTGGATAGGGAATCATGATATAGACGGTAAAATAAGATTCGGTATTTATCCTGATGGAGTTACTGAAAGATATATTGATTCAGATTTAGGAGGATTAGTTGATAATAGGTGGATACATATAACATGTAGTTATGATGGACATTATCAGAAGATCTACTTGAATGGAAAACTCGCAAAACAAAGTAATGACTTAAATAGTGCTATTAGTAATAAAACAGGAAATTTTGCAATAGGACATAGAATCAAAATAAGTGATTCAGAATATAAACTACCATATAAAGGTAGTATTGATGAGATGAGATATTATGAAACTGCTTTGACAGATGCACAAGTTAATAAGCTATATAATATGCATTATACATCTGCTCAAGATATAAGTTTACTTATAGATCAAGTTGGATTTAGACCAACTGATAGAAAAATGGGAGTTCTAAGAAGTGTAAAACGTAATCCTAATTGGAATCCAGAAAACGCTGTTTATAAAATTAAGAAAAAAGAAGATGACTCTGTTGTAAAAACAGGAAATATAACTTATTGGGGTCAGAAGTGGGGCTCTCATTGGTGGATAGGTGATTTTAATGACTTTGATACGAAGGGTAATTATTACTTTGAAGTTTCAGGAGATAATATACCAATAATTAGGAGTAATTATTTTGCTATAGCAGATGATTTACTAATACAAAAGGGGATTATCCAATCACAAATTGATAGCTTAAAAAGCAAACTAGTTAGGGTTAATGATTTACCAAACTCTAATAATCCACCAGAGCTAGAACCTGGAATAATATACAAAGGAAAAAGTGGAGATTATGCCTATACATATGCTCTTGATAAATCAATCCATATATATAGAGATTGTGGTGGGGCAAATATGACTGAATTAGAGAGTGCTACAATAACAGCCAATACACTTCTCGATATTCTTAAATATCATGATTCAATATTAACAGATCAACAAAGAACAGATATAAATGCTTTAATTAAAATAACAGCAGACTATTTAGTTAGTATTCAACAAACATCTTCAGACCCACAAAAGAATGGTCGTATGCATCATATGGGAATGGGTTGGGATCAAGGAGAAATAAAAACCTTCTCTTGGAGAGATATGCCCCATGCTATAATAGCATTAGTACGCTCCTATAAGGTGTTTGAAGATAAGGATTCTGTATCAGCAACTAAATGGTTAGATTCTGCTAAATTAGCATATAATTGTATGACGTATAGACCTTATTATTTATTAAGTGAACTTAGTGGACCAGATGTAAAATATCCTAATTGGAATTACAATCAACTTATGGGTGATTTGCGTATGTTCTATGATAAAGATCAGAATTGGACAATGCCAAGAAATAACACAATTTCTGACCTAAGAACTAGGGATATTATGCCAGCAATATGGGCTTGTACGCAATTATACAGCGTCGATAAGCAAGAAAAATATTTAGATAAGGCAGAAGAATTCACTAACGTTATTGCAGGAAGACAATTTACAGATTATAACAATAAGATAGAAGGTACTTATGGTAATTTCTATGAATTTGATAATGATAAGACAACTTTTGTTGTAGAAATGCATCAATATGCGAAATGGTGTATGGGTAACTATGACCCATTAAGATTAAACGGTATAATGGAGTTATTTAACTATAGACCTAATAGTGTTAATGCAGCAAAATGGTATAATACTATTAAGATATATGCAGAGAATTATGTAAAACAATTTGATAGTTTAACACCATTTGGATTTACTCCTTTAAGAATGAGTCGTAATCGTGGTATAGATTTCTTTAGACCACTTAATCATGGAGCTAACTCCATTTATGGTCTAGCAGCAATTAATATATTAGAAATTGGTAATTTCCTAAATGACAAAGAATACCAAGATTTAGCTGGACGTAATATAAATTATATTACTGGAATGAATCCAGGATGGCCAAATAGACGTAATGAACAAGCAACTGAATGGGGAGCGTTTTCTTGGGCAGCTGGAATAGGAGAAGTATCATTTGGAGGTAAAATTGCACAGCATCCAGATAGAATACCTCCAAAAGGAAGCATACCTAATGGTTTTACATCAGGCAATCAATATCCAATAGATCCTATTTCAATACCTGATGGACCAAATGGAATATATAATCACGGTGGTGGGGTATATAATCAAGAAGATGGTGTTATGCATAGTTTGTCATTTTTAGATGGAGCTATGAGAATAGAAGCAAATTATTCCCTTAAGATTAATACAAGTAATAATAAACAACCAGTAGCCTCTAATATTAAAGTTGTAATGGATGGTAAAACTTATAATTATACAAACGTAACAGGTAAATGTGAGATTAATGATTTACCTATTGGTAAATCAGGTACGGTATATGCGACTTATGGAGATATCCAAGTTAGTAAAAAAATAGATACTCTATCTAGTGGATATATGGAATGGAATGTTGATTTTGCAAGTTATATAGATGTTAGTGTGACTGTTCCACATACAATTAGTAAAAATAATTCAGCTAATTGTACTATCACTATAACAAATCGTGGAAAATCAGCTACTACAGCTAATGTATCACTAAGTGCAGATGGTGTTAATCTTGCTACAACATCATTCTCTAAAACAATTAATCCTAATAGTTCGGAATCTGAAACAATAACTCTGAATGCAGGAAATATAATTAAAGATTATCTAGTATGTGCACATGTGAAAACAGATAACAATGAAGTTTTTAAAACTGCTTCAGGAAAAATAAACTAATATATTGAACTAAAATAAAAACTATGGAGAATTATATTGATTTTTCATAGTTTTTGTTTTTAGTACTTTCCAATATTATTAATATAAACCAAATAATTTTATATTTTCTTGGATTAGCTAAGAGTGTATATTATAATTAAGAACTGAGATACAATGTACTCAATAAATTATTGTTTATATTGTGAACAGATTTCTAATTAAATAAAAGGAGACGGTTATATGCAAAAGAAATTTGTATCATTATTATTAGTAATATTATTAATGACAGTTAGTGTAATTGGATGTGGAGAAAAAAATACAAATAGCGATACGCCTACATCTAAATCTGAAGAAAAAGATAGCACTAATAATGAAGTTGCAAAACAAAAACAGGAGAAAATTATTATTGATATTTTCCCAGATTTATGGCCTGACAAAATGATGAAAAGTTTAGAAGCAGCTGGATTAGCTGATATGGTTGAATTTAGAGAAACACCTCAAAATCAATATGAAAGTAAGATAAGAATGATGATTGCAGGTGGAGATATTGGAGATTTAATCTGTATTGATGCACCTAATATTGCGTACTATGCAAACATGGGTTCTCTTGAAGCATTAGATAATTATTGGGATCAGTCAGATTTTGATGATTTAGTTCCTTCAGCTCAAACAGCTATGCAATATAATGGTAGCAAGTGGGCTGCACCATTAAATGAATCTAGTGTAGTTTTATACTATAACAAAGAGATGTTTAAAGAAGCAGGTATTACTCCAGCAAAAACTTTAGAAGAATCATGGACTTTTGACCAAATTTTAGACGCTGCAAAAAAATTAACTAAGAAAGATGATAGTGGTAATATAATTAGATATGGTATTCTTCCAACAATGTTCACACCAAATAATCGTAACGAAGGTATGACATATACACAAATGATGTGGTCATGGTGGGCTGGAGCAGATATTATTAGTCCAGACGGAACAACTGTAGAAGGATATTTTAATAGTGACGCTAATAAGGAAGCTCTACAATTCTTCTATGATCTTCATAATACATATAAAGTAGCTCCTACAGAAGATATGCAAAGTGCATTTGCAGGAGAAAAAGTAGCTATGTGGATTAATGGACCATGGATGACTAGTGTATGGGAGGCAAACTTCCCTGACTTTGTTGATAAATGGGGAGCAATGCCATTACCTCATAATAAAGAAAAAGTGACTAATTCAGGAAGTTGGAATATAGCTATTACTAAACAATGTAAAAACAAAGAGTTAGCATATAAAGTACTAGAAGCATTAACAAATGAAGAAGGTGCTAAGATTTACTGTAAAGAAACAAGAAATATACCTGCTAGAAAAACTATCTTAGAATCAGAGCCAATGTTTAGTGAAGGACATCTATGGGAAATACTTAATGCACAAATAGTTAATTGGTCAAAAGCTAGACCAGTAACTCCAGTATATCCTCAGATATCAGAAGCTTTAATGGATTGTTATAATGCTTTAGCATTTGGGCAAGACGTAGATTCCGCTATGAAGGAAGCTTCAGCAAAAATGGAAAAAGCTTTGAAATCTATAAAATAATTACCTGATCTATGTAACTTTTAGATTTATATGTAGCAATAACTTATAAAGTTATAGCATAATTAGAAGAAAAATGTTATAATATATCCTATCTTGTTAGTTGTTTTTATTATAGAAAATAATATTATATTAATAAGTAGGTGTAATAATGAATAATAAAAGTAAGATAATACCCTTAAAAATAAAGTTGATAATTACATTTTCTATTGTTGTAATAATAAGTCTTCTTATACAGGTGGGTGTATCTTACTTTTTTTTATATGATATTGTTGAACGTAAGACAAAAGAAAATTATAAACAGACGATCATACAAGCAAATAGGAGAATTGATGAATCCTTGTATTCATATGAAAAAATAACAAGAAATATTATTGCTAATAGTATAATACAAGATAGCTTAAGAAATGTAATGAATAATGAATTTGCAGGTACTAACTTAAAGATAAAACAAGAATTGGCTAAAATAACTATATCAGATGAAAATATTAATTCTATACATATAGTTCCAAAAGATTTTAAAACTATAAGTTATATATTTATGTCGAATTATGCAGATTATGATGCTAATAAAACATTACCGTGGTTTAACAAAGTTAAAAACTCTACAGGAGAAGTAATATGGGCTAAAACAATTCCTATTAATAAAGTAATGATTGGGAATATTGAAACATATGTTTTTTCTGCAATTAGAAAAATAAATGATATTGATACAGGTAAAGAACTTGGAATAGTAATTGTCAATATTGATGCAAAGCATCTTGAAAATATTATTGATGAAATAGAATTAGGAGAAAATGGTGATATATATTTAATTGACAAGGATAATACTATTGTATATTTTAAAAATCATGATTTAATAGGAGAAAAGTTAGATATAGACTATGATAAAGATAATATAGTTGTTTCTGACACTTCACTAAAAAGTAATTGGAAATTAATTGGAATAGTACCAAAGTATAGTTATAGGAAAGAAATTGAACAGTTTAATAGAATATTTTTGTATTTTTCCATAATAGCAATATTAACTATTATAATTTTTTCTATAATTATTTCAAAAAGTATAGAGTCTCCAATTAATAATTTAATTGATGCTATGAAAGAAGTTCAAAAAGGGAATTTAAATGTAAATATAATAAAAAAGCAAAAAAATGAAATAGGAATATTAGCAAATCATTTTGAAGAAATGATAGATGAATTAAAATATTTTATTGATAAAGTATATAAACAAGAAATTATTAACAGAGAAGCAGAAATAAAAGCTTTGCATGCTCAGTTAAATCCGCATTTTTTATATAATACTCTAGATACAATATATTGGATGCTTATAATAAAAGAAGAAGAGGAAATTGGAGATTTAGTTGTAGCATTGGCAAATATATTACGGTATTCTATAAGTAGAGGAGAAGAATTTGTTACGATAAAAGAAGATATTGAGCAATTGAAAAATTATCTCTATATACAAAAAACTAGATTTGAAGATAAATTAATTGTTAACATAGATGTTTCCAGTGACATAGATAACTGTATGATCCCCAAATTGCTTTTGCAGCCATTAGTTGAAAATTCAATAAATCATGGATTTAAAAAAATGAAATTTAACGGTTCTATTCATATAAAAGGATACATTAATAATAATGAAATCATATTTGAAGTTATAGATAATGGGATAGGAATGTTACATGAAAAAATTAAAGATATATTCAATGGCAATCTAAAAGTAGATAGTAAACATACTGGGTTAGGACTAAAGGCTGTTGACGAAAGAATAAAAATTATATATGGATGTCAGTATGGATTAAATATAAGTAGTGTACCTAATGAATATACACATGTTAAGGTAACACTTCCAATTAAATAGAGGGGTGAGTACTATTCTAAGAATATTATTAGTTGACGATGAAAACATAGTTTTAAAAGGTATGCAACACGTATTAAGTAAACTAGACGACGTGTGTAAAGTAGTAGGAGTGGCTAATGGAGGAAAGATAGCTTTAGAAATGATTGAACGTCTTGCTCCTGATGTAATTATAACCGACGTTAAAATGCCTGATATTGACGGTATTGAATTAACAAAAACTATTATGGCAAAAAAGCCTAATACATATATTATAATTCTAAGTGGCCATGCAGATTTTCAATTTGCAAGAGATGCTCTTAGATATGGAGCTTATGATTATTTATTAAAACCATGTAAATTTAAAGAAATAACAAGTATTTTAAAAAAGATTAATATAGAATTAGGTGTAAAAAAGAATAGTAATCGTAATCAAAAAGAATTAAAAGATAAGTTAGAATATAGTAAAAGAGAAAATATTAAAGGAAAAATTCTTAATTACTTACTAAATGACCAGTTTACTGATAATATAGAAATTAATATTTCTAGAGTTAGAGTAATTACTTATAGATATAATGATTATTATATTAATAAAGATAATATTAATGAAATACTAAAAAAACTATTACTTGATAAATTAAATTCAAACCATATAATTGAAATGTTAGAGTATAATAATCAAGTTATTTTAATAATAGATGAGACTTGTGATTTGAATGTATTTATTAAATTATTATCTATGGTAAAACTTGAATTAACAAAAAAAGGTTCTTGGATCTGTGGGGGAATAAGTAACATATATTATTCATTAGATGGGTTAAAAGAAGCTTATGAAGAGAGTTATTCAATAATGGAATTTTTATTATTTAATGAAATATATGAGATTAATCAAAAAAGTGAAATTGATAGTAAGTATTCTAACTGTATAAGTTCTTTTAAGGATAGTATTATTGAAGAAGATAAAATTATTAAAATGCTATTTATAGGAAATATTAATAATTTAGAACAGTATTTAAATCAAGTAATAAAAAAGTTATTAAGTAATAATAAAGTCTATATTCCACATGAGTTTAAATCACGAATAAAAAAGTTGATGATTATAGTAGAAAAAAAATTAACTCAGAATGATATTGAAATTGCATCAATATTCAATCGTACAGTAGAGTGCATATATGAAATTGAAAGAATAAATAGCTATAAACAACTATTTAATTGGGTCAAAAATATGCTTTTAACAATTAGTAGTTATATAGAAGAGAAGAAGAATCAATATCCAAAGCCAATACAAGAAGCAATAAAATATATTGAAAGCAATTATAACAAAGATATTTCCATGAAATTAATGGCTGACATTGTGTTTTTGAATCCTTGTTATTTTAGTGAGTTATTTAAGGAAACAATAGGTGTACCTTTTTCTGACTATATTACTCAACTAAGAATAAATAAGGCTAAAGAACTTTTGAGTACTACTCATTTTACTAACTACCAAATTGCAGAAAAGGTAGGATTTAAAAATGCTACATACTTTAATGTAGTATTTAAAAAGAATGAAGGATTAACACCAAAAAATTATAGAAAATTATTAGGATAATAAAGCCTATGATAATTAAGAAAGCTCGCTAATAGTTAGCGAGCTTTCTTAATATCCAATAATATTTAAAGAAAACTAATGGTTATTTATTTATCTAGTATATGAAAAGAGATATATTATTATTAACAGATACATCTATTAAGGATGAATTAAAATGTTGCTACCAATAATATATGTAGCAAAGATTTAAAAAGAAGGAGGAGAAAATGTTGCAAAACAGCTTAGTTATGAAAAATAAAGTTAGTAAAAAACAAAAGAAAGAAATGATGATTGCATATTTGTTTTTACTTCCAGCTTTATTGGTAATTGGAATATTCGTAATAACTCCAATTTGTAAATTATTTTATACTAGTATGAGAAGTACTGATTTAATGGGTGGCAATGATATATTTATTGGTTTAAAAAACTATAGTGATTTAGTTCGTGATGCAGAATTTATTAGATCATTTAAGGCGTCATTATATTTTATGATAATAGTTATGCCATTGCAAACAGCACTTGCATTATTTATGGCAATACAAGTTAACAAAAAAATAAAAGGTGCAGGTATATACAGGAGTATTTATTTTTTACCTGTTGTTACTTCTTTTTTAGTAATAGCGTATTTATGGAAATTTATGTATAATACCAACTTTGGATTAATTAATGAAATTCTAAATGTTTTACATATAACAAGAGTTAATTTCTTAGGTAATACTAATACTGCTATGAATAGTATAATTGTTGCATGTATCTGGAAATCGTGGGCATTTTTTATGATGATATACCTTGCAGGATTAAAAGAAATACCAGTATCATTATATGAATCAGCTGCTATTGATGGAGTTAATTCATGGCAAAAATTTAGATATATTACATTTCCAATGTTAAAGAAAACAACATTATTTATTGTTATGATAACAAGTATGGATGCGTTTGTTAAAGTATTTGTACCAGTATTTGCTATGACTCAGGGAGGACCTAGAGGAACAACAAATATTTTAGTATTCCATATATGGCGACAAGCTTTTAGGTTGAATCAAGTAGGATATGCTTCTGCAGCAGCAGTAATAATGTTCTTATTCGTATTAATAATGAGTATAATACAATTCAAAATAGGCGATGACAAAGAATAATTGGAGGTAATATAATGAATAAAAAATATAATAATTTAGGGACACACATAATTTTAATATTGTTTGCTATTATAACAATTATTCCAATGGCATGGGGGATAGGGAATGCTTTTAGAAGCAATGAAGAATTGGCTGTTATGTCAGGGTTAAGTATACATACTTTCATACCAAAAAGTTTTACATTGAGTAATTTTGTATCAATGTTCTCGGCATTGAATTTTACTAAAGTATTCACGAATACTCTTTTTATAGCACTTATAGTAACAATTGGAAATATAATATTTAATGCTATGGCAGGATTTGCATTTGCAAGATTAAATTTTCCAGGAAAGAATGCAATATTCATTATTTTCTTAGCTACATTAATGGTACCATTAGAAGTTTTAATTATACCTTTATATAACACTCTGAAAGATTTGCATATGATGAATAGTTATTCAGCACTTATAATTCCATTTATAGCTAATGCATTTGGTATATTTTATTTTAGACAATTTATTAGTAATATACCAAAAGAGCTTGACGAGGCCGCTATTATAGATGGTTGTAACCAATTTGGGATTTTTGGAAGAATTATATTACCATTATTAAAATCTGCAATGGTAACACTTGGTATTATAGTATTTTTACAACAATGGGATAGTTTTATTGTTCCAGTAACAGTAATTCATTCAAAATCAAAAATGGTTCTTCAAGTTGCACTACAAGATTTGCAATTTGGTCTATATAGTAATGATTATGGTGTTATGTTTGCAGGAATTGTAGTATCAGCTTTACCAGTAATAATTGTATTTTTATTTTTACAAAAATATTATGTAGAAGGAATTAGTTCAAGTGGACTAAAAGGTTAGGAGAATAAATTATGTGGATAGATAATAGTAGAAGAAGAGTTTTCTTTGATATGCATTTACCTGATTGGGATGATACTAACATTGCTAGTGATTTTCAACCCCAAAATATAGCAGAAACTTTTTCAAAAAGTGAAGTAGATTCAGTTGTTGTATATGCAAAATGCCAATATGGAAATTTTTATTACGACACTAAATTAGGTCACAAACATTCTGGTCTGGGGGAACAAAATCTATTTAGAGAAATGTCAGAGGCATTACATGAAAAAGATATAAAAGTTATTGCATATTATTCTGTTTCATGGGATGAATGGGTAAGTAATAATAATAAAGATTGGCTAGTTAAAGGGTCTGATGGAACTAGTGACACAGATGAATTTAGATGGCAAACATTATGTATTAATAGTCCTTATAGACAACTAGTTATGAGTCATATAAAAGAAATTATGGAAATGGAAAATCCAGATGGTTTTTGGATTGATATGACCATTATTGGTAGTGACAAATGCCATTGTAAATATTGTAAAGAGAAGTTTAAGCAAAAATACGGTTATGATATGCCAGTAGATAAGCAAGATGAAAACTATGATGTTTTTATGAAGTTTAGATATGATTATATAGAAGAATTCTATAGAGAATTAAGAGAATTAGTAAAAGGTATAAATAATGAAACTATTATAACAAACAACTACTGGGGATATCCATATTCAACAGCAACAATGGGCAGTAGAGCAGTTGGAGCGGTTTCATATACAGATTTTGTTACTGGAGAAGCGTATACAGATTGGACAGGTCTTAATGCACCAAGTTTCTTTACAAAATTTTTACGTGGGGTTGCTAAGGGAAAACCATATGAAGCTGTTATAGGTAGGTTTTATAATACTTGGGATTACACTGTTAAGCCATATGAACAAATGGCATTTGAGACGTATAGTGTTATAGCAAATGGTGCTGTAGCTACAATAGATGATGAACCATATCATGATGGGAAAATTGATGAACAATTCTACGAGGATTTAGGTAAAATATTTAGTAATGTTAAAAGAAGAGAAAAATATTTAAAAGGTAATAATGTCAAGTATGCTGCTATTTTCCATTCTCAACAAACAAAAGATTATTTTAATGATTATGGTAATAGTGAGTTTATAAGAAGCATTGCTGGTAGTTTTAAAATGTTACGGGATTTACATTATCCTATAGATTTTATTTTTGATGATAATGCAGATTATATGAATTGGCTTGACTATAGTATTATAATAATGCCTAGTGTTGCAGTTGTATCAACAGAAATCATTAATAAACTAAAAGAATTTGTTGAAAAAGGTGGAACATTAATAATGGCAGGTCAATGTATGCTATATACTATAGAAAATGATAAGTTATGTAAAAATACACAACTTATGAAAGAATATTTTGATATAGATGTAGCAGATGAATGTACATATTCAATGTCATACATGGATTCAGTCAACTTATATAATAAAAAACATGTTAACAGTGATAGACCTATTCTAGTAAAAGGTAAATATGCTAATTATAAAAAAAGTAGTTTTACTGAAGTAGATAGTATTATTATTGAACCTATATGCGAGACTTCAAAAGAAAAGTTCTATCATAATAATTTACCATCTCCATATAAGACTACAAATAATCCTGCCATTGGATATAAGTCAATTGGATTAGGTAATGTTATATGTTTTGCTCAACCAATATTTTCACATTATGCAAAACAAAGTCAAGTAGAACTAAGGAAAATAGTTGACGCTTTTACTAGAAAAACAGCTGGAGAGCCAGTAGTTACATTTGAATGTGTAAATAGAATGGATGTAGCAGTATGGGAAAGAGATAAGGAAATTATTATCCATATGTTAAATCCTAATCCAGGAATGTCTGTATGCTGTGGATATATGGATCCTTTTGAAGGAGCTTATCCTAGAACTTTTGAATATATGGATGAGATTATTCCCGTATATAACAGTAAAATTATCATTGATAAATCTATAACAGTAGAAAGTGTAGAAAGTGTAGGAGAACATTCTAAGTTAGATGTAGTAAATAAAGATGGCAAGACAATTATTGATGTAGAAAAAATTGATCTATGGGAAACAATTAGTATTAAGTTAAGATAGCATTTTAAACATCATTTAATTATATAATAATAATGAATAACCTTATCAGCTTATGGTTGATAAGGTTATTAATGCTTATAAAAAAAAGATATAACCTACTGGTTAGAGAAAAAGATAAGTTTTCAAAAAAACTATAGATTTATTGTTAAAAACATGTTATGATTACGCCTCTGACATAAGATGAATTAATAGGAGGAAACACACATGACATTTAAGAAATTAAAAATTAGTCCTTTATCTTCAAAGAATATGCCAACGGAAATACTTGCAGGTCTAACAGTAGCATTAGCACTTGTTCCAGAAGCAATTGCATTTGCATTTGTAGCAGGAGTAGATCCATTAGTAGGGTTATATGCTGCTTTTATGGTGGGACTTATAACATCAATATTTGGAGGTAGACCTGGAATGATTTCTGGTGCTACAGGTGGACTTGCGGTTGTTATGGTACATCTAGTATCAGAACATGGAGTAGAGTATCTTTTTGCAGCGGTAATTCTTATGGGAGTGATACAGATAATCATTGGATTATTGAAATTAGGGAAATTCGTAAGGATGATTCCCCATTCGGTAATGCTAGGTTTTGTAAATGGACTTGCAATAGTAATATTTATAGCTCAATTAGCCCAATTCAAAGTAACAGGTACGGGTGGTAAGCTGGTTTGGATGACCGGTAGTAATCTTTACATAATGTTAGGACTAGTTGCACTCACAATGATTATTATCTATACTGCTAAAAAATTCATTAAGAGTGTACCTGCACCACTTATAGCGATAATCATTGTAACTATTTTGGTTGGGGTATTTGGAATTCAAACCAAAACTGTTGGAGATATTGCATCAGTTGGAGGTGGATTTCCAAAGTTTGGAATACCTATGGTGCCATTGACCCTCGAGACATTAAAAATAATTTTACCACACTCTTTGATTTTTGCTATCATTGGACTTATTGAATCATTAATGACTTTAACTTTAGTTGATGAAATAACAGAAACTAAAGGAGATGGAAACAAAGAATGTGTAGGTCAAGGGTTTGCCAATCTAGTTACTGGTTTTTTTGGTGGTATGGGTGGTTGTGCAATGATAGGTCAAAGTATGATAAATGTAGAATCAGGTGCTAGAAGAAGGCTTTCTGGGATTTCAGCAGCGTTGTTTTTACTTGGATTCATATTATTTGGTGCCAAACTTATAGAAATAATTCCAATTGCAGTACTTGTAGGGGTTATGTTTGTAGTATCAATCTCAACATTTGAGTGGTCTAGTTTTAGAATTGCAAAAAGTATTCCTAAGAGTGATTTATGTATTATAATCTTAGTTTCAGTAGTAACAGTATTCGTTGATCTAGCAATTGCTGTAATATCAGGGGTAATTGTTGCTTCATTAGTTTTTGCATGGGAAAAAGGGAAAAGAATTGATATAAACAAACATATGGAGGATAATACCAGAATATATGCTATAAGAGGAGCTTTGTTCTTTGGTTCTGTTAGGAATTTTATAGAGGCATTTGATACAGCTAATGATGTTAAAGATGTTGTAATAGACTTTAGCCATGCTAGAATATTTGATCATTCTGCAATTGAGGCTATTAATACTGTAACAGCTAAATACAAGAAAAACGGAAAAACCGTTCATCTGAGAAATCTGAGTACAGACTGTTTCGCATTTATTCAAGGGTCAAAAGATATTATGGAAGTAAATATTATTTAATAGGTAACAATATGAAATTAGGAGGGGGAATCCCCCTCCTTTGTGCTATTTAAAAGCAATACCTTTTGTTTATCTATATGACTTATGGCATTAATTCAATTTTTATGCTATAATTCACACAAGAATTAAAAGGAACTTGAAAGGAATGGAATTAATGGGGAAGAAACTAGTACTCGCAGAAAAACCATCAGTAGCAAGAGATATAGCAAAAGTATTAAAATGCACATCTCGAAAAGATGGATATATAGAAGGCACCAAATACGTAATAACTTGGGCTGTTGGTCATTTGATAACTTTGGCAGAACCTGATGATTACGATGAAAAATATAAAAAGTGGAGATATAATCTGCTGCCAATAATTCCAGAAGAAATACAATTAAAACCTTACCCTAATACAGAAAAACAACTGAAAATTATTGAAAGATTATTGAATAGAAATGATGTAGAGTCTGTAATATGTGCAACAGATAGTGGAAGAGAAGGAGAGCTTATATTCAGGTATATATACAATTATGTTGAATGCAGTAAGCCTTTTTCAAGACTATGGATATCCAGTATGACAGATGTAGCTATCAACGAAGGCTTTAACAAGTTAAAAGACGGAAGTGAATACGATAACTTGTATTATAGTGCAAAATGTCGTTCAGAAGCAGATTGGCTTGTAGGGATAAATGCAACAAGAGCCTATACTACAAGCAATGATGTATTACTAAGCATTGGACGTGTTCAGACTCCAACCCTAGCTTTGATTGTCAATAGAAAAGAAGAGGTAGATAATTTTGTACCAAAAGACTATATAGAAGTATATGCAGTATTTGTTGATGATTTTAGAGCTATATGGTTCAATGAAAAACCATCAGATACTAAAATATTCCATAAGAAGAGAGCAGAAGAAATAGCAGAAAAAATAGTTGATAAAGATGGTGTAGTAGAAAAGGTAACCAAAAAACTTAAGAAAATGCCTCCACCATTACTATATGACCTGACAGAATTACAAAGAGATGGTAATAAGAAATACGGATACACTGCAAAAAAAGTACTTAGTCTAGCACAGAATCTATATGAAAAAAGAAAGCTAATAACATATCCAAGAACAGATAGTAGATATCTAAGTGACGATATGAAGAAAAAAGTAAAGAGTACTATGAGAAAAATCAATGTATCTCCTTATAACAAAGCTATTGAACCATTACTAAAAAAAGGCGAATTGAAATTTACCAAAAGAATAATTAATAATAGTAAGGTAACTGACCACCATGCTATTATACCAACTGATGTTGTACCTAGAATCAATAATCTTACTAAGGATGAGCTTAATATCTATAATCTAGTTGTCAAAAGGTTTATATCGGTTTTTTATGATTACTATAAATATGAAACAACGGAAATAATATTTGATATTGAAGGAGAAAAATTCGTATCATCTGGTAAAGTCATAGTTGACAAAGGTTGGAAAGCACTCTATACAGCTACCAAAGATGATAAAGAACAGATTATGCCTAAGCTTAAAAAGGGTGATATCAAAAAGGTTGTGGATGTGGAAAAGTTAAACAAAAAAACTACACCACCAAAACCATATACTGAAAGCTCTCTACTAAGTGCTATGGAAAATGCGGGTAGATTCACTGAAGATGAGACTCTAAAAGAACAATTAAAAGAATCTGGTTTTGGAACACCTGCAACGAGAGCAGGGATAATTGAGAGATTGATTCAAGTTGAATACATTAAGAGAAAAGGAAAAACATTGATTCCTACTAAAAAAGGATGTCAGTTAATTAAGATTATCCCAGAAGAACTAAAATCTCCTGAAACAACAGGAAAATGGGAAAAGGGATTAACCAGTATCAATAAAGGTGATATGGAATCATACCGCTTTATGGAAAGTATCAAAAGGTTTGTAGTATATCTTGTTAACTCAGCAAGTAAGAGCAAAGGAAAAGTAGCTTTTGAACGAAAGCCTATTCCAGAGGATAAGAAAAAGAAAGTGAAAGGTCTAGGAACCTGTCCTGTATGTGAAAAGGGTAAAATACTTGAAAATAGTAGAGCTTTTTATTGTAGCGATTGGAGAAATAATTGTAAATATAAGATATGGAAAAACACTTTGGAGAGATACGGTACAAGGACTATTGAAAAAGAAATTGTTGAAAAACTATTAGAAAAGGGTAAGATAGAAGATTACAAAGTCACTCTCCCTCAAACTGGTGAAAAGTGTATAGCTACTCTAGTGATTAATAATAATACGGGAATAGAGCTTAAAAATATTAAGAGAATCGAAAAAGAAAGTAAAGAATAGGATGATGATATGCAGTTAAGAGACTATTTGAGGAACAGTATTCTAGTTACTGATGGTGCAATGGGTACCTATTATTCTAAGAAAACATTAAAAGATACTACAGTTTCAGAATTAGCTAATATCAATGATAAGAAAATTATTGAGACTATTCATATGGAATATATTGAAGCAGGAGCAAAACTCATTAGAACTAATACTTTTTCCGCTAATACAGTTAGTCTGAAATGCAGCAGAATAGAGCTTAGAGAAATTATTACAGAGGGGTATAATATAGCTACTCATTGTGCAAAAGGAAAAGATGTTTTTGTAGGAGTATCAATTGGTCCTATTCCAGAAAAACTAGATTCAGAAAAAGATAATATACTAGATGAATATTATTATATAATTAATACTTTGTTAGAACTAGGAGCTGACATTTTTGTATTGGAAACTTTTGCTAGTACCAATTATATAAAAATACTAACTGATTACATTTTATCAAAAAATGATAGAGCGGAAATTATAGCTCAATTCAAAGTAAATGCTTTTGGATACTCAAAAGAAGGAATAAGTTGTAGAAGACTCATTGAAGAAGCAAGAGGAATAAAAGGACTGGTTGCTTATGGGTTAAATTGTGGAATTGGTGTAGGACACTTATATAAAATAATAAAGAACTTGGATATAGAAGATGAGAATATTGTAGCAATACCTAACGCAGGATATCCAGATAAGATATATGAAAGAACAGTGTACAGAGATAATGCAAAGTATTTTGGTGAAACAATGGTTGATATCAAAAAGCTTGGTGTTAAGGTAATTGGTGGTTGTTGTGGAACTACTCCTAGTCATATAGAAGAAATCATAGAAAATTTAGACGGAAACTATGAACCTTCATCCATATATCATAGGAATAAAAAGCGAAAGAAACAAGGTATTACTAATACTCCAAATGAATTTTATAAAAAGCTGATGGATAATGAATTTGTCTTTGCTGTAGAATTGGACCCTCCTTATAATGGTAATGTTCAAAAGATCATGGAAAGTGCCAATATATTAAAAGCAGAAGGTGTAGATATTATCACTATAGCAGATTCACCTTTATCAAGACCTAGAGCAGATTCTATAATAATAGCTAACAAGATAGCGAAAGAAGTAGGAATTGATGTTATGCCCCATATCTGTTGCAGAGATAAGAATGTTATAGCACTAAAATCTATTATCTTAGGAGCTCATATAGAGAAAATCAGAAATATATTATTAGTCACTGGTGACCCTATTCCAAGCGAGGAAAGAATTGAAACAGCTAGTGTTTTTAACGTTAACTCTATTAAATTAATGGAATTGGTGAAAGAATTGAATGTTGATTTTGATCCTGAAGATGCAATGATATACGGTGGAGCTCTTAATCCTAATTTGACTTATGTAGATAAGATTATTAAGAGAATCAATAGAAAACAAGAAGCAGGAGCGAAATATCTATTGACTCAGCCTATTTATAATAAACAGGCTGTCAATAATCTTAAAATAATAAAAGAAAATACAAATATTAAGATATTAGGAGGTATAATGCCCCTAGTAAGTTATAAGAATGCTAGGTTTCTCAATAACGAAATAGCAGGTATAGATATTCCTGAGAACATCTGCAATATGTTTACAAAAGATATGACTAGAGAAGAAGCTGAAAATGTAGGTATAGAAATTGCAGTAGAAATTGCTATGAAAATAAAAGATATTGTGGATGGTATATACATGATAACACCGTTTAATAGAGTGGAAATGGTTAGTAAGATAATAAAAACCATAAGATAAATTAATTAATCAACGTGAATATATTAGATAGGTAAGACTATATAAAATTGACTTATATATAAGTTTTGAAAGGTTTGATTTCCTATGACGAAAAAAGAATTTAAAGAGTATCTGCAAAAAAACATATTGATTCTTGACGGTGCTACAGGAACAGAGTTACAGAAAAGAGGTATGCCAAGAGGGGTATGCCCAGAAAAATGGGTTATTGATAACAAAGAGGTCATCATAGATATTCAGAGAGGATATAAAGAAGCTGGTTCAAAAGCGGTTTATGCTTGTACTTTTGGCTGTAATTCTATAAAACTAGCTGAATTTGGACTAGAAGATAAGCTTGTCAAGATGAATAAAGAATTGGTTAGGATTTCAAGAGAAGCTGTTGGAGATGATGTGTGGGTTGTAGGAGATCTATCTCCAACAGGAGCACAGATATATCCTCTAAGCAATTATCATTTTGAAGACATTGTTAATGCGTATAAACCTCAAGTTAAGGCTTTGGTGGAAGCTGGCGTTGATTTATTTGTCATTGAGACCATGATGAATATTAATGAAGCCAGAGCTGCATTATTAGCTGTAAAAGAGATTTGTGACCTACCTGTTATGGTCAGCATGACTTATGAAAAAAGTGGTTATACACTTAATGGTACTGACCCAGTGACAGCATTGATAACTCTTCAGAATCTTGGTGCTGATGCAGTAGGTTGTAATTGTTCAACAGGTCCTAATGATATGATAGATATCGTAAAAGCTATGAAACCATATGCCAAAGTACCGTTGATTGTTAAGCCTAATGCTGGATTGCCAAAATACGAAAATGGTAAAACTATATTTGATATGGATGAAGATGAATTCTCCCACTATGGAGCATTGTTAGCAGAAGAAGGAGCTAATATTATTGGTGGATGCTGTGGTACCACAAAGACATTTATTAGTAAGTTAATAGATAAAATGAAAGATATTGATATTAGCTTGTGGAAAGATAGACAAGGAAGTATTCTAACATCTGAGCGTAAATCTGTAACTATAGGTGGAAATAACCCAACTATTATTGTTGGGGAAAGAATTAATCCAACAGGGAAGAAGAAATTACAAGAGCACCTAAGAAATAAAAATATGGATTATGTAGTAACCCTTGCTCATGAACAGATTGAAAAAGGAGCTACAGTACTTGATGTAAATGTAGGTATGAACGGCATAGATGAAGTTGTTATTATGAAACAAGCGATAGAACAATTATCAACATTTGTAAAAGTACCTCTATGTATTGATTCTTCCAATATTGATGCAATAGAAGCAGGGCTTAGGATTTATCCAGGTAGAGCTTTGGTGAATTCCATATCATTAGAACAACATAAGATTGATAAACTATTACCTATAGCCAAAAAATATGGTGCTATGTTTGTCTTATTACCACTTAGTGATAAAGGATTACCTAAAAGTATTAATGAAAAACACGAAATAATTAATACGATATATTCCCATGCAAAAGAATTAGGATATCAAAAAGAAGATATTATCGTTGATGGATTAGTTACAACAATTGCTTCTAATAGCAAAGCAGCTGCATTAACTTTAGAGACAATTGAATGGTGTTTTAGAGAATTTGGTACAGGAACAATAGTGGGATTATCAAACATCTCTTTTGGTTTACCTGAAAGGAAGCTTATTAATACAGCTTTTTTAGCTATGGGTATAGGAAAAGGGCTAGCAATGGCAATAGCCAATCCTTCAAATGAATTATTGATGAATATTATGAGGGCATCTGATGTTTTAGCAATAAAAGATAAGGACAGCCTTGCATATATTGAATCATTCAGTAAACAAGAGAAAAAAGTTAAGACTAAAGAAATAGTCAGTATAGATACTAACGAAGAAATAGATGTTAAACAAGTCATATTCAACATGGTTGTAAATGGAGAAAAAGAAGCTATATTGGATAATATAAAAAAATCTATAGAGAATGGTGATTTACCAAAAGTAATCATTAAAGAATATCTTATCCCAGCTATTACAAAAGTAGGAGAATTATTTGAAGAAAAGACATATTTCTTACCTCAATTGATTATGAGTGCAGAAACAATGAAAGCTGCTATGGACTATTTGGACCCTTTGCTTGAAAAAGATAGAGATAAGAAAGATAAACAAAAGAAAAAAGTTGTAATTGCTACGGTTAAAGGTGATATTCATGATATTGGCAAGAATTTAGTAGCATTAATGTTAAAAAATCATGGATTTGAAGTTATTGATCTAGGGAAAGATGTAGCGAAAGAAGTAATTGTTGAAAAAGCAAAACAAGTTAATGCTGATATTATAGCTTTATCAGCTCTAATGACAACAACAATGTTAGAAATGGAAAATGTTATTAGATTAGCAAAAGAGGAAGGATTAAGAGCAAAAGTGATTATTGGCGGAGCAGTAATAACTAATGACTATGCCAGAGAAATTGGGGCAGATGGTTATAGTGAAGATGCTAATATGGCAGTGAAGCTTGCACATCAATTAACTAATTAATAATTAAATAAATAAAAGTTGTTATAACAGGGGTTGGAGTTGTATCATCCAATGAATTATACATAAACAGTATAGAGGGAATGATTATGAAGTGGCAAAGAGAGGAGATAAAATTCTAACATTAAAAAACGGGAAATTAATTTGAGTTAATTATAAATATACATTAAAAAGTATAAAATTACCATGACCCTTTTTAAAATAATACAAAAAAACATCATTAAACGCTTGACATGAGCACTTTATCTTGGTATAATACTATCAATCGAAAATGAATTGTCTGATAAATGCAGTGATAGAGACGTATAATTTGCATATGTAGTTGTAGAGAGCTGATGGTTGGTGAGAATCAGTACTACTGCAATGATGTACATCACTCTTGAGCAGGACCATTGAAATTAGAGTAGGTGGTTACCGGGGAGCCCCGTTATAGGCTAGGGTTTGTTAGAACCTGATTTGAGTGGTCTTTTAGTATAAAGACAATTAGGGTGGTATCGCGTGGTTTCCTCGTCCCTACAGTTTATTCTGTAGGGGCGTTTTTATATATAAAATTAATTATGTTGCTAGTGAGAATGAAATGTACTAGAGTAAAACTTTCATTGGAAATGTGGTAGTTTAATCTGATTATTTAGTACGTTGACTTAGTAAAATGATAAACTCATTACTTAGTAAACATATAAAATCTGGAAGGAGGAATAATTATGAATAGACATGTATTATCAGTTTTAGTTACAAACCATTCTGGGGTGTTGAGTCGAGTCGCTGGGCTATTTAGTAGAAGAGGGTACAATATTGACAGTCTATCTGTTGGAGTTACTGAAAATCCAGAATTTTCTAGAATGACTATTGTAGCTAGAGGTAATGATTTAATTATTGATCAGATAACAAAACAACTAAATAAATTAGTTGATGTTATACATATAATAGAACTCAAACCAGAAGAATCTGTGTACAGAGAGTTAGCTCTTATTAAAATATCCGCAAAAGATGGAAACAGAGCAGCTATCATAGAAATAGTTGGTATCTTCAGAGCTAACATAATAGATGTTTCAAGTGAAACCCTAACTGTTGAGATTACAGGAGATCAAAACAAAGTAAATGCTTTTCTTGACTTAGTAGAGCCTTATGGAGTTAAAGAAATTGTTAGGACAGGACTTACAGCACTTGAAAGAGGTAGCAAAGAAATAAAACAATATATCGATTAGCTAAGGTAAACTTTTAAAAAAAATAGGAGGAAATAAAAATGGCAAAAATGTTTTATGAAAAGGATTGTAACTTATCATTATTAGAAGGAAAAACTGTAGCAGTAATTGGATATGGAAGTCAAGGACACGCTCATGCACTTAATCTTCATGAATCAGGTGTAGACGTAGTTGTTGGTTTATATGAAGGAAGTAAATCATGGAAATTAGCTGAAGATGCTGGTTTGAAAGTTGCAGTAGCTGCTGAAGCTGCAAAACAAGCTGATGTCATCATGATTTTAATAAATGATGAAAAACAAAGTGATTTATACAAAGAAAGTATTGAACCTAACTTAGAATCTGGAAACTCTCTAGTATTTGCTCATGGTTTTAATATTCATTATGGACAAATCGTTCCTCCAGAAGACGTAAATGTTTTCATGGTAGCTCCAAAAGGACCAGGACATACAGTTAGAAGTCAATATGTTGAAGGAAAAGGAGTTCCATGTCTTATCGCAGTATACCAAGATGCTAATGGAGCTAAAGATTTAGCACTTGCTTATGCAGCTGGTATTGGTGGAGCAAGAGCTGGTATTCTTGAAACAACTTTCAAAGAAGAGACTGAAACAGACTTATTCGGAGAGCAAGCAGTACTTTGTGGTGGTGTATCAGAACTTATAAAAGCTGGTTTTGAAACACTTGTTGAAGCTGGATACCAACCAGAAAGTGCATATTTTGAATGTTGTCATGAAATGAAACTTATAGTTGACCTTATCAATGAAGGTGGATTATCATACATGAGATATTCTATTAGTGATACTGCTGAATACGGAGATTACTCAGTTGGTAAGAGAATCATTAATAAAGATAGCAAGAAAGAAATGAAGAAAGTACTTGCAGAAATCCAAGATGGTACTTTTGCAAGAAATTGGATATTAGAGAACAAAGCTAATCGTCCAGCATTTAGATCTAGAAGAAGAATAGAATCTGAGCATCAAATTGAAAAAGTTGGAAAAGAACTTAGAAAAATGATGAGCTGGATGAAGTAATTAATAAACACTAATATTTGGTCGGTTTATTAACCGACCTTTTTTCTAAAAAAATTAAGAGTAAATTTATACAAAACTTACAAAAAATACCTTGAATTATCAAATAAAAATATTAAAAATGCACTAAGATAATTAATTCATAAATTGTATTAAGTTGTCTATTATATAGGAGGGAATATCAGTTGGAAAAAAACATAAAAATCTACGATTCCACCCTTAGGGATGGTGCTCAAGCTGAAGGGATATCCTTTTCAGTTGAGGATAAAATTAAGATAGTAAAAGCTCTTGACGAACTAGGTGTTTCCTACATTGAAGCAGGCAACCCAGGGTCAAACCCTAAGGATTTGGAATTTTTTGAACGTATTAAAAGTATTGAATTAAATAATACTAAATTAACTGCCTTCGGAAGTACAAGGCGTAGAAATATCAAAGTTCAAGATGATGCTAATGTCAAGTCATTACTTTTAGCTAATTCTCCTGTAGTTGCAATATTTGGTAAAAGTTGGGATTTCCATGTTACAGATATTATAAATACTACTTTGGAAGAAAATCTAAATATGATTAAGGACACTTTAGCATTTTTCAAAGAAAAAGGTAAAGAAGTTGTCTATGATGCTGAACATTTCTTTGATGGATATAAGGCAAATCCTGAGTATGCTATGAAAACCTTAGAAACTGCAATTGATGGTGGAGCTGATAGTTTAGTTCTTTGTGATACCAATGGTGGCTGCATGCCTAATGAAATCTATGAGATTACCAAATTGGTAGTAGATAAATATAAGACAGAAGTAGGTATCCATTGTCATAATGACTGTGGTATGGCAGTTGCAAATAGTATAATGGCAGTTTTTGCTGGAGCTAAGCAGGTTCAAGGAACATATATAGGTTTTGGAGAAAGATGTGGTAATGCTAATTTATCAACAGTTATCGGTAATCTACAGGTTAAAAATGATTATGAATGTATTAATGATGAAAACCTGGAACTAATTACTGATATAGCTAGAAAAGTTGCTGAAATAGCTAATGTTTCCTTAGATGATAAAGAACCTTATGTTGGTAGAGCAGCTTTCACTCACAAAGGCGGAATGCATATTGATGGTGTTAATAAGGCATCTAAATCATTTGAACATATTAATCCTTGGATTGTTGGAAACGAAAGAAGATTCTTAATGTCAGAAGTAGCGGGTAGAAGTACTATCCTTAAGAAAATACAAAAAGTGGCTCCAGACGTTAAGAAAGATTCACCTGAAACAATACAGATAATGGATAGATTAAAAGAATTAGAGCATGAAGGCTATCAATTTGAAGGTGCAGAAAGTACATTTGAATTAATTATAAGAAAGAACTTAGGTAAATATAAACCATTCTTCAAGTTAGAGAATTTTAAAACAATAGGTGAAAAACCTAACGCATCTGGAGAACTAACTGCTTTTGCTATGGTAAAAGTTAATGTTGATGGTAAGATTAAGATGGCAGCTGCAGAAGGTGATGGACCTGTAAATGCACTAGATAAAGCACTTAGACAGGCTCTTGAAGTATTCTATCCAGAACTTAAAAAAGTACATTTAACTGATTATAAGGTAAGGGTTCTAGATACAAAAGAAGCTACTGCTGCAAAAGTTAGAGTGCTTATATCATCTACAGATGGTAAGCATGAATGGTCAACCGTTGGTGTTTCAACAGATATCATTAATGCAAGTTTAATAGCTTTAATAGATTCAATCGAGGTCAAGTTACTTAGAGAACTAACAAATAAGATTAAAGCTTATATATAAAAATAACTAATAAAGAGTTATAACATTATAAATACTAGTGTTAATAATCAAATTAATAATATAGTAAAAAATAAGTGAAATAGATATATCAAAAGGAGGACATATAAATGGGAATGACAATGACTCAAAAGATTTTAGCTGCTCATGCTGGTCTGGAAGAAGTGAAGGCTGGGCAATTAATAGAAGCTAATCTTGATTTGGTGCTTGGTAATGATATTACAACACCAGTTGCAATAAAGGAATTCAAGAAAATAGGTGTAGATAAGGTTTTTGATAAAACTAAGGTTGCAATAGTACCTGACCACTTCACACCAAACAAAGATATAAAAGCAGCTGAACAATGTAAGTGTGTAAGAGAATTTGCTCTTGATAAAGAAGTAGAGAATTATTTTGAAGTTGGAGAAATGGGAATTGAACATGCGTTGATTCCAGAAAAAGGATTGGTTGTTCCAGGTTATGTTGTAATAGGTGCTGATTCACATACTTGTACTTATGGTGCTCTTGGTGCATTCTCTACTGGTATTGGAAGTACTGATATGGCTGCTGGAATGGCTACAGGAAAATGTTGGTTCAAAGTTCCTTCAGCATTAAAATTCGTATTGACTGGTAAACCAGCAAAATGGGTAAGTGGTAAAGATGTTATTTTACACATTATCGGTCTTATTGGTGTAGATGGTGCTCTATACAAATCAATGGAATTCGTTGGGGATGGACTTGAATATCTTTCAATGGATGACAGATTCAGTATGGCTAACATGGCTATAGAAGCTGGTGGAAAGAATGGAATATTCCCAGTTGATGATAAGACATTAGAGTATGTCAAAGATCACTCTAGCAAAGAATATAAAGTATATGAAGCAGATGAAGATGCCCAGTATGATGCTGTATATGAAATAAAACTAGATGAACTTAGACCTACGGTAGCTTTCCCACATCTTCCTGATAACACTCGTACTATTGATGAAGTAGGAGAGGTTAAGATTGATCAGGTTGTCATTGGTTCATGTACTAATGGTAGAATAGAAGATCTAAGAGCAGCAGCTGAGCTATTAAAAGGAAGAAAGGTAGCAAAAGGAATAAGAACTATTGTTTTCCCTGCTACTCAAAAAATATATCTTCAAGCTATGGATGAAGGTTTAATCAGAACATTCATAGAAGCTGGAGCTATAGTAAGTACTCCTACTTGTGGACCATGTCTTGGTGGACACATGGGTATCCTTGCAAAAGGTGAGAGAGCAGTAGCTACTACTAATAGAAACTTTGTTGGTAGAATGGGTCATGTAGAGTCAGAAGTATATCTTGCAAGTCCAGTTGTAGCGGCAGCATCTGCTATACTTGGAAGAATTGCTGGACCAGAAGAATTATAAAATAAATAATATAGATTAATATAAGCAGATAAGAAGAAATTGATTTAATTAGAATATTAAGAATAAAAAAATAATAATATGCGTAGAGGTGATTAGATGAAGGCTAGAGGTAAAGTTTTTAAATACGGCGATAATGTAGATACAGATGTAATAATTCCAGCAAGATATCTAAACACAACTGAGCCAAAAGAGTTAGCGGCTCATTGTATGGAAGATATAGATGGAGATTTTGTGAAGAATGTTAAAGAAGGCGACATTATGGTTGCCAATAAGAATTTTGGATGTGGTTCTTCAAGAGAGCATGCTCCAATATCAATAAAAGCGGCTGGAATATCTTGTGTTATAGCTAGTACTTTCGCAAGAATATTCTATAGAAATGCTATTAATATCGGACTTCCAATTCTTGAATGTGATGAGGCTGTAAAAGGTATTGATGCAGGAGATGAAGTTGAAGTAGATTTTGATAGTGGTATGATAACTAATGTGACTAAGAATAAATCTTATCAGGGGGAAGCTTTTCCAGAATTTATGCAGCAGATTATTAAGGCTGATGGGTTGATTAATCATATTAAGAATAATAGGTAGAGAGATATAAATCATTGGTAGAGGGGTCAGGGTAAAGTGACATAAATCACTTGCCTTACCCTGAGAAGCGGTCGGTCTGCGTGATTTATGTCACTTTACCCTTCTGCCGTCATGATTATGGTATATATATTTAGTGTGATAAATGTGAGATGAAAGGAATGGACGTAGGATGAATTATAATATAGCAGTTATTCCTGGTGACGGGATTGGACCAGATATCGTAGAGCAAGGTAAGTTGGTTCTTGATAAGGTAGGAGAAAAGTTCGGACATAGTTTCTTGTATACAGAGGTTTTGGCAGGTGGAATCGCGATAGATAAAGTTGGGGAGCCTCTTCCACAGGAGACAATAGATGTTTGTAAGAAGAGTGATTCAGTTCTTCTTGGTGCAGTTGGAGGTCCTAAGTGGGATAATCTAGCTGATAGACCAGAGAAAGCTTTATTAGGACTTAGAAGTGAGTTAGAGTTATTTGCTAATATTAGACCAGCAACAATGTTTGATCAATTAAGGGATGCGTGTCCATTAAAAGATGAGATAATTGGAGATGGTGGACTTGACCTTGTAGTTGTAAGAGAATTGACTGGTGGTATCTACTTTGGTGAAAGAGGTAGACAAGGTGAGAAAGCTTTTGACACTATGGAGTATAGTGTTGATGAGATAAAGAGAATAGCAAAAGTTGGATTTGACATTGCTATGAAGCGTAATAAGAAAGTTACTAGTATAGATAAAGCTAACATATTGGAGAATTCAAGATTGTGGAGATCAGTAGTAGAAGAGATGGCTAAAGATTATAAAGAGGTTGAAGTTAATCATCTATATGTAGATAATGGCGCTATGCAGTTGGTAATCAATCCAAAACAATTTGATGTTATCCTTACAGGAAATATGTTCGGAGATATATTATCAGATGAAGCTAGTATGATAACAGGATCAATCGGTATGCTTCCTTCAGCTAGTTTAGGTAGTTCTAAGCTTGGTATGTATGAGCCTATTCATGGTTCAGCACCAGATATAGCGGGAATGGACAAAGCTAATCCAATCGCTACTATATTATCTGTAGCTATGATGTTAAGATATTCATTTGACTTGGAAGATGAAGCTAAGGCTATAGAAAAAGCTGTAGAAGAAGTGTTGGAAGATGGATATCGTACTGGTGATATTATGAGTAAAGGTATGAAATCAATCGGAACAAAAGAAATGGGTAGTTTGATAGCAAGTAAATTATAAGAAGATAGGGTGATATTTTATGAGAAGTGATAGTGTAAAAACTGGTATAGAAAGAGCCCCTCATCGATCTTTGTTTAAAGCAATGGGATACACGGATGAAGAGATAAGGAGACCCTTAATAGGTATAGTTAATTCACAAAATGATATAGTTCCAGGTCATGTGCACCTTGATACTATAGTAGATGCAGTTAAAACAGGAGTACTAATGTCTGGTGGTACACCAATAGTATTCCCAGCTATAGGAGTATGTGATGGTATTGCAATGGGACATGTAGGAATGCATTATTCATTGGTAACTAGAGAATTGATTGCTGATTCTATAGAAGCAATGGCTATGGCACATGGTTTTGATGCTCTTGTTATGGTTCCTAACTGTGATAAAATCGTTCCAGGTATGTTGATGGCTGCTGCAAGACTTAACTTACCAACAGTTGTAGTAAGTGGTGGTCCTATGATATCAATAAATAAAAAAGGTAAAGACCTTGACCTTAATAGTGTTTTTGAAGCTGTAGGTGCGTTTAAGGCTGGTTCAATGAGTGAAGATGAAGTATATGAATGTGAGAATAACGCTTGTCCAAGCTGTGGTTCATGTTCAGGAATGTTCACTGCTAACAGTATGAATTGCTTAACAGAAGTATTAGGACTAGGACTTCCTGGCAATGGTACAATCCCTGCAATATATTCTGAGAGAATAAGACTTGCAAAAATGGCAGGTATGGCAGTAATGAAGGTACTTGAAAAAGACATTAGACCAAGAGATATAATGAATGAAAAAACATTTCAAAATGCTTTGACAGTGGATATGGCTCTAGGATGTAGTACTAATAGTATGTTGCATCTACCTGCCATAGCTAATGAAGCTGAAGTAGAACTTAATCTTGATATAGCTAATGAAATAAGCGGTAAAACACCTAACCTATGTAAATTAAGTCCAGCAGGACCTTATCATATACAAGATTTATATAAAGCTGGTGGTGTTCAGGCTGTTATGAAAGAGTTAGCCAAGAAGGATTTATTGAATACAGATCTAATGACAGTTACTGGTAAAACAGTAGGTGAAAACATAGAAAAAGCAGTGAATAGAGACGAAAATGTAATCAGACCAATAGATGACCCGCACAGTAAAACTGGAGGAATCGCAGTATTAAAAGGTAATATTGCTCCAGATGGTTGTGTAGTCAAGAAATCGGCTGTAGCTAAACAGATGTTACAACATACTGGACCTGCTAGAGTATATGATTCAGAAGATGAAGCTATAAAAGCTATCTATGATGGAATGATCAAAAAAGGTGATGTAGTAGTAATTCGTTACGAAGGACCAAAAGGTGGTCCAGGTATGAGAGAAATGCTTTCACCAACCTCAGCTCTTGCTGGTATGGGACTTGATAAAGAAGTAGCCCTTATTACAGATGGTAGATTCAGTGGAGCTACAAGAGGAGCGGCAATTGGACATGTATCTCCTGAAGCCGCTGACGGTGGTAATATAGGACTTGTAAAAGAGAATGATACTATTGAAATTGATATA
Organism: Vallitalea sp.; assembly: GCF_025211055.1. Lineage (GTDB taxonomy): Bacteria > Bacillota > Clostridia > Lachnospirales > Vallitaleaceae > Vallitalea. The sequence continues at coordinate 158,070 of NZ_JAOARO010000057.1, read as the reverse complement.
GAGAAAGGCTCAATAAATCTTAAGGTGACTGAGGAAGAATTAGAAGCAAGAAGAGAAGTCTTTGTTCCTAAGGAACCTAAGATTAAAAAAGGTTACTTGGCAAGATATGCTAAATTAGTAAAATCTGCAAGTACTGGAGCAATTTTAGAATAGAAATAAAAAAATAGATTTACATGAAGATGTAAGAAGGAGATGATATAGTGAAATTAACAGGAGCACAGATTGTAATTGAATGTTTGAAAGAGCAAAGTGTTGATACAGTATTTGGATATCCAGGTGGTGCTGTTCTGAACATATATGATGAAATATATAAAAACATGGATAGTATTAAGCATATTCTTACATCTCATGAACAAGGAGCATCTCACGCAGCTGATGGTTATGCTAGGTCAACTGGAAAAGTCGGCGTTGTTATAGCCACTTCTGGTCCAGGTGCAACTAACTTGGTTACAGGTATAGCTACTGCTTATATGGACTCTGTACCAATGGTAGCTATTACAGGTAATGTACCTGTATCACTACTTGGTAGAGATAGTTTTCAGGAAGTTGATATAACTGGTGTGACTATGCCTATTACTAAACACAATTATATTGTAAAGGATGTTAATGATTTAGCTGATATTATTAGAGAAGCTTTCTATACAGCTAAAGAGGGACGACCTGGTCCTGTTCTTATTGACATACCAAAGGATGTAACAGCTAACCAAGCAGAATATGAGCCTATGGCACCTAAGAAGGTTAGCAGATGCTCTAAGAATATTACTACAGAATCTATTGAAGAAGCTATAGAATTAATTAAGAATTCTAAGAAGCCTTATATCTATGCAGGTGGAGGAGTAATAATCTCAGAAGCTGCTAAAGAATTAAAGGATTTTGCTGACAAAGTTCATGCACCAGTTACATGTAGTTTGATGGGTATTGGTGGATTCCCAACAAATGATGACCTATATACAGGGATGATAGGAATGCATGGTTCAAAAGCTAGTAACTTAGGTGTAACTACATGTGATCTACTTATTGTAGTTGGAGCCAGATTCAGTGATAGAGTTATTGGAAAACCAGATAAATTCGCTAATAAAGCAAGAGTACTTCAAATAGATGTTGACCCTGCAGAGGTTAATAAGAATATATTGACTTATCATTCTGTGATAGGTGACATCAAAAAAGTACTACAACAGTTGAATGATAGGTTAGAGGAACAAAATCATGCAGAGTGGTTAAGTGAAATAAAATACTTAAAAGAAAAATATCCTCTAAAATATCCTACAGATTGTGTAAGTGCTCAATACGCTATAGAAAAATTAGATGAAATAACAGAAGGTGAAGCCATAATTACTACTGAAGTAGGTCAGCATCAAATGTGGGCTGGACAGTATTACAAGTTCAAAGAGCCTAGAAAATTCTTGACATCAGGTGGTCTTGGAACTATGGGTTATGGATTTGGGGCATGTCTTGGTGCTAAGGTAGGTAATCCAGATAAAATAGTTGTCAATATAGCTGGTGATGGAAGTTTTAGAATGAACTTCAATGAATTATTAACAGCTGTAAGACATAACATCAAGATCATAGTACTAGTTATTAATAATGGAGTTCTAGGTATGGTTAGACAATGGCAAACACTATTCTATGATGAAAGATATTCCTTCACAACTCTTAATCAAGATCTTGACTATGTAAAATTAGCTGAGTCAATGGGAGCTGTAGGTTTCAATATAACTAGTAAAGACCAAGTGGAAGATGTTTTCAGAAAAGCTATCGAAGAAACTAAACCAGTAATCATAAATTGTGTTATTGACAAAGATGATAAAGTATTCCCAATGGTAGCTCCAGGAAAACCAATTGAAGATGTAATTGTTGAATAATAATTCAAATAGGGAGCATTTTTTATGAAAGTATATGATGAGAATATTTTAAAAGATGGTCAAAAACTTGTTATACGTAATGCAGAAGAAAATGACGCACAAGGTTTAATTGATTTATTACAGACAGTTGATAGTGAAACAAGATTCTTGGCACGTGAGCCTGGTGAATTTAATTTTACATTAGAACAAGAAAGAGAATTTATTAAAAGTACAATGAATGCTGATAATAACCAATTGTTAGTTGGTGAAATAGACGATATAATCGTAGCCAATTGCTCAGTAGGAATAGTTTCAAATAATAAAAGATATCTTCATAGAGCTGCTATGGGTATATCTGTTAGAAAGAAATATTGGAACAAGGGTATTGGTAGAATAATGATGAATGAATGTATTAAGTGGTGTAAAGAAAAAGGTGTTGAACAACTGGAACTAGAAGTTGTTACTCAAAATAGTAGGGCTATTTCAATGTACAAAAATTTTGGTTTTGAAAATCATGGAACTAAGAAAAATGCACTAAAATACAGTGATGGAACTTATGCTGATGAATACTATATGATTTTATTTCTAGAGTAGTATTGTTAATGGATTCAAGATTAAACTTTTCTAATATGGACAGTATGTTGCTGTTTGGCTTAGAAAAGTTTTTCCTTTTTGTTATAAGCTGATAAATATTTAACAAATAGAGAAAAATGTGGTATATTTATAAGGTGCAAGAAGTAAATATACATTTTTGTATCACATAAGGAACTAACTTTTGTTCTTGACTAGTTAGGGTTTTTATAATATATTATATTTAGTGCATTAACATATTAAACTATATAAGATGTTAGGCTCATGCAAGTTTATCATTTTTTTAACAAACAATAATATAATTATTAATCATAATTACTTAATTATACATTAAATAGTTTGAATATTTTGCTTGAAGACAGACAATGATGTTTGTCTTGCAAAGACAAAGAGCAAATAGTTGAATATGTTACATATAAAATTTCGATTTGGAGTGATTAAGAATGAACAGAGTTTACAATTTTTCAGCAGGACCATCTATGTTACCTATAAAAGTACTTGAAAAAGCTTCTAAAGAAATGACTAACTACAATAATACTGGTATGTCTGTTATGGAGATGAGCCATAGATCATCTGCTTACCAAGATATTATTGATACAGCAGAAAAGACACTTAGAGAAATAATGAATATTCCTAATAATTATAAGGTATTATTCTTACAAGGTGGAGCTTCCACTCAATTTGCTATGATTCCTCTTAACTTATTAACTAGTTCCAAAAAAGCAGATTATGTTAATACAGGAGCATGGTCAAAAAAAGCTATAGAAGAAGCTAAAAAATATGGTGAAGTTAACGTAGCGGCTTCATCAGAAGACAAAACTTTTACATATATCCCAGAATTAGATAAAGAAACTTTTACAAAAGATGCAGATTATTTCCACATAACATCAAATAATACTATCTACGGAACTAAATTCAATGAATTACCAGATGTAGGGGACGTGCCTATCGTAGCTGATATGTCCTCCAATATATTATCTGAAGAAGTGGATGTTAGCAAATATGGTGTTATCTATGCTGGTGCACAAAAAAACATGGGACCAGCTGGTGTAACAGTTGTTATCATTAGAGAAGATTTAATAGGGGACCCTCAGGATATAACACCTACAATGCTTAAGTATAAAACACATTCTGATAAGGGTTCAATGTTCAATACACCTCCTACTTATAGTATTTATGTAGCTGGTATGGTTTTTGAATGGATAAAAGAATTAGGTGGAATTGGTGCTATTCAAAAAAGAAACGAAGAAAAAGCAAAATTGATCTATGATTATCTTGATTCTAGCAAATTGTTCAAAGGAACAGTAACCCAAAAAGACCGTTCCTTAATGAATATTCCTTTTGTACTGCCTACTGATGAACTTAATGCTGAATTTATCAAAGAAGCTGCAGAAAGAGGTATGGTTAACCTTAAGGGACATAGAACTGTTGGTGGTATGAGAGCTAGTATCTACAATGCAATGCCTTTAGAAGGTGTTAAGAAATTAGTTGATTTCATGAAAGAGTTTGAAGAAAACAATAAGTAGACATGTTTTTATAGAAATAATACATAGGAAGGACGGATAATAATGTATAAGATTAAGACACTTAATAATATTGCTGAGGAAGGTCTTAACTTATTTAATGATAAGTTTGAAATAGTTGACGATGTCGATGCAGATGGTATATTACTAAGAAGTTATAAGATGCATGATATGGAATTACCTGATAGGCTAGAAGCTATAGGTCGTGCAGGTGCAGGAGTTAACAATATTCCTATAGATAAATGTTCAGAAAAAGGTATTGTTGTTTTTAATACACCTGGTGCCAATGCCAATGCAGTAAAAGAATTAGTTATGGCTGGTCTTTTATTAGCTTCAAGAGATATTGTAGGAGCAATAGACTGGGCTAAGACTTTAAAAGGTAAAGGTGAAGAAGTACCTAAATTAGTAGAAGGCGGTAAATCCAATTTTGTAGGACCAGAAGTTAGAGGAAAAACTCTAGGAGTTATAGGACTAGGTGCTATAGGTGTTTTAGTTGCTAATGCCGCTAAAAGACTAGGAATGGAAGTATTAGGATATGACCCATTCATATCAGTTGAATCTGCATGGGAATTAAATCATAATATCCAAAAATCTGATAGTCTTGATGAATTATTCATGAAATCAGATTATATAACGATACATGTTCCATTAATGGATGCTACAAAAGGCATGATTAATGAAGAAAAGATAAATCTTATGAAAGATGGGGTTAGATTATTGAATTTCTCCAGAGCAGGCTTATGTAATGATGCTGATCTGGAAAAAGCTTTAGAATCAGGTAAGGTTGCAAGATATATAACTGACTTCCCATATGATAAGGTTCTTAATATGAAGAATGTAGTATGTATTCCTCATCTAGGAGCATCAACACCTGAATCAGAAGTCAATTGTGCTGTTATGGCAGTAAGTGAAGTAAAAGATTATATTGAAAATGGTAATATAACTAATTCAGTCAACTATCCAGAATGTAATATGGGTGTATGTAATACTGTGGGAAGAATAGCAGTTAATCATAAAAATATCCCATACATGGTTAGTAATATAACAACTGCTCTTGCTTCTAAGAATATCAATATCATTGATATGATTAATAAGAGCAAGAAAGACTGGGCTTATACTTTGATTGATGTGGAAAGCAAGATTACTGATGAAATAGTTGATGGATTAAAGGAAATTGAAGGTATAGTTAAAGTTAGAGTATTAAAATAATTAAGATAAGTAGGAACTAGTCTTAATTGTTCCTAATTAGGAGTGAAATCAATGGCGATAATTAGACCCTTTTGTGGTATAAGACCAGCTACTAAGTATGCTGAAAATATAGCGGCTTTGCCTTATGATGTTTATAATAGAGAAGAAGCAGTAGAAGAGGTTAAGGGAAAACCCTATTCCTTTTTGAGAATCGATAGAGCTGAAGTTGAGATGGATATGGGTATTGATACCTATGATAAGAAGGTTTATCAACATGCAAGAGACAAGTTTGATGAATTTGTTGAAAAAGGTTATTTTATTCAAGACGATAAACCTTGTTTATATTTATATGAACTTGAAATGAACGGAAGAAAACAGCTAGGAATCGTTACGTGTACTTCAGTAGACGATTATTTGAATAATAATATCAAAAAACATGAATTGACTAGAGAAGCTAAGGAACAAGACAGAATTAATCATGTTGACTATCTAGATGCTAATACAGGACCAATTTTCTTGACCTATAGAGCTGAACAAGAGATTAATGCTCTAATGGATAAGTATGTCAATGATAATATACCTATATATGATTTTACAGCTGATGATGAAATCAGTCATAGAGTATGGGTAGTAGAAGATGATAAGCTTATAGAGCAGTTAGTTATGCATTTTAAGAACATTGATAGTCTCTATATAGCTGATGGTCACCATAGAGCCGCATCAGCAGTTAAAGTAGCTGTGAAGAGACGAAAAGCTAATCCAGATTATGATGGGACAGAAGAATTCAACTTCTTTTTATCAGTTGTTTTTCCAGATGAACAGTTATATATTATGGATTATAATAGAGTAGTGAAAGACCTTAATAATTATAGTGTAAGTGAATTGATTAATGAAGTAGAGAGAAATTTTGTTGTAGAGGAGATTGGAAGTAAGCCTTATAAACCTGCTGAAAAATTAGAGTTTGGTATGTTTGTAGACAGTAAGTGGTACAAACTAAGGGCAAAAGACCAATTAAAATCAATTGATGACCCTGTTCGTAGCCTTGATGTTTCAATACTATATAATTATCTGTTACAGCCTATCCTTGATATAGGTGATCCTAGAATTGATAAGAGGATAGACTTTGTTGGAGGTATCAGAGGATTAAAAGAGCTGGAACGTAGAGCACAGTCTGATATGAAAATTGCATTTTCAATGTATCCAACAAAGATTGAAGAACTTATGAATATAGCAGATGCTAGTAAACTGATGCCACCAAAATCAACATGGTTTGAACCTAAGTTACGTAGTGGTTTACTTATTCATAAATTAAGTTGATTAATTTTTTTGTTATTATATTGGCCAGTATACAAAAATGTATACTGGTTTATATTTTGCTATTTTTATAGATTTATTATCAATCCAGAATTTTCTATGCTTTTAAGACCCTATATTTTAATAGTTATTTATGATTTGCTTATAAATTTAACAGTTTGTTCATAAATATATAGGGAATAGTGTGTTATAATAATATACAATTTCTATGAAGGAGGGAGTAACATATGAGTGATAACTATAATAGTAACAAAGATGATGTTATCGATGTAAAGTTTAACAATTTAAAAAAGAATGCAAAAAGATCAATTACCCTAGTTGTAATCGTATTAATATTAGTTTTTGTTGGCTTTAACAGTGTTTATATGTTAGATAATAGAGAATCAGCAGTAGTTCTTAGGTTTGGACAGGTGCAGCAGGTAGTTAGCAAAGCAGGTCTACATGTGAAAATCCCTATTGCTGATACAGTAAGAAAAGTTCCAACAGGTAAGGTATTCAAGATGGAATACGGTTTCAAAACAACCCAATCAGGCACAACAAATAAAAGCCCTGAGTATTCTACTGCTAATACAGAAGCAAGAGTTATAGTAGATGGCTCTAATAATAACGCATCATTAATAATGCTTAATCTTATTATACAATATAAGATTGATGATCCAAGAAATTACCTTTTCAAGGTAGATGATGTAGAAGGTACACTACGCTTAGCTCTTGAGGATGTAGTTAGGAATAGCTATCAAACATTTACACTAGATGATGCTAGAACTAATAAAGAGATTATTGATGATGAAATTCTACCTGAATTACAACAAAAACTAAGAAATTATGAAGCTGGAATTGAAATAATGACAGTTGAAACTCAAAATGTTAAATTACTAGATGCTGTGGAAGAAGCTTACAGACAAAAAGAAAATGCCAATCAGTATATGAAAGGTAAGTTAGAAGAAGCTGAAAAATATAATAATACAATTATTCCTCAAGCTCAAGCAGAAGCACAGCAATTAGAAGAGGAAGCTTTTGGGTACAAGGCTGAAGTTATTGCTAATGCAAAAGCTGGAGTGGCACAATACGAAGCTCTATATGAAGAATATAAGATCAATCCTCTGATTGTAAAAGAAAAATATTATATTGAATCTATGAGAGATTTTATAACTAATAATAATATAGTTCTAGATATCACTAATGACTCAGACATATATAAATTCTACAATTTAGAAAATGACAACTTTATTAAAAAGCAAGTAAGTTCTAAGGATAATTAGGGGGGTGCCATAATATGAAGAAAAAATATATTGTTATTATAATACTATTAGTTGTAGGTATAATCTTATTATCTTCAAGTGCTTACATTATTAATGAAGACCAAGTTGCTGTAATTAAGCAATTTGGGAAGATAAAGACAACTGTTATTAATACTAAAGATTATGATTTAGTAAAGCAGAATCTTATAGATAATGATAAAGAGGATGTTAATATTGTTAGAGAGAAAGGGTTACATTTTAAAATTCCTTTCTTACAAAATGTAGAAAAATATGATGCTAAATATCTTACCTATAAATCTCTTACAGAAAAAATCAATACCAAGGATAGTAGATTTTTAGATATTCAGATGTATGCACAATATAGAATTATTGACCCTGTCAAATTCAATGAGTCTGTTATTAATGTAAGTGGTGCTAATTATGTTATGGACCAAAGACTTTATCCTGTTGTAATTCAATCAGGGAATAGATTAGTGTTCAATGAATTTTTTGAAAGTCATATCCTTGAGTCTCATATAACAGAAAAATTAGATGAGTTGAATAATAAGTTATTGGAAGATTTTGGATTATATGTAACAGATGTTGGTGTTAATAGAAAAACTTTTCCAAAAGACAATATTGCTAGTATCGAAAGTAAGATGTCTAAGCAAATTGAAAAAGAAAGTGAAAAATTAATAGCTGAAGGTGATTCTGCTTATCAAAAAGCCAAAGCTAGTACAGACCGTCAAAGAAAAGAATTAATAGCTTCAGCAGTTGAAAAAGCAGCAGTAACAAAAGCTGAGGCTGATGCAGAAGCAATCAAGATTTATCAAGAATCTCTTAAGAAAGACTTAGAGTTCTATAAATTCATTCAGAGAATGGACATCTACAAGAACTTAAAAGATACAACTATATTCTTAGACAAGAACAATGATTTATTAGAGTATGTAAATGGTTATCAATAAGAACTAATATGAAAGACCAACAGTAAATTTTACTGTTGGCTTTTTTTATCAGCTTTTACAGCTGTTAAGATAATATAGAATTAATAATACGATCTTTGTCAATACTATAAAAAGTGAATAGAACTAAATAATTCCTAGTCTATAGCAATTATTTAATTTATATAGAATGAAATCTTAATTGTAAGCATATAATTGATTTTGATTAGTATAATTATTAATGGGGTTGTACTAATATATAAATGTTAAAATGTAGAAAGTGATAGGGTGGTATATATGAAAGACTATATTAATCAAGATGAACTAAGTGTGTTAATAAATTCCAATCACAGAGATCCACATCATATTCTAGGGATTCATGAATATAGAGATAAATATTTCGTTAATGTATTTTTGCCATATACAAAAGAAGTATATTTAGTCGATAAGAATAATACTAAGAAAGTGAAAATGGAAAAAGTACATGAAGCAGGGTTTTATACTATACTCATTAATCAGATAATTGATTATAAATTTTATGTAATAAATGATGAAGGCTATAAGTGGGAGATAGAAGACCCCTATAGATTTCAGAGTCAAATTAGTGATGTAGACCTATATCTTTTTGGCAAGGGAACTCATTATGAAATATATAATAAGCTGGGAGCTCATGTTCTAGAAATAGATGCAGTGTCAGGTGTTATGTTTGCTGTATGGGCGCCTAATGCTATGAGAGTCAGTGTTATAGGTGATTTCAATCATTGGGATGGGAGAATACATCAAATGAGAGAGCTAGGTAATTCTGGGATATATGAGTTATTTATTCCTTCATTGGTGTCTGGTGAAAAATATAAGTATGAGATAAAAACTAAGCAAGGATATCTATTAGAGAAAAGTGATCCATATGGTAATTACTCAGAATTGCGTCCAAGCACAGCTTCTATAGTGGCTAATGTGAATTCCTATGAGTGGCAAGATTCCAAATGGCTGAAAAGTAGAATGAACAAGAATCCTATTAATGAACCAATCTCCATATACGAAGTGCATCTAGGTTCATGGAGACGTGGCGACAAAAACGAATTTTTAAGTTATAAAGAGCTAGCAGATCAATTAATTATATATGTGAAGGATATGGGATATACACACATAGAATTATTACCTATAGCTGAACATCCTTATGATGCTTCATGGGGATATCAAGTCATAGGATACTATGCAGTTACCAGTAGGTTTGGAACACCTGAAGAGTTTATGTATCTAGTAGATTCCTGCCATAATAACAATATTGGTGTAATACTTGACTGGGTACCTGCTCATTTCCCAAAAGATGAGCATGGTCTTATTAGATTTGATGGTACAGCATTATATGAACATGATGACCCAAAAAGAGGAGAACATCCACATTGGGGTACAATGATATTTAATTATGGAAGAAATGAAGTGAGTAACTTTTTAATTGCTAATGCAGTTTATTGGTTTGATAAATTCCATATTGATGGACTTAGAGTAGATGCGGTAGCTTCAATGTTGTATCTTGATTATGGAAAAGATTATGGAGAGTGGATTCCTAATAGAGAGGGTGGAAGAGAAAATCATGAAGCCGTAGAGTTTCTCAAACATCTTAATTCAATAGTCTATAAAAAGTATCCAGGTATTATGATGATTGCTGAAGAGTCAACATCATGGACTGGTGTTTCTAGACCTTCTAATCTAGGTGGTTTAGGTTTCGGCATGAAATGGAACATGGGTTGGATGAATGATTTTCTTAGATATATGAAGAAAGAACCTGTTCACAGAAAATATCATCATAATGATTTGACTTTCAGTATGGTATATGCTTACACTGAGAATTTTATTCTTGTCTTATCACATGATGAAGTAGTACATGGAAAAGGTTCAATGATAGGCAAGATGCCTGGTGATTACTGGCAGAAGTTTGCTAATATTAGAGTGGCTTATGGATTCATGTATGGGCATCCAGGGAAAAAATTACAATTTATGGGTAATGAGTTCGCTCAATTTGAAGAATGGACAGAAAGCAAAAGTCTTGATTGGCATCTTCTATTATATGAAAGTCATAGACAGATACAGGAATATGTTAGAGATATGAATAAATTGTATCATGAAGAAATTGCTTTTTGGTATGATGATTTTTCACAAAGTGGATTTGAATGGATTAATTGTGGTGATTATGAGGAGAGTATTATCACTTTCATAAGAAAAGGAATAGAGATGAAAGATACGTTGGTTTTTATTTGTAATTTTACTCCTATACCAAGAACTATGCATAGGATTGGTGTACCGTATAAAGGAGAGTATAGAGAGATCCTAAGCAGTGATGATGAGAAATATGGTGGAAGTGGTATAATTAATAAGAAGGTAATTAGATCAATGGATTTGGATTGGGATGGAAGAAAGCAGGCAATTGATATAAAAGTTCCACCGTTGGGAATGTCCATATTGAAGTATGAGAGTGTTAAAAAATAACTGATTTGATAGAGGGTATAGTCTTAGGGCTATACCTTATTAAATTTTATTTATTTTGGAAGTGAATTATAATTTGAATATTGTTAATATTAGATGCTTTGCTTTACAATGTAATTATTCAAAGGTATAATTAATAAAATAGAGTTTTTAAGATAAGGGAGAGATTATATATGAATAATAGTAAGATTAAATTATCAAAAGAGAAGCAGGAAATAATAAAAGGACTTATTAAAGAGTATTTTTATGAAGAAAGAGATGAAGAATTAGGAGATCTAGCAGCTATGCTTTTTATGGACTTTATTATAGAAAAGATTGGTCCTGAAATATATAATGAGGCAATAAATGATTGTGTGAAAGTAATGGAGGATAAGGTGGAAGAGTTATATGGGTTGGAAAAGTGATTATATTCTATTAGGGTAGAAGAATAAGGCTTTTGTATAATTGTATGGTATAGTATTGATAGAGTTCTATTAGGAGGAAGTAGTGCTAATAGTATTCAGACATTTAAGTTTCTTAACGGAAACCATTCTTACATTCACTAAGATTTTCTAAGAATGATTTATAAGTCACTCATTATGGATATCAATATTTTTTTTATAGTTTTTCCAGGCTTGAAAATTCTGAAAAGGGCTGTGAGCTTCTAAATATGCGTAGTTGGAGTTATTTTGAGTAGTATTAGAATTTTAATAGCATTAGGTTGGAAAAAAATAAGAAAAAGTTGATATTTTAGGGCTTTTGTGGTTTAATGGATGAGTAGGGAATGTTGAGTTTATGTTGGTTGAACCTTAACAAGAGTTGTATTGAAATATATCAGCTTGTATTATTATTCCTGTACGATTAGCGTTGAACCTTAACAAGAGTTGTATTGAAATATGAAAGTGAGTTAAATGCAAAAGTAACAGAGGATAGTTGAACCTTAACAAGAGTTGTATTGAAATTCGCAGAACTCCACAATAATTATTTTAGGTAAAAAAGTTGAACCTTAACAAGAGTTGTATTGAAATTGTGCTTTAAAATAGTAATGCATGTATGAACCCTCGTTGAACCTTAACAAGAGTTGTATTGAAATATGTGTCAACTGCTCGCTTTATGTCCCAAGGAAGACGTTGAACCTTAACAAGAGTTGTATTGAAATTCCTCACGCTCATATTATGGTTTGGGAGAAAGAACGTTGAACCTTAACAAGAGTTGTATTGAAATTCTGATACAGATGGAACATATGGATATTTTTGTTTTGTTGAACCTTAACAAGAGTTGTATTGAAATCTCAATGATACTTTCATTGATGCAGATGGTAATTCAGTTGAACCTTAACAAGAGTTGTATTGAAATGGAGCAGTAGTGGAAGGAGTATATCCAGATAAAGTAGGTTGAACCTTAACAAGAGTTGTATTGAAATTCTGCATTATAATAATCGTCTGATGTCCAATTGGTGTTGAACCTTAACAAGAGTTGTATTGAAATTTTGATTTACTTCTGATAGTTAAGTTACATGATAAAGTTGAACCTTAACAAGAGTTGTATTGAAATAAAGAATATCTGTCTCAACAATATATTGATATAAAGTTGAACCTTAACAAGAGTTGTATTGAAATGAATGTGAACTACCAATTTGGAATGGGTTAGCATGTTGAACCTTAACAAGAGTTGTATTGAAATCAGGTTACTCTCCTGTTATCAACATCGATGGTAAAGGTTGAACCTTAACAAGAGTTGTATTGAAATGTATATAGTAAAAGATATGAAGGAAGCGTTAAAAAGTTGAACCTTAACAAGAGTTGTATTGAAATTTGGCACATATATACAGGTTGAAGGATAAGGCTATAGTTGAACCTTAACAAGAGTTGTATTGAAATTAGGAAAGATAAAAGAAGAATTACCTAATGCAATAGTTGAACCTTAACAAGAGTTGTATTGAAATTGCGTTAAACAGAACTATTGACCAAGTAGTTACACAGTTGAACCTTAACAAGAGTTGTATTGAAATTCGTTAATCAAGTCATTACTTATGCTGCAAACAAAAGTTGAACCTTAACAAGAGTTGTATTGAAATATAAAATGATGAATATAAAAAGCATCAGGTAGATAAAGTTGAACCTTAACAAGAGTTGTATTGAAATGTATATGATAAGAATCAATAAAGATGGTATATGGGTTGAACCTTAACAAGAGTTGTATTGAAATAATTCTATATCATTCAGTTTCATGTTTTGGATTTCAAGTTGAACCTTAACAAGAGTTGTATTGAAATTCCTTACCGGTCTTTATAAATTGAATCAGTTTATTAGTTGAACCTTAACAAGAGTTGTATTGAAATGTAGGATTAGTACCAAACAATATAATTAGAATAGCGTTGAACCTTAACAAGAGTTGTATTGAAATCTTTTTACAGGCTTAATGGTAGGAGTATGTTACATGTTGAACCTTAACAAGAGTTGTATTGAAATTGCGTTATTTAAAATGTTTACCAATGAAACAATGGGTTGAACCTTAACAAGAGTTGTATTGAAATATATTAGATTCTATCCAAGCATATGAAGACCAAGAAAGTTGAACCTTAACAAGAGTTGTATTGAAATAGAGTAAAATTGTGTTTAGTATTGCTAATAAAATAAGTTGAACCTTAACAAGAGTTGTATTGAAATTTTAGCAATGAGAGCCGATGATGATGGTTTTGTTGGTTGAACCTTAACAAGAGTTGTATTGAAATGCCCGACCCCCTTACTATATTAAATATCCATTGCCGTTGAACCTTAACAAGAGTTGTATTGAAATTTTTGTGTTGTTTTCTTACTTGTAACAAATGGGATAAGTTGAACCTTAACAAGAGTTGTATTGAAATTAAATTGTTTTAAATACACCATAATTCTTTATATCAGTTGAACCTTAACAAGAGTTGTATTGAAATTGCTACAATATCAGTTAGTGTTATTTTTTTCTTATTGTTGAACCTTAACAAGAGTTGTATTGAAATATTCGAGAACATGCGGATAAGGGAGATTTATCCGAGTTGAACCTTAACAAGAGTCGTATTGAAATTAGACAACCCATTTGAGAAAGTCTAAGGGCTTCCAAGTTGAACCATAATAAGATTAGAGCAATAAGCTTATAATGTTGATTGAGAAGTATATATATTATTTGGAAGTATATAGACAAAATAAGATAGATTAAATAACTTATACTAATTATAATTGATGTTATTATTGAAACATATTGACAATTGAGAAGTATGCGTTTATAATTAATATTGTAATTATTCTAGTCACTATATGATTAATAGAAGATAATTACCATTATACAATTGTATTTTGAAACTTATATGATTATATAGAAGATGTATATAAGTTAATATTAAAAAACCTTGACATTGGATGTAATGCTTCTGGCAAATAAATTAAAGAGTGTTTAATTATAGGATACACACCATTAATTATTATCTTTTTATTAATAATACTTATTTCATTTTATATACCAAAAGAAAGAAAAATAAAAAAATAATATAATGCCAGAAGCAATTATATTATTATTATAATATAATACAATAGCAATAATTGAATTATATTTCGAGGAGGGATTAATTGAAATATTACGAACTAATAAATTCTGTAGTACTAAAACAAGATATTCCATTCGCTCATAGTTTTAGCATAACGAGTGAATATATTAACAAAGCAATGCTTAGAAACAATGAATTAAAGCATATACACAAAAACAATAAAGTAAAACTATATAACTTCTCTAGCTTTTATCCAATAGAGAAAGATAAAATCTATAAAAAAGGTAGAGTATATATATTCAGAATAAGAAGTATTGACCAACAATTTTTGACTAATCTTATGACATCTATGAAGACCACATTAGTAGACACACTTCAAATAATTAATTCAGAATTAATTATCAGAAAGCAAAAACCAATAAAAGAAATAGTATCTATAACACCAGTAGTAATAACCAGTGAAGAAGGGTATAAACTACCAGAATTAAATCAATTAGAATTTGTAGAAAAAAGATTGAAGGCATTACTAGAAAAGAAATATAATACTTATTTTGATAAAACGTTATCAGTAAATGAGTTAGCTATCAATATTCAAAGAACTAATGATAAACCAATAAAAATACCTTATAAAAATATTAATTTATTAGGTTACAAATTCAAACTAGAAATTGATTTAACTGATGAAGCACAGACTCTAGCTACTCTTGCATTAGCTTCAGGACTGGGAGAAAAGTCGAGTTTGGGATTTGGGTATTGTGTAGCAAATTTTATAAGAAGGTGATAGATTGTTAGAAGAATTAGTTAGCTTATTTGAAAAAGCTTATGAAGTGAAAGGCGATTCACTTATTTTAGATAGTTATAAATTAAAAACAGGTATCTATATTAAGATTAATAGAGAAGGTAAGATTGAAGAACAAAAGATATATGATAAAAAAGATGAAGTCTATAGAGATGATACATATAGGTGGTTTTGCAAAAGAGATTATATATCCAATCTTCTTGATATGAATAAACCAATAGACCCTAAGAAAAAATTGCATTCTAATAATTATCTTACTCTATTTTTTAAGAAAGATACTGTAATTGGAGATAAGAAAATAGACTATAGTAAGTTAGAAGAAAGAATTATTGAGTACTATGACATTTTGTTAGATCCACAAATAAAATATAAAAAGAGAAAGAAATCATTAGAATTATATAATAGTATTACTGAACCAATTAATGAAGAAAATATCATTTGGTGTAAACAATATATGTTGGAAAATTTACCAAGCATTATAAGTAATTTAGAAAAAATAGATTTTAGTAATTACGTGAGAATATTTTTTGATTTTCCTACTGAAGACTACGAAATTGAATCAAAAAGATATTTAGTTCCCAATTTATTTAATGCTAATGAATATAATAAAACTATTAATGGTGAGATATATGGGCTTACTAATAATAATATGGGACTTAACGTTAAAAAACCATATCTAGAACACAAAACAATGGTAAATAATATACCTTGTCTAATAAAAAGCTCAGATATTCTTATGCATAAGAAATTTTTTGATTGGTTAGGCACTAGGAAAAGTGGTTGCTTATATATAAAGTATGACTCTGATTTCATAACAGGTATTGAGGAAGAAATAAAAATTGGACAAGAAGGATATTATTTTCTATATCTTGAACAAGGAAAAACAGCAGAAGTAAAAAACTTTGATATTATTCCAATGTTTAATAGTAATGTGAATATAGAGATTTATAATTATCTAAGAGCTAAATATAAGATAGAAGATGAGTGGGAAGAATATCCTTATCTGAAGAAAAAAACAAGAATTGAATTAGAAAATTATATAAATGAGATTTGGTTTGATAAACGTCTAAAATCTAATTATTTTCAAGAACCAAAAAATATTAAAAAAATAAGTCAAGACTTAAAAAATATAATTATAATTGTTAGACAAGCTATGTTCAATTATTTTAAATTAAGTGATGATAATAGTATTAATAATATAATTCACAAATATGGTATTAAGATTGTAACATTACAGCTTAGAGATAACTCAATATCAAAAGCTATAAAAGCCTATAATCTATATATTGCACTAGTGAGTCAAATAGGAGGGAATGAAGATATGCCAGGAATGCTAAATGATACAATGGATACATTGTATTCTAAAATAAAAGAAAGTCACGCAGATTGTGATAATGATAGACAGTATTATTTTTTAGCTGGACAGGTAGTTAGATTTATATTACAGAAAACTAAAGCAAAAGACAAGAATCAAAATCATGATGTGGTGAATACTTACTTAGAATGCAACAATGATAAAAAACTGAAAGATGAAATAAAATATACATTTATGAAATATAGTCATGCTATTGTAATGAAAGATATTAGATTTAATAATGCACTATCAATGGTACAGATGTATGAACCTGAAAATAGTAAAGTTGACACACAGATGTTCTTAGCAGGTTATCTAGCAGCCAATATATTATATAAGAAGGAGAATGAATAGATGGATAATAGAGTTTATGGAGTAATAGGGGTTAAGAGTATTATGTCTAATTGGAATGCTGATTTTACAGGACGTCCCAAAACTATAAGTGATAATAGGACTTTTGGAAGTGATAAAGCATTAAAATATAGTATGAAAAAATATTGGGAAAATAAAGGCGAAAAAGTATTATATATGAAATCTTACCAAATAAATAAAGAAAAATTACAGCCAAAAACATTAGAAGGAAGATACGCAGAGCTATTTGAACCAATAGATAAAAAAACACCTTCAGAAAATATATTGAAAAATTTATTCAGTGCTATAGATATTATGTGTTTTGGAGCAACATTTGCAGCAGAAAAAAATAATATTTCTATAACAGGAGCTATTCAAGTAGGGCAGGGATTTAATCATTATGAGAAAAGTGAAGTGGAAATACAAGATATTTTATCACCATTCAGTACTGATGAGACTAAAGATGCATCAACACTAGGTAAAAAGATTGTAAGTGACGAGGCACATTATTTCTATCCAGTAGTAGTTAATCCAAAAGCATATAACAATTATATAAATATAATAGATGATTTTAATGGCTTTAGTGAAGAAGCATATAAGCTTTTCAAAGAAGCTAGTCTATGTAGTGCTACATTATTAGCAACTAATAGTAAAATTGGATGTGAAAATGAATTTACCTTTTTCTTAGAATGTGAAGAAGATGTATATCTACCTAATCTAGCCGCTTATATTGAATTTGAAAAAGGCGAAAATGACATTATTAGATTAAAGAATTCTTCACTACTTCAACAAGAAGGTATTCAGAAGATAGAAGTATATTACAATCCATATTCAACTAAAGTAGAAGGATTTGATAGTGATAAAACTACATATATGAATATCTTTACGAAAGAAGTGATTTAATGACAGGGTTAACTTTTAGACTTAGTGGAAATACTGCAATGTTTAAAAAACGTGATGTAAATAGCAGTATTTATCTTACTTATAATCATATACATAAAGTTGCTTTATTAGGACTTCTTGGTTCTATAATTGGACTAGATGGTTATTTACAACAATTTCAGTATAATGAATTACATGAAGATAAAATGGAGTTTCCTAAGTTCTATGAAAAGCTACAAGATTTAAAAGTTGCAATAGTACCTCTTTCTTCAAAAGGCTATTTCTCCAAGAAATTGCAAGTATTTAATAACAGTGTAGGTTATGCTAGTGCAGAAGAGGGAGGCAATCTTATAGTAAGAGAGTATTGGTTAGAATACCCTAAGTGGCAAATTTATCTATATAGTGCCAATCAGAACATAATGAGTAAACTTAAAGATTATTTACTTGGAGGTAAATGCGTATATACTCCATATCTTGGGAAAAATGATCATTTAGCAGATATAACTCATGTAAAAGAAGTGGAATTTAGTATACCAAAAGAAGTAGATAAAATTAATAGTCTAGTATCAATGAAAAAAATTAATTTTACAACAGGTTCATTAAGAAATAAAAATAAAGAAGATATGTTCATGTTTAAAGAAAGTCTACCAATAGAATTAGTGCCATATGACAATATTTATGTATTTGATACTTTTATATATACAAACCAATATGTAAAAGATATTTTGGAAGATAAATGCATATATAGTTGTGAAGGCAATAATTTGTATATGTTTTGATTATAAGGGACTATTATACAATACATTTTTACTTGATATATTATACATATATAAGTAGATATATTGTTAATATGTCCCTTTCAATAGCTTAACAGCAATTAACATATATTAGTTTTTTTCAATACATGTATTTTGATATTATTTATGACTAGGGAGGGCTTTTATATGAAGTATAATTATATTAAGATCAAGGAATATATTCCAAGTATAGACAATTATTTTGCTCATACTTGCAAAAGTAATAAAGAGAAAGAAAAACTGTTAGAACATATGGATAGAACTAAAAAATATATGGAGCTTATATTTCAAGGCAAAAATATTGATAGTATATTAGAAAATATTTTAAATGAATTTAAGTATAGAAGTAATTTTATTAAACCTAATGTAAAACAATTCCTATTTGAGCTTTTTATAAATGGAATATATCTTCATGATATAGGCAAAATTAATGCCAATTTCCAGAAAGCTAGAATGAAGAATCCAATATTTAAGAATTATGTTGGAGATTTCAATCATTCAATGAATTCCAGTGTATTATATAGCAATATATTTTATATGAGATTAAATGAATTAGATATAGATGATGATGAATTTAAATTTCTATATTATTGTATTTACATATTTTCATATCTAATAAGCAAACACCATACAAGACTTAGTACACTTCTTTCATACGGAGAATCTATTAATGAATTTAACGATAGTTTTGAGGAGTTCTATGTTACTGGTTACATGGAAGATGTTGAAGATAATGTTGATTCACTTAAAGAAAATAGATTAATAAGTATATATAGTTTAATTGAGCCAAAAGGAGCAATGTTTATCTTATCAAAATTATTTTACTCTATTTTAGTGGGTTCTGACTACTATGCAACTTATGAATATATGTCAGATAGTGATATTAAGCTAGAAGATATGGGGAATATGAATAACTATATAGAAGAAATAAGTAAGGAATATGAAAATACTTCTATATATAAGAAGATAAAACAATACTCAATGCATATTAATAAAAATAAAAATGTTGAAAATCCTTTTACCAAAACACCTATTAATGAACTTAGGTCAGAGATGTTTCTAGAAGCTACTGAAAATATTATTAGAAATAGTGATAAAAATATATTTTACCTAGAAGCTCCTACAGGAAGTGGTAAGACTAACACATCTATTAATTTGGCACTTAATTTATTTAAAGCTAATAAAAAATTAAACAAATTATTTTACATATTCCCATTTAATACACTAGTAGAACAAACAGCAGAAGAACTTGATAAATCTTTTGGTAAAATAATAGATATAACAATAATGAACTCTATAACGCCTATAAAAACTAATGTACACAATAATAGTAATGATGAAGAAATAGTTGATTATGAGAAAGGATATCTTAATTATATCTTTCTAAACTATCCATTAGTAGTTACAACACATGTTAAGCTTTTTAATATGTTATTTGGTACTACAAGAGAAGAATGCATACCTATTGCTCATCTAGCTAATAGTGTTATTATTATTGATGAAATACAAAGTTATGCAATTAAGTTATGGAAAGAAATGATATATTTTCTAGATAGATATAGTTCCATGCTTAATATAAAAGTAATTATCATGTCCGCAACTCTGCCTAAAATAGATATTTTACTTAATAATAAACAAGCCAAATATGTCAATCTAATTAATGATAGAAATAAATATTATAAAAAACCTTTATTCAAAAATAGAGTTAATCTAGATTTCTCAATGATTAATAATCCATTACAGGGAGAAGATATTAATGAAAAATTGAAGAATCTACTTGATAAAGTAGGACAAGTCTGGGAATCAAGAGGAAAATGTAAAATATTAGTTGAGTTTTTGCAAACTAGAACAGCTAGAATATTTTACAATATGGCTAAGGAAAAATGGAAGGATAAATATGATCAAGGAATAATATTAGAACTTACAGGAAGTGATAATAAAAATGTAAGAAAGAATATAATAAATAATGTTAAAAATGTGTTTGAAGATTGTCTATTAATATCTACCCAAGTAATAGAAGCAGGTGTTGACATTGATATGAATATAGGGTTCAAATCAATTTCTTTTCTAGATGCTGAAGAGCAGTTCTTAGGAAGAATTAATAGGTCTTGTAAAAACAAAGACAAGAGTATAGCATACTTCTTTAATATGGATGAAGCAAAAGTAGTATATAGAAACGACTATAGAATGAATCAAACATTACTAGACACTAATATTCAACAGATGCTTATAGATAAGGATTTTGAACCATTCTATAGAAAAGCTCTTGAAGATATTGAAAATGTGAAAAATAGATGTGATGGTAATAATTTTACTATAACCCTAAACGAAATAGATAGCCTTAATTTCACTGCAATAGAAGATAAGATGAAATTAATAGATGAACAAAATACTATAGAGCTATTTTTAAATCTAAAAGAAAAAATAGATGGAATTGAAGTGGATGGAAAACAGGTATGGAATGAGTATATTACTCTATTACATGACACCACAATTCCCTTTGCTAAGAAAAAAATACTATTATCAGAAGTAAAAGCAAAAATGAATTATTTCATATATTCAATCTATGTAAGAACGAAGAAGAAAGGTATGAAAATTGAGCCTAATGATTATAACGATAAATTGGGAGAGTTATATTATTATGAGAATGGTAAGAGATTTATTGAAGATGATAAGTTCAGTAAAGAAAAGGCATATGAGCTTTTGAAAAATAATTTTTGTGAAAGTGATTTCTTATAGGAGGTGGATTATGAAAGTAACAGGAACTCTAATTAATTATTATTTTCATTGTAAAAGACAATGTTATCTATTTGGTAATAAGCTTAATCTAGAAAATAATTCAGAAGATGTTATGATTGGAAGAGTTTTACACGAATTGAAAAATAAAGGTAAGAAAAATACAGAGATAGCAATAGATAATATTAAGATTGATAAAATAACTGAGGATTATGTAGTAGAGATAAAAAAATCTGATGCAGATATTAATGCTGCTAAATGGCAGTTATTATTCTATCTATACATACTGAAACAAAAAGGAATAGCTAAAAAAGGCAAAATTGTAGTAGTAGAAAAGAAAAAAGATAATAAAAAAACTCATTATGTTGAGTTGGATGAGGAAAGTGAGAAGCAGATATTAGAGTTACAAAGTCATATTATTAATCTATTAGAAACAGATAGTATTCCAAGTGTCATTAATAAACCTACTTGCAAGAAATGTGCATATTATGAATACTGCTATATATAGGGGGAACATAAATGGGAAAAACTAAATATATATTTACAATGGGAGATTTAAAAAGAAAAGATAATACATTATGCTTTAGAAATGAGAGAGGAATACTAAATCATTTACCAATAGAAAATGTAAGAGAGCTATACATACTTAATGAAGTAAGTATTAATACAAAGTTGTTAGATTTTTTATCAAGAGCAGGAATAGTAGTTCACTTTTTCAATTACTATAATAATTATAGTGGGACATTTTATTCGAAAGAATATCTGCTTAGTGGAAAATTGAAAATAAAACAAGCTTTAGCTTATACTGACGAAAAAAGGTTGTTTATTGCAAGAGCAATAGTTAAAGGAATTGCTTCTAATATGAGAGATGTATTATATCATTACTATAGACATGGCAAGAAAGAATTAAAAGAGTTCATAGATTATTGCAAAGATATAGATGAATTATTAGTGAAAGAAGATAATATAAAATATATACTTATGATAGAAGGTTCATTATGGGCTAGATTCTACAGTAGCTTTAAATATTTTCTTAGAGAAGATTTCGTTATGGCTAAGAGAGTTAAAAGACCTCCTGATAATCCAATTAATTCACTGATTTCATTTGGTAATTCTATGTTATATGCTAAAACAATAACTATGCTATATCATACTCACCTAGATCAAACAATTAGTTATCTTCATGAACCTTCCGAATCTAGGTTTTCCCTTAGTTTGGATATATCGGAAGTTTTTAAACCAGTTATTGTGTATAAGACTATATTTGATCTAGTTAATACTAGGCAATTGACTGTTAGTAAACATTTTGATAAAAATTTAAATTATTGTTTACTTAATGAAAAAGGCAAGAAAATATTCATAGAGGGATATGAAAATCGTTTACATACAGTGTTTCAGCACGAAGGATTAAATAGAAAAATCACTTATGAAACAGCTATAAAATATGATGGATATAAATTAATTAAGTATCTTATGGAAGACAAGCCATTTCAACCATTTAATGAAAATCTAAAGAAATAAGGTGATACTAATGCAAAAGAAGAAAAACTATAATTATATATTTGTCTTCTATGACGTTAATGAAAAAAGAGTAGCAAAGGTGTTCAAAATATGCAAAAAATATTTAACACATCATCAGAAATCTGTATTTAGAGGTGAGATTACTACTGCAAAACTGATTAAGTTAGAAAGTGAATTAAAAAATATAATATATGAGGAAGAGGACTTTGTAACTTTTATTAATTTATTAGGAGATTATGTATTTGATGAAGTAACACTAGGGACTAATCCTAAACAGCCTGATGGCGATTTATTCATTTGATTTTCCAGGTATGAATATTCTGAAAAAACTTTAAACCCTCTATTTATCAACGTTAAAGAGCACTTTGCACACTCAAAAATATTTTTATGAATTAGGGTGGAAAAAATGAAGATAATGTTGATATTTTAGAGGGTTTGTGGTTTAATATTAGTTAGAGGAATGTTGGATTTATATTGGTTGAACCTTAACAATAGTTGTATTGAAATTGCTCCCTTCCAGTAGCTCTGGATTTTCATATATATGTTGAACCTTAACAATAGTTGTATTGAAATTCGCAGAACTCCACAATAATTATTTTAGGTAAAAAAGTTGAACCTTAACAATAGTTGTATTGAAATATGTTTCCAAATCTTCTTCTGTAATTTCTATTTTTTCGTTGAACCTTAACAATAGTTGTATTGAAATTTGAATAAAATTAAGGGGGTTTATATTATGTTGATTGTTGAACCTTAACAATAGTTGTATTGAAATTGAAGTTAACTGGTAATGTAAAAATATAATATAAGGTTGAACCTTAACAATAGTTGTATTGAAATTGAAACTCTAATTCATCTTGAATTTCTTGTATACTAGGTTGAACCTTAACAATAGTTGTATTGAAATTTAGGATACTTACAACAAACTTTATATGCTAAATCAAGTTGAACCTTAACAATAGTTGTATTGAAATTTGAGAGAATACCCATTTGGATGAGTTCTGTTCTCAGTTGAACCTTAACAATAGTTGTATTGAAATCAATCCATTTTTAATCTACCTAACATCATGTAATTAAAGTTGAACCTTAACAATAGTTGTATTGAAATAGTCCTTGTGCTTTTTCAATGTCCTCTAAATCATTTGTTGAACCTTAACAATAGTTGTATTGAAATATTAATGCATCTGATGTACTGTAATATATGTCTTCTTGTTGAACCTTAACAATAGTTGTATTGAAATTGAATATTAATAAGTGCTTTTATTTGTTGTTTAATTGTTGAACCTTAACAATAGTTGTATTGAAATGGAGTAAAGTCGGAAGGTAAATTAAGTGTATTGGAGTTGAACCTTAACAATAGTTGTATTGAAATTCTAAGGTGTCTGACCCTGTTGCTCTTATAACAGCTGTGTTGAACCTTAACAATAGTTGTATTGAAATTTTATAGCCCATGTTGTTTTTCCACTTCCCATTATACGTTGAACCTTAACAATAGTTGTATTGAAATTATTGCACTAGTTTTACCTCCCAACCAAGCTTTAAAGGTTGAACCTTAACAATAGTTGTATTGAAATTGTTTTCCGTTACGTGCTGATATATTTGTTGGGTAGGTTGAACCTTAACAATAGTTGTATTGAAATTTAAATGAGTATATCTGTCCATGAGCTATATTATAAGTTGAACCTTAACAATAGTTGTATTGAAATATATTAATGTATTCTTATAGCTCGATCATCCCAGTAGTTGAACCTTAACAATAGTTGTATTGAAATCTTGTATACTCTGCTAAATCTAAAGTAGGATATACTGTTGAACCTTAACAATAGTTGTATTGAAATCTTAGTTTACGTTGTGGGTTATATTTCCCGAAACTGTTGAACCTTAACAATAGTTGTATTGAAATTCGTCAGCAATTCTGTGACCATTGTCTTTTGTACATAGTTGAACCTTAACAATAGTTGTATTGAAATACTTTTTAAAAATTGACCATAGTTTGGTTAATATAAGTTGAACCTTAACAATAGTTGTATTGAAATCCTATATAATTATAATCTATATTAATCTACATATTTAGTTGAACATTAACAATAGTTGTATTGAAATTTTGAATTGGAAACAAGAATTAAGAATGAGCAATGAGTTGAACCTTAACAATAGTTGTATTGAAATTTAGTATAGTGACCTCCTGTATCAAGACAAGTAGCGTTGAACCTTAACAATAGTTGTATTGAAATAAAATTGATAGTTGGGTTTGGATCATAACTTAAAGTTGAACCTTAACAATAGTTGTATTGAAATATGTGCTTGTCAGTTGCTCATTGCCATTGCAAGTTGGTTGAACCTTAACAATAGTTGTATTGAAATTCTTCTGAAAAAGAAAAATCTAAAAACAAAATAATGTTGAACCTTAACAATAGTTGTATTGAAATCAGACCATGTGTTCCATTGTCCAAAATAGTCGTCCCGTTGAACCTTAACAATAGTTGTATTGAAATTGGATTAAATGTTTTTTGCCTTGTTCTTTATAATTTGTTGAACCTTAACAATAGTTGTATTGAAATGCTCTATCATCTATAATTAGTTTAAATGGACAACAGTTGAACCTTAACAATAGTTGTATTGAAATATAACTAATTTCTCTAACTTTCTTAAACTAATATTAGTTGAACCTTAACAATAGTTGTATTGAAATAAAACAGAAAAAAGTAAAATAGATTGGTGGTGTTAAGTTGAACCTTAACAATAGTTGTATTGAAATTGAGCTTTCTTGTGTAACTTTAAAGCTTCAATGGTGTTGAACCTTAACAATAGTTGTATTGAAATATTAAATAATATCTATTCAGAAAGTCAGGTGTTCCATGTTGAACCTTAACAATAGTTGTATTGAAATTCTAATGATTTACCTCTAATCTCTATCTCTCTCATGTTGAACCTTAACAATAGTTGTATTGAATTAACCAACATCAGGAGAACCAATAATATACTTTAATAGTTGAACCTTAACAATAGTTGTATTGAAATATGATTTTAATTATGCTCTTTATAATCTCGTAGTTTGTTGAACCTTAACAATAGTTGTATTGAAATAACCCAAAGATTGAAAGAATATGCTAAGAGTTGTAAGTTGAACCTTAACAATAGTTGTATTGAAATTAGATAGAGTTAATATTAACTAATGTTCTTGTTCCAAGTTGAACCTTAACAATAGTTGTATTGAAATTTGTTAATGAACTCAATATCTCTATACTTTTGTTTTGTTGAACCTTAACAATAGTTGTATTGAAATCAATATCACTCCTTTATTTTTATTGATTTCTGACAAGTTGAACCTTAACAATAGTTGTATTGAAATTTTTATGTCCTAAAACATGAGTTAGATATAACTCTCGTTGAACCTTAACAATAGTTGTATTGAAATATTGAAATATAGTATTTTATGTACTCTCTATCCTCGGGTTGAACCTTAACAATAGTTGTATTGAAATTGAATAAATTGGCTAGAATTTTGATTTTTATTAGGTGTTGAACCTTAACAATAGTTGTATTGAAATTTGTCTTAAAGTCAATTATGATTTATGGAAGAACTTGTTGAACCTTAACAATAGTTGTATTGAAATGCAGAAGAAATTGCTGATGAAATAGTTAGCACATTCGGTTGAACCTTAACAATAGTTGTATTGAAATGGATCAAAAACATTTAAAAATAATGACTATGTGATAGTTGAACCTTAACAATAGTTGTATTGAAATCAGGTAGCTAATATACCAAGCATACTACAGGAGATTGTTGAACCTTAACAATAGTTGTATTGAAATTTCATTATAAAGCTTAATAATCCTTGAAAATGTCCAGTTGAACCTTAACAATAGTTGTATTGAAATACCATAACAAAAAAACTCTTAGATGTATTGCAAGTGTTGAACCTTAACAATAGTTGTATTGAAATAGTTGTAGTACATAAAAATCTAAATCTAGATGGTGTTGAACCTTAACAATAGTTGTATTGAAATATCATTTGTTAATTCTTTTCTAATTGTGGTACCCAAGTTGAACCTTAACAATAGTTGTATTGAAATTGCTAATCGGAGTATTAAAGGAAGCCCTTTAAGGCGGTTGAACCTTAACAATAGTTGTATTGAAATACGCTATAAAGAGGAACACTCCAAGCCGACAAACTAGTTGAACCTTAACAAGAGTTGTATTGAAATCTCCTTGCTTATTATCTCCGTTTATGTACCACTCTGGTTGAACCTTAACAATAGATATAAAAACTTATAGTTTGTAAGAAAACTAGGTTTATTATATCCTGTCATATGTATATGTTTTAGAATAATAGAAGATAAAAAAATATCATTCAAAAAATATTAAATAATAGTTTTTTAGTGTATAATAAAGATATCAAATATTATACGTGAGGTGGTTATCCTATGAATAAAAAGCTACGTATACTATCTAACACTATATTTTATATTGCTGAAGGAATATCTATATTTGCATTAGGAAAAACTTATTATGAAAGAAGTAAACTTCCAGATGGGGTTTGTCCAGTTAGTAATAATAACTGGTTATTAACTATTGGTATTAGTATGATAATATTATACTTGATAATAAGCCTAATAGAATGGTTTGTTTACAAAAAGGATAAATAAAAAAAGAGTTCATATTACCTAGATTGGCAATATGAACCTTTTTTGCTTATGAATTTATGATGTATTGTTGCATATACTCCAATCATTGTAAATAATAATAGTAACCCTTTTTTCACTATATATCCTCCTTTTTACATCATAATGACATTTTATACTATGTACATTAAGTACAAGTAAAAGAAAAATTAAAGATTAATTAAATATACATTAGAGAATACTGACAAAGAAACTTATTACCTTAAGTAATTAACTCATACTTATATGATTTATATCATATATACATTAAAAGAGGTGATTATATATGGGTAATAGTTTGTCTTTTTTAGTTAGCTCACTAACTGGATTAATTGGTCTCTCATTAGGGGTAATCATGACATATAGAATATCTGATAGAGGTAAAAGATTCGAAGGTGTTATGCTTGCTTTTACAGCAGGACTAATGTTAGCTATTGTTTCATTTGAGTTATTACCAAAAGCATTTGAAATAGGGGGATTGAATATTGGGCTGATAGGTATTGGAATAGGTATAATATTTGTTTTGGTACTAGAAGATTACCTTGATAAGAGCAAAAAAATTCAAAAAGACACAGATAATAGATATATCAAAAGTGCCATCCTTTTATCAATTGCATTTATGATACATAATATACCAGAAGGCATTGCTATTGGTTCAATGATAGGTATTTCTAATAGAGAAGGATTAAGATTTGCTTTTGCAATACTTGTACATAATATACCAGAAGGTATGATTATAGCCATGCCACTTATAAAAAGTAAGGTTAGAATGGTTTATATATTTTTAATGGTAAGTTTTATAAGCCTTTCTATGGGTATTGGAGCAATTATAGGATTATCACTTAGTCAGATATCCCCTGAGTGTATTTCCATATCATTAGGTATTGCAGGTGGTATCATGCTATATGTAACAACAGGAGAAATTATCGTAAAATCAATGAATCAATGGAAAGGGAGATCAATAACTATCTCAATTATATTGGGCATGATATTAGGTGTTCTATTATCACATAATTAACTTATAATAAATAATATAAATAGGTATCTTAATATTGGGTATAATAATCTTATATAACGTAAGTGATGACAAAGAAGGAATGACAATGGGAAAAAGATTTGAAAAATATTATGGTAAATCCTTTAGAAGATTATTAAAAATAATCAATCCAATCAAAAAAATATTTATATCTACAGATTGTGAAGTTCATAAATTCAATAATTATCAAGGATTACAATTATTAAAAAAATATAACTATGAAGATGAATATGATTTATTTCATGATTACCTAGAGGATATTAATGAAGGATCTGTCTGGGCAGATCAAGACTTCAGAAGTATTGCACATTTTTATAACCCTAACATAGAAAGAGGGTTATTCGGACATAGTCATTCTCTGACAGTGACAAAAGATTACTATAATAAGGCTCTTAAACTATGGAAAGAAGGTAACAAAAGTAAATCCATGTTTTATTTGGGTGCTTGCGTTCATATAATCCAAGACCTTACTATAAGTCAGCATGTTCAGATTAGATTGCTTAACAAACATAGACAATATGAAAATTATGTAAAATATACTCATGACTTAGTAAAAGAGTATATTGCAACTAAACCACCTATTTTATTGGATTCGCCAGAAAATTATATTAGGTATAATGCAAAGAAGGCTATTAGGATAGAAAAAAAGGTAAAAGATATTCCTAATACCAAATTAAGATATTATAACAAGACTTTATATACATTACCGTTAGCACAACGAACTACAGCAGGTTGTTATCTATTGTTCTTGAAAGATTTGAAAAAGGTAGGGGCTGTTCAACCATAAATACGTTTTATGGTTTGAAACAGCCCCTTACAAAAGGAGAAAAATTATATATTATTAGCTATACAGAAAGAAACTCTTAAAAGTAAACTTTCATAATAGTGCTAATCAATTGTTTTCAAAACAGTAGTTAAATATTCTTGATTCATATTAATAACTTTACACATCATTTCTTTTGATGGACCACCGATTACATTTCTCTTATTGACACAAGTTTCTAAAGATATTGCTTCATATATGTCATCTTCAAAGATAGGGGAAACACTTTTATATTCATCTAAAGTCATATCTTCAAGATTTTTATTGTTGTTTACACAATATAGAACTAATTTACCGATTACTGCATGAGCATCTCTGAATGGTAGATTCTTTTTAACCAGATAATCCGCTGCATCTGTAGCATTAGTGAAACCTCCACCAGCACCATCATACATTTTTTCCTTGTTGATTTTCATTGTTTTAAGCATATCTGTAAAGATAGGAAGACACATCTTTACAGTATCAATAGCATCAAAAGTTGCTTCTTTATCTTCCTGCATATCTTTATTATATGCAAGAGGTAAGGATTTTATGGTAGTAAAAAGACCTATTAGTGAACCATAGACTCTGCCTGTTTTACCTCTAACTAATTCAGCTATATCAGGATTTTTCTTTTGAGGCATAATACTACTACCAGTACTATAGGCATCATCTAATTCAATAAACTGAAATTCATTAGAACACCATAAAATAATTTCCTCAGAAAATCTGCTTAAATGCATCATCAACATGGATAGGGAGTTGATTAGTTCTATACAATAATCTCTATCTGAAACAGCATCAATACTATTCAGACATACACTATCAAAATCAAGTAACTCAGCTACGTATTCTCTATCAAGAGGGTATGTAGTGGTTGCTAATGCTCCTGCTCCTAGTGGAAGAGAGTTGGTTCTTTTGTAAGTATCATCAAGTCTTCCTATATCACGTTTTAACATCTCAAAATATGCCATTACATGATGAGCAAAAGTTATAGGTTGGGCTTTCTGTAGATGAGTATATCCTGGCATAATAGTATCAGTATTATTTTTAGCTATATCTAATAAAACTTCCAATAGATTAATAACTAATTTTTTTATGTCTATGATTTCTTCTTTCAGGTACATACGCATATCAAGGGTAACTTGATCGTTCCTGCTTCTTCCCGTATGAAGTTTTTTACCAACGATACCGATTTTTCCTATCAAAAGTTTTTCAATATTCATATGAATATCTTCGGATTCTATGTCAAAAGCTACTTTGTTGTTTTCTATATCAAGTAGAAGTTCTTCAAGTCCTTTTTTAATCACATCAGCATCTTCTGGTGGAATGATATCTTGTTTGCCTAGCATTGTAACATGGGCTATACTGCCATTTATATCTTGTCTGTATAATCTTTTATCAAAACGGATAGATGAGTTAAAATCATCTACCATAACATTAGTTGATTTTTCAAAACGTCCGCCCCAAAGTTTCATTATACATCCCTCCTTAAAAATATAGGTGTTTTTTCTATCTTTTCTGTAAACCAAACATATAATCTTAATTTATCTGCATTAAATTAAAGGTGGGAAATTGAGCTATTTATTAGAATCAATATTATTAAACATCATAGCTCTAACTTTTAGTGGAAGTCCAAAGAGGTTAATGAATCCTTCAGCATCTTTATGATTATATAATTCACCAGTTGTAAAACTAGCAATGCTTTCATTATATAATGAATAAGGAGAACTAGAACCAGCTGAAATAATATTTCCTTTGTATAATTTTAACTTCACTTTACCTGTAACAGTTTCTTGAGTAGAATCAACAAAAGCTGATAATGCTTCTCGAAGTGGTGTAAACCATTCTCCACTATAAACTAATTCTGCAAATTTAATTGATAAAGTATCTTTGTAAGCTAAAGTCTGTTTATCTAAGCATAGATATTCAAGTTCTTTATGAGCATAATATAAGATAGTTCCACCTGGAGTCTCATACACTCCTCTTGATTTCATACCAACAATACGGTTTTCAACTATATCTATTAAACCTATACCATTTTTTCCACCTATTTCATTAAGCTTAGTAAGGATGCTGGTACAGTTCATTTCTTCTCCGTTTAACTTAACAGGAGTTCCTTTGTCAAATTCTAATTCAATATATGTAGGTTCATCAGGAGCTTTTTCAGGTGTTACTGTCATCTGAAGAAGGTTATTATAGTCAGGTTCATTCTCAGGTAATTCAAGGTCAAGTCCTTCATGGCTTAGATGCCATAAGTTACGGTCTCTACTATAACTATCTTCTTTCTTCATAGGTGCTTCGATACCATGTTTAGCACAATAATCAAGAGCATCTTCACGTGACCTAATATCCCATATTCTCCAAGGTGCAATAATTTTTAGATGAGGTGCAAGAGCTTTGATAGTTAATTCAAAACGAACTTGGTCGTTACCTTTACCAGTAGCACCGTGACATATTGCCTGAGCACCTTCTTTTAAAGCAATCTCAACTAATTTCTTAGAAATGATTGGTCTTGCCATAGATGTACCTAATAAATATTTGCCTTCATATACAGCGCCAGATTTTACAGTTGGTATTACATAATCATCAACAAAATCATCAACAACATTTTCTATGTACAACTTACTAGCTCCAGAGGATAAAGCTCTTTCTTCTAATCCATCTAATTCTTTTCCTTGCCCTACGTTAACACAAACAGCTATTACCTCATAATTATAGTTTTGTTTTAACCAATGTATAATAACCGTAGTATCTAATCCACCGGAATATGCCAATACTACTTTTTTCTTAGTTTCATTATTATTGTTATTCATATATATTGCCTCCTATACTTTATGTAATTAATAACTTTTTTATAATTATACATTAAAACTAATAAATATTCAATAGAAAAAATAAAAAAAGCGTACATTTGTACACTTTTTGATAATACATAAATGAATAATTGATATAAACATCTATAGTATTGGTGAAAAGAGCCTAGATATAGTTTCTTTCATTTTGATACGTTGAGATCTATTTATATAATCATCTTTTGTTATTTCATTACATAACGGCAAATCTTTTTCAAATTCTCTTTCAAGCTTTCTGGTAGTTTGTCTATCATATATAAAAGCATTAGCTTCAAAGTTAAGTTTAAAACTTCTGATATCAAAGTTACATGTTCCAACAGAAGATAATTTTCCATCTACGGCTATCATCTTAGAATGTAAGAAACCATTTTCATAAGTGAAAGCACGTATACCATATTTTAGTAAATCACCAATATAAGAATAAGTTGCCCAGTAAACAAACATATGATCAGGCTTGTTAGGAATCATTATACGTACATCCACGCCAGATACAGAAGCGATTTTTAGAGCTTCCATGATGCTTTCATCAGGTATGAAATAGGGTGTTTGAATAATAATTGTCTTCTTAGCAGAAGATATCATTTTGATATAGCCATGCTTTATCTGTTCATTAATTGAATCAGGTCCGCTTGTTACTATCTGTATTCCGATTTTACCCAATGATGGGCTAGGGGATTCTTTGAAATAATCTAATGATGATTCTAGTGATTTTTTGGAAGCGTTTCTCCAATCTAATAAAAAGCGCATCTGTAAACCAATAACGGCATCCCCCTCAATCTTTAAGTGGGTGTCACGCCAATAGCCAAATCTCTTATTACGTCCTAGATATTCATCGCCAACATTAAAACCACCGATAAAACCGACTTCACCATCTATTACAGCAATCTTACGGTGGTTACGATAGTTGGCTTTTGAATTAATCAGTTTAAATCTTGAGGGAAAGAATAGGGCAACTTCAACTCCTGCTTCTTTTAATTCTTTATATGTCTGCTTCTTTATATGTCTGCAACCGATATGGTCGCCTAATAATCTAACTTTTACACCTTCAAGAGCCTTCTGCTTAAGAAGGTCATATAACTCATAACTTATAGAATCATTTTTCATAATATAATAAGCTATGTGGATATGGTTTTTTGCTTTTTTTATCTCATCAAATAATATATGGAATTTCTGTTTTCCATCAGTGACAATCTGCACATTGTTATTCTGCGAATAAAAAGATTCACTTAATTTATTATGAAATAGAATCATATCAGTATAATTGGCCATTGATTTGTCGTTGAACTTAAAAGAATGATTTTCGAATTCTTTTCTCTGTTGATTAAGTATTGATTTATATAACTTACTCTCTTCAAATGTATATTTGAATATTTTCCTCTTAGATATATTTTGAGAGAAGATCAAGTAAAAAATAAATCCAATACCGGGAAGCATTATCATAAATAACAGCCAGGCGAGCGTGGTTGTAGGTGATTTTCTTTCTAATGTTATAATTATTGCTGTAAATATTAAATTAAATAAGAAGAAAAGGACATAATTATAACTTAATGTAATCACATAATTTTCCATTAGAATTCCCCCTTACATCTTTATATTATACCATATTTTACAATTAAATATAGCTAGAATCAAGCTTTTTCTATAATATACAATAATTAACTAAATATTATTAAAACCTATTGCATAAATATTAATATTAATGTATAATTATTAAAAAGTTCGAGAGGTGATTATATGATAAAGGCAGGTATTATCGGAGCTACAGGTTATGCAGGGCAAGAATTAATGAGATTATTAATGCAACATCCAGATTGTGAAGTTGAGGTAATCTCATCTAGAACATATAAAAATACTAATTATGATCAAGTATATGGTAATTTCATGGGTATAGCATCTGATAAATTAGTTGATGAAGAGATTGATGAAATATCAAAAAAAGTGGATGTACTATTCATTGCATTACCACATGGTATAGCATCTAATAAAATATCATCAAAAACCTTAGAAAATACTAAAGTAATTGATCTTGGTGCGGATTACAGGTTGAATAATTTATCAGTATATGAAAAATGGTATGGTGTTTCTCATGGTAGTCCTGAACTAATTGATGAAGCTGTTTATGGATTGTGCGAGTTAAAAAGAGAAGATGTGAAGAAATCTAATCTAATAGCTAATCCTGGTTGTTACACAACTTGCAGCATATTATCCTTAATGCCGTTGGTAAAGAATAATCTCATAGATAAGAGTTCAATTATAGTTGATGCCAAATCTGGTGTTACTGGTGCAGGAAGAGCACTTAATCTAGGTACTCATTATACTGAATGTAATGAATCAATCAAAGCATACAAAATTGCATCTCATAGACATACACCAGAAATTGAACAGGAACTAAGTGGTGTGACAGATAGCAACATCTCAATTTCTTTTACTCCACATCTCATACCTATGAATAGAGGTATCCTTATAACGTCTTATGCTAGTCTTAATAATAAATATGCATATAAAGATATAAAAGAGGTATATGAAGAGTGTTACAAAGATGAACAGTTCATAAGACTTTTACCAGAAGGAGTATTCCCAGAAACTAAATGGGTAAAAGGTTCAAATTATTGCGATATCAATTTCCAGATAGATGATAGAACCAATAGAATAATTGTACTTGGTACAATTGATAATCTAATAAAAGGTGCAGCAGGTCAAGCTGTTCAAAATATGAATATAATTTTTGGATTAAAAGAGAGTACAGGACTTGAAATGATTCCTGGTTTCCCAATTTAATTAGAAATAGATAACATTTATGAAAGGTGATGACGACATGGATATAGTAAAAGGCGGTGTAACGGCGGCTAAAGGATATTTGACAGGTGGAGTACACTGTGGTGCCAAGAGAAAAAATAAGGATTTAGCTATTGTTCATACTAAGACTCCAGCCAATATGGCGGCAACATTTACAACGAATATAGTAAAAGCAGCACCAGTGCTTTGGAATAAAAAGATATTTGATGAAGGTAATACAGTTAAAGCAATTGTTGTTAATAGTGGAAATGCTAATGCTTGTACAGGAAAAATAGGCATGATTCATACTAATGAAATGGCTACTAAGACAGGAGAAGTACTAGGGATAGATGAAGAAGAAGTATTGGTAGCTTCTACTGGTGTCATAGGAGTAAAACTACCAATAGATAAAATATGTAATGGAATAATTGATCTATCAGATAAACTTGGAGATACTGAACAATCAGCGGATGATGCCGCTAATGCAATCAGAACTACTGATACATACAGTAAACAAATAGCAGTTACTGTTATGATAGATGGTAAAAAAGTTACTATCGGCGGTATGGCAAAAGGTTCAGGAATGATTCACCCTAATATGGCTACAATGCTTTCATTCATAACAACGGATATTAACATATCAAAAACGCTACTTAGAAAAGCGCTATCAGACAGTATAAAAGACTCTTACAACATGATATCCGTTGATGGTGATACAAGTACTAACGATATGGTTATTCTATTAGCCAATGGTGAAGCTGGTAATAAAGAAATATCCCAAGTTAATGAAAGTTATAAAATTTTCAAAGAAGCCCTTGATTACATCAATATTTATCTAGCCAAACTAATTGTAGCAGATGGAGAAGGTGTAACCAAATTCATTGAAGTATCGGTAAAAGGAGCTAAAAATAAAGAAGATGCAAGATTACTCGGCAAATCAGTTATAACATCTAATCTGGTAAAAACAGCATTCTTTGGTGAAGATGCCAACTGGGGAAGAATACTATGTGCTATGGGATACTCTAGTGCAGAATTTGACCCAAGTAAAGTAAGCTTACACTACGTAAGTGGTAAAGGTAAAATAACTCTTGTAGAAAATGGATTACCTATTGATTTTGATGAAGACTATGCATCATTAATTATCAGTGAAAGAGATATTATCGTAGAAATAGAGCTTGATGAAGGAGATGGTGAAGCTAAGGCTTGGGGGTGCGACCTTAGTTATGAATACGTAAAAATCAACGGAGAATATAGAACTTGATAAGAGAGGAAAATAAATATGAAAAAATATATTCAAAGAGCTAAGGTATTAGTTGAAGCTTTACCTTATATAAAAAAATTCAATGGTGATATAGTAGTAATCAAATATGGCGGTAGTGCTATGGTGGATGAATTCATTAAAATGTCAGTTATTCAAGATATTGTATTAATGAAACTAGTAGGACTAAGGCCTGTTATAGTCCATGGCGGTGGCAAGGAAATAAGCGGGATGTTAAGTAAAATAGGTAAAGAAAGTAAGTTTATCAATGGACTCAGGGTTACAGATGAAGAGACGGTTCAAGTTGCTGAGATGGTATTATCAGGAAAAGTTAATAAAGATATAGTACAGCTTATAGAGAATCATGATATTAATGCAGTTGGAATAAGCGGTAAAGATGGTAAAACACTGAAGGTAACAAAAAAGGAATTTGAAGATTATGATGTTGGATATGTAGGGGAAATTACAAAAGTCAACACAGGACTTATTGAAACTCTCCTAGAAAATGAATACATACCAGTAATTGCACCAATCGGGACAGATGATAATGGTGATACATATAATATAAATGCTGATTATGCGGCAAGTTCAATAGCTGGAGCCCTAAAAGCGGAAAAGTTGATATTTCTAACAGATGTAGAAGGTATTCTTAGAGATGTGAATGATAGTGGTTCACTAATATCACAGATAGATGTCAAAGAAGTACCAGAATATATAGAACAAGGTGTTATCAGCGGTGGAATGATTCCAAAAGCTGAGTGTTGTGCATCAGGAATCTATAAAGGTGTTAAAAGTGTACATATACTCGATGGAAGAGTAGAACATAGCTTGTTATTAGAAATCTTCACAAAGAGCGGTGTAGGAACTATGTTCTATGGAGCGTAATACTATTTAATGAAAGTGGTGAGAACAAATGGAGCAATTGATAAATAAAGGTAAAAAAGTTTTTATGAGTACATACGCTCAGTTTCCTATTGTTATAGAAAAAGGAGAAGGAGTAAAAGTATATGATGAAGATGGTAATGAATACATAGATTTTGTTGCTGGAATAGCTGTTAATTCTCTAGGATACAAAAATGAAAGATTAGTAACAGAATTAAAAGAACAATTGGATAAGCTAACACATTGTTCTAATCTCTATTGGAATGAACCAGCTATAGAAGCAGCAGGATTATTGGTAGAATATAGTGGACTTGATAAAGTTTTCTTCTGTAATAGTGGCGCAGAAGCAATAGAAGGTTCTCTGAAATTAGCAAGAAAATATGCCAAGAAAAATCTAGGTACTAATAAAAACGAAATCATTACTATGAAGAATTCATTTCATGGTAGAACCTACGGGGCAGTTACTGCAACAGGTCAACTGAAATACCAAAAAGGCTTAGACCCATTACTTCCAGGTGTGAAATACGCTGAGTTTAATAATATTGAATCTCTAAAAGAAGTCATAGATGATAATACGTGTGCAGTATTAATGGAACCAATTCAAGGTGAAGGTGGTATAAGACCTGCTAACAAAGAGTACCTGAAACAAGTTAGAGAGATATGTGATAAAAATAAACTAGTCTTGATATTTGACGAAGTCCAATGTGGTATTGGAAGAACAGGAGAAATATTCGCATATGAATTATACGAAGTAAAACCTGATATTGTAGCCCTAGCAAAAGGACTTGGCGGTGGAGTACCTATTGGAGCAGTTATAGCTAATGAAGAAGTCGCTAAGGGGTTCTGCCCAGGAGACCATGCAAGTACATTTGGTGGTAATCCTCTAGTATGTACAGCTGCAAAAGTTGTATTAGAGGAAATATCTGATAATGAAATTCTTGATAACGTTAAGGTTCAAGGTAATTACCTGACTATGAAGTTAAATGAATTAAAAGATAAATATGATTTCATAACTGATGTTAGAGGACATGGATTAATGCTAGGAATGGAAATGGATATCCCTGTAAAAGATATAATAATAAAATGTATGGAGAAAGGATTATTACTAGTTGGGTCTGGTGAGCGTATAATTAGGTTCGTTCCACCTCTTATTGTAAAAAAAGAAGATATAGATTCTGCTATTTTGGTACTTGGCAGTGTTCTGGAAGGAGAGATTTAATGTATGCTAAATTAATTCTTGAAGATGGAACAGTTATAAAAGGAAAAAGTTTTGGAGCTAAGACTACGGTATGTGGTGAATTGGTTTTTAATACTGGTATGACAGGATATACTGAGATATTAACAGACCCATCTTATGCAGGTCAGGTGGTTACAATGACATATCCTTTGATTGGTAATTATGGAATAAATACTGAAGATATGGAATCGGACTATATCAGAGTTTCAGGATTTGTAGTTAAGGAATATTCAGTTAATCCTAATCACTGGCAATGTGAAAAAGATATAAACACATATCTAAAGGAAAATAATATTCCTGGTATATATGGTATTGATACAAGGATGTTAACTAAGAAGATAAGAGAAAAAGGAACTATGAAATGTATGATAACCACTGAAGATGAAGATAGGTTATTAGAGAAATTGAAGGATTATAAGTTCCCTAGTAATATTGTTGAACAGGTGTCTAGGAAAGATATCAAACATATAGAAGGGGCAGGTAAGAAAATAGGAATTGTTGACCTTGGTATCAAGTCAGGAATAATTAACCAACTAGTAAGTCTTGATTGTGATATATATATCTTCCCACAAGATATTGGTTCTAAAGATATTATTGAATATGATTTAGATGG
This sequence comes from Vallitalea sp., assembly GCF_025211055.1. Taxonomy (GTDB): domain Bacteria; phylum Bacillota; class Clostridia; order Lachnospirales; family Vallitaleaceae; genus Vallitalea. The sequence goes on along the minus strand of NZ_JAOARO010000057.1, from coordinate 118,888 downwards.
AGTACTATTTTCTAATGGACCTGGAGATCCAAAGGAGGCTTCTATTCCTATCAAAACTGTAATAGAGTTAATAGGTAAACTACCTATTTGGGGAATATGTCTTGGCCATCAGATTATTGCACTTGCACTTGGAGCAGATACATATAAACTAAAATTCGGACATAGAGGAAGCAATCATCCAGTAATGAATATGAATACAGGAAAGGTATTTATATCATCTCAGAATCATGGATATGCAGTAGAAGAAAGCAGTTTTACAAAAGACATGGAAAAGACTTTTATCAATGTTAATGATGGTACCATTGAAGGATTTAGTTCTTCTGATTACAATATCAAAACAGTACAATTCCATCCAGAAGAAGGACCAGGACCAGAAGATTGTCATTATATTTTTAAGGAATGGATTGAAGCAATTATTTAGAAAAGAGATAACAGAAAGGGTGAGAAAATGCCTAAGAACATGGATATCAAAAAAGTGCTGGTTATTGGTTCAGGACCTATCGTTATTGGTCAAGCAGCGGAATTCGATTATGCAGGAACTCAAGCTTGTAAAGCTCTGAAAGAAGAAGGTATAGAAGTAGTACTGGTTAATAGTAATCCGGCTACAATAATGACAGATGACAATATTGCTGACAAAGTATATATCCAGCCACTTACAGTAGGGTCACTAGACTATATTATAGACAAAGAGCGACCTGACGGCATTCTACCTACATTAGGTGGTCAAACCGGACTTAATATGGCTGTTGAATTAAAAGAAGCAGGTATTTTAGATAAATATAATGTAACATTACTTGGCACGTCTCTTGAAACTATAAAAAAAGCTGAAGACAGAGAAAGCTTCAGAAACTTGATGATTGAGATTAATGAACCTATTCCAAAAAGTAAAATCATCTGTAATATAGAGGATGGTATAGGGTTTTCAAAAGAGATTGGATTCCCAATTATTGTAAGACCTGCTTATACATTAGGTGGTCTTGGTGGTGGAATTGCACATAATGAATCAGAGTTAAAAGACATATTGCATACTGGTCTAATGCACAGCAGAATAGGTCAAGTTCTAGTGGAGCAGTCAGTGGCAGGCTGGAAAGAGATTGAATACGAGGTTATGAGAGATAGTAATGATACATGTATCATAATCTGTAATATGGAAAATATTGATCCTGTAGGTATTCATACAGGAGATAGTATTGTTGTAGCGCCTTCTCAGACATTGACTGACAATGAATATCATATGCTCAGAAGTTCTTCTATTAAAATAATCAAAGCCCTAAAAATCGAGGGTGGATGTAATGTACAATTTGCCCTTAACTCAATAAGTAAAGAATATATAGTTATAGAGGTTAATCCTAGAGTTAGTCGTTCATCTGCACTAGCATCAAAAGCAGCAGGTTATCCAATTGCTAAGATTGCTGCTAAGATAGCTATAGGGCTTAATCTACATGAAATAGATAATGCAGTAACTAAAAAGACTAAGGCTTCATTTGAACCAGCTCTTGATTATGTTGTTACTAAGATTCCAAAGTGGCCTTTTGACAAATTTGATTATGCAAATAGAGAGTTAGGTACGGCAATGAAAGCAACTGGGGAAGTAATGGCTATTGATAGAACCTTTGAAAGTTCTTTATTAAAAGCTGTAATATCCTTAGAAGGAAAAGAAACAGGGCTTAGAAAAGAAGAGCTCCAAAAACTGACAAAAGAAGAAATATATGATGAGTTGCAAGTTGTTGATGATAGGCGTATTTTTGTATTAGCAGAAGCTCTTAGAAAAAATATATCGGTAGATACCATTAATGAAATTACAGCAATAGATAAATGGTTTTTGTACAAAATAGAGAATATAATTATCGTAGAAAATGAGTTGAAATCTGAATTACTTACTAGAGAATTATTAGAAAAAGCTGAGGCACTAGGTTTCACAGATATTGAGATTATGGATTTATCTAATAACTCTTACGAAATGTTGGATACATTAAGAAGAGCCTACAATATTTATCCAGTGTATAAAATGGTGGATACTTGTGCAGCAGAATTTGAATCCCATACACCTTATTATTATTCAACATATGAAATGGAAAATGAAAATGAAATCAGTAAAAATGAGAAGATTATTGTTATAGGTTCAGGACCAATAAGAATAGGACAGGGCATCGAGTTTGATTATTGTTCAGTTCATGCAGTATGGTCTATAGGAAACTTAGGGTACGATTCTATTATAATTAATAATAACCCTGAAACAGTGAGTACAGATTTTGATATATCCAATAAACTATATTTTGAACCACTTTTTATAGAAGATGTTCTTAATGTAATTAGAAAAGAAAAACCAAAAGGTGTTATAGTCCAATTCGGAGGACAGACAGCTATTAATCTTGCTCCAAAACTAGTTAAAAATGGTGTGCAGATACTTGGAACTTCTGTAGATTCTATTGATGTTGCAGAAGATAGAGAAAGATTTGACAAGCTACTAAATCAATTAAACATTAATAGACCAAAAGGAGGTTCTGTTGCATCTGTTAATGAAGCTATAAAGGTAGCTAATGAAATAAATTATCCAGTTCTCATAAGACCTTCATATGTAATCGGTGGTAGAGCAATGATGGTTGTAAGAAATGATAATGACTTAAAGCAATACTTACAAGAAGCTGTGTCCTTATCAACGGATTACCAAATACTTATTGATGAGTATATAGAAGGTGTAGAAGTGGAAGTTGATGCTATATCTGATGGAGAAGATATACTAATACCTGGTATTATGGAACATATCGAAAGAACAGGAGTTCATTCAGGAGATAGTATATGTGTATATCCTCCTCAAACATTATCACAGGAAGTAATTAAGACTATAATTAACTATACTAAGAAGATTGCTAAGGCATTAGAAGTTATTGGTCTTATGAATATACAATTTGTTGTTAGAAATGAAGAAGTATATATCATTGAGGTTAATCCAAGAGCATCAAGAACTGTACCTATACTTAGTAAAGTAACTAAAATACCTATGGTTCAAATAGCTATGGAGACGATACTAGGTAATAAATTAAAAGACTTACCTTATGGTATTAATCTTGCAAATACAACTAATTTGGTAGCAGTAAAAGCCCCAGTATTTTCCTTTGTCAAATTAAATAACGTAGATGTAGCATTAACTCCAGAAATGAAATCCACGGGTGAAGTATTAGGTATAGATTCTAATTATAAAAAAGCTCTATACAAGGCTTTCATAGGAGCTGGATATAAGTTTTATGATGGAGGGGATATATTAGTATCCATCAATGATGAGAGCAAAGAAGAAGCACTCATCTATATTAAAAAGCTTGTAGACTTTGGTTTTAACATTCATTCTACCGCTGGTACTAATAAGTATCTAAACAGTATAAAGATTGATAGTACTGAAATATCTAATGACATAGAAGTTGTGAGGGATAAGATGAAGAACGGTGAAATAATAATGATATTCAACATTCCAACTAAAGGTAAAGATATAAACAGGGACGGCTTCAAACTTCGTACTTTTGCACAGCATCTTGGAATACCTTGTTTCACTTGCATTGACACTCTAAGGGAATATCTTAGTGTAATGGAATTCATTAAGGAAGAAAATGAATTTGATTATGAAACAATAGATTATTATCAAACTAATTAAAATAAAGTTTTGTATGCATAATTTAACGATTTATAGAATTAAATTAATAAAATCCTTTTTTTGCTTAATAAAATAGTATATAATATGTTTTGATGTATTATATACTATAGTTTTAGTATAACATTATCTGTACAGTTATATTTATTTATTAAGGGAAATTTAATTTTTTATTATATAATAAATTATGATATAATTTAAAAAAGACTTAGATAAAATAATAGAATATAGAAATGAGGTAATTTAAGTGTACAAAATTGTAAAGAAGAAAACCATCAATAGTCAAGTTGAATTAATGGTTGTTGAAGCACCTTTTACTGCTAGGAAATGTGAGCCAGGACAATTCATAATTCTTAGAGTTAATGAGGAAGGCGAAAGAATTCCACTAACTATTGCTGATTATGACAGAGAAGCGGGAACAGTAACAATTATATACCAAGTTGTTGGGTATTCAACTAAATTACTTAGTAAGAAGCAAGAAGGCGATTATATTAATGACTTTGTAGGTCCTCTAGGTCAAGCTACTGAATTAAAAAAACATAAAAGAGTATTAGGAATAGGCGGAGGTGTTGGAGCTGCCCCACTATATCCTCAAATAAAGAAATTAAAATCAATGGGCGTTAGTGTTGACGTTATTATTGGTGGTCGTAGTGAAGAGTACATAATTCTCGAAGAAGAGTTCAAAGAAATATGTGATAACATATATTTTGCTACTAATGATGGAACTAGAGGTACAAAAGGATTTGTAACTGATGTTCTAAATGATTTATTGGAAGAGGGGAATAAATATGACGAGGTTATCGCTATAGGACCTTTGATTATGATGAAAGCTGTTGTTTCAGTTACTAAACCTCTTAATATACCAACTGGTGTATCTCTTAACCCTATTATGATAGATGGAACTGGTATGTGTGGGGGATGTCGTGTTACTATAGGGGGCGAAACAAAATTTGCATGTGTTGATGGACCAGATTTTGATGGATTCTTAGTTGATTTTGATGAATGCATGAGAAGACAAAGCTATTATAAAGAAGAAGAAGACCATGTATGTAAGCTAGATGGTATCAAAAATAAAAAGTAGGAGGGGAATAAAATGCCTAACATGAGTAAAGAAAAGGTAAAAATGAAGGAGCAGGATCCTTTACTTAGAATAAAGAATTTTGATGAAGTTACTTGTGGTTATACGTTGGAAGAAGCTATGGAAGAAGCTAGTAGATGTTTGCAGTGTAAGACTAGACCATGTGTTGGGGGATGTCCAGTTAGTGTTCCGATTCCAGAATTCATAAAAGAAGTTAGTGAAGGTAATATAGAAGGGGCATATAATATTATTGCTACAGAAAATAGATTACCAGCTATTTGTGGAAGAGTCTGTCCTCAAGAGTCACAATGTGAAGGTAAATGTGTAAGAGGACGTAAAGGTGAGCCAGTGGCTATTGGTAGACTTGAACGTTTTGTTGCAGATTATTATATGAAGAACATTAAAAAAGACGTTGAAAAACCTGAGTCAAACAATAAAAAGGTTGCAGTTGTTGGCGGTGGTCCAGCAAGTTTGACATGTGCAGCTGATTTGGCTAAAAAAGGTTATGAAGTAACTATGTACGAAGCGCTTCATCAACTTGGCGGTGTTCTAATGTATGGTATCCCTGAATTTCGTTTACCAAAAGGTCTAGTACAGAGAGAATTAAAAAGTGTTACTGACCTAGGTGTAAAAGTAGAAAAAAATGTTATAGTTGGTAAATCAATAACTATAGAAGAATTATTTGAAGAAGAAAGATTCCAAGCTGTATTTGTAGGTAGTGGAGCTGGACTTCCTAGATTCATGAATATAGAAGGAGAAAATCTTAATGGGGTTTACTCAGCTAATGAATTCTTAACTAGAGTTAATCTTATGAAAGCTTATGATTTCCCTAATAGCCCAACACCTGTAAGAATAGGTGAAAAAGTTGCTGTTATAGGCGGTGGCAATGTTGCTATGGATGCAGCAAGAACAGCTAAGAGATTAGGAGCAAAAGAAGTTAAGATTGTATATAGAAGAAGTAAAGAAGAGTTACCTGCAAGAGTAGAAGAAGTACATCATGCAGAAGAAGAACAAATCATATTTGATCTTCTTAAGAATCCAGTTGGAATCATTGGTGAAGATGGTCATGTTACTGGTATGAAGTGTATCAAGATGGAACTTGGTGAACCAGACGAAAGTGGCAGAAGAAGGCCACAGCCTATTGAAGGTAGCGAAGAAATAATGGATGTTGATATAGTTGTAGTAGCTATTGGTCAAACACCTAACCCACTTCTTAGAGATACAACTGATGGACTTGACGTTAATAAAAGAGGTTGTATTGTAGTTAATGAAGATACTATGGAAACTACATTAGAGAATGTATATGCTGGTGGAGATGCTGTTACAGGAGCAGCAACAGTTATACTGGCTATGGGAGCTGGAAAGAAAGCAGCAAAAGCTATTGATGAAAGACTAAGTAAGTAAATATAGTGGAACTATTTAGATGACAATTGTTGTTGTTTAATAATGACTTACAGTTATGTATATTTATAATAATTAATGAGAATAATAAATCTAGTATTAAAGAGGAATATGGGAGAAATTAATAAATTATATAAAAAACTGATTAGGGTTTGTAAGAAAGGTGATAAACATGGCTGCTATTTGTGCAATTATTTCTGGGGCACTAATGAGTATCCAAGGTGTTTTCAATACAAGGGTTACAGAGAGTTCATCTATATGGGTAACTAATTCGTTAGTTCAGATAACAGGTTTCATAGTTTGTATTGGGGCATGGTTCTTGACTGGAAGAGATAGTTTTGCTAATTTACTGAAAGTAGATAGTAAATGGTATCTTACAGGTGGTATACTAGGTGCATTTATTATATTCACTGTAGTTAAAGGAATGACTACATTAGGTCCTGCATGTACAGTAATGCTGATTTTGATTTCCCAGTTGATAATTGCCTATTTAATAGAATTATTTGGCTTATTTGGTACTGAACAAGTACCCTTTGTTTGGAAAAAAGTTATTGCTGTAGTTATTATGATTGGTGGTATCATATTATTCAAATGGGATTAAACTCATTTGGATTTTTTTTTGCAACCATATTTTGCTATCAAAAATTTAGTTTTCTATAATTAGTGAGTTTATATTAGTGATAATATATAATTTGTGGAGTGTACAATAATACATAATTGATTTACAATATTAATAAACAAAGACTAAGGGGCTGAACAAAATGAATTATGATAATGAAAGAAAAAAAGAATTAGATGATAAGTTAAGACAATGTTTAGAAAATATGAGTGAGGCTAATCGCTATAAGAAGCTTATTAAGTCAACTGGAGAAGATTATAAGAAGCTAAATAATAAGTGGCATCAATTAAAAGAAGAACTTAGAAAAGAAGAACAAGATGTGGAAAAACTTACAAAAGTTACTTTTACTAATTTTTTACATACTATGATTAATGATAAAGCTGAAAAGCTAAACAAAGAAAAACAAGAGGCGATAACTGCTAAGTTAAAATGTGATAGTGTACTAACTCAGTTAGAAGATTGCAAAACATCACTAGAAAAACTTAATATAAAATATAGGAAGCTTAGTCAAGCAGAAGAAGAATATGAAATGCTCTTAGAACAAAAAAGGAACTTCATTCTGACATATATGCCAGATAAATGGGATGAAATTGAGAGTTTGATGGAAAAGAATAGAGAAATAAGTAATCAGCTAAAAGAAATTGATGAAGCAATTAGTGTGGGTAAAAATACAATGGCATGTATTAATAATGCAAGAGAAGCTCTTCAATCAGCAAAGAACTGGGGAACTTTAGATATGCTTGGCGGAGGATTATTATCTACTATGGCAAAAAGAGAAAATATGTCAGAAGCTCAGGATTATATCTCTGATATGCAAAAGTGGATAAGGTCTTTTGCTCGAGAACTTAGTGATGTAGATGATTACATTAATGCAGAGTTGGATTTAGGTGATTTCTTAGGCTTTGCTGATTATTTCTTTGATGGGTTTTTTGTGGATTGGGCTGTTCAATCAAAGATTAATAGTGCTATAGAAAAAGTTGAGGACACGAAATATGAAGTTAATAACATTCTGAGAAGATTAGAAACAGAGAGTAATAATCTTAACAATAAAAAATATTCTATAAATAACCAGATAGAAACAATAATAGAAGAGGCATAAATTTTATATGTAAAATCTTTACTATTATTTTTTTAGTGATATAATTAGATAGTACTTACAATAAAAGGGGGATACTAATGAAGAAAAAAAGATTACTTGTTTTAGGTACTGCAATTGGTGGAGGAGCTTATTGTGTTTATAAGAAAATCCAAAAGATAACCGATACTTTTAGTAAAGTTGTTATTTTTAATAATGAAGACATAAAATACGAACTAGATCAAGAAATTGAAGATGCCGCAGTTGTTTTTGGTAGTCTTAATATTGACTTAACAGATATTGATATTGAAGATGGAACAACCATAAAAGTATTAGCGTTATTTAGTAATATGACAATTAAAGTTCCAAAAGAATGGAAAATTGTTGCGGAAGGAAATAATAAAGCTAGTAATATAGAAATTGATGCTTTTAAAGAAGATGACGAAGAAAGTAAGGATATTACTATTAATATTGAGTATAACATACATTTTTCTAATATTAATATAAGTAACGAGTAAATATACTAGGGTTGTAGGATATATTAGATATATTCTACAACCCTTTAATTATCTAAATATCTTTTATTTCTTCTAACCAAATCTTAGATACCCCGTCACTTGGCATTCTAAGGTCTCCTCTTGGAGAAAGACAGATTGAACCCACTTTTGGACCATCTGGCATACATGAACGCTTGAATTGATGCATGAAAAATCTTCTGTAAAAAGTATTAATCCATTTTTTAATAGTATCAGATGTATATTGATTATTGAAAGCTTGTAATGCAAGCCTATATATCTTTTTAGGAGAAAAACCAAACCTTAACATATTATATAAGAAGAAATCGTGTAATTCATATGGACCAACAACTTCCTCAGTTTTCTGTTTGATCTTTCCAGTTTCCATGTCAGGTGGAAGAAGTTCTGGACTAACTGGAGTATCAAGTATATCCAATAGTACAGCTTTGGCATCATCTCCTACTTTGTATTCAGTAATCCATGTCACTAGATATCTTACTAGAGTCTTAGGGATAGTAGTGTTAACGCAGTACATAGACATATGATCACCGTTATAGGTTGCAAAGCCAAGAGCCATTTCAGATAAATCACCGGTGCCGATGACTATACCATTATACTTATTGGATAAATCCATTAATATTTGGGTTCTTTCTCTGGCTTGAACATTTTCATAAGTTGTACTATGGTCATTTGGGTCATGACCAATATCCTCAAAGTGGACTAGGCAAGCATTTTTAATTGAGATCTCCTTGATTGTCACTCCAAGATGGTTCATTAAAGATATAGCATTATTGTATGTTCTATCTGTAGTTCCAAAACCAGGCATAGTTACACCAATAATATTTTTTCTGTCTTTACCAAGCAGGTCGTATGTCATGGTACATACAAGAAGTGCAAGAGTGGAGTCCAAACCACCAGAAATACCAACAATGACTTTTTCACAGCCTATATGAGTGATTCTCTTTGCAAGTCCTAATGTTTGGATAGAGAATATCTCTTGGCACCTCTTACTTCTTTTTTCTTGATTGTTAGGTACAAAAGGGCTAGGGTCAATGAATCTATTTATAGTATTGTGTTCCTTAAGTGTCAAATCAAAAGAAATAAACATATACTCAGAATCAAAACGATTAGTTAGGTGATTAGAATAACTTGTCATCTTGATTCTATCAGCCATTAACTTATCAATATCGATATCTGAATATATTATAGTTGATTCTAACATAAATCTTTTGCTCTCTTCTAATTTTGTACCATTTTCATATATAAGGCAGTGTCCACCAAAAACAACATCAGTAGTGGATTCGCCAAATCCTGATGAAGAGTAGACATAAGAAGTAATAGTTTTTGCTGATTGAGAAGATACCAAAGCTTTTCTATATGAACTTTTACCTACTAAGTCATTACTTGCTGATGGATTAAGAATAATAGTTGCTCCATTGATAGCATGAATTGTACTAGGTGGAAGTGGTGACCATAGATCTTCACATATCTCAATACCAACACATAGATCCTCATATTCATTATGTCTAAACAATATAGAAGAACCGAATGGGATTTCTTCCGAGTCAATTACTATGGTATCATTAATTATTGTTTCAGAAGATGAAAACCAACGTTGCTCATAGAATTCATTATAGTTGGGTATATATGTCTTAGGTACTATACCTAATATTATTCCATTACAAATAACTGCTGCACAGTTGTATAATGAGTTTTTATATTTAATAGGAACACCAACAACAAATAGTATATTCTTTCCTAGAGAGTACTTTTTGAGGTTAACCAATTTTTCCATACTGTTTCTAATTAAAGGTTCTTGGAAAAAAAGATCTGCACATGTATAACCTGTAATACATAATTCAGGAAAAACCAGAATTGATACGTCTTTATCAATTGCATCGTCTATTAATTTCATTATTTTATCTGTGTTAAAATCTACGTCAGCAACCTTGATAACAGGGGAAGCAGAAGCGACTCTAACAAATCCGTCATTTATCATGTTATTCACTCCATTTACTATTAAGATATTTATCTTTTGTTTATCAAAACTCATTTATCGTATTTATTATACCACACTTAACCTATGCTATTACATATTGAATTTAATAGTTATAAATTATAATTCAGAGTTTTTCAGTAAATAGAGATAGTTATAGTAACTGTTACTTTTTCGTGTTTCCCTAATTTTTTAGCAAATTAATTATTAATTAATGCTCCTAGTATATATAATACATAGATATGTATAGGATAAAATAAATAAAAGAAATATTTGCATTTACCTCCTCTTTTGCCATTGTATAAAACCATAAAAGGTAATGCCAAAACCATTAACCATTGTTCGTTTTTCAAAATGTACCAAGACTGATTGTATGCAGGTAAAATAGTCTGAAAATACCTTTCAGAATACATAATAATTCTAGGTACTAAATCTGTTATTAATGTATACATTGTACAATATATAAAGTATCTTTGATGATAGCATGTTCAATATTGTTGAACAATTATAAGGAAAGTAGATCAGGAGTAGTTTATAGTATAGCGTACTAAATCAAACTCATCCTAATTTACGGTAATATTAGGATTCTCAACATATTTACCCATTTTACCAAAATCATCACCATATTTTTCTAGGTATAGTTTTTTGAATTTTGATTTTCCAAGAATTTTTGTACCTTTCTGAATACCTTTTCCAAGTGCTACATCAATCAATACTTCTCCTACTAACTCACCTCGTTCTTCGGCACTACCATAGATTATTGTCTCTCCTGTACTACTTGATAACATATATCAAGGATAAATGTTGCCCTTTCCTCTGAAAGATTATGATTACTGACTTTTTTAAGGAATTTTCCTAATTCTTGAATAGGTACATTCTCTAATGATTTAGCACTGGGATACCATTGTATTTTAAATTAGAATTTTTAAAGTATATTTTAAATTATAACCAGTTAAAATTATTTGTTATACAAGTAGATTAGCCTATTTGGTTTTTTGTCATATTTTACTGTATAATAATGTGGATTTGTAGACTGGTAGAGTATACTTAACCTATGCTATTACATATTTAATTATTATATTTGTGTTAAATGCATTGTAAAATGAATAGATTTTATGTACAATGAGTAGTAGAGTTAAGAAATTATTACTCTGGTTTGTATATTGAATTTAATTAAGTTATAAATTATAATATTATTGTTAAATTCATTGTATATAGGTAAAACTTTAGAATAATAAATCATGAACAGGAGGAAGATATATGTTTCAAGTCAAAATGGGGAAACAAAAACATATTGCATTAGTTGCTCATGATAATAGAAAAAAAGATTTAATTGAATGGGTTTCTAATAATAGAGAGATATTATCTAAGCATTTTTTGTATGCAACTGGAACAACAGGTAGCATAATAGCAAAAGAAACTAATCTACCTGTAAGAAGGTATAAAAGTGGTCCATTAGGCGGTGACCAACAAATAGGAGCTAGAATAATAGAAGATGATATTGATTTTCTTGTATTCTTCTGGGACCCTCTAGAAGCTCAACCACATGATCCTGATGTTAAAGCACTACTTAGGATTGCTGTACTATATGATATACCAGTGGCATCTAATGTGGCTACAGCAGATTTTATATTCAGTTCACCTCTTATGGATAAACATTACAACAGATATATTATTGATTATGGAACAAGAATCAAAAGAAAATATTAAAAAATATTTTAGAGGGGATTCATAATTATATTTACTCAATATTTGTAATTACTAAAACTTGACTAGTTTATGGATGGAGAGAAATGATTATGAAGAACAAATGGTATTATGGTGCTTTTATATTATTAGTAATAGTAGTTGGTATAATCTATGTTAATTTAGAAAGTAGTGTATCAATAGAAGTTGACAAAGATACAAAAGATAACGTAGAAAATAATATTGGTGAAGAAGACAATAATGAGGAATATAATACTGATGAACAGGATAATGAAGAGAAATTAGATAAGACCATTTATGTACATATTTGTGGTGAAGTAGTGAATGAAGGAGTCTATACTGTAAAAGAAGATTCAAGAGTTTACGAAGTGTTAGAACTTGCTGGTGGTTTAACTGAAGAAGCCGCTACAGATTATGTTAATTTAGCACGACAAGTAAAAGATGGTGAAAAAATAATTTTTCCAAGCAAAGAGCAGATGGAAAATGGTGAATTCTCTGTTGAGGATACAGAAAAATTAGTCAATATCAACACAGCTTCAATTGAAAAATTGACAACACTTTCTGGAATAGGTGAATCACGTGCTAAGCTAATCATAGATTATAGAGAAGAACACGGAGATTTTGAGACAATTGAAGATATAATGAAAGTAAGTGGAATAAAAGAAGGGGCTTATAATAAGATAAAAGATTCAATTATTGTAAAGTGAGGTGTCTACTATGTCTAGAAGGATATTAGTGGTGGACGATGAAAAATTAATAGTTAAGGGTATAAAATTTAGTCTTGAGCAGGATGACATGATAGTTGATGTTGCTTATGATGGGCAGGAAGCTTTTGATTTAGCTAAAACAAATGTATATGATCTAGTTATATTAGACGTTATGTTACCTAAGATAGATGGGTTATCAGTATGCAGGCAGATAAGAGAGTTTTCTAATATGCCTATTATTATGCTTACTGCTAAGGGCGAGGATATGGACAAGATTCTAGGACTAGAATATGGTGCAGATGATTACATGACAAAGCCATTTAATATTCTTGAATTAAAAGCTAGAATGAAAGCAGTTCTTAGAAGGATTAAAACTGAATATAACGGTGACTTAGAAGCTGTAATAAACTCTGGAGAGTTAAAGATTGATTGCGAAAGCAGAAGAGTATTCATTAACAATCAAGAAGTTAATTTGACAGCTAAGGAATTCGATTTACTTGAACTTTTTAGTAAGCACCCGAATAAAGTATATAGTAGAGAGAATCTACTCAATATTGTTTGGGGCTATGATTACCCTGGTGATGTAAGAACGGTGGACGTACATGTAAGACGACTTAGAGAAAAAGTAGAGCCAAATCCAAGCGAGCCAAAGTTCATTCATACTAAGTGGGGTGTTGGTTATTATTATCAAAACAAGAAAAATATTTAATAGTATAAGGGCTAAGATATTTATTTCTTATGTAGTTGTAAGTATTATACCACTTATTTTATTAATAAACATATTACTTAATTCTTTGGAAAGTTATTATGTAAAAGAAAAATCTAGGTCTATGTTTAGACAAGCCAATATAATATCAACTAATCTCATGGTTAGAGGATTTATAAACGATAGTTCAGGTATCAAAGATTTTGTTAGTATTATTGGCGGACAAGATTATGAAAGAATAGTTATATTGGATTCTAGGAGTACTGTTAAATTTGATTCTAATGGAATTGATACAGGCAGGGCATATGCTAAACAAGAAGTTATAGATGCTCTAAAAGGTCAAAGTAGTTCAGTGTTCAAAAAAAGTATGAATCTTGCTAAGGTAGTAACTCCTATTAAAGATGAGAAAAAAGATGAAGTATATGGCGCTATCATACTTACTAACTCCTATGATGATATTAATAATTCTATAAGCAGTTTGAAAAGTATTTCGTACCTGATAATATTAGCGTTGTTGATTTTGATTCTAACTCTTAGTTATAATTTCTCAGGACTTATAACGAAACCTTTCAAAAAACTATTAGTAAGTATTAATAAGATTACCGATGGAAATGTTGATGAAAAGATTGATATCAAAGGTAATAATGAGATTGAAGAAATAGGGATAGCATTTAATCATATGACTGAAAAGTTACAACAAGTTGATGAGAGTAGAAGGCAGTTTGTTGCTAACGTATCACATGAATTAAAGACACCCCTAAGTTCAGTGAAAGTATTAGCTGAATCCTTATTGATGCAGCCAGATGCACCAAAAGAATTGTACAAAGAATTTTTTGAAGATATTAGTAAGGAAATAGAAAGAGAAACTACTATAATTAACGATCTACTAACTATGGTTACATTGGATAAGAATGAAAATGAGTTGAATATTAGTGAAACCAACATTAACTTACTTATTGAGTCAATATTAAATAGACTAAAGCCTTTAGCAGATATAAAAGGTGTAGAAATGGTTTTTGAAAGCTATAGAGAAGTTATTGCAGAAGTAGATAAAACTAAGATTTCATTGGCATTAACTAACTTAATCGAGAATGGAATAAAATACAATAAAGAATACGGAACTATAAAAGTCATACTTAATTCTGATTATCAAAATGCACAAATATTTGTTATTGATACGGGGATAGGTATACCTAAGGAAAGTATAAATAAAGTTTTTCAGAGATTTTATAGAGTTGATAAAACACGTTCGAGGGAAACAGGGGGTACGGGGCTTGGATTATCTATTACGCACCAAGCTATACTGATGCATCAAGGATTTATAAGATGTAGTAGTGAACTAGGAAGTGGAACGACTTTTGAAGTCAGTCTACCACTAAAAAGGCCAATACATGATAATATATAAATCTAAGGGCTTATTTCGTTGGAGGTGTTATGAAGTGGGGAAAATATTGCGAATTAGTTTGTTGTATGTTTTTCTACTATTAGCGTTAACAGGCTGTGGGAACAAGCAAAAAGCTAATGTTGAGCAACAGCCAAGTGAGAAAAGTGTTAAAATATTTTTATCAAACAAGGAAAAAAATTCATGGATTAATAAAGATGTGAATATTTCAAGTGTAAATAATGAGGATATTGTCACAGAGATATTTGAAATATTGCAAACAGGTATAGAAGATGAGCTAGATACAATAACTACTGTACCTTCTTTTATAAGATTATTAGAAGTGAAATTAGAAAAATCAAATCTAATATTGAATGTTTCAGAAGAGTATTATAAATTAGATACTGTAGAAGAAAACTTATGCCGTGTTTCTTTAATATCATCTCTTACAGAATTGGATTTTGTTGAAAAAGTAGAGATATATGTTGAGGGAATGCCTCTAAAAGGACCAGATGGTAAAGCGCTAGGATCTATTGGCAAAGATCAATTGGTTTTTGATGACCCAGAAAATGAAAGTAAAACTTTAAAGAAAGTGCTATTATATTTTTCTGATAAAGAAGGTCTTGGATTAGTTCCAGAAGAGGTACAAGTAGAAGTTAATCCTAATGAACCATTAGAGAAAACAGTTCTTAACCTTTTGATAAATGGCCCATTAAATGATACAGAAGTAAGAACTATACCTGCAGAGACTAAAGTTATTAGTACATCAATAAGTGAGGGTGTATGCTATGTTGATTTTAGCAAAGAATTTCAAGCAAAACATACAGGTGGATCAACAGGAGAGTTACTTACTATCTATTCTATAGTTAATACATTAACTGAGCTTCCTGATATTAATAAGGTTCAATTCTTAATTGAAGGTGAAAAAGAGGAGCTTTTTAAGGGACATTTACAATTTAATATATTATTTGAAAGAAATTTGGATTTAGTATTAGACAATAATAAGAAATGATATATTTTCCACTTCTTAATTATACATAGGAGTGGAAAATATTTTTTGGTTTTTAGTGGTGCTATGAGAGGGTTTTGGGGAGCTATAAGTTATATGAAAAGACCTGCTGTTTTTATTAGTATTTTTTATCTTACTGGACTCTTAACAGGGTATTATGTAAAAGATTTATTATTGGTTATTTTATTATTTGGTATTGCAATTATATTATCTATCATTCTATATAAAACATATTCATGGAAAGGTGTATTTGTTTTTCCATTGATATGCTTTTTTGCGTACATAAATATATATAATCATATAGAATCAAGTAATAATGAATTAGGTAAGACGTTTGATGACTCACTATCATGTACTACAGAAGGATATATAGATAATATCATCAGCCAAGAAGATAAGACTCAACTAATTATTAGTACCAATAAAATAATAATAGAAGATAAGACGTATACTGATAAAGTCAAGATTAAGGTTTATGGTACAGATATTGATAATGTAGATATTGGCTCTTATATTAGTATAAGGGGAAAATTAAGTAAACCTAGTAGACCCACTAATCAAGGACAATTTGACGAAGAAAAATATTATAGGATAAGAGGAATAAAATATAAACTATTCTTGAAAGAGTATAAAATAATAGATAATGAAAAATTGGATATTCTATGCAAGCTCAAGTATTATATGAATAAGAAGTTATCATTCCTTAGAAATAAATGGGTTAAGGTTTTTGATAGTATTCTACCAGAAAATCAAGCTAATGTGATGAAAGCCATGATATTAGGAGAAAAATCGTATTTATCTATAGATACCAAGGATATGTATTCGGAATCTGGTATTTCGCATGTTTTAGCTATATCAGGTTTGCATATAGCAATTCTTGGGTATGGTTTCTTTAGTTTGATATGTTTATTGGTGTCTAAAAAGAAAGGTGTAATATTCACTATATGCTTTTTAGTCTTCTACTTAATTTTAACTGGAGCTAGCGTTTCCACAGTTAGAGCTGTAATCATGATTTCTATAATATTATTAGCATACTTCTTTGGAAAGTCATATGATATATATTCATCCCTCTGTACTGCGGGAATAATAATTCTTATGATTAATCCTTATAACTTGTGGGATACAGGGTTTTTATTATCTTTCTCAGCAGTTATAGGTATAATAGCAATAACGCCAGCACTTGATGAATTGTATAATAAAAAAGGTAATATAATAATAGCAACATTTAATGTTAGTTTAGGGGCTACATTTGGTACTATGCCTGTTATGCTTCTAACATTCTATGAATTACATATATATTCTGTGTTGGTTAACATCTTAGTAGTTCCCCTTATGTCAATAGTTGTTTTGTTTGGATTTCTTGGACTTGTTATTGGTTCACTGTCCATTTATTTTGGTAGATTAATTTCTGGCATCATATTTTATATACTTAACTTTTATGACTTATGCTGTGAATTGGCAGGAAGCCTTCCATTTAGTACAATTACAATTGGAAAGCCTAAGTTTATTAATATTATTTTGTTTATTATAATATTAGCATTGATATCAATGTTAGCTTATGAGAAGGTTGATAAAGAAGTAACCAAAAAGCGTATTACAATAATTGCTTGTCTATTGGTAATATTGAATTTGGTGTTTTATATTAGTCCTAAACCCCTTAAAATAGTACATTTAGACATAGGGCAAGGAGATAGTGCAGTTGTAATATCTCCTGCTAGGAAAGTGTATGTTATTGATGGAGGAGGAAATATCAGGAAGAAAACCACAGATAGAGACACAGGTTATTATATCGTAAGACCTTATCTGAAATATAACGGTATCAGCAATATTGACTGCCTAATAATGACTCATAGTGATAGAGATCATGTTGGAGGCTTAATTGAGCTAATAGATTATTTTGAGATAGATAATATTGTATTGCCGTATGCTTATAAAAACAAAGAGGAAGAAGATATTCTACTAAAAGAGCTAATTGATAGAGCTAATAGGAAAAATATCAATATAGTATACCTAAATGAGAATAATATAATAAGGGATAAATATGTTTCGTTTGAAACTATATATCCTCTTAGAGACACAACCAGTTTTCATAATAATAATGCTTATTCATTAGTATTAAATCTAAAATATAAAGCTTATAATGAAATTTTTACTGGTGATATAGAGAAACAAGAAGAAGAAAAAATAAACAATAAATATACAGATTATTTAAACAGTGATATAATTAAAGTACCCCATCATGGCTCTAACAGTTCATCAACAAAGGAATTCATTGAATATGTTATGCCAAGATTAGCTGTAATAAGTTCTGGTAGGAATAATAGATTTGGGCATCCTCATAAGGAGGTACTAGAGCGATATTTGGACTATGATATACCCGTTTTTAATACATCAATAGATGGAGCGATTACCATCAATACAGATGGGTATAATATGGGTATTAGTACATATTACAGTAATAAACAGATTTTTTTGGGAGTAAAATGAGTTTAGGAGCAAATAATGAAAGGTTTAAAAAAACAACTACAAAACAATGAATATAATAATGTATATCTATTTTATGGAGAAGAAAAATATCTGTTAGATATGTATCTAAAAAAATTGATTGATGGGTTATTGGTTGATACTGACCCTACTATGAATTATGATTATTTTGATAAAAGTAATATGAGTGTTGATAAGTTATTTGATGCAATTGAGACTTTGCCTTTTTTTGCAGCCAGAAGAGTTATTGTTGTCAGCTATGCTAAATTATTTAAAGGAAAGAATAATAATTCAAATACCATTGCTGATAGGATTACAGATATACCAGAATCCACAACGGTAATATTTTTGGAAGAGGAAATAGATAAAAGAAGTAGGTTATATAAATTAATAAATAAAAATGGCTATGTGGCAAGTTTTAATAAGATGTCTGAAAATGATTTGGTAAAATGGGTTGGACAGAAGTTACATAGTTCAGGTAAAAAAATTGAGAAAAGTGTAGCTTTACATTTTCTAAAGACAGTTGGAACTGATATGGCTAGTATTAATAATGAATTAGAAAAAGTTGTTATGTACTGTAAAGATAAAGATGTAGTCACAAAGGAAGTAATTTATGAAATATGTACAAGGAGTATAGAGAATAAGATCTTTGAATTGGTAAGTGCTATGGGGCAGAATAGAAGGGAAAGAGCAGTGTTATTGTATCATGATATGATAATTGCGAAGGAGCCTCCAGGGAGAATATTGTTTATGCTGATACGTCAATTCAGATTAATTTTACAAAGTAAGTTGTTGTTAAAAAAAGGATTGAGTGAGAGGGATATAGGGAGTAGAATTAAGCTTGCTCCGTTTATTGTAAGAGAATGTTTGAGACAGGGTAGAAATATAACGGTAGATAATTTAAAAGAAGCTTTGAAGGATTGTTTGGAGATGGATAGTAATATTAAGACAGGTAAAATTGATGCTAGGATAGGTGTGGAAGTTATTATAATGAAGTATAGCTAATTGGGTGTAAATTTTGTGGAGGAATGATGAGTTGAGTGCAAGACATCCGCAGATGGGATTGATGGGTACAATAAAGTAGTTCGGGTTAAAGGAGCCTAAGAAAAGCTAAGGTTCCTTTAAAAGTCACAATAAAAAAGCCGTACGCTTGTACGGCTCTTAATTATGCGTTATTTACGGCTTTTGTTAAACGAGAAACTTTTCTTGCAGCAGTTTTTTTGTGATAAATACCTTTTACTTTAGCTTTATCAATATAAGAAATTGCTACTAATAATTGTTTTTCAGCAGTTGTTTTATCTCCGGATTCAACAGCAGCTAAAACTTTTTTAGTTTCTGTTTTTACTCTTGATTTAATTGCTTTGTTTCTAGCAGTTTTTGTTTCTGTTACCTTAATTCTTTTTTTCGCTGATTTAATATTTGCCAATGAAATAACCTCCGATATTTTTTATAAATATTTTTGTTTCGCAGTGGGAATTAGGAAACTAAACATTTATTTCTAGACCATTATTCGTGGTCTTAAGTCTTTTTTGGACTTCAAATAAATATCGCACATAAACATACGCTCTAATTTTAATATATAATGCATAATAAGTCAATGAATATAAATAAAATAATTGGAAAAAATATTTCCTAAACAGGATGCAATTATTTTTTAGAAGGGAATTAATTTGGATGGATAACAATAATCAAGAAAAATTAGAACAAGTGGAACAGAAATATAACGTTAGAACTGACTTAGCGATTGAAGCTAGAGAAATGGTTGGGGAAGAAGATATTGAGATAAAAGGGGTTGAAGTAATAGTAGATAACATAAAAGATATTGAGTTATCTATAACAAAAGTAAATATTATTGATGAACATGGTTCAAAAGCGCTTAATAAACCTATAGGTAGTTATGTGACTATGGAATGTGATTTGATAAAGCAGAATGTGCCAGAAGCTCATGAGGAAATAGTGAGAGAGTTAGCAAAACAATTAGGTGAGTTAGTTAAAATTGATAAAGATATGACAGTTCTAGTGGTAGGGCTTGGGAATAGGGATGTGACACCGGACTCGCTAGGACCTAGAGCAGTTTCTAATGTTTTGGTTACAAGGCATCTTTTTCAAGAGTTTGGTGAACCTGAGGGTGAAGATGGATTTAATAAGGTTAGTGCAATTATACCTGGTGTTATGGGGCAAACAGGTATGGAGACTTTTGAGATAATTCAAGGAATTGTTGATAAGATAAAGCCTAGTTTAGTTATAGCTATTGATGCTTTGGCTTCCAGACGAACTACTAGGGTTAATTCTACTATTCAGATTGCGGATACGGGAGTTCATCCAGGTTCTGGTGTGGGTAATAGACGTCAGGGACTTACAGAGGAGTCCTTAGGAGTTCCAGTAATAGCTATTGGTGTTCCTACGGTAGTTGATGCGGCTACTATAGTTAATGATACAATGGAAGAATTGTTGATAGAGATGAAAAAGCAGGCAAAGGAAAATACTGAGATAGTAGATATGATTAATAGTTTAGGTGAACAAGAAAAGTATCAGTTGATAAAAGAGGTTCTTTATCCTTATATCGGTAATTTGTTTGTTACTCCAAAAGAGATTGATGCGGTTATTAAAAGATTGAGTAATATAATAGCTTCTTCGTTGAATATAATGTTGCAGCCTAATCTTGAGTTTGATGAGATTACTAAGTTTTTATCGTAGGGTAATTTATATATTCGGTTATAAAGAAGAACTTTGTGCAAAAAAGTTTATAGAATTAATAAATGTGTGCATATGAGTCAGTGTAAAGTGTTACAATCACTTGCCTTACCCTGAGAAGCGGTCGGTCTGCGTGATTGTAACACTTTACACTTCTTTATTTGAAATTTTAGTGAGTAGATAAATATATCATAAGAGGGTAATATATTTTTTTAAAATGATTCATATTAGTTTTTGTAATAAATCTCCTTGTCCAAAAATATATTTTTATAAGATGTTAATTTAATGAGGACATGTTGAATATGAGTAGGGCAATTATTTATTGTCTACTGTGAGGATAAGGGTGATTAGATGAATAAAGCGTATTTACTTAAGAAGAATAGGAAAGCTTCACTTGTTTATATGGCAGTTTTGATAGTGTTGTCTATTGTAATTATAATAAAATTATTTGGATTATATTTTACTAATGAGATAATAAGTTTTAAGAATCTTGTTTTTTCAGATATTGATTCATCTTTTTTTACTAATATAATGCATTCGGTTAATCCTTCAGTAGAGTATTATTTAGAGAGCAATAATAAGACTAGGCTAGATATAAGTAATTATAATAAGATTGAGACATTGTATGGTTATAATATACCTCTTATTTCATTTGTAATGAACGAGAATGATTATTCTTATTGTACTGCTTCAGAAAATTATCCTAAGATTAATCAGACGGATAAATCCTTTGAAAATGATTTGGAACATTATGAGCATGATGAAAGTTTCTTCTCATCTCATACGTTAGAACAGCAGATTCCAGTGGTTAATATAACTAATTATACTATGGAACAGCTTAATAATTTTTCGTTTTTGAAATCTAATTTGTACACTTTTGATCCTAGTATCAATCCCACACAAGATAAGTTTCCTATTGATAAATTCTTAAGTAAGGATATGTCAATAGATAAGAGTGGAGATGGGCCAAAAGTGTTGATATATCATACACATTCACAAGAAAGTTTTGTAGATAGTGTGAAAGGGAAGAAAGAAGATACTGTAGTAGGGGTAGGAGATGAATTAGCTCGTATACTTGAAGAGAAATATAATATTAAGGTTCTTCATCATAGGAAAGAGTATGATATCATCAATGGTAAGATTGATAGAGATGAGGCTTATCAAAGAATAGAAGCGCCATTGAAAGATTTGATTAAGAAGAATCCTTCCATAGAAGTTATGATGGATATTCATAGGGATGGAGTTAGAGGTAATGTAAGGTTAGTGAATAATATTAATGATAAGCAAACAGCTAAGATTATGTTTTTTAATGGTTTAGCATTATATCCTGTAATGCCTAACAAATATGTTGTTGATAATATGGCATTCAGCTTTCAGATGCAGTTGAAAGCTAATGAGTTATATCCTAATTTCACTAGAAAAATATATCTTAGAGGGTATAGATATAATCTGCACCTAAAGCCAAAATCTCTGTTAGTTGAAGTTGGCGCCCAGACAAATACTGTCAGCGAAGCAATGAATGCTATGGAGCCTCTAGCGAAAATTTTATATGAGGTTATTAAATAATAAAGGGTGTAAAAGTTGAGATAATTATTTAAAAAATATATTTTGTTGCTAAATTATATATATATATGCTATAATAACCAACAGAAAATGGGCTAAGGAGGATGTTGGTCTGTGGCAGAATTTAAACAGGATAATATAAGAAATTTTTGTATAATTGCACATATCGATCATGGTAAGTCAACATTAGCAGATAGGATCATTCAGTTAACAGGATTATTGACTGCTAGAGAAATGCAGGCTCAAGTTTTAGATAATATGGATCTAGAACGTGAGAGAGGTATAACAATAAAAGCGCAGGCAGTTAGACTAGTATATAAAGCCGAAGATGGTGAAGAATATATATTTAACCTTATTGATACACCTGGACATGTAGATTTTAACTATGAAGTATCTAGAAGTTTAGCTGCATGTGAAGGAGCTGTTCTTGTAGTAGATGCGGCACAAGGAATTGAAGCTCAGACATTAGCTAATGTGTATCTAGCGCTTGAACATGACCTAGAGATAGTTACAGTAATAAATAAGATTGATTTACCAAGTGCGGAACCTGATAGGGTAAAAGCAGAGGTAGAGGATGTTATTGGATTAGATGCAGAAGATGCACCGCTGATATCTGCAAAAGAAGGCATTAATATAGAAGATGTACTTGAAAAAATAGTATCAGATATTAAAGCACCAGTAGGAGATGTAAATGCACCTTTGAAAGCGCTTATATTTGACTCTCTATATGACCCTTATAGAGGTGTTATAGTATTTTGTAGGGTAAAAGAGGGAACTGTTAAAAAGGGCATGAAAATACGTATGATGGCTACGGAAAAAGAATTTGAAGTAGTGGAAGTAGGGTATTTTGGAGCTGGACAATTCATACCGGCTGATTCATTACAGGCAGGTACGGTAGGATACATTACAGCTAGTATCAAGAATGTTGGGGATACTAATGTAGGTGATACCATTACAGATGCTAATAACCCAATAGATGAGCCGTTACCAGGGTATAAGAATGTTAACCCAATGGTTTTCTGTGGGTTGTATCCAGCAGATGGGTCTAAGTATCAAGATTTACGTGATGCACTTGATAAATTAAAACTAAATGATGCAGCACTTAACTTTGAACCAGAAACATCAATAGCTCTTGGTTTCGGATTCAGATGTGGTTTCTTGGGATTGTTGCATCTAGAAATAATACAAGAGCGATTGGAAAGAGAATATAATCTTGATTTGGTTACAACTGCACCAAGTGTTATATATAAAGTATATAAAACTAACGGTGAAGTTATTGATCTTGCAAACCCAACGGATTTACCTGATGTCTCAGAGATAAGAACTATGGAAGAACCAATAGTGAAAGCTGAGATTATGGTTCCAACAGATTATATTGGAACGGTAATGGAACTTTGTCAAGAAAGACGTGGAGAATATTTCGGCATGAATTACATTGAAGAGACAAGAGCTATGCTGACTTATGAACTTCCACTTAATGAAATAATATATGATTTCTTTGATGCTCTAAAATCTAGGACAAGAGGTTATGCATCCTTTGATTATGAATTAGTTGGATACAAAGAATCTGAATTAGTAAAACTTGATATACTAATTAACAAAGAAGTTGTAGATGCATTATCCTTTATCGTTCATGTTGATAAGGCATATGATAGAGGAAGAAAGATAGCAGAGAAATTGAAGACAGAAATACCTAGACACCTATTTGAAATACCAATACAAGCAGCAGTTGGTAATAAAATAATTGCTAGAGAAACTATTAAAGCCATGAGAAAAGATGTACTTGCTAAGTGTTATGGTGGAGATATATCAAGAAAAAGAAAACTTCTTGAAAAACAGAAAAAAGGTAAGAAGAGAATGCGTCAAGTAGGTAATGTAGAAGTACCTCAACAAGCTTTTATGAGTGTTCTTAAGCTAGATGATTAGGTGTTAGAGATGAAAAATATCAGTTTATATATTCATATTCCTTTTTGTAAAAGCAAATGTAATTATTGTGATTTTTTATCTTTTGATAATAAAAATAGTGTCATGAAGGAATATGTAAATGCTTTAATCAATGAGATAAAAAGTTATAGTGAACTTACAAAAGAATATAATGTGAAAAGCATATTTATAGGCGGTGGTACACCGTCTATTCTGTCATGTTCTGATATAGAAAAAATCTTTGATTCACTAAAATCATATTATAATATTGATAGAGATGCCGAGATAACAATCGAAGCTAATCCAGGAACGCTAGATGAGGAGAAAATAAAAGTACTTCTTGCATCAGCTGTTAATCGTATAAGTATGGGATTACAATCATGTAACAATGGATTATTAAAGAAATTAGGACGAATCCATACTTGGGATGAATTTCTAATAAATTATAATATGATTAGAAACTGTGGTTTTGATAATATAAATATAGATTTGATGTTTGCTCTACCAAATCAAACTATAAGTGATATAGAGAATGATTTGAAAAAGATAATCAGCCTTAGACCAGAGCATATATCTTATTATTCCTTGATAATTGAAGAGGGAACTAATTTTTATAAGTTATATGATGATAACAAGATTGTTTTACCAGCGGAAGATATAGAACGTGATATGTATTGGTTAATTCATGATACCTTACAGAATAATGGTTATAAACACTATGAGATATCTAATTATGCACTGGATGACAGAGAATGCTATCATAACAAGGTATATTGGAAAGAAGAAGCATATATAGGTATGGGGTTAGGGGCTTCCTCATATTTTGAGGGCTTTAGATATAAGAATATCAATAGTCTATCCAATTATATAGATATTAATGGAGATATTAGTAAGCTTAAGGAATGTACTGAGAAAATCAGTAAAAAGACTTCTATTGAAGAATATATGTTTTTAGGACTGAGATTATTAGAAGGTATAGACAAGATTGATTTTTATAATAGGTGGGGACATGAAATAGAATATTATTATCAAGATGCTATACAGGAGCTTATAGCGAAAGGACTTATTATGGAAGATGGGTCAAGTTTAAGATTAACTAAAAAGGGAATTGACGTTAGTAATTTTGCATTATCCATGTTTTTATTTGAATAATACGACTATAATAGGTATAAATACAGCTGGAATAGTACGTTACAAATGTATTAAGTATAAAAAAAATAATTAAATTTTGTAAAATTACTTGACAAATCTATCTGCAAGTGATATTTTTATTTCAAGCATTAGCACTCATTGAAGTAGAGTGCTAACAAAAAATGGCTGACAAAGGTGGTGCGATATGGAACTGAATGATAGAAAGATTAAAATTCTTAGAGCAATAATTTTAAATTACCTAGAAACAGCTGAACCAGTAGGTTCAAGAACAATTTCAAAGAATTATGACTTAGGTATAAGTCCTGCTACTATAAGAAACGAAATGTCTGATCTAGAAGAATTAGGTCTTATATTGCAACCTCATACGTCTGCAGGTAGGATTCCATCTGACAAGGGGTATAGGCTATACGTTGATAAGCTTATGAATCTTCATCATGATGAGATAAACAATGGTTTATATATAGAACAACTGTTTCAACGTGTAGATAGGATAGAATCTTTGTTGAAAAATATTGCTAAAATGCTGGCAAATGAAACTAATTATGCTACGATTGTTTCATCGCCACAGATAAATAAAGCCAAAATAAAAAATATACAATTAATAGGTGTACAGAAAAAGAAAATCTTAGCTGTTATAGTTACAGATGGAAATATTATTAAGAATTACATGATTAATATTAATGAACCAGTACATCAAACAATGTTGAATAGATTGACTTTTGTTCTTAATGAGCAGTTATATGGTCTTACTCTTGAACAGATTAATTTACCACTTATTCAACAACTAAAAGATTTTGCGGGAAGTAATGCTGACATAGTTAATAAAGTATTAGATGCTATTTTTGATACTATAAAATCTGTTGATGATACAGAGATATATACATCTGGTGCAACTAATATATTAAGATTCCCAGAATTCAATGATATATCAAAAGCAACCAATCTAATGCATAGACTTGAAGAAAAACAAGCTCTAAAAGACATGGTCTATACTGTATTAGAAGAAAATGGTGTGAATATAAAAGTTACTATTGGTGACGAAAATGTTATTGATGAAATGAAAGATTGTAGTTTGATTACTACAACTTACAAACTTGGTGAAGAGAATATTGGATTCATTGGTATCATTGGTCCTAAACGGATGGATTATGAAAATACAATAGGGTCTCTTTCATGTTTAATGTCAAAGATGGAAGAAATTATTAATAAGTTAAAATAGGAAGGTGGTTATATAGTGGCTGAAGAAAAATTTTCAGAAGAAATAAAAGATGAAATAATTAATGCACAAGAAGTTGAAGAAAAAGATTTAGAAGAAAATTTAGAAGAAGTGGAAGATGTAAACTTAGAAGAAGATTCTACTGGAGAAAATGATATGAATAAAAAACTGAAACAAAAAGAAAAGGAAGTTAACGAATACGTAGATAAATTACAAAGAACTATGGCAGAATTTGATAACTTTAGAAAAAGAACCATAAAAGAAAAATCTATGATGTATGAAAATGGAGCAAAAGAAACATTAGAAAAATTATTACCTATTGTAGATAATTTTGAACGTGCTCTAGACAGTATTTCAGAAGAACAAAAAGAATTACCTTTTACACAAGGTGTTGAGATGATATTAAAACAGTTAATGAGTACTCTTAACGAACTTGGAGTAGAAGAAATAGAAGCTGAAGGTAATGAATTTGATCCTAACTTCCATCATGCAGTTACACATGCTGATGACGAGTCATTAGGTGAAAATATAGTTGCAGAAGTATTCCAAAAAGGATATATGTACAATGATTCAGTTTTAAGACATAGCATGGTAAAAGTAGTAAATTAGTTTATCAAGATAAAATTTTAAGAAATATAGAATGTATGATTATAATATTGTGCATCTTATATATATATTATTAATTACTTAAAAAATAATCTTCGTCGAATAAAATTAAAATATAATAAATATTGACGAGTATATTGATATGAAGGAGGAAATTAAATGGGTAAAATAATTGGTATTGATTTAGGTACAACTAACTCATGTGTTGCAGTTATGGAAGGTGGAAAACCAGTAGTAATTGCTAACGCAGAAGGTATTAGAACAACACCATCAGTTGTTGCTTTTACAAAAAATGGAGAAAGATTAGTAGGAGAACCTGCTAAGAGACAGGCGATTACTAATCCAGATAAAACAGTAGCTTCAATTAAGAGACATATGGGTACTGATTTTAGAGTAACTATTGATGATAAAAAGTATTCTCCACAAGAAGTTTCAGCTATGATTCTTCAAAAATTAAAATCCGATGCAGAAAGCTATTTAGGTGAAAAAGTTACAGAGGCTGTTATTACAGTTCCTGCATACTTTACTGATAGCCAAAGACAAGCAACAAAGGATTCAGGAAAGATAGCTGGTCTTGAAGTTAAGAGAATTATCAACGAGCCTACAGCTGCAGCTTTAGCATATGGTCTTGATAATGAAAATGAACAAAAAATTATGGTTTATGACCTAGGTGGTGGAACATTTGATGTATCTATTATTGAAATCGGAGACGGTGTAATTGAAGTATTAGCTACAAGTGGTAATAACAAACTTGGTGGAGACGACTTTGATGACCGTGTTATGAACTACCTTATAAAAGAATTCAAAACTTCAGATGGTATAGATTTAATTAATGATAAGATGGCTGTTCAAAGATTAAAAGAAGCAGCAGAGAAAGCTAAAAAAGAATTATCATCAGCAACAACAACTAATATTAACTTACCATTCATTACTGCTACACAAGAAGGACCAAAACATTTAGATATTACACTTACTAGAGCTAAATTTGATGAATTAACATCTGATCTTGTTAAGCAGACAATGGGTCCTGTAAACAATGCTTTAAGAGATTCAGGATTATCAGCAAATGAACTTGATAAAGTATTATTAGTTGGTGGATCTACACGTATCCCAGCTGTACAAGATGCAGTAAACAAATTAACAGGTAAAGAGCCATTCAAAGGTATTAACCCAGATGAATGTGTTGCTATAGGAGCATCCATTCAAGGTGGTAAATTATCAGGTGAAGCTGGAGCTGGAGACATATTACTTCTAGACGTAACACCATTATCACTGGGTATTGAAACTTTAGGTGGTGTAGCTACTAAGTTAATCGAAAGAAACACTACAATTCCTACTAAGAAGAGCCAAGTATTCTCAACTGCTGCAGATAATCAACCAGCTGTTGATATTCATGTAGTTCAAGGTGAAAGAGAATTTGCTAAGGATAACAAAACACTTGGAAGATTCCAATTAGATGGAATTCCACCAGCACCAAGAGGAATTCCTCAAATCGAAGTTACTTTTGATATAGATGCTAACGGTATTGTTAATGTTACGGCTAAAGATCTTGGAACAGGCAAAACGCAACATATTACAATTACAGCTAGTACAAACTTATCTGATGATGAAATCAACAAAGCAGTTGATGAAGCTCAAAACTTCGAAGAAGAAGATAAGAAGAGAAAAGAAGCTATTGATGTAAGAAATGAAGCTGATTCACTTGTATTCCAAACTGAAAAGACATTAAATGAATTAGGCGATAAAGTTGACGCTGCTGAAAAAGAAAAAGTAGAAGCTGAAGTTACTAAGTTAAAAGAAGTACTTGGTAAATCAACTATTGATAATATGACAGATACTAATGTAGAAGAAATCAAAGTAGCAAAAGAAGCGTTAATGACTGTTTTTACAGAGCTTTCAACTAAATTATATCAACAAGCTGGAGCTGCCGGTGCAGCCCCAGGAGCAGGGCCACAAG
The DNA here is from genome assembly GCF_025211055.1 of Vallitalea sp. GTDB lineage: Bacteria > Bacillota > Clostridia > Lachnospirales > Vallitaleaceae > Vallitalea. The sequence continues at coordinate 89,456 of NZ_JAOARO010000057.1, read as the reverse complement.
GTGCCCCAGGAGCTGAACCAAATCAAGAACAACCAAATAATGATGATGATGTAGTTGACGCAGACTTCAAAGAAGTGTAAAATATAAAATTGTAAAAAAGCCAAAGACATTGGTCTTTGGCTTTCTTAAAGAATATATATATTTTAGATAAAAACTTATAATTGTAATTCTGGATGTGATATTTTGACCACAATATATAATGGTTAGGATATAATTAATAACGCAATATATATTGTGGTGAATTTAATACTATTAACTTAACTTTCCCACTTTAATATTGTATGCAGGTAAGCTAATTAAAAACCTATAACCTTTAATTTACCTGCATTAAATTAAAGGTGGGAAAGTTGAGCTATCAAATATAAGTTGAATTAGATAATTTAAAATTAATCATAAAAAGAGGTAGGTGGGAATAATGGCAGATAAAAGAGATTATTACGAGGTATTAGGTGTTGGGAAAAGTGCTACTGACGCTGATATAAAGAAAGCATATAGAAAATTAGCTAAACAATATCATCCTGACATGAACCCAGGTGATGAATCTGCTGAACACAAATTTAAAGAAGCAACAGAAGCTTACGAGGTATTAAGTGATTCATCAAAAAGATCAAAATATGATCAATTTGGCCACGCTGCATTTAGTAATGGAGGCGGCGGAGCAGGAGGCTTTGATTTCTCAGATGTTGGAGATATATTTGGAGATATATTCGGTGATTTCTTTGGTGGCGGCGGAGGTCGTAGAAGAAATGCTAATGCTCCTACAAAGGGTGCAAGTCTAAAAACTTCTGTTACACTTAATTTTAAAGAAGCCGTATTTGGTGTAGAAAAAGAAATTGATATGGTTATCTCTGAGACTTGTGAAGAATGTTCAGGTACTGGAGCTAAGAAAGGAACAACGCCAGAAACATGTCCTCATTGCAAAGGTTCAGGTCAAGTGAGATATAATCAACAGACTATGTTTGGTAACATAACAAGTGTTAAGACTTGTAATAATTGTAGTGGAACAGGAAAAGTAATAAAAGAAAAGTGTTCATCTTGTAGAGGAACAGGATATATTAGAAAGAGAAAGAAAATAGCTGTAGATATTCCTGCTGGTATTGATAATGGTCAAAGCATAAGGTTAAGTGGAAAGGGTGAACCTGGTACTAATGGTGGACCAAGAGGAGATTTACTAGTAACTGTATATGTAAAACCTCATGAATTCTTAGAAAGACAAGGTGTTGATATTTACTTTACATTACCTATATCTTTTGCTCAAGCGGCACTTGGTGCAGAACTTGAAGTTCCTACTCTTGACGGAAATGTAAAATATGAAATAAAAGAAGGAACTCAAACACATACTAGATTTAGGTTAAAAGGAAAAGGTGTACCTCATATAAGAAATGCTAAGATTAGAGGAGACCAATATGTTACTGTAGTTGTAGATGTTCCTAAAAAATTGAATGATAAGCAAAAGGAATTACTGAAAGAATTTTCTACTACTTTTGGAGAGCAAGTAAAAGAATTCAAAGACGGTAAGAAAAAAAAGTGGTATGATAAAGTCATGGATGCCTTTGATTAAATTATAGGCTACATAAGTAAAAATATTATAGTATGCTAAAAGGATGTGTAATATATTGAAATGGACCCAGTGTAAAGTCTATATCAATGATGAAGCCATAGAAGCTGTAAGCTATATGCTTACTGAACAGGGAATACAAGGTATAGAAGTAGTTGATAATACTCTATCAAAGGAAGATATGGAAGAAATAATCGTAGATTATATTGAAGATGGGGTTATTGATAATAACAGAGATACTTTTATTAGATTTTATTTATCAGAACAAGAGAATGTTACTGAAAAAGTAGATAAAATAAAAGCTAAAATCAAAGATATTGGTAAATATCTGGAAGTTGGTACAACCAAGATTGAGTTAACTATCATAGATGATGAGGATTGGGCGAATAATTGGAAAAAGTATTATAAGCCTTTTAAGATAGATAATAATATAATTATAAAACCAACTTGGGAAAAGTATTCAGAGAAAATGCATGATGATGTTATAATAGAAATTGATCCAGGTATGGCATTTGGTTCAGGTACACATGAGACCACTTCCATGTGTGTCAGTATGATTAATAAATATTTATCAAAGGATGATCTAGTAATTGATGTAGGTTGTGGAAGTGGAATATTAGGAATTACGGCCGCCAAATTAGGAGCTAAAGAAGTGACATGTATTGATCTTGATAAAAATGCAGTCAAAGCTACCAAAGAAAATGTTGTTACTAACAAGGTAGATAGCAAGGTTAATGTACTTAACGGTGATTTACTAGAAATGGTTGACATTAAAGCTAATATGGTTGTAGCTAACATTATGGCAGATATAATAATGATATTAGCAAAAGGTGTATCTAAATACTTAATTCCTAACGGTATTTTTATATCCTCTGGAATTATATTAGATAGAGTAAAAGATGTTAAGGATGCGTTATTAACTAATGGGTTTGATATACTAGAGATTAAGAGGATGGGAGAATGGGCGGCTATTGTTGCTAGACCTATTTCATAAGTGCTTTTGAAAGGATAGAGGTTTTATATGCATAGATTTTTTGTAGAGCCTAACCAAATTATTGAAGACGAGATTAGTATTGTTGGTGGAGACGTAAAACATATCAAAAATGTACTTAGAATGAATAAAAATGACGAAATTATAATTTGTGATGGACATAGTAATGACTATTATTGTATAATTAATAATATTGAAGATGAATATATAAATACAAAAATTGTCACTAAAAAACAATCAATTACTGAACTAAAAACAAAAATTTACCTTTTTCAAGCTTTGCCAAAACAAGCTAAAATGGAATTAATTGTGCAGAAAGCAGTAGAGCTAGGGGTATATGAAATAATTCCTGTTATTACTGAAAGAAGCGTTGTTAAAATAAATAAACAAAATGGGACGAAAAAATTAGCTAGATGGAATAAGGTAGCTCAGTCTGCAGCCAAGCAGTCAAAGAGAGGTATTATTCCAGTAGTAAATGAAATAATGAATTTTGAAGAAGCAATAGAATATTCAAAGCAACTGGATACAATTATTGTCCCTTATGAAAATGCGAATAATATAACAGAAACCAAAGAATTTATAAACAATCTAGACTGTAAGAGGATTGGAGTATTTATAGGTCCTGAGGGAGGATTTAGTCTAAATGAAATAGAAGAGGCTAAGAGTAGTGAGGCTATTATCATAACACTAGGAAAAAGAATACTAAGGACAGAAACAGCAGGTTTAGCTATATTATCATTACTAATGTTTCAACTTGAGGAGGAATAGTATGGCATTAAGAGTATTAATCGTTGATGATGCAATTTTCATGAGAACTGTATTAAAGAAAATGTTATCAGAAGAAGATTATGATATTTGTGGAGAAGCTAATAACGGAAAAGAGGCAATAACGAAGGCAAAAGAATTACAACCAGATGTAATTACTCTTGATATCACAATGCCTGAAATGGATGGAGTAACTGCACTTCCTGAAATACTTAAGGTAAGTCCTAATTCAAAAGTAATTATGTGTTCAGCTATGGGTCAACAACCTATGGTTATAGAAGCGATTAAAAATGGAGCGAAAGATTTTATTGTGAAACCTTTCCAAAAATCAAGAGTAGTACAAGCTATAGAAAATGTTATTAAAAAATAGTGAAGACTATAGTTTAGGAGAAGTTTTGGGCAAGATATATTATATTAAACACTAAGTTTAATATAGTATATCTTTCTTATGTTTTTATATTACAAAGTATTTCATATAAATTAGACTATTATTGAAAGGATGCCTTAGAATGGAAATATATTTGGACAACGGGGCTACTACAAAACCATTTGAAGTTGTTATAGAAGAAATGTGTAAAGTCTTTAGAGAAGATTATGGCAATCCTTCGTCTTTACACAAAAAAGGATTTGAAGCTGAAAAATATATTATTAAGTCAAAAGATATATTTTCTAAAATATTGAAAGTAAATCAAAAGGAAATCTATTTTACATCTGGTGGAACAGAATCCAATAATCTAGCAATACTTGGTGTAGCAAAGGCGTATAGAAGATCAGGTAAGCATATAATAACTACAACAATAGAACATTCTTCAGTTAAGAATACAATAAATTATCTGGGGGATAATGATTATGAGATAACAGTATTGCCAGTTGATAGTAATGGACTTATTGATTTGAAACAATTACGAGACAGCATACGTGAAGATACTATTTTAGTATCAATAATGCATGTTAATAATGAGATCAGTACAATAATGCCTATAGATGTGATTGGAAAGGTAATTAAATCGAAGAATAAAAACACTATTTTTCATGTAGATGCTATACAATCTTTTGGGAAATTAAATATATATCCTAAAAAATGGAATATTGATTTAGTAAGTATAAGTGGACATAAATTCCATGCTCCAAAGGGAGTAGGAGTTATTTATATCAATGATAATATTAAGATAAGCCCTATCATATATGGTGGATATCAGCAAAATGGTATAAGGTCTGGAACAGAGAATGTACCAGGAATTGCAGCTATTGGTGTTGCTGCAAAGATGATGTATGATAACTTAGATTCCAATATAGAACATTTATATAAATTAAAAAGACATTTAGCAGGTAGGATTATTAACGAAATAGCAGATACTCTTATCAATGGAATAGATGTAGATAAAGGTGCTCCACATATATTAAGTATAAGATTCAATAAAGTAAGAGGCGAGGTATTACTTCATAGCCTAGAAGAAAAAGATATATTTGTATCCACAGGTTCTGCATGTTCATCTAATAAACCTTCTAAATTAGGTCCTTTACAGGGAATAGGATTAAATAATGAAGAAGCGCTATCCACAGTGAGATTTAGTTTTTGTATTAACAATACTATAGAGGAATTAGATAAGTGCGTAGATGAATTAGAGATTGTAGTACCATTATTAAGAAAGTTTGTTAGACATTAGATGAATGATGTTAAAGATTACGTATTTTGGAAGGATTGGATTAAATAATGAGTAATTTAAAGAAAGCTTTTCTAGTTAAATATGGTGAAATTGCAATTAAAGGTAAAAATAGGTATATATTTGAAAATATACTTGCAGATCATATCCGTAGAGCGATTAAACCATGTGGGGATTTCAAAGTTAGTAAAGAGCAAGGAAGAATTTTTATTGAACCATTTTCTGATTATGATTACGATGAAGTAGTTGAAAGATTATCAAGGATATTTGGTCTTGTTGGAATTTGTCCAGTAATTGTTCTTGAGGATATGGATTTTGAAGCAGTAAAAGAAGCAGCACTAATGTACATGAAAGATGAATATGAAGACTTGAATTTTACTTTTAAAGTTGAATCAAGAAGAGCTGATAAGAGATACCCTCTTAATTCAATGGAAATAGCTTGTGAAGTCGGAGCATATTTACTTGACCATATACCTGAATTGAAAGTTGATGTAAAAAAACCAGACGTAAAAGTATGGGTTGAAATAAGAAGTAGAGCATATATTTATTCTAAGATTATTAAAGGTTTAGGTGGTATGCCAGTTGGTTCTAATGGTAAAGCTATGCTTATGTTATCAGGAGGGATTGATTCACCTGTAGCAGGTTATCTAGTAGCTAAAAGAGGAGTTAAATTAGATGCAGTATATTATCATAGTCATCCATATACTAGTGAACGTGCTAAGCAGAAAGTAATTGATTTAGCCAAGATTGTTTCAAGATATTCAGGTAGGATTAATCTTAATGTTGTACCGTTTACAGATATTCAACTATATATCTATGAGCAATGTCCTCATGAACAATTAACAATAATTATGCGTAGAATAATGATGATAATAGCTGAAAGATTAGCAGAAAAACATGGAGCACTAGCATTGGTTACTGGTGAAAGTATAGGGCAAGTAGCGTCACAAACAATTCAAAGTCTTAATGCTACTAATTCTGTTTGTAATATGCCAGTATTCAGACCTCTCATAGGTTTTGATAAGCAAGAAATAGTTGAGATAAGTGAAAAGATTGATACTTATGAAACTTCAATTTTGCCATATGAAGATTGTTGTACTATATTTGTTGCTAAACATCCAGTAACAAAACCTTCATTAAAATCGATTATAAGATCTGAAAGAAGATTAGAAAAAATCGATGAAATGATTGAAGAAGCAATTAATAACGTAGAACTTGTTAAAATTAAGCCAGATGAGGAAGAGTAAGGATAGTTATAAATTATAGATAGGATTATAACAAAAATCCACTGACAAGTGGATTTTTATAATATGGTTTAATCCATATTAGTATTTCATAAACATGAAATTGATAATTATTCAACGATGAATTCTTCTAAAGTGCCAGCAACTTCATTGAATGCATCATCATCATGTACTGTTAATTCAATTGGTTTACTTAAATCTAAACTAAAGATACCCATGATTGATTTTGCATCAATAACGTAGCGACCAGAAACTAAATCAAAATCAGAATCAAATTTACTGATTGCATTTACAAAATTTTTAACTTTATCGATTGAATTTAATGTTACTTTAACTGTTTTCATGTAATTGACCCCCTTAAAAGTGTTTTTTTAATAATTGAATACATCAATATACTAACCTTTTATAAGGAATAAGTCAATAACTAAAATTACCAAAAAAAGTAAACTATATTAGGTGCTTTTTGTTAAACTACTGAAATAATATACAAAAAAATAAATTATTATTGTGAGGTATTAATATGAAAAAAGTTGCTTTCCATACTTTAGGTTGTAAAGTTAATCAGTATGAGACTGAAGCTATGGAAGAATTGTTTGAAGAATCCGGATATCAAATAGTAGATTTTAGAGATATTGCTGATATATATGTTGTTAATACATGTACTGTCACTAATGTTGCTGATAAAAAATCAAGACAAATGTTATCAAAGGCAAAACATAATAACGAAGAAGCTATTATTGTGGCAGTAGGATGCTATGCTCAGATAGCAAAAGACAAGTTGATAAAAGATAACAATATAGATTTAGTGATCGGTAGTAATAATAAAAATAAAATAGTTGATTTAGTAGAAGAATATATCCATGAGGGCAATAAAATAAATGTAGTCGAGGATATTGGAAAAACAACTGAATACGAGGATATTTTGATTACAAAGGTTAATGATAAAACAAGAGCCTATATTAAGATACAAGATGGCTGTAATCAATTTTGTTCATATTGTATTATTCCATATACAAGAGGAAGAATAAGAAGCAGAGAGATGCGCAGTGTTATAAAAGAAGTTAATACTTTAGCAAGTAATGGATATCATGAAATCGTCTTAACAGGTATACACATTGCTTCATATGGAAAAGACTTAACTAACACATCATTAATTGAACTTTTGATGAGGTTGAATGAGATAGACGGAATATTAAGGATTAGACTAGGTTCATTAGAACCTAATTTGATTACAGAGGAATTTATTGCCCAACTATCAAAATTAAATAAAATATGTCCACATTTCCATTTATCACTCCAAAGTGGCTGTGATGCTACCTTAAAAAGAATGAATAGGAAATATACTACTGAGATTTATAATAACAAAGTAGAGATTATAAGAAAAGCTTATGAAAACCCTTCAATAACAACTGATATTATAGTTGGTTTTCCAGGGGAGACAGATGAGGAATTTAATGCTACATTAGATTTTATTAGAAAGATAAGGTTTAGTGGAATACATGTTTTTAAATACTCTATGAGAGAAGGTACTCCAGCTGCTGCTAGAGATGACCAAATAGACCCTAGAGTAAAAGCTGAGAGAAGTCATAGTTTGACTAATGTTCAAAGTAAAATAAGAGAAGAGTTTTTAAATAGCTTTATTAATAAAGAGGTTGATGTACTGTTTGAAGAAGAATCCATAATAGATGGGAAAAAGTGTTACTATGGATTTACTGATAATTATATAAAAGTAAAAGTTTTCAGTGACAGTAATATTAGAAATTTACAGTTATCAACAATGATTATAAAAATCCAAAATGATATTCTAGTTGGAAGCATATAATAAATTAACATTAAAATAATATTACAAGGCAAATTTTAATTGTATTTTACTTACATATATATTAATATATAGTAAAAGGAATATAAAACCAAAAGGCTAGATTATAGAAGAATTGTTTAAGTGAGGATGTGATATGGGTGAAAAACATTAATAGTACTCAATTTTTTAAGAAATTCGAAAAAGAACCAGAAGATGCAAAAGAAATTTTAGTAAGTGTATATGAAGCCCTTACAGAGAAAGGATATAACCCTATTTATCAAATTGTTGGTTACATTTTATCTGGTGATCCTACTTATATCACTAGCCATAAAAATGCTAGAAGTTTAATAAGTAAAGTTGAAAGAGATGAATTATTAGAAGAATTAGTAAAAAATTATATAGACAATAACTGTAAGTAGTCGTATAATATAAAAGTTAAATTAAATAGTTAGGTATACTATTCAATGATGAAAAGTGTGCAGATGCACACTTTTATTATCCTACAGAGAAAATTATTCAATAGAAAACAAAAGTTGGATGTGATAAAATGCGTATTTTAGGTTTGGACTATGGGAGTAAAACATTAGGTGTAGCAGTTAGTGACCCATTCGGTTGGACTGCTCAAGGTATAGAAACTATAAATAGAAAAGATGAAAATAATCTGAAATCAACAATTGCAAGATTAGGTGATATTATAAATGAGTATAATATAGAAAAGATAGTATTAGGACTCCCTAAAAATATGAATAATACATCTGGAGAGAGAGTAGATAGAACCTTATATTTTAAAGATAGATTGATGCGGGAATTTTCAATTCCAGTAGAAACTTGGGATGAAAGATTAAGCACAATAGGAGCTAAAAGATCACTTTTGGAAGCTGATTTAAGTAGAAAAAAACAGAGTAAAGTCATAGATAAAATGGCAGCTGTTTTTATTTTACAAGGATATCTTGACAATTTACAACGAAACTAATAAAATACTTTTTGTGAATTGATCTTAATGTTATTAATAAACAATGAATTAAAATAAGTTAACATATATATTATAAACTAATTAAAAATTGGTAATAATTTGAAAGGTGGATTTTTTAGTGGAAACAATTGTATTTACGTTTGAAGAGACTGGTGAAGATGTGGAATTTGCAATTTTAAGTTCTTTAGAATATGACGAAGAGACATATTTATTGGCTGTTGAAAAAGAAGAGTTAGAACTTGATGATATGACAGCTTATGTATTAAAAGCAATTAGCCTAGATGGCGAAGATGTAATTTATGAAATAGTTGACGATGACGATGAGCTTCTACCAGTTAGTGAAAAACTAATGGAACTAGTAGAAGATATTGATATAGATATGTAAGAGCCAAATTTGACAAAAGGTTAGTAGAGATTTATAATTGAGTTATCTATATTTTACATTAATAGTGATTTTAAACTAATAAATAACTACAATTATACTATTGAAAGATATGCTTAATGAATAGTTATATAAAATTAAAGTATATTAAAAAGTTGGGGGAATATATGTGTCTGTTAGCAGTGAAGATTTTAAAAGAATATTAAAAGAAAAAGGATTTAAACTTACTACTCAGAGAAGAATGGTACTTGATGTACTTCAAAATAATGAAGGGGATCATTTAACAGCTGAGGAGATTTATGAGATAGTAAGGGAGAAATGCCCTGAAATCGGACTAGCTACGGTATATAGGACTATACAACTCTTGCATGAGTTAAAATTAATAGATAAATTAAACTTAGACGATGGATTTATAAGGTATGAAATTGGCAAGTTTAATGATGATAATCACCATCACCATCACCATCATTTAATCTGTGAAAGTTGTGGCAAAGTAATTGAAGTAGAAGACGATTTAATGGAATCTATTGAAGAAGGCTTTGAAGCAAAATATGACTTTAAAGTTACTGACCACAAAGTAAAATTTTATGGTATTTGTAAAAACTGTAAATAGTTATCAATGTACGGGATTAAAATTATTAGAGATATATTTATAATGCAAAAATATATCTTTGGGCGTTAAGGTTTAACTTAAAGGATAATATTTGAATAGGCAGTACATAGTGATATCTTCGTATTATTAGAAAATCTAGTAAGAAAATAAGAAGTTTTAGACTATGCAAAAATTGTAATATTTTAAGTTGAACATAGAAGATAATTTCTTCAATAACTGATTGGGTGATGCAGAAATTATCTTACTAATTTAGGAGGTGTCAGTTTGACAAAAAAACAATCAAAACTTAAAATTATACCTTTAGGCGGACTTGAGCAAATAGGTATGAATATTACTGCTTTTGAATATAACGATGAAATTATCGTTGTTGATTGCGGTATAGCGTTTCCAGAAGATGAAATGTTAGGGATAGATTTAGTAATCCCAGATGTAACATACCTAAAGGATAACATAGAGAAGGTAAAGGGTATTGTCCTAACTCATGGACATGAAGATCATATTGGAGCATTACCTTATGTTCTTCGTGATGTTAATGTGCCTGTTTATGGTACAAGACTTACTATTGGGTTAGTAGAAAATAAATTAAAGGAGCATAATATGTTAAGAAGCGTTAAAAGAAAATGTATTATGCCTGGGCAATTTATTACATTAGGTTCTTTTAGGGTTGAGTTTATCAGAACTAATCATAGTATAGCGGATGCGGTAGCACTAGCTATAACTACACCTGTTGGTGTTGTAATACATTCAGGGGATTTTAAGATTGACTATACACCTATTAGAGGAGAAGCTATCAATCTTCAAAGATTTGCTGAGTTAGGTAGAAAAGGTGTACTTTTGTTTATGGCAGATAGTACCAATGTTGAAAGAAAAGGGTACACTATGTCTGAAAGAACTGTAGGAGAATCATTAGATGATATATTCCTAGATTCTGATCAAAAGAGAATAATAGTAGCTACATTTGCTTCTAATGTTGATAGAGTACAGCAAATCATCTGGACAGCTGAAAAATTCAATAGAAAAGTTGTTGTTGAAGGAAGAAGTATGATTAATGTAGTTAAGACAGCTATTGAATTAGGATATTTAAAAGTTCCAGATAAAATGATGATTGGTGTAGAGGATATTAATAAGTATAAAGATGGACAATTGGTAATAATTACTACTGGAAGTCAAGGAGAAGCTATGGCTGCATTATCTAGAATGGCTTCATCCGTACACAGAAAGATAGAGATTAAGCCAGGAGATAAAATTATATTTAGTTCTAAGCCAATTCCAGGAAATGAGAAAACAGTTTCAAAAGTAATAAATGATTTATATAGAAAAGGTGCAGAAGTAATCTGCGAAGATACCCATGTTTCAGGACATGCGTTACAAGAAGAGTTAAAATTACTTCATACATTGGTTAAACCAAGATATTTTATCCCTGTACATGGTGAATATAGACATCTAGTTAAACATGCTGAATTAGCTGAGAGCATTGGTATGAAAAAAGATAATATTTTTATACTTTCTAGTGGAGACGTCCTAGAAATTAACAAAGCGGGCGGAAAGGTAACTGGTAAAGTACCTGCAGAACAAATTCTAGTTGATGGTCTAGGAGTTGGAGATGTTGGAAATATAGTTTTAAGAGATAGACAGAAACTTTCACAAGATGGATTATTAATAGTTGTTGTTACTTTACAAAAACAAACTGGACAAGTATTATGTGGTCCTGATATAATATCAAGAGGATTTGTTTATGTTAGAGAATCAGAAGATTTGATGCTAGAAGCTAGAAAAGTGGTAAAAGAAGCATTAGATCAATGTAATAAAAAGAGAATAACTGATTGGTCTAAGATAAAAGGTGTAGTTAGAGATGCGCTAAGAGACTATTTGTGGACACAAACGAAAAGAAGTCCTATGATTTTACCTATTATAATGGAAGTTTAGGTTGTAAGAAAATAGATTAAATTAATATTTTTATTTGATATTGAGAGGATGCTAATTCGTGGATTATATAAAAGAAACAAAAATATTTGTTGAAAAAATAAAACATTTAGAAGAATATACTGATTATCAAAATTGCAAGAATGTAATAGAAACTAATCCACAGTTGTTAGAAAAAGTTAGTGAATACAAAAAGAAGTCTTTTAATATCCATATAGAATATGGTGATGGTTCTTTTGAATGTTATGAAAATATGTTAAAACTTAACAAGGAATATGATGAAATTATTGAACAACCAGAAGTTAAAGAATTTCTTGAAGCTGAAAATACATTAGCAAGAGTAATTGAAGAGGTATTTGACCTCATAGCAAAAGAAATTGATTTAGGTATTTCATTCATTGAATAAATCCGTTGATACTACACTATACAGGTAATAATACTAGAGACTTAATACGGATTGAGTTAACCAGAAAGGTGACAAAATATGAAAAAGAAAAAAGGTTTATTAATAGGGTTACATGCTTTGTCAAAAGTTGTAATATTGATTGTAGCTGTATTGATTATATTTTTTGCAGGTAAAAAAGTATATGATTACTCTTATAAATTAATGGCTAAAACTCCAGCAAAAGATATAGTTGTTAAAACAGTGGACATAAAAGTACCAAAAGGTACTTTATCAAAAGAAATTGCAAAGATATTGCATGATAATGGATTAATAAAAAATACTTATTATTTTTTATTATATTCTAAGCTTTCTGGTAAAGAGAATAAATTTCAATATGGCGACTATACACTGAATACAGGAATGACTGATGAAGAAATTGCTAATATATTAACAACTCAAGGAGCTAAGAAGGAAACAATAAAGTTTACTATACCAGAAGGTTATACAGTTGTACAAATAGCCAAAAAATTGGCTAAGGAAAATATATGTAAAGAATCCGAATTCTTGGATGCTGTGACTAACGTATGTTATGATTATAAGTTTATTGATGAAGTACCAGATAGAAACTTAAAATTACAAGGCTATCTATTCCCATCTACTTATGAGATATATACTGATGCGACTGCTAAAGATATTGTTAGCATAATGTTAAAACAATTTGATAAAATTTTTAAAGATAAATATTATGAAAGAGCAAAAGTATTAGGTTATGAGATAGATGAAATAATAACTATTGCATCTATTATTGAAAGAGAAGTAAGAGTTGATTCTGAAAGAGAATTAGTTTCTGGTGTTATATATAATAGATTAAAGAAACCTATGAAACTACAGATGTGTTCAACTGTCATGTATGCTCTTGACAAGCCTAGAGAAAGATTGTTATATTCAGATTTGGAGATTGAATCACCATATAATACTTATATGAATCCTGGTCTACCTATTGGACCTATTTCTAATCCAGGTCAGCGTTCAATAGAAGCAGCTCTTTATCCAACTGAGAGTAATTATCTCTATTTCTCTCTCAAGAATGCAGAGACTGGAGAACATGAATTTAATAAATCTTTAGATGCTCATAACAAAGTTAAAGGTAAATTACAAAAAGAATTTTAATTATACTATACAATAAAAAAGGGCTGTCTCATAATACATTTTACTTTAATATACTAGTAAGATAGACTCTGTTTGATGGTAAGTTAGGTCACAAAAGACATAGCTGGGACCCTTTTAAACAGAATGTATAAAAGTAGATGTATTTTGAGACAGTCCTTTAAATTAAGTTTATAAGGAGTTAAACAATGAGTGAAATCACTTATAAATATATAAGAGACTACCTAATGGCCATAGAACCAGATGATGACATTATTATTCGTACTATTAGGAAAGATGCTCTCAATAATAATGTTCCTATAATTAAATCTGAAGTCAAGAACTTGTTAAAATGGATATTAGCTACCAGAAAACCAAGCAAAGTATTGGAAATTGGTACTGCGGTAGCTTATTCTTCAATAATTATGAGTGACTTTATTGATATAGATGGTTGTATAACTACTATTGAGAGGTCAGAAGACATGATTAAGAAAGCCAAAGAAAATATAAGAAAAGCCGGTAAAGAAGACATTATAACATTATTAGAAGGGGATGCCAGTGATATCCTATCTGCTATTGATAATTCTTTTGATGTTATATTTATGGATGCCGCAAAAGGTCAATATTTAACTTTTTTACCAGAATGTCTTAGATTGCTGAAAAAAGGCGGTATCCTTATATGTGATAATGTTCTTCAAAATGGTACAGTAGCAAAATCAAGATTTAGTGTTCCAAGAAGGCAAAGAACAATACATGGTCGTATGAGAGAATTTTTATGGGAATTGAATCATAATAAAAACTTGCAAACATCAATACTTCCTATTGCTGATGGAGTAACACTTAGTTATAAAAAGTAGTAATGAATTAATTATAGCTTTGAGAGGAGAGGCAAACATTGAATAAACCTGAATTACTAATACCTGCAGGAAGCTTAGAAAATCTAGAAGTAGCTGTTCTGTATGGTGCTGATGCAGTATATATAGGAGGACAATATTTTGGGTTAAGAGCAAAAGCAAAAAATTTTTCTATGGAACAAATGAAAGAAGGCATTGAGTTTGCTCACAAACATAATGTTAAAGTTTATGTAACTGCTAATATAATTGCTCATAACGATGATATTGATAAAGTTTATGAGTATTTTGAGGAAATAAAAGAAATAAAGCCAGATGCATTGATTATTGCTGATCCTGGTATTTTGACTATTGCCCAGGAAATGTTACCAGACATGGAGATACATCTTAGTACACAAGCTAATAATACTAATTATAAAAGTGTTAATTTTTGGCATAAACTTGGTGTTAAGAGGGTAGTAGTTGCTCGTGAGCTATCTTTTAAAGAAATAAATCAGATTAAGGAAAATAGTCCTGACACTCTAGACATAGAAGCTTTTATTCATGGAGCTATGTGTATATCTTATTCAGGAAGATGCCTATTAAGTAACTATATGGTTGGTCGAGATGCTAATAAAGGCGAATGTACACATCCTTGCAGATGGCAATATCATCTAGTTGAGGAAACTCGTCCTAACGAATACATGCCTGTTTACGAAAATGAAAGAGGTACTTATGTATATAATTCAAAAGATTTATGTATGCTAGAATATGTTCCTGAGCTTATTAATGCTGGTGTTAATAGTTTCAAAATAGAAGGCAGGATGAAAACACAATTGTATGTCGCAACTGTTACAAGGACATATAGAAAAGCAATCGATGATTTTTTTGAAGATGAATCCAAATACATGAATAATATTCCTCATTACTTGGATGAGATTAAGAAGTGCACTCATAGAAAATTCACAACAGGTTTTTATTTAGAACGACCTGATGAAAATGAACAGATATATAATAGTAATACTTATATAAGAAGTTATACTTTTATAGGTAAGGTAATAGATTATAACTCTACTGAACAGATAATTACTATACAACAGAGAAATAAGTTCTGTGTTGGAGATCAAGTAGAATTTATGGCTACAGATGGTGAGAATTATATAACTACAATAAAAGAAATGTGGGATGAAGAAGGGAACTTAGTTAAAAGCGCTCCTCATCCTAAACAAGTTATAAGGTTTAAAATCCATAAAGAATTTCCGAAAAACACAATAATTAGATTAAAAAGTAAAGAATTTTAATTGGAAAGGCACTTTCTAAGTATTTTTTTCATAAACTGTTATGAATACATATTTAGGGGTGCTTTTGTTTGCTATTCAATTTTTTAACATTCATTTTACCAGGGTTCTACTTTACAACATCTCAATCATTTCCTAAACCTTTATCAAGTGATGAAGAAAGGGAATATTTAATTAAGTGTAAAGATGGAGATATGCAAGCGAGAAATGTTTTAATTGAGAGGAATTTACGCTTAGTTGCTCATATAGTTAAAAAATATAATACTACAGACAGAGATATGGATGATCTAATATCTATCGGAACAATAGGTTTAATAAAAGCAATTACAACCTTTAATATAGATAAAGGTACAAGGCTGGCGACTTATGCTGCTAGGTGTATAGAAAATACTATCCACACCAAAAGACGCATCAAGATTATTGTATGGATAGCCCTTATTATTTAGTTTTTTTTACCAAAAAAGTTGACCTCTATTTTGTCTCCATCCCAGTATATACTTGATACTACGTTATGTAGCAGTTTTTTCTTTTCCTCAGTATCAGCAGAATTTATTGATTCAACAAAATCAGTAGCTGATTCATTAAGCAGAGATATATTTATTAATTCATTATTTAATTTGGCAAGTGATAATTCTGTATTAAGCTCATTTTGAAGTTTGATATTTTCTTTGTCTAGTTCTTCAATCTCTTTAATTATGTATTTAGAAGCTGAACTATTTTCATTATCAGCTAATTGCTTAACTAAATGATTAATAGATTTTTGATTGTTATTAATCTGTATCTTAACTTTTTCACGTTCCTTTTCTAATTCTTTCTTAAGTGAGTTAATATTATTTTTATTATCCTCAACATCACTTAATAGACCATCAGGAGCATTAAAAAACTCTTTGATACGTTTTACAACGAATCTATCACCATAAGGACCATTCAGGTTATTATTATCACAACGCTTACTTCTAGAAGTATCTTTTAATGTACATACATAATAATAATTTTTGGTACCATCTTTTCTAATATGCCCATGTTTTACACGCATAGGTTGACCACACTTACTACAGCGAATTAGGCCAGATAAAAGACCAACGGATGATGTACCCTGTCTTGGTGCCTTATCTCTGTTTTTAAACAGCATATTTTGTGTTAAAACCCATTTTTCACCCTTAATGATACCTTTATGCTTACCAAGAGCTACAATCCATTCACTTGGGTCACGTAGCTTATTACTTCTATTCTTTTTCTCTATTGTTTTGTTATATACCATAACACCATATTTTCCATTGAACTTTTCTTTATTAGAAAATATCTGACAACCTATACTATATAAATAATTATAGGTATCTTCATCTCCTATAGCATAAACAGGATTAATTAATATAGTCCTTATTGTATTTTTATTAAAATCTTTATTTTTCTTAGTTTTAATATGGTTCTGTAAGCAGTAGGTTTCTACTTGAGCAAGACTTTTAAATTCTAAGTATTTATTATATAGTAATTTAACAAGATTCAACTCTTCTTTTATAGGGGATAGCTTATACATTGTACGTTCTTTCATATCTCTATCAATATATTCAATTGATTCAGAGTAATAACCAGTTGGAGTAATACCACCAAGCCATCTTCCAGTTTCAGCCAGTGATAGCATATTATCTTTTATTCTCTCCGCTGCTGTTTCTCTTTCTAACTGAGCAAATACACTTGATATGTAGATCATAGCACGCCCCATTGGAGTAGTAGTATCAAACTGTTCTTTTATAGAAACAAATGATACATCGTATTTATTAAGCATTTCAAGGGTATCTGAGAAATCAGCAACAGAACGACTTATTCTATCCAAGCGATAACATATCAAGACATCAAATTTATAAGATTTAACATCTTTTATCATCTTTTGAAAAGCAGGTCTATTGATATTACCACCTGAAAAACCTTCGTCATGATATATTAAGCTATCATCAACAGTATATCCTTTTGAGATAGCATACTCTTTACATAGTTGAATTTGATTTTGTATAGATTCACCTTTACCAGTAAATTTAGATTTCCTTACGTATATTCCGGCTATCATCTTTGTACACCTCCACTATTTAAATATAACATATATAGCATTATATTATCTAGTTTTTTTTTAGGATAATAACTTATAATATAGTTAAATAAAAGTAATTTTTGACATAAGAATAAATACATCAGGGGTGAATTAATTGAAATTACTAGTTAAAGAGTACCGATTAAGAAATGATCTATCCATAAGGGACCTAGAAAGGCTATCAAATGCTAATCGTTCATTGGTATCGGGAATATATGTAAATTAACTATATTCTCTAATATCAGACAACTAGTAATGCATACATTTTATAAAGTGAAATAAGGAGAGTTTGTATATGTCAAGAAAACCACCAAAAATTGAAGTGGTATGTAAGTTTCCAGAAGGAGAGGAAAAAGAAGGTATACAGCGTATAAATGACGCTTTATGTGAATTTTATGCAAATCAATTATTAAAAGTTGTAAAAGAGAATTATCCAGAACATCAATGGTATGATGCATTAGATTATTTACATGATAGGCTAGAAGAACAGTTTATTGAGCAAGGATTAATTACATAACAATAGGGGATCTATGAGCAGACAGATACTGAACAATACAGGATAATTGAACAAAAGATAAATTTGAAAGATCAACTTGACTTAGGAAAAATAACTCAAGCTCAGTATCTTAAGAAAATACAAGAGCTTGAATCTCAAGGTGGTTAGAGTATGAAAGATAATACCATGGTGTTACTAGAAAAAATGAAGAATGGTGAAGATGGCTCAAAGTATTTTCAGTATTGCGATCATACTCTCTATAACCTAAAGGAATCAGCAGAGGAAGCTAAATATCTCAAAATCAGCGAACAGTATAGAATTAAGATTAATAAGGCTGATAACATAAGAGATATAGTGGTAATAACAGATATCAATAAGCCGGTAGAGAAATAGGAAATAAGCATTATAAAGTTAATACATGGCTTCAAGATGCGACAGGTATAAAAGATGGTTCTATGTACAATAGCTATATGGACATAGATTAAAGATTGATTTAATTGTATGTAATATGGTTAACAAGTGAAAGTGATATTACAAGGATATTTAATGCTTATGGGTATTGGAGTGGAAAAAATTATACTGTTCAGGGAGAGTTATTACCAATTACAGATTCAGGAATTACAGGAAGAACTAAAATATATACGTCAAAAAAGAGAGATAGCAAAATATAAGCCACATTTAAGAGTTATTAAGAATTTAGAAAGTCATTATAGACGTAAGGATAAAATGTTACCTACATGCCCTAGGTGTAATGAGCTATTCTATATAGAGGAGCTAACCCATTGGGTATGTAAAGCATTAGCTGATAAGAGAATTAAGATGTTTAAAGAGAAAAATCAAGAGTAAAATTGTGTTTAGAGAAGCGCTAAAGAGAAATTTTGAATGACTGCTAGAGGGAATAATCCTCTAGCGATGTATATATTATTGTTTGATTGTATCCTTTTTAGCTTTTAACTTCTCTTTGTCTGAAAGTACTTTAAGGATGCTCAATAAAGCACCAAATCCACAGAAAATAGATAGTGATATGTTTGAAGACACTAAGTAGTAAATACAACCAATGAAGTTAGCTATACTAACTAGTATAAAAAATATTGTAATAACGTTCATTAAAATCACCTCCAATAAGATATTATATCACATTGTTTAGGTATATAAATATAGGCACAAAGGCTTGGTTTAATTCAGATTGGAGGGTATAAAATGTTAGACCCAATTAAGTTACATAAAGTGCGATTTAAGGCACTACAAAAGGCAAGGGAACATTGGGAATATTGAGATATGTGAATATATCTTGAGAGCTTTGTACAAGCAGGCTATAATGCCAGTATTTATTGAGGACGTTGGAAAAGGTAAGTTTTGCTAGGATAAAAATATAATATTAAAAAGTTAGATTATCATATTAATAACTGTATGGTGAAGCAGTGGGGTTTTTTGTTTAGGTAAGGAGTGAGTTAGATGAAAAATACCTAAAGGAAAGTCCTCTGAATGGAGTAAGTTATGATGGAGTGAAAACTTCAGCAATTAATAAGATGTATTCTGTAACAGAGGATTTAGTCCAGAGGAGATTGGATAAAGAAAACAGGATAAGAGTATACCAAGATATCATCATGCAGATTGATGCAGCATTAACTATACTTAGTGATATTGATAGACAGATTATTACTTATAGAGAGATTGAACAAAATACTTGGATGCAGGTAGAATATCATGTCAAACTTAGTGGAAGCCAATGTAATAGAGTTAGGAAAAGAGCATTAGCCAAGATGCAGGAATACATCTATAATGAGAGATATGATTTTGATACAAAATCTACTCAATTATCGTTAGGACTATGATTCGTGACCTTTTTATGATTAGATTGTGGGACATACTTAAGCTTTTATAGAGCTATATTATAATATATAGATGATATAATAGTATTGTGTTAAATTATTACTTACACTCCTTACTGTAATAATTAATATAAAAAAACAGTTAAAATATCATTAAATGATTTTATTGATATAAGTAAGTTTAATATTACATTTGCAGTGCAAGGAATGATGCCTATAAAGGATCAGAGTAAATTGACATTTTTTATAGAGTTAACAACTAGCGATTTTTCACCAGAACAAGTGGATATTTTAGATACATCTTATCTTTCACAACAACAATTAAAAGAAATTGAGGATTTAGATAAAATTCAAGATTTAGAGGGTTATGAAAGATTTGAGATTTTAGTTTATAAACTAAAATATAGTGGTATTTCAACAAAAGAAGTAATAGAAGATCCTGGTTCTGGAGGTCATGGTATTTCTACTTATATATATACTGTTCCTTATATTAAAAAGACTGAACCTGATACATCACATGGTATTAAAACTATTGTATCAGCTGCTTATAATCTTGTACTTGGCTCAAAAACCAAATATGCTGGAAAATTGCTGAAATTATTGGTTCCAATTTCTCTGTTTTGTAATAATTTTCAAGGAGGAGATTATGCGTTACAATTAGATAAAAAATGGTATATATATACTGTTTATGAGGGAGTTCCTGAATGGAATCCAGAAAAACAAGATTTATTAAAAACAATAAAGGTTAAACAGGAAATTCAAGATATTGTTGTATCAGTTGATATTAATCAGAGACCAATAAAATACTTATTATTCTCAACATTACTATGATACAGATTGGAAAATAAGTATGATAGATGCTGTTAATAGTGGACCCCTGTTCTTATAGATTTGACCCAAGAACAAAAATACGAGAATTAGTCTATTGTCCTAATTGTGGAGCTAAATTGCAGTAAAAGCTAATATTTTATTATTATAATTATATAACCTTTCTTTAAATGAAAAAGAATAAATAAAAGCATTTAGTTGATACTATGCTAAAACAAGCTTTAGGGCAGGTACAGACCTATTTTCATAATTGAGGGTAGGTTCTTTTTTTATTGCTTATTATTAAATGTTAATATTAATGGATATAATCTTATAGTCAATATCGATAATAAGTTATATAAAACTTCATATTGGCAAGAAACTGACATATATTTTTTGTATAAAAAGACATAGGACGAAAAATTATTTTATTGACAATATATATTCTAAAATGTAAAATACTGAGAGTAATAAGATTGGAAGGAGTAATTTAAATTTGAGAAAATATAAAATAGTTCATTAAATGACGGATTGCCACCTATTAGATATAAAGATAATCATCATATAGATAGTCTTCATCTACTTGTAATATATTAGCGATTTTACGTATATTATATTAAAGAAGGAATAAATTGATCATTCTCAAATCCTATTAAATAACTTCTACTTATTTTTGATTTTATTGAAAGGTCTTTTTGTGATAACCCTCTTACTACTCTGCTTTTTCTAATTCTATTGCCTATGGTGATTTGTGGTAAAGACTCTATAACTACCTTATTATAATTTAATATTTATTTACGTCTTTTGGTATGAATAGATAATGAATTGCTAATGATGCTTAGAAATGAAAAGAAACATGCAAAAGAAATATCACTTCAAGAACCTATAGGAATTGATAAAGAAGGAAATGAAATCAGTTTAATTGATGTTATTGAAACAAAATCAGATTCTATTGTAGACCAAGTTGATCTGAAGATGAAAATACGTCTATTATATAATAAAATGAAGTACGTATTAGGACAGAGAGAGAAAACAGTAATAGAGTTAAGATATGGGTTGAATAATGGGGCAGAAAAGACTCAAAGAGAGATTGCTAATATGTTGGGGATTTCTAGGTCTTATGTTTCTAGGATAGAGAAAAAAGCGTTAAGTAAGTTGAATAAGGAATTCGCTGGAAATGGAAATTGATTGTATTTTTATGATATGATTTCTACTTTGGGAGCTATTGCATTATTAAAGGAATTTTTAATGCAATAGCTCTTTGTTAATTGGTTATAAATGATACAATAACATTTTACCATTTACACAAAATTTGTATTGAAATAGAATAATCACAGGAACTCTAATTAATGTATCTAGCGTTGAACTTTAACAAGATTTGTATTGAAATAAATCAAAATGGCGGACGGCATAAAAGTTAAAGGATAGTTGAACCTTAACAAAAATTGCATTGACACATCTTAAAATGTCTAACTTGACAGCAAAGACTTTATAGGCTAAAGCCACATTTTTTTACTGACTTAAGAGTGGTAAATATAGAAAGAACCATATATAGTGATAATAACGATATTTACGGTTTGTTGCTCTACCTTAGAAACAGATAGAAGCAACAAACGTAACGAGAGTGTATTATCACTATATATGGTTTCAATATACAACCGTTGTCCATTATTAAACTTAATACTTACTTTAGCCTGTTCACAACATATCACTACCATGAATCTACCTCAATATAGGAATTTGCAGATAGATGCTAGTGCCTTCTCCTAAGTGGCTGTCAATATTAATTCCAAAATCATCACCATAGTTTAGCTTTAATCGGTTATGGATATTGATGATACCAACGCTACGTTGAGTCTCTTTGGTGATAGTACTGATTGTATTAGAAGATAATTTCTGTTGCAAACAGGTTAATTGTTCTGGTTCAATACCTTTTCCATTATCCTTCACTTCTAAAGATAGACATTGTATTGTTTCATCAACAGTAGCATCTATAGTAATGGTACCTTTGCCAATTATGTTTTCAAGTCCATGATATATGGCATTTTCTACTATAGGCTGTAGTACCATTTTGTTGATTTTTAGAGAGTAATGTTCTGCTTCAATATGTAGAATTAAGTTAAACTTGTCCATAAAACGTATATTCATGATTCTTAGGTAATCTTCTATACATTGAATTTCATCCAATATAGTAACTTGTTCTTGGCTCTTAATTGCATAGCGAAATATTTTAGCCATAGATGTTGAAATCTGCTGAATCTCAGAGATATTATGATATATTCCGATGCTTCTAATGCATTCCAAAGTATTATATAGGAAGTGAGGATTGATTTGACTTTGTAATGCAGATAACTCTGCTTCTTTTTTTTCAAGTTCTAGTGTATATAATTGATCTTGAGTAGTAAATATTTTCTTGGTCATAGTCTCTTGCCTAGACAACATATTATTAATATCATTAACAATAATTCCTAATTCATTATTTGATGTAACTTTTAGCCTTGCTTTATAATGACCATCACCAATATGTTTTAATTGAGAGGTTATTTTGGATATGGGCCATGCAATATTAAACATCATTCTTATACCAAAAAACAGTATCAGTATGGTGAAAGCTACTGTTATAATGATACCATTATGTACGATTGGAAGCATATCGCTAGTTATATCTGACTTGGAAATTAGAAATTGAAGATACCAATTATTAATGGAAGGTAATTCAACAAACTTTATATGGTAGTCATTATAATCATATTTTATAGGTTCTGTATTGTTGAAACTACTTAATAAATTGACATGAGAATCTAAGTTGGTTATTTTAACACCTCGTAAATCATTGTTGGTGGATGCAATAATCTTATCAGTGCCATCAGCTAGAAAAATCAATGATTGTGGGGATATTGGTAATGCATTAATAGTCGAATGAATAAGACTAGTAGAGAAAATAAGTATACTCTTGCCGATAGGTTTTTTATTGTATTGAAACTTATTATATATAGGATTGATATATGCTAAGTAATAATCTTTGGTTTTTGAGTCATAGTAGGCATTTGTATAAAAAGGTCTCTTGTAATCTGTATTGTACAAGTCATAATCATTAATCATTTGGTTGAAGATAACTACAAGTTCAGTTGAATTATTGGATATAATGCGATTTTTGTAATCAATGACTTGAATAGTTCGGATATAGTTGTTTAGCCAAATGTTAGCGTCTATACTTGGATAGAGCTTTGTAGACATCTCATATCTAACAATTGGGTCATCTTCTATAATAAATTCTTGAAGATTATTATCTGCGGATATCATGCCAGAAATAGTACGTATATCCTTATCAAGGTCAATAATCTGATTCTCCACTTGTTGAATCATACTAGAGAAGTACTGGTCAGCTTTCATAGTGCTCAAATCTTTGAAATTAATATAATAAAACATCTGTATGAATATCATCGCGAGGGTTGCAATGATGATAAACATAGATACTTGAGTTCTTAGTTTGAATTTTGATAATGATTTCAACGAGAGTTCTCCTTTCTATATTTCAATGGAGTAGAGTTATATTTTTTCTTGAATAGTGTGTTGAAGTAATAGGGTTTATAACCTGTCTGTTCTGCTATTTCATAAACAGTCAAGTTAGTATTGGAGAGTAGAGAGCAGGCTTTTTTTAATCTTAATTCAGTGACATACTCATTAAAGGTCATAGAAAGTGTTTTCTTAAATAAATCGCATATGTAGGTGTTGTTAAGACAGAATTTATCAGCCATACATTGTAAATTCATGTCATCTGAGGAAAAATGACTGTTAATATATTCTATCATTGCATTAAAATGTTCATTAGCTTGCTGATTGCAGTAGTGATTAGTGGATTGACTAATCTGAGATGAATAATATTTTAATTTCTGTTTACGGTCAATATCAGTATGTACTTTTTGTAGTAGAGGAATTGTATCTTCCACATCTATAGGTTTTAGAATATAATTAAGAACATTGTATTCAATGGCCTTTTGGGCATAAGAGAAATCGGCAAATCCACTCACAATTATGAAATCACAAGGTATTTCCAATTTTCGTAGTGATTTTATTAATTCAATACCATTCATACCTGGCATACGAATATCTGTTATAATCAAATCTGGTGGAGTCTTTTTTGCTAGTTCAAAAATTTCTAAAGGATTAGTAGAGTGCTTAGCGATATAAAATCCTAATTTCTCCCAATCAAAACTGCTTATTAGGCCTCGTAAAGCCCAAGGTTCGTCATCTAATAAATAGACAGAATACATATAAATACCCCCTAAAATAAGTGTTTTTAAAAATAGTATATTGATAGTATAAAAATATATTGTCTGACTTAGATTATATTAGCTTTTAAAATCTTTGTAAAGAATTTGTTTTTATATACATTCCGAAAAAAGTGAATTTTTATCCGAAAAAAGTGAATTTTTATCCGAAAAAAGTGAATTTAAATATTTGATACTCTACATTATAATTAAATTAAAGATTTATATAAATTAAAGCATGACAAGCAAAAAGGAGGTTCGGTGTGGATAACACAATTATGACTGGCACGTGCCAATCGAAAAAACAAAATCAACTCATAAAACAGTTGAAAGAATACAAATTTATTTATATGTTGCTTTTACCAGGCATGATTTTTTACATAGTTTTTCATTACATGCCATTATATGGAGTAACATTAGCGTTCAAAGATTTTATAGTAACAAAAGGAATTAGCGGTAGCCCTTGGGTAGGTTTTAAGTATTTTGAACATATTTTTTCTGATAAGAAGTTTTGGGAAGTTACATTCAATACTTTACACATTTCTCTGGGTAGATTAATTTTTGAATTTCCAATTCCTATTATTTTAGCAATTTTAATTAATGAATTGATATCAGTAAAATTCAAAAAAGTAGTTCAATCGTTATTGTATTTTCCTTTCTTTATATCATGGATTATAATGTATACGTTGTTACAGAATGTATTCTCAGTAGATGGTGGAGTAATCAATGGTATTCTACAGATGCTTGGAATGGATACGGTAAACTTCTTGACTGAAACTAGTTGGTTTAGGCCAATAGTATATATATCTAATATATGGAAAATGGCAGGATATTCAACGATATTATATTTGGCAGCTATAACTAATATAGACCAACAATTATATGAAGCGGCATATGTAGATGGGGCTAACCGTTTTAAAAGAATATGGCATATTACTTTGCCAGGTATGCAAACTATTATACTAACTGTGTTGATTCTTTGTGTTGGAAATATGATGAATGGTGGTTTTGACCAGATTGTTAATATCTATAATCAAGTAGTCTATAGTGTCGCTGATATTTTGGATACTTATGTATATCGTCAAGCTATGGTAAGAGGTCAGTTTAGTCTTGCTACAGCAATTGGATTATTTAAAGCTTTCATCAATTTAATATTGTTATTAATTGTTGATAGGATATCAAGAAAATTAAAAGGCGTTGGAATTTATGAATAAGGTTGGTGAAGAAATATGAGTGTAAAGACAAAAAATAAAAAAAAGTGGGGGAAATTTGACATATTCAATGTGGTGTTCTTCACCTTAGTCATTTTGATTATGATATATCCTTTTTGGAATGTATTTATGATTTCTATTGTGGACTATAAAACCTTTGCCGAAAGTGGTTTTTTAGTACTTCCCAAAAAACTAGATTTATCAGCATATAGGTTTATTTTTGCATCTGATGAAATCATTCGTTCTATTGGAGTAAGTTTGTTTGTAACTGTTTTTGGTACTATGTATAATTTATTTTTAACAATATCTTATGCATATGCATTGTCTATTAAGAAATTACCAGGTAGAAAAATATTTTTGACATTTGCTATAATACCTTTATTCTTTCAAGGAGGATTAATACCTCTTTATTTACAGGTAAAAAACCTCGGATTGATAAACAATGTTTTTGCAATGATTTTGCCAATGGGTATTAATATCTGGTATCTTATTATAATTAAAAATTATTTTATGGAGATTCCTGAAAGTTTACGTGAGGCAGCAAGGATTGATGGAGCTAATGACATACATATACTGTGGAAGATTATACTACCACTTTCAAAACCAATGATTGCAACATTCCTTATGTTCTACGCAGTAGAGAGATGGAATGAATGGTTTAATGCTATGTTGTTCATTAAAGATACAGACAAAATACCATTACAGAAATTATTAAGAGATATTGTTTTTAATAATTTTGGTGCAGGTAACATGGCAAAAAGTTATCGTAAAGTAACGGGTTCTTATGTAGGTGGTGAAGCTGTCAAAATGGCGACTGCGGTTGTTACCATTGTTCCTATTGCCGTATTATTTCCTTTCTTTCAGAAGTATTTTGTAAAAGGAGTTATGGCTGGGGCAGTGAAGCAATAAATAGTTATTGTTAATAGGAGGTGCAATATAACAAAAGTATTATAGTTATAATTAATTTTTGGGATTTTAAAAGGAGGAGAAAGTTTTATGAAAAAAATTAAAGTAGTATTAAGTATATGTTTAATAATTACCATACTCGCCAGTGTTGGATGCGGCAAAACAGCAGATAAAGATAATGAGGCTGTATCAAGCAATGGTGGAGAAGCAACTAATAAACATTATAATATTAAAATAGGATTATGGGATAGTGCTAATTATGGTGATGATGATATAGCTGAGTATCTAAATGAAAAGTTCAATGTGACATTATCATTTGAAAATTTTAGTTGGGCAGATTATTTACAAAGTTTGAATGTTGCTGCATCAAGTGAATCGTTACCAGATATGTTTGCTCATCCTGCTTGGAGTAATGTAGATACAAGAACAACATTTTTCCAATGGATTCAACATGAGGTAATTAAACCACTACCAGAAGATCTTAGCGAATATAAGAATATCTCAGCACTTATGAAAGACTTTGAGTTCTTAAGAACTAGAGAAGGTTCTCATTATATGTTACCAAGAACTGCATGGAAACCAGAAAATGCATTTGTAAGTCAGGCAATGTGGGTTAGAAAAGATTGGATGGAGAATGTTGGAATAACTAAGATGCCAACTGATTCAGAAGAATTATATGAATTATTAAAAGCTTTTACATATGACGATCCAGATGGAAATGGTAAAGATGATACTTATGGTATTACAAAAGGTGGAGAAGATCTTTGGGTTCTTAATATGTTCCAGATTGAAGATGCGAACTGGATTGAAGAAGATGGCAGATACATTCCTGGTAAGATATCTAAGAGAAACATTGATGCTATTAAGTATTTGAAGAGATTATATGACGAAGGTATTATAGATCCTGACTATACAACTATTAGACCTGAACAAGGTATGGATAAATTTATCTCTGGTAAAGTTGGTGCAATAGCATATACATCAGAAGCTTATCATTTTAAAGAAAATCTAGTAGATAAAATGATGAAGATTAATTCAGAATGGGGTCCAGATGTAGTAGATATTATTGCACCTGTTGCAACAGAATATGGTGATCCTGTTGTTAATAGTTTTGATAACTATTGGTCAGGTACGTTATTTAAAGGCTCTATGGACGATGATAAGATGAAACGTTGTCTTGAAATATATGATTTCTTATTATCAGAAGAAGGATTAGAACTTGGACGTTTTGGTCTTGAAGATAAGCATTTTGAAATGGATGGAGATAATTACAAAAGTTTACTTCCAATTGATCCAGACACAAACTTACCTAAGACATTGACATTAGAGCAACCTACAGCGGGTATAAAAGCATTAGTTACTTGGGATGTTGATGGAAGATGGTTAGAGCCATCTATGCCTGAGCGTTGTATAGAGCTTGAAAAGAAAGCACATGATTTGTTAGTACCTTATGAGAGAGATATTGATCCTAGAGTTAGATATATCTCAACTCCAGCAGTAGATTCAATGCAAATTGGAGATATCTATAGAGAAATGTTATTTAAAGGATTTATGGGAACAACTGATATAGAGAAACATTTCAATGATTACCTAAAAAATGTATATGATAATTACAATATGCAAGAGGTTATTGATGAATTTAATGAAGAAGTTAGGAAACAAGGTATTAAATAAATTAATTGATTAGTATCCACATACTTTTTGTAATACAAGGAGCAGGAGGC
The DNA here is from genome assembly GCF_025211055.1 of Vallitalea sp. Lineage (GTDB taxonomy): Bacteria > Bacillota > Clostridia > Lachnospirales > Vallitaleaceae > Vallitalea. The sequence continues at coordinate 60,550 of NZ_JAOARO010000057.1, read as the reverse complement.
AGAATAATGACAATAAATGAACATTCATATAAAACATATACAGGGGAGTATACTACAGAGATTTCATTTCCTTTGGGAGGAATTGGAACAGGATGTATAGGTCTAGCTGGTAACGGAAGGCTTATTGATTGGGAAATTTTTAATAGACCTAATAAGAATGGTAGTACTAATGGTTATTCTTTTTTCTCTGTCAAATGTGAAAAAAATGATGGGACAGTTTTTGCCAAGGTACTTAATGGTGATTTAAATAATGGTTATATTGGAAATGGTAATGAAGACTGGACGTATGGGTTTGGAGTGAAAAGGGAATATCTATCTGGTATGCCTCATTTTAAGACAGCAGAGTTCACTGGTACATTCCCTATGGCATCTATTAATTTTAAAGAAGAAAAAGCACTAATTGATATAAAAATGACTGCTTTTAATCCTTTCATTCCATTAAATGATAAAGATTCATCAATTCCATGTGCGATTTTTATGTTTGATGTAACTAATAAAGGAGAAGAGGAAGTTGTAGTTAGTTTAGCTGGAAGTTTATCTAATCCTTTTAATAAAGGTGGAGTTAATTCTTATATTGAATCTAATAAGGTGAAATCCATTAAGTTTGGAACTACTCATTATGACCAAGATGATGTGGAGTATGGAGATATGACATTAAGTACTATGGATCAAAATGTTAGTAGACAAACTTATTGGTACAGAGGTGAATGGTTTGATAATCTTATGGTATTCTGGGATGATTTCGCTAAAAAAGGGCCATTAAAAGATCGTATATACGATCAAGTAAAAGATAGTAATAGTTGGAATGCTACAGTGAACTTTTGTGATGTAGGTACTCTTTGTAGTGAAAAGACTATTCAACCGGGAGATACAGAAACTTTTCAATTTATGATTCACTGGTATTTCCCAAACTTCATTAATTACTGGAATCCTGGAGAAGTGAAAAATCCAAAATGGAAGAATTACTATGCCACTGTATATAGGGATTCTCAAGATGCCATGAATTATACATGGAAACATATTGACCGTTTATATGAAGAAACATTGTGTTTCAGAGACACTCTATTTGCTTCAACTTACAAAGAATTTATTGTGGATGCTATTGCTAGTAATCTATCAGTACTCAAATCAGCTACATGTACTCGTTTAACAGATGGAACTTTGTACGGATTTGAAGGATGCCATACTCATGCTGGATGTTGTGAAGGGTCTTGTACACATGTATGGAACTATGTACAGGCAACTGCTTTCTTGTTCCCAAGTTTGGAGCGTTCTATGAGAGAGATTGATTATAATAGTAATCAGAATGAACATGGGAAAATGTTCTTTAGAATGTTATTGCCACCAGGAAGAGGCGGGGAAGAACAATCTAATGAACTTGCTGGAACTGGGAAAGCAGCGGCAGATGGACAGATGGGCGGTATTTTTAAGACATATCGTGAGTGGAAAATTAGTGGCGATGATAATTGGCTAAGAAAAATTTGGCCGTCAACTAAAAAAGCACTAGAGTATGCATGGAATCCTAACAATAACGAATGGTGGGATCGTGATGCCGACGGAATTATGGAAGGAATTCAACATCATACTCTAGATGTAGATATGTATGGACCTAACTCATATATAGCTGGCTATTATATGTTGGCACTTCTTACAGCATCTGAAATGGCGAAGGCTGTTAATGATGACCAAGCAGGGAAATATAGAGATATGTTTGAAAACGCTAAGGAATGGGTAAATAACAATCTATTTAATGGGGAGTATTTTCACCAAAAAATTGATTTGACAGATTCTGCGTATCCTATTGATGATGAGATAGGTGAAATGAAATACCAAATAGGCGAAGGGTGTCATATAGATCAAGTAATTGGTCAATGGTATGCTCATATATTAGGCATTGGTTATATCTTTGATAAAGATAAGGTAGTAAAATCCCTAAAATCTATATATAAGTATAATTTTGTAGAAGCTTTTAGAGAGTATCCAAATCCATATAGAGTCTATGCATTAAATGATGAAAAAGGTACAATGATTTGTACATGGCCAAAGGGTAATAGACCCAAAGTTCCAGTGCCATATGCAGCAGAGTGTATGACTGGTTTTGAATATCAGATAGCTTCTCATATGATCTATGAAGGGTTAATAGATGAGGCTTTTGAAGTTATAGCTGCCATAAGAGATCGTTATGATGGAAAGAAGCGTAATCCATATAATGAGATTGAATGCGGGAGCAATTATGCTAGAAGTATGGCGTCTTATAGTCTGCTTTTGGCTCTTAGCGGATTTGAATATGATATGAAAAAGCAACATATTGGATTTGCACCAAAAGTAAATGAAGAAGAGTTTAACACGTTCTGGTGTATAAACAGTGCATGGGGGAGTTATGAGTCTAATGAAGAACAACAAGTTATCTTTGTAAAATATGGCTCATTGCAATTAAAATCTATAGGTCTTGTAAAGGCGGAACAAGTAAAAAAAGTATATATTGCAGATGAAGAGGTTGAATTTGCTGTAAATAAGGGTGTTATTTTGTTTAGTGGTACAACAATAAAAATTGATCAGAAAATAAGATTAGTCATGGAGTAAAGATAAAGGTTAAACTAATATTATGTTTAAGGAGAGAGGTAAATTATGAAAAATAGAATGTTATATATAATATTATGTATTGCTTTATTAACAGGAACCATGAATGTTAGTACAATTAATGCTTATACAGGGAACACACTAACTTGGCCATCAGTTTTTCCAAGTGGCATGGAAAATAATAGTCCCCAAGTAATTGGTCGTGGAACAAATACGGCAAGTATGAACTTTGAAGAGACAGCAAGGGATTTATCCTATGAATCAACGATTATGTTATATAACGACACTACCGCAGCTCAAGGTGGTCTACTTTTTAGAAATATGAGTGACGATCATACTAATGGATATATTGCATTGTTGCATAAAACAAACAAAATCCAAAGAGTTGAATTATTTTCAACTGGTAGTAATACAAAAATATTAGCAACAGCAGATAGAAAAATAGATTTCTTAGTTCCATATAAATTAAAAGTGGTAGCTACGGGAAATAATATTCAAGTATATTTTAACAACGAGACAACACCTTGTATACAGGTGGAAAATAGCGATCACTATGTTGGAAAAATGGGATTATTCAAAGCTGGGACAGGAACAGTTACCTTTGACTTTATATCAGCTGATTATGAACCTGCTGGAGAACTTAAATTATATAACTTGTTGACATCACAACTTGGATATGAACCTAATGCTTATAAACATGCTTATATTCGTGATGAATCAAGCTCCAAAGTAGAAGATGGCACCCAGTTTCAAGTGAAAAATGCAGAGACTGACGAGGTAGTATTTACTGGGCCTGTAACCTATTGGGGTGAAAAATGGAATTCTCATTGGTGGAAACTAGATTTTACACAGCTTAAAATAAGTGGTGATTTCTATGTGCAGGTAGATGATGAAAAGAGTAATGTTATTAAAATAGCTGAAGATGCTCTAGTTAATTATGAAATGGTAGCAATAGCTCTAGATCAACTTGATTCACGTCATAATCATGGTGAACCTAATACATATTTGAATGGTAACCTTAGATTTAAAGGTAAATGGCTTACTCCTGATGGAACACATCCTCAGGGGATATATAGAGACTGCATGTCAAATTTTGCAGAAATAGAATCTGTTGGTATGACTTTAGTTGGACTTCTTGATTTATATACCCTTCAAGACTCTAATTTCAGTGAAGTAGATAAGCAAAGGATGAAAGATTATATTAAGTTAAGTGCTGATTATATTGTAGCTTGTCAGAGGACAACTGATGATCCAGCAACTAATGGGCGTTTTGCACATAGTATTTTAGTTAATACTGAGCATGATGGCTGTGCTTGGGCAGGAAATACTTATACATGGCATGATATGGCTTATGGTATCTTTGTATTAACTAGGGCTTATGAAGTAGTGAAAGAATATGATGCTTCATTAGCGGAGGTTTATTTGAGTGCCGCTAAAAAGGCTTATACTTGTGCATCTTATAGACCATATAAATTAGAGGAAGAACTACAACTAGCTAAAAAAGTAGACTTCGATCCAAGTACTAAATATGCAGAAGCATTATGGAATCCAAGTGTAAAAGAGTATAGGAGGAATCCAAAAAGTGTACCAAGTGGATGGGGCAATAGGTTAGAGTTTTCACAGAAATTCTATGATAAGGATTCTAGCTGGCAAGAGCCTTTGACATTAAAGACAAGGGAAAAATTATTATTCGTATATAGTTGTACTCTATTATATAAGGCAACTCAAGATGAACAATATTTGAATAAAGCTATTGAATTTGCGGATTTAGTTAGTGAAAGGCAGTTTGTTGACTGGAAGAATTCAATAGAAGGTGTATATGGAACATTCTATGAGTTTGAAGGAGATAATGAAGCGTTATCGGTAGAAAGTGCACAAGCAGGAAGTTATCACATGGGTAATATATATCCATTATCAGTCAATGGGTTCATGAATCTTCTAACCCTAAGACCTGAGCATGAAAAAGCTGCCGATTGGTACAATGTTGTTAAGACATATTCAGATAACTATGTTAAAAAATCTGCTGAACTTAATCCTTTAGGTATACATCCAATAAGTGTATATAAAGATAGTCAACACGGTGGTGTGAAATTTTTTATGAACTTACTTCATGGTGCGACTGGACATTATGGTCAAATGGCCGGAGATCTTCTTGATTTGGCTAGTTTTATGAATGATAATAGTTTATCAGAGTTAGCTGCATCTGACCTTAATTTCTATACAGGATTAAATCCAGGAATTCCTCAAGGAAATAATAAATGGAAATCTGCTAGTTTGATTAACAAAGTAGGGGAATCATATTATAATACCGGTGGAGAAGGTATAAAAGGTGGAGTTATTAATGGCTTTAAATCCGGAAGGAACTGGACTCTTTACACTATTGAAAAAATAGCTGATAAACCTGATATTACTGGTGGGCAAGAAGACTGGGTAGCTCATAGTCATCCTTATGTGGGTGCAGCTGCTAAGATTGAAGCCAATTATCAATTGAATGTTCATTCATATAATAATGATATTGGTGTTCCTGCCCAAGTAACAGTAACTCTTGATAAAGATTATAACTATCAGACAGATAATACTGGTAATGTATCTATTACTCAATTGCCACTAAATTGTAAAGGTATTGTTGCTGTCACTTATTCAGGTAAAACAATAACTAAGCATATTGAAACAATGGGTGCTGGTAAGATGGATATAAATATAGACTTCGCTAAATATGTTGAGCTTTCTCTTACAACTCCTAAGATATCAAAGAATACAGCAGGTACAGTAACATTAACTATAGCTAATAAAGGTTTTGAAGATGTTAATACTACTATTAAATTATCATCAGCAGGTGTTTCGCTTGAACAAAGAGAGTTGGACGTTCAAGTACCATCTGGAGAGACTAAGGACTATATTCTTAATGTTACAGGAGGAAATAAAGTAATGCCTTATACGGTATATGCTTCTGCGAAATGCAATGAACATAGTCTGCATCTAGGTTATGAACAAGGATTGGTTGAGTAAGAGTAATAAATGGAAAGTGATTAGTGAGTAAGATTAGATAATAGAAGGCCGCTGGTTTTTGCTGGTGGCCTTTTAAGTTGATTTTTTATGTTGGTATGTTAGATATGGTTGATGCAACTTTATGGAGGATTAGGGATATGATTTTTTTCCAGGTATGAAGATTCTGAAAAAAGCTGTAAGATGCTGAATAAGGGAGATTGCAGTTGTTTTAAGAGAGAAAAAATTTTTGTGGGATGAGGGTGGAAAAAAATAAGAAAAAGTTGATATTTTAGGGTGTTTGTGGTTTAATATAGGAGTAGGGAATGTAGAGTTTATGTTGTTGAACCTTAACAAGAGTTGTATTGAAATTTTCCTATCTCTCCTGCTGTTTGACATTCTGCTAAGTTGAACCTTAACAAGAGTTGTATTGAAATATTTGTAGATAACGGTTATTCAATATTAGATATTAGGTTGAACCTTAACAAGAGTTGTATTGAAATTTTAAATGAGTCAGTTAATAGAAAGTTTAAAGAGATTGTTGAACCTTAACAAGAGTTGTATTGAAATATTTTAGCAGGTTCACTATTATGTGTTCTTACTAAAGTTGAACCTTAACAAGAGTTGTATTGAAATTTTATTACATTATGTAACTCTGTTTGTAGTTTCTGAGTTGAACCTTAACAAGAGTTGTATTGAAATTGAAGGTTGGGAAAGTCATAGACAGAGAGAATAAAGGAAAAAGATAGTGGTGGTGAAAAATATGTTTGAAAAAGCTACAAAAATGAAAGAAAAATTGGATGCATTGAGACCATTGCCATCATATACTGTTCAAAGTATAAGAGACAAATTACTATTAGATTGGACTTATAATTCAAATGCTATAGAGGGAAATACCCTTACATTGATCGAAACCAAAGTTGTACTTGAAGGTATAACAATAGGTGGAAAAAGGCTAAGTGAACATCTAGAAGTTATTAATCACAAAGATGCCATAATTTATGTAGAAGAAATTGTGAAGAATGAAGAAGATTTAACAGAGTGGCAGATAAAGAATATACATCGTTTAGTTTTAAAAGGTATAGATGATGCAAATGCTGGGCAATACAGAAAACAAAATGTTATCATATCGGGAGCAAAGCATATACCTCCAGATTATCTCGTCTCAAATGATGAGATGAATAGATTTATAGAATGGTATACGTCCAAAGGGGCCAAGGAGATGCATCCAATTGAGAGAGCTGCTAGAGTACATGGAGATTTCGTTAAGATTCATCCGTTTATAGATGGAAATGGAAGGACTGCAAGATTACTATTAAATTTCGAATTGATGAAGAGTGGTTATCCACCTATAGTCATACAGAATGATGAACGAATGAAGTATTATGCAGCACTCGATAAAGCACATACAACAGGTGACTATGGTGACTTTATATTTATGGTTGAAAAAGAAGTAGAAAACAGCTTGAATATATACTTAAATCTAATACGATAAATAGTCTCCTTCTTATAGGAGGCTTTTAATTTATCTAACATAGGGCTATTCTGAAGTGGATTTTAAATTGATAAAATTAGAGTAGATTACTACTTTTCATGCTAATGGTAAAGTACTTATGCTGAAAGGAGAATTCAATGAATAGTATTCAACTTAAGAAACTTGCTTCTAAAATAACGCATAAGATTTATGAGGGAGAGACTTATGATATCAAAGATTGGCTTAACTATATGTACAAACAAGTAGATATCATAGGTCAAAATAATAAGAAATTAAGAAATCCTCTCAACCTATATAATAATTGTTACTATTTTAGAAAAAGAGAAGAACCACTTGCAGGTGAAGAAATTATATATGGTGATTTTATACTATTTGATTATTGTGTTCATAGCGAAGATATGTACATAAGAGAGTTAGATAGTCTTGAGCAACTTGAAAAATCAATAAAAGGTGATGGTGGATTTACTAATACTTTTACAACTTATCAAGTAGCAATAATAAAAGGTAAAGTAAAAGACTACAATCTATATTTCACGAATGGAAATGATGGCGAAGAGTATAAATTTATCAAAGATTATCATGATTTATTCGAGAAAGATGCAGAGCGTAGAGGTATTCCTTATTTTGAAATATCCAATGTTAGATTAGAATGGGTAGAATAGTTACATGCAGTATTAACATCTGCTGAATAGAGATTAGGAGAGTATCGGTATATGAAGTTTGTATATAGAGAATTAATAATAAAATCAACGATCTATAGAATATATGAAGTAGCAAATGTTCCAAAACAATTTAGAAGTTTATACACGCCAAATGATAATAGTTGTATACTAGCCAATGCAGAAGGATATAGATTCCTATGCAACTTATTGGTAGTAGTAGCAAACATTAAGATTGATAATAGCATATTTTTGGTATTTGATGAGTCTAAGGAATGTGAGCAGTTTCACGAATATTATCTAGGTGCAGAATTTCATAAGAACATTATGATTAGCAATTACAGATATTCACACATATCTAAAAAACAATTAAGTCAGTTGTTAGATATGCGTAAGTATACTAAGGGAAGATTAGTTAAACTGGAAATACCGAAGTATAATTTTGATAAATTGTACCATTGGAACTTTAAAAATAAGCTTACCGTTAGGAACTATAGTAAATGGATTATGCTTTCTTCAGATTTTGATGGTTATTTATATATGGCAAGAGAGGCGAATAGTTTTACGGATATTGAGGATGATCCAGAAGAATATTTTGCTCATGCACATTTATCCTTTCTAACTAATCAAGAAGATAAACTTGATCTAAGGTATTTTTATCAAGGATGATGCATTTACTGCACATAAAACAACATATACCGCTTTAATAGTAATCGTTTATACATGCTATAGAATAAGCGTAGATGGTGAGAAGAGGAAAGTAATAGGTGGCGTGCTTGTTAAAGATATATAGAAACAAGGGTGAATTAAATAACCAACATAAGAAATAAATAACGCTGGTCATGAGATTGGAAACATATTAAATTACTTGGATTTAATAAATTGGAGAGGAGATAGTACAAGATGCAAATGACTGATATTGAAATTGTAATGGACACGACGAAGTCTTATTTAGATGGGATAATTGATAGTATAGTATATAGCTTTTATAAGGGAGGTATCTACTATGAAAGATAGAAATAGAGTTATTTATGTTGCCATTTCAATAATTGCAGTACTATTTCCTATAGGTTTTTTATTGGGTGTAGTAAGTGAAAAGGTAGCATTCCCAATAATATTTACACTATTGGGGTGCCAACAGTTATTTAATGGATTGTTTATAGTCTCGAGAGACAATAAAAAATCTAGATTATTTACAATTATTTTTGGAAGTTTGTTTATAATATTTGGAATCTTCATCGTCTTTCCAACGTATTACTTGTAAAGAAACTATGGAAAGGGATGCTAATAGTGCTCCTTTCTTTTTATTTATAACAAGATTAAAAGTTTAAAACTCGATTTTTTAGCCCTTCCTTGACAGTAGGGTATGTATCTAGGATTGAGAAGAAAGCCTTGAATAAGTTAAATCGGGAGTTTCATAATAGATGAATGTAGTGGCGGCTTTTGGGGTCGCCTTTTTTGTTGGGGGAAGATGAGGTTCTGAAGATACTCTTATATGAGGTAGAAGTAAGGAGAAAGAAAATTTGGTGAAAGAAATGAAAATTGAAGAGCATGGATAAATTGGTAGGTGCAAATATTTACGTACATGGTAAACCATCGGTACCTTGACAAAAAGGGGCTGTCGGAAAATAAAGAAGCCTCACAAACGAAAAAGAGAGCTGAAATAATAAATTCTCTCTCTTTTTTGTATACATGTTAATGTCAATATGTACATTTTACCATTTACACCAGATACATTTGGTGACTTTTTTAAAGACACTTCAGCATTTTATAGTATAGATCAGTTGGTTGAAATAGTAAATAGACCTATAGACACAATGAAAGACTATAAGGATATTTTCAAGAATGAACTGTTAGAAACGCCTAATAGTTTAAGCACACTGTTAACTGAAATCTTGCGTTTCTTTGAAGTTTTCGTTGTCTCTTGATAGAGAGATTCAGTTAATCGTTCAGTATGCCTATAGCCTTTTTTAATATTTCTAAAGCGTCGTTGGAATCTCTTAACTCCTTTTTAAGGCGAGCGATTTCTTTCTCTGCATCTGAACTATAGTTACCAGAACCCCTATGATTTACATTACCATCATTATCTCTAGCTTTTTTAATCCACCCATTTAAAGTTGATGTACTTAGTTTTAGGTCTTTGGCAACTTGTGTAAGACTCTTACCTGATGAAAAGTAATAATTAACAGCATCCTGTTTAAATTCAGCATTATATTGTTTGACAGTTCTACCCATTATGTCATCCTCCTTGTTAGTAATTATATTATACACTAAACACAGGATTTTACGAGCTTAAGTTGTCTCTAGCATCACCATTACCATTTGCGTAATCAAATCAAACTTAATATCCATACCTTCTATGGTATTTACTACACAGTGGGCACATAGCTCGGCTTGTAGTAATCCATCTCGCTTGGTGCGAAATCATTCGGAAAGAGTACATCCGAACATTTTTTATACCCTCAACAAAAGAAATTTACAACAAATACCCTTGCCTAAACATTTATAACCCTTGTCATGTTGAATCCAATTAACACAGCGATAATAACGGCTGCTATCTGCCTTTTGGGTATGCAAGTAGCACACGATAGAACCAACTATCATAAATTTTTAACATTATATTCATTTTTTTATTATGTCTTTTGAAATAGGTAAATTTTCCTGCAAGTTCCAATTCATCAGGATAGGTTGCTATCCAATCCTTTTCAAACATTTCCATAACTTTGATCAAATTTCTACCTTTATCGGTTAAAGCATCGTTTTTACTTTTCAAAATAATTACCTCTCTATGTCCCTTTCATTCAGTTTCTTTGCAAGAATATCTCTTGACCGCTGTACTCGTTTTCTTACAGCAGAGTTCTTGAGTCCGAGAATGTTTGACATTTCATCATAAGATAATTGTTTTAAGTAACGGAGCATAAGTGCCTCTTGGTGGATCGGCTCTAACTCATCTACCTTTTCACGGAGAATTTCTGCCGTTATACTTTCAATGACAGACGTTTCCACATCTTCATCGGTTGCCAAACCATATTCCATTTGCTCAAGACTTGTCAACTTAACTTTTTTCTTCTTTTTCAGAAAGTCCTTACATACGTTCTCAATTACTATAACGACAAACCCCTTAGTTTTGTGACTTAAAACTTCTTCTATGCAATCAATATTTTTCGCTATTTTCAAAAAAGCATCATGTGTGGCATCTTCGGCATCTTGTTGATTTCTCAAAAAATCATGAGCAATATAAAAGACAAGTCCCTCGTATCTTTCATATATTTGTATTATCTTTACTTTATCCTCATCGGTTTCAAGCATATTCAAATACTCCTCTCTGGTAACCTTACCATAGTCAATGTATAAATATCATTTGTATTAAAGAACTTAATTCTGTTGCCCAACTTATAGATTTCCGAATATTATCTTTTAACTAAACATTGTATAAATTATACACCTACCACTTAATTCCTGTCTATATTATTTCCTATTAAAAAATTTTAAAATAAAAAGCCTCCTATTAGAAAGAAAACTCTAAAATATATCCTCAAAATTCCAAACAACACCCAATCGACCTCTATGGTCTATTTCAATACGGTCAATAAATACCTCAACCATTTCTCTGTTAAGCTTCTCAAAAGGAGTACATCCCTATTACCATTACAGCGACAAAGAGCTCATCAGGTAACGCTTCAAGCGGTAGTAAGAAGAAAACTACAAGTAAAGCAGAGATTAAGCTCAATGATGACTATAAAAGCTATCTTCCAAGTCGTGGGAAAGCTCCAAGGATTCAAGATAAGACATCAGCCTCCCCTGCTGTAGATGATTATTCGGTTGATATGTATTCTTACAGGATGAGGTGTGGCAATGTTCCATATTAAGGGTGGTGATGATATTGAAAAATGAAGATTTATTCTATCCAGAGATACAGGCAGATATAGGCTCTTACTCCTTTGATAAAGGTATTGAGGTTGAAGTATACTCCTCTAAAGCTTCTTACTTTGACTGGGCGAAGGTAAGTTTTACAGAGGAATTGGGCGAGAAGGTGACATTAAGCAAGCTGGATGAAGCGGTTGTCAAGCTTGGTTATGATGGTAATTTAGATGATGTATTCAAAGGATATGTTAATGATCCTGTGAATACTGGAGGTAGTTCTCAAAATGAAATCATACTAAAGGATGACATGATTAAGCTCGAGGAGACCATCATCACCAATACATTCCTTGAAGCTACACCACAGGAAATTCTTAGATACAGCCTTAAAAAAGCAGGCATACAAGATTATAAGCTATCATCCAAGGTGTACCCAAAGAAGAGTATAGTCCCTATATTCAGGAAGAGTGTTATTGATGTTATTGAGGAAATTCATAACCTTTGGAGAATAAAGGAGCTCTTCTTCTTTGCAGATAAGATATTTTACTGGGGAGAGAAACCAAGTCAAAGTAAGGTATATGAGTTTGAATATGCTGTAAACATCATAGATTTAACCTTTGCTGATGGACTCTGGGAGCTTGTAACGGTATCCGCCCCTTTCATAAAACACTCTCAAAAAATAAAGGTAATCCATCCCAGTATATCAGGAGAATTTGAAGTGTCTAAGATGGTATTCTCCACTACTGGGGACGGTTTTACACGAAGTAAGATATATTTTGTAGGTGATGAAGCATGGCGAAATAATTTCATTTATAGAAGCGACACTTGATGGAGCTGATTTAGGGATTAATGCTGAGAACAGCGAATTAGAAATTATCAGTATTAACAACAACGAAGACTAGATTGTTTATAACAAAGGACGCTACTCGTTAAGTTGGAGCAATGGCGAATATAGATATAGTTTAATCGGTAATAGTAAGGCGGAAATGATTAAAATGAAAAAATAATTAAAATATTGAAAAATCAAAAAAATCAAGTCACAAAAATTTTCCTTTATCGTTTTAGAGGTTATAGGGATGATTGTAAATCTCTAATAACGAAAGAAAGGAGGATTGGTTATCATAAAAAGTAAAAATTCGTGCTACTATTGCTTTGGTAGTTGCAATGTTATGTATTCGATTTATGGATGTGTATGCCACATCGCTTGAAAATACAGTCACCAACTACATATAAATATACTTCAATCGCTAAAACAGATCTATCAATATCTTCCAGAAATGCAACGGTGCCAGTTCATTCATAGGGTATTCCGTTATCACAGAGTGTTTAATTATTACCATATACTTATTGCTACTAAAATGCTAAATAAAAAACACAAAAAACACAATAACATGTTAGGAGGGGTATTATGAAATTGAGTGTTATGAAAGTAATGCCGCGCATTATTATTTGTCTTTATATTATGTGTAGTTTTATTTTTTTTAGTGGATGTAGAAACGGTGACGCTGATTTTAGTAATAATACTAATTTCTCTCAACTATATGGCAATAGTGATTTTAGTGTTGTGTTAGATGAATCGGAAACATCAGCAAATGGTTCGATCCTAATATATGAAAAGGAGCAGAATATACTTGGTATAAAAATTGTAGCATTGGTTAGTATTGATGCTACTGATTGGGGTGGGATAGCTTTTCAGATTCCTAATGGTTGCTATTTAGATGATATGTTATGTACCTATCCAGATGATTTGGAAACTATCAACAATGTCGATTTAATCGATTTTTGGGTTACAGGAAATGAGGATGTTGAGTATGGATCAGCAATTGAAATTGGGCGCTCTCGTAATCAGGAACAATCTGAAGGCGGAGATGGAACAGTGGTAATTGATTTTTCATATCCATACGATGATATTAACACAATTAATGAACTCAAATTTGGTATCGAGTGTGGTGCAAGCTACGAAAATGGGAACATTATTTGGGGTATTGGTTACGATGAAATTGTTGTTGAAATCAACCCCTTAATTAAGAAAGGAGAAGTTAAATGAAGTCAAATAGAAAATATTGTATTTTAAGTATGGTTCTTATTTGCAGTTTAGTGTTTAGTACATTTAGAATGGATGCTTTTGCGGTTTCAGATACAATTATTCGTTCAACGGAAAAAAGTGATACTACAGCATATGGTTATCCGTCATGGGCAGACATTTATGTTTCAAGTTCAATTGCATATATGGGAGCAGAATGGTCTTCTTCAAGAGAAAAATGGGCTTTCAACTATAGATTTGCTGGGACAGGTTCAGCTGACTGGAGAAGTGGATCGGATGCAGACTTGATAAGAGTGGCGGCTATGGATGTCAATTTAACGTCAAATAAAAGTGCCGCATCTGTATGGACAAATAGTAGTTCTGAATACTTGGGTTCTGCACCGGAATCTGGCACAAATCCAGATTATGGTGCAGTTGCAAATGGAGTGATTGGTCTTGCAATTACTGCAATCAATCACCTTGGTGCATCATATGCGTGGTCAATTATTGGGTTAATAAGTGCGTTTGTAAATACTACTGATGACGAAATATCAGATCCTTATAGGGCATATAGAAATTGGTATTGGAGTTCTGACGAATCAGATGTAGGACAATTTTTCTGGTTTATAGTTGATGTCAAGCCAAATGAGACAGTTCAAATGTCCTCAAATTATTACTTAATTGGTCCTGGATATGAACTATTAGAAGCAGGAACAACGTATCGAAACATTCAAGCTGGTGGTCCTGGGAAAACAAGTATAATAATGAATCCCGAAACTATGACCGCAGAGGAAAAAAATGCATATGGTATAGAAACTATTTACAGGAAAGATTTTGCCTCTAAAGTAGAAAAACTAAATATTTCTGAAAGAAGTCAACAAGAGTTCCTTAATTCTGACGATGAAGTTTTTTACTATGCTCATAATTTTGTTGAATATGAAGTAACTCAAGTTGATAATTTAGTGTCAGAAATTGATGTAGACAATCTTACAAAGGAGAGTCTAAGTGACAATATTACATATCAAATTGAGCGAAGTAAAAAAATAGTATTGGGGCTTAGAAGCAAAAATATGGACAAAGACCCCGAGAATGTTGAGATGCTTGAAAAACATGAGGAGCGAATTAAGCTATTAAATGATTTGTTAATTCGGCTTTCTGATTCAAGCAATGCAAAAAGTCTAAATCTTTATGATTTATATATGAATTATAAGGATATTTTGAGCTAATTGTGTCAAAACATTTAAGGGAGTTGTAAAGTTTTTTGTGGTGCGGCTAGGAAAAAGCATATAGTTTAATAGATGAAAATCCTATCTGGTTAAATCAACAACATGAGAAGCCAGTAGCAAGTTTGGAGCAATATAGGTTATATTATTTAATCTTAAACAGGGGGTTAGGTAATCGACTTGAAAGTGATTGAGCTTCTAAGATTTACTAAGTTAAGAGAGCCGATTAGGTCACAAACTTGGAAGGAAATATTTTATTAATCGATATGGTCAGAGTAATAAAATTTGTAAATGCCTTATAACAAGGCTTAGTGACTAAATCAAATAATCTGATAAGGGGCTGTCGGGAAAATGTGATTTTTGTTCTCCACAACCTCTTTTCAATTATATTGATTTTTTAGTAATTATTCCGTATCAGTCAAAAAATAAAAGAGATCTAATGTGTTAAGAACATGATAGATGAAAAAAAGTTATGAAAGAGAAGAGAACTTATGAAAGAAAAGAAACGATAATAGATGATAAGATAAAAGCACTTACTCAGGATATGGAGGTATTACAATCTAATGTAGACGATAGTGAGGTTATAGCAAAAGAATTTAATAGATACTCTCCTTTTGAGAAGCTTAATAGAGAAATGGTTGATGGATTTATTGATTGTATTGAGATAGATCATAGAGGTCGGTTGGGTATTGTTTGGAATTTTAAGGATATATTTTAGGATACCTAATTGATGTTGTACTCTGGTATTATATGGTATACTATAGTTAATAATTATTAACGAGCTGAATATAATATGAAGATGAAGATAATTCAAGTTGAATATAGCATTATTGATTATAAAGAAAGATAACTTTTCCACAAGTATGAGGTGATAAGATATGGATAGAATAATTCATTTTACAGTATTTTGCCTTGAAAATTATAAACAGGTTCATAATATGACTGGTAAGGACGCTTTAGCGATTTTTGATGAAAATGAGGTATTTGATTACATTAAAAAATTCTATGATATACTCCATATGACTGGAGATGGATATATTGTTAAAGATATTGATAGATATATAGAATCACGAGTTAATTAGACAAAAAGGTTCAGGCTAATTTATTTGCCTGGATCTTTTTTTAGCCCTACCTTGACAGTAGGGTATGTTTTGATAATTTAGAAATAAGTGTTTGAAAAGCTATTTAAAGCTTTTTGGTAATGAAATTCAACAGAACTTTAACTATTAAATCAAAGATAAATGATGATAAATAGTAATACATACAATTACAAATAATACATAAATAAATTAAATAAAGTTATAAAAACTGTATAAATTACAAAAAAATCTATAATAAGACTTGACAAATTAATCTATATATTTATACTATTAATATAATATAAAATATTGATCTCATACCTATGATGGGGAGAATAAAGTAAGCAGTAGTTGTTACGTATATTAATAAAAAGCCTGCTATGGTAAGATAGTATCATATCGTGTTTATTTTAAAGTACAGACGTAAAGTAATGAATGGTCAAGTAAAAGCAGATGTGAGGAAGATCCTTAAGAAATTATGTAAGTATAAAAGAGTTGAGATAATAGAAGGAGTAGTATTGTCAAGATCATGCGTATTTATGTGTAAACGTACTGTTTCACGAATTTTTAGGAATCTTAAAGGGAAAAGTACTTTGATGGTATTTGACAAACATCCTAATCAAGGAAGCAAAGAGAGTAGAGTATTTTGGGTGAATATCACCGAAGATGCAATGAAGTATATCCAAGAGCAGCAAAAGAGGTAATGGAAGAAGGAGCTAGGAGATAAGAGCTTCTTATAGAGAGTGATGGTAATAGTGTTTGTGATACACATCTTTTAAGTGGGTAAGTATCACAGATCTTATAGGGTTAGTCAGCAACCACAGATAGTACAAAAGGCAAAAGGTGGAAAAGTGGAGAAATATCGTAAACACCATTTAGTGCCAGTTAGGTTACAAAAATAATAATTTGTACATAGCAATAGGTGATGGTTCATTATTAATAGTAAAAAATTATTTTTTCTACTAAACGTCAATAATCAAATAGCAGAAGCTAATAATATCTATTAGGAAAACAACAACAGCAGGCAATTGTAGTAATTGAATAATAAAACAAGAATATCAAATAGATTTTTGGAATAATAAAATAGATAAGGAAGAATAAAAGGATGAATAATTAAACAGGTAGTTCGGTATAGAGCAAGTGATATTCATGTAGAACCATTTGAAAGAAGAGAGGTAGATACAGTGTTTAGTGACTCAAAGAAATGATGATAATAAAAAATGCGTGGTAGCATAGAGGTTTTACTGAATAATTGTTTTTTAGAATGTAATTAAAATATATATGCATTATTTAATAAAAATAAATTATTATATCTTATAAAAAATCCGTAAAGGAGTTTGAACAATGATATTATTTTGTTTGCCTTATGCAGGAGTATCCGAGGTTATATACTTTAAATGGAAGAAGTATTTGCAATCTAATATTAGATTATATCCAGTGGTACTTAAAGGAAGAGGTAGTAGAATACAAGAGGGTTTTTATGAAATCTTGAGAACATACAAAAAGATAATTATAAGATGATGATTAGGTACAAAAAAATCAATGATAAAATTATTCTTTATTTCAATCATAGTATTTTTATTGAAAAAAAAGTAATAGAAAGAATGGCAATATATTTTGAAAGGATAACTAAAAACATTTTAAATAATATTTCAATTAATATTAATGAATTAAAACTTATTGATGAAAATGAAATTAATAATATATTATATAAATTTAATAATACAAAGAAGAAATTACCTAAGAATAAATTAGTACATCAACTTTTTGAAGAGCAAGTAAACGAATCGCCTAATAAGATTATTATTGAAGATAATGGTAGACAAATAACAAACCATATTTTAAATAGTAAAGCTAATCAATTGGCTAGGTTGTTAAGAGATAAAGGCGTAAAAGCAAATTCTATTGTTTGTATTATTATGGAAAACAGTATAGAGACTATAATTGGAATATTAGGTATATTAAAAGCAGGTGCTGCTTATTTACCCATAGACCCTTTATATTATAATCGAATTCCATATATATTGAAAGATTGTAATTGTGATGTAGTTCTAACTAACAAACAAATGGATTTATTATCTGAAAGAAATAAAGTGGTAATAAGATTAGATGATGAAAAATCTTATGTTGATAAAGATAGTAACTTAAATATAGATACAAATCCACAGGATTTAGCTTATATTATATATACCTCTGGAACAACTGGTAATCCGAAAGGTACTATGATTGAACATTGTGGATTACGAAATTATATTTGGTATGCGGCAGATCAATATGTAAAAAATGAAAGTATTACATTCCCCTTATATACGTCTATTTCATTTGATTTAACTGTAACCTCTATTTTTACACCTTTAATAACAGGAAATAAAATAATTATATATAAAGGAGAGCAATATGAGAATCTGGTGAAGAAAATAATAGAAGAAAATCGTGTAAATATAATAAAGCTTACACCTTCGCATTTAAAGCTCATTAGAGATTTTAAAACACTAAATTCAAAACTTAAAAGAATAATTGTCGGAGGAGAAGAATTAGAAACTCAGTTAGCTAAGGATATTTATAATAATTTTGGCCAAAATATAGAAATCCATAATGAGTATGGACCAACTGAGACAGTTGTAGGATGTATGGATTATATATTTAATCCTAAGAAATGTAATAAAAGAACAGTGTCTATAGGAACGCCTATATATAATACGGAAATATATGTATTAGATGACAATTTAGAACCTGTACCATATGATGTAGTGGGTGAAATCTATATTTCAGGAGAAGGCGTTGGAAGAGGTTATTTGAATCTTGATGAATTGACAAGGGAAAGATTTCTGAAGAATCCATTTTTAAAAAATAGAAGAATGTATAAAACGGGTGATTTGGCAAGAATGACTCCTGATGGATTAATAGAATTCTGTGGAAGGGTTGACAATCAAATAAGCCTGAACGGTTATCGGATAGAATTAGGAGAGATTGAGAGTAATCTTTTAAAGCATCCCCAAATAAAAGAAGCTATTGTGATAAAACGTAAAGTAGAAGGAGAGAAATTTCTTTGTGCTTTCATTAAAGTAGGTAATAAAGTAAATGAACTGGGGATTAGAGAATTCCTTGCAAAAATACTTCCGAATTATATGATTCCAACTTACATTGTAAACATTGATAAGATACCATTAACATTAACTGGAAAAGTTAATGTACACCAATTAAATGCTATCAAAATTAAATTAGATGTGGAACATGAAATAGCTAAAACAGAATTACAGAAGCAATTGGTTAGTATATGGGAAAAAGTTTTAGGAAAAAAATCTTTGGGTATTAATGATAACTTTCAATATATTGGTGGTGATTCAATAAAAGCTATTGCAATCTACGCTGAAATGAGTAAATTAAATTTAAAAGCTAACTATAATGATATATTTCTCCATCCAACGATCAAAGAGTTTAGTAAATACATTGTTACGGAAGATAAAATAAAAGATGAGCAGGGGTTAGTAATAGGTGAGGTAGTTATAAATCCAATTCAAAGAATGCTAATTGAATATGACGTACATAATATTAATCATTTTAATTTATCTGATATGGTATGTAAGAAAGATGGATTTAAACCAAAGATTGTAGATGAAACCATTAAAAAAATTATAGAACATCACGATTATCTGCGAGCTAGCTTTGATTTCTCTGAAGGTAAGACAAAAATAAAAAATAGAGGATTAGAAGAAAATCTATATGATTTTGAAATAATAGAGTATTTAACCGATACGGATGAAGAGTTTCAAAAAAGAGTTCAATTTGAGATGGACGGTAAACATCTTATGGATTTGAAAAGTGGTCCCTTGGTAAGAGTGGTTTTATTCAGAGAACAGACTAATAATTATGAATATTTATTTATTACTATAAGCCATTTGGTTGCAGATGTTGTATCATGGAAGATATTAATTGAAGACTTTATAGCTATCTATACACAAATCGAACAATGTCAAAAGATACAACTACCCAAAAAGACTACTTCATTTAAGAAATGGATGGATAAAATAAAGGAATATTCAGTTAGCACTAAATTATTAGATGAAAAAAAATACTGGGGAAATATACTTGAACAGAAGATAGATATATTACCAAAGGATTATCAAATTAAGAAAGATATGAGACGCAAAAAGAATATTAGGTTAGTGACTATAACTTTTGAGCGTAAGACTACAAGGCAAATCATAGAAGATTCTTCTCAGTTTTATCAATCTAATATAAAAACTATACTACTTACTGCATTTGGATTAGCATTAAAAGAATGGAAAAAATTACAAACAATTTGTATAGAATTTGAAGGCCATGGGAGAGAAGAAATTTTTAATGATATTAATTTAAGTAGAACAATTGGATTTTTCACTAATTTATTTCCAGTTATTTTGGAACTACCTAAAACAAATAACATGAGTCATATAATAAAAGTTGTTGAGAATATTTTAGACACAGTCCCAGATAATGGTATTGGTTATGGAATTCTAAAATACATAACACCTTTGTATTTAAAGAAAGAATTAAATTATTATTTGAATCCTGAAATAGGTTTTAACTATTTAGGTGAGCTAGGTCATAGTGATAATAGGTATAGTGATAAATTTGTGGAACCTGATTTCAAAATTAAAAGGAATATTAGTGATGAGTTAGTACGACCTTATTCTCTAGAAGTTATTGGGTCTATAATTGAAGGTAAATTTGAACTTAATTTCTTTTATAATACTTTTGAATATAAAAGAGAAACCATAATAAGATTGACAGAACTATTTAAAAAGTCCGTTAGAGATATATTAAATTTTACTCACAAGAAAGAGAGGATATGTGAAAATGAAGTTAATAGAACCTACAATAAGTTATAAAGAATCGTTTTTAAAATTTATTACTGATGTTAAAATGACAGGATATGAGTCATATGAACTTTATAAAGAAGCCGAAAAAAATTTTGATAAATATCTCCAGAATATTATAAATGAAAGTAGAGGTATTAATCTTCCAGCGAAATGGGTACCATGTAGTAGTTTCTGGTTAATTAATGAATACGAAGAAGTAGTTGGGGTTATTAGGATACGACATCGTGTTAATAATGATTATTTAATGAAGCTTGGGCATATTGGATATGAAGTGAAATCTACTTGTAGAAAAAAAGGCTATGGAACTAAACTGTTAGAATTTGGTTTAGTTGAAGCCCATAAACTTGGAATACGAAAAGTACTTTTAACTTGTGATAAAGATAATAAAGCGTCTATACGTGTTATTGAAAAAAATCAAGGGGTTTATAAAGAAAAAATCTTTGATGATGAATTAGGAAAGTATATAATTCAATACCAAATATGTCTATAAGTTATAAAAAGAATGAATTTGTATATAAAATCTAGTAAGAAATAAAGCTTTGCTTGTGGTAAAACTTCTGAATAAACTGTAATGAAGAATGGGGTGGGATTTTTTTAATCTTGCTACATTAATATGTTAGATGTGAAAATTATAGACGGTAACAATAGTACCTTGGTAAATAAAATTTTTAGGGAATACAGAAATATTTACACTAATATTTTTTAGCCCTTCCTTGACAGTAGGGTATGTTTCTAGAATTGAGAAGAAGGCTCTTAGTAAGTTGTATAAGGAGTTTAATGGAAGTAGGTAATGTATAACTGGTAATAACTATATATCAGACTTATTCATGAAAAATATTCCTTAATATAATGAAATAATGTATACTGTACAAGACGGTCGTAGGTGTATAGAAAGCATGAATACATTTAGGTTGATTCTAAGAATAATTTGAAGTCACTACACTATAATATTTATACATCTACTAGCTAGTATAAGGCTGTTGTTGATATTTAGAATATTTATTATTGATATTATATTAATACTTTCATCCGCATAAATAGGAAAAAATATATATTAAAGCATTATTTAAGAGACAAGTTAAAAGCTTGTCCTTTTTTGCGCATTTTAGTGCTAATAATTGACAGACTTTTTATTGGGCAAAGAGTAAAATAATTAGTATATAAATTTATTTAATACAAGGAGGAATTTAATATGAAAAAAAAGAAAAGATTAATTTGTACACTTTTAGTTTTAGTTACTGTATTATCAAGTAGCGTTTTAATTAATGCAGCTTCTTGGAAAGTTGTAAAAAAAGGAGATAGGGGAACTGATGTAAAAACTATTCAATATCTTTTAAAATCTAAAGGATATAGAATAACAGTTGATGGTGATTATGGTAAAAGAACAGAGGGAAATATCAAAGGATTCCAAACAGCAAGAGGATTAAAAAGAGATGGTATAGTAGGAGAAAAAACTTGGCTAAAATTAATAGTAACGTTACAAAGGGGTGAAGAGAGTAATGCTGTAAGAGCACTTCAATGCCAATTAGGTATAAAAGAAGATGGTGATTTTGATGAAATAACAGAAGATGCAGTAATAAGATTTCAAAAAAGATATCCTAAACTTAAGAATGACGGTATAGTAGGTCCAGAAACTTGGCGTTATCTTATTAATAACTAAACAACTATAGCACTGATTAGTACATAAACAATAGGGGGCTGTCGGAAAATACCATTTTTCGATACTTCTAAATAATAAACAGCAAACCCATAAAAATCAAAATCTAAAATCGATAATGAAATTTATGGGTTTTATTTTTTGTCTTTTTTTATTCTCTCTAAAAATATTTTTACGCATCACAATAAAAGCTACCCATTATTTTAGATAACCTTTTTACTATGCTACTGTTTTACCTTCAAATTTTTGAATCTTACCCATTATAAAACGATGATATTTATTTAGATTTCTTGCCATTGTGTAGAGCATAAATTCTTTATATACTTTTTCTAAAGTGCGATAATTAAATCGTCTGAATTTATCATTTCCTTTTATATCTTTCTTCATGTAATCTTTGAAGATATTTGCATAAAGCAATACAGCATACATTATAATAGGATATAGCCTTTCTTCCCTTAGTTGAATATCTAGCTGTTAAACTAGAAAAATCTAAATCCTCCATAATTTTTTTAAGGGTATAGACTAATTATTCACAATTTATACAAGTCTATTATCTACTAATAATATAATATTGAAATATTTGTCGATAAATTAAAAAAATAGATAATACAATTGAAATATTGACAAAATAATAGTATAATTAATAAAAGTACCTAAATTTATATTTAAATTATAACATAAAGTGTATTTATTAAATTGTTATTAATGCTGCAGCTTTAATATAAATATTTAAAACTATTAATAATTAAACCAAAATATAATAATTAATTAAAGGAAAAATATATGAAGAAAATACACAAAAATTAGATGCAGCTGGAAAAGTATATTAAGAGGTTAAAAATGAGAAAAAGGAAAATTAATTTATTAATTATTAGTATATTCGTAGCAATATTAGGTACATATGTTCTGTTTCATTGGATTGAACAAACTTCATTTTCCAAAGTAATAAATAAAGAGAACTATGTTAAGTGTTATCTATCAAAGTATGACCCAAAAATTAATAGTGTATTAATAACGTCAAAAAAAGATGTTCATGATATCTTCAAAAATCTAGAAGATAAAAAAGTCAGAAGACTTATTATTAATAAAAAAAAATCTTATAAAACTTACTATAGTATTTCTACGCAAGAAAATTGGATATTAATATATGATAATAAATATGTTGAAATAACTGTTGGAGATAATACTAAGTGGTATAAACTTGTTAATCCAATAAATCCAATTATATTTGAAAAGTATTTTGTGGATGAATCATAGAAAATACAAAAAATCTATATATTACTTTTTAATTACAATGCACTTTAATAATATTAGTACACACAATAATAGCTTATTTCCTTATAGGAGATAAGCTATTATTCAAATACTTACTTTAAGTTCAAATTAAATGAATAAAATTCATAAAACTCAAACTTATATTAAGTATAAACTGAAATTAAATAAATTAAATTAATATTATTATAATTAAGGTTGTTAAAAAAATATCAATATGATATTATTATACATAATAGATTCGGCGAATAAATTATGTGAATTAAATATCTAATTATAATATAGAGGAGGATAATATTTGAACAAAAGACAACTACAAGCTATAGAAACAAAAGAACGCATTATGAAAACAGCAAAAGAGCTATGTAAAAAATATACTTACGATAAATTAAGTGTTGATTTGATTTGTAAGGAAGCAGGAGTATCAGTAGGAGCATTTTATCATCACTTTAAGAGTAAGCATGGACTTATTATTGAAGGGTATTGGGAATGTGATAAGTTCTTTCAAGAGAAAATAATCGGTAAACTAAGAAGCAAAGATCCTATTGAAAGAATACTTGAATATATTGATTATCAAATGGAATATGCACTCAATATAGGGATTGATCTGATGACTGAAGTTTATAAGACACAAATCACTGAAGGTACATCTTTCTTTCTAAAATCTTCACGTAGTTTGCCTCATGGATTACAGAATCTAGTCAAAGAAGCTCAACAAAAAGGGGCTATAACAAAAGGGGATAGTATTGAAAATATCACTTGTGAATTACTCTTGCTATCCCGTGGGGTAATCTATAATTGGTGTCAGAATAATGGAAGTTACGATTTAAGACTATACTGTCATAAGGTAATATCTAATCATATGCAATGTTTTAAAGCATGAAGAAGTTATCATGAATACTATTGATGAAGGAGTTGGCGGTTTGAAAAAAGATAATGAAGTCCAGAAACTAGTTGATAATTATGGAAGATGGGTGAAAGAAGATTGTGAAAATACAGCTGGAGGAACAGCTCGTATGACAAAAGAGTTGTTCCCATATGATGAATTATTTTCACCTATACATATTAATAATATTACAATTAAAAATCGTGTTATAATGGGACCTATGGGTAATCTCAATATGTGTGATGAAACAGGTAGACCTAATGATAAAATGCTTCAATATTTCTTTGCACGTGCAAAAGGGGGCACAGGACTACTTACAACAGGTCTAATACCAGTTAGTCATGGGATAGATAATACTGTAACAGAAAACCGCAAGCTTACTGTATTCCCTCGCATTGATGGCTCTCGTTCTGTTCTTGCAGGTTGGCGTGATCTTGCACAAGGGGTTCATGGATATGGAAGTAAAATTTTTGTTCAGATTACTCCGGGACTTGGTAGAGTTGGACCTCCAACTTGTTTAATAAATCAAAAAAAATTTCCCGTATCAGCATCCTTCAATCCTAATTTTTATATACCTAGACTACCTTGTATGAGACTCTCAGATTCAAAGCTCAAGAAAATTATAAAAAACTGCGGGCAAGCAGCTATAGATGCAAAAGAATGTGGGCTAGATGGAGTATATCTCCACGGACATGAAGGATATCTTTTAGAACAACTAACGAATACAGCATTTAATCGTAGGAAATTAGGAAGATATTCTGACTGGCAGGCATTTGGCATTGACATCATAAAAGAAATAAGAAAACGAACTGGAGCTAAATATCCAATAATGTATCGTATTGACCTTTCACTTGCACTTAATGAAACATATGGTAGTCATATGAATAATACAAAATCTTTAAGTAAATTTATAAATGGACGTAGAATAAAAGATACATTAATCTATATGGAAAATTTAATTAAAGCAGGGGTGGATATATTTGATGTGGATCTTGGCTGTTATGATAACTGGTGGCTTCCACATCCACCAGCAAGTATGCCAGCGGGTTGTTTCCTTGAGATTTCACGTATTGTAAAAGAATATTTTGAAGCAAATAACATTAAATCTAATATGGGTATAGAAGTCCCAGTGGTAGCTGTAGGGAAGCTTGGATATCCTGATATTGCAGAAAAAGCTATTAAAAATGGGGATTGTGATATGGTTATGCTTGCCAGACCATTACTCTCTGACCCAGAGTGGTGTAACAAAGCTTATTCTGGTAAAATTGAGAGAATTATTCCTTGTATAGGGTGTCAAGAAGGTTGTATTAATGAATTCATTGAAGGTGGACATCCACAATGTGCAGTTAATCCCCGGACAGGATTTGAAGACGTAATACCTAAGATACCAAGTAAACCAGAAAAAATCAAGAATATCTGTGTGGTAGGAGCAGGTCCAGCAGGAATTTTATTTGCAATAACAGCAGCAAAACGAGGTCATAATATAGAGTTGATAGAAAAAAGTGGTGAAATAGGCGGTAAAGTTAATCCAGGTAGTGTGGCAAAGATTAAATATGACTTCTGGAACTATCTGAAGTATCTTCAAGAGGAAGTTGAAGTAGCTAAAAAAATGCCGAATTTCCAAGTTAGGTTAAACACTGAGGTAAATACTAAGTGGTTAAAAGAGCAAAAATATGATGCTATAATATTTGCTTATGGTAGCAAGAACATTCTTCCTAAACTTCCCGGAATTGAAAAGATAACCACTGTACAAGCAACTGACTTATTATCAAATCCTAATCTTATGGGAGATGCGGACAAAGTGGTTGTTATAGGTGGGGGAGTAGTGGGTTGTGAAACTGCATTTTGGCTTAAATACGAGTATAACCGTAATGTGAAAGTAGTTGAGATGCAACCAAACTTAATGCAGGGAGTATGTACTGCAAATCGAGGGCATCTAATTCATTATTTAAATAAAGGGAATGTAGAACTAATTAATTGTGCTAAGGTGATTTCATTTGAAAAAGGAAAAGTTAATATTAAAAAGAATGTTTCAAAAGGTGTTCCTAATCCATATAATACTTGGCAGCCATTATTGCCTAATAACATACATAATCCATTAGCTAAAAAAATTGGTGAAGAGACTAAAGACATAGTGCTTGAAGCGGATCTTGTTGTTCTATCTATAGGTACAAGAGCAGATGAAGATCTTTTCTTCAAAGCTCAAAAACAGCATTTAGCAACTGAACTATATAATATTGGAGATAGTTATCGTGCAGGACGTGTACTTGAGGCAACTCGCTCTGCATATAATCTAGCAACACACATTTAAATCTAAATAAGGGTATATTAGGAGGAGAATAAATCATGGAAAAAACAGCAAAGATTATTGCAGTAGCAGGCAAAGGCGGAGTCGGGAAAACTTCAATATCCGCGTCTATTGTTAGAAATCTAGTAAAAGCTCATAAAGAAGCCAGAATATTAGCAATTGATGCAGATCCAGCCATTGGACTATCTACTGCTTTAGGAATAGAACCTGAAACAACACTTGATGATATTAGAAAAGCTATTGTAGAAAATGTTGAAGAGGGAAATACGAAGGATGCAATTGAACTTTTAGGAGAGGCTAGATTTAGGATATTTGATACTATTGTTGAAAAAGATGGATTTGCTTTTATTGCAATAGGTCGTCCAGAATCAAAAGGTTGCTATTGTAAAATAAATTCTTACCTAAAAGAAGTCATTAGTATTCTTTCTGAAGAATTTGATTATGTAGTTATTGATGGTGAAGCAGGCATTGAACAGATTAATCGTAGAGTTATGGAGAAGGTAAGTCATCTTTTACTAATTACTGATCCAAGTAAGAAGGGTACTCAAGTAATTAAGACAATTAAAAAAGTAGCTGATGAATTAGTCATGTATGATGAAATAGGTGTTATTGTCAATCGAATGGGTGATTTGACTCTAAAAGAATATATAAATACAAGTGGTATTGATGTTCTTTCTTATATAGAAGAAGATAAAGAGCTAGCATCATTTGATATTCAGGGGAAGAGTGTTTTTAACCTTCCCGATAAATCTAAAGTAGTTATTGGGGCTAGAGAAGCACTAGAAAAATATAATATATTGTAAAGGAGATTCTCGTGAAAGATTTAAAACATTTGTATTATTTTGAAGGCCTATTAGAAAATGCTCATAATGATTTGATCAGGCAAGCTTCTAATGAAGGCAAATTAATTATTGGATATACTTGTTTTCATATGCCAGAGGTACTATTGAATCTTGATAATTGTATTTCTACTCGTATGAGGGCACCTAAAACAGGTTCAATAGATATTGCAACTTATTATATGTCTAATTACACATGTGAGTTTTGTAGGGCGTTATTAGAACGTGCAATGGAAGGAGGGTATAATTTTGTTGATGCTATTGCAGGTGTTGATGCTTGTGCTCAGATGAATCGTGCATTGGAGAATATAGAAGTGCAAAAACTAATTGAAAAAGATAGATTTTTCATCTCTCATGTAGATGTCCCTTATAAAGTGGACGAAAAAGCAGTAGCTCATTATGTGCAACAAATTACAATAAAAGTATTGAATCCTTTAAAAGAAAAATTTGGGATTGATATATCCGATAAGAGCCTAAAAGAAGCAGTTAAGAAACATAATGAAGTATGCAGGATTATAACAGAAATAGGAGAGTTCAGAAAAGAAGATAATCCTCCTATAACTGGTTATGAATTTCATATACTTAATCTTATTACATACTGTTGTCCAAAATATCTTATAATAGATAAGCTTCGAGAGACACTTGAAGAAATTAAGACAAGAGAAAGAGATGAAGAAAAGAAATTTCGTGCAAGGGTCGTTATGGTAGGAAGTGAAATAGATGATGAAGCTCTTACTTATCTAATAGAAGATTCAGGAGCTCTTATTGTTGCAGATAGATTTTGCTTTGGTTCTTTTCCAGGCAGACAAGAAATTATTCTACAAGAAGGTGAGAATGTCCTATCTTCAATTTGTAGACAATATCTGGAACAAAGTCAATGTCCACGATATATGAGTAGAGATAAAATTAATCAAAGACGTGAGATGGTAGACGAGTATGCCAAGAAATTCAAGGCAGATGGTATTATCTATGAACAAATAAAATTCTGTGACTATTGGGGTTATGAACGTGCGCTCTCTAGCCACGTAATGAATAAGGAATATGGATATCCTGTATTATCAATAGACCGCCCATATATGTCAAGAACGTCAGGACAACTTAGAACAAGAATTCAAGCATTTGTTGAAAGTCTTGAAATCAAAAAAATTAGGAGGAAAGGACGAATATCATGACAAAAATCGGGAATTTATATACGGGAAAAATATATCTAAAACGTAGAGAATGGCGTGGTTTTAAAGATACTATGTATGATTTTTGGTGTTGGCTTATAACGTGGAAAGATCTAAGTAAGTTTTTCTTTAGTGCCCCTATTCGAATTACAAAAGCGATATTTAATTATAGATGGATGTCATCTTACTTAACAACACCTGCATTTATAGATAGGCATTCTCTAGGATTAAGAGGAACCGCACTTCGTATAAACAATCTACATTTTAATACCATCATAAAAAACACAACTAAAATAATTGCAAATATGTTTAAAGGAGATAAAAGATTCGGAGCCAATGACCTATCAGACAAAATAGTATTATTTGATGAGATGATGCCAATGCACCTAATGGCAGGTTTTCCTAATCTAATAGGTATTCCATCACAGTTAGTACCAGTTTTTCAATGTTCAGTTATAGACCAACTTAGTATGATTCCTTATCTTGACGCTATTGAAAACTATGGGTTGCCTGCTGATGTATGTCCTCTTCCTGCATGTGAAGCGGGTGTATCTGTTGTTGATGAATATCCAATCATAGGGAAATGCTACATTACAAGTAGTATGCCTTGTGATGGATCAGTTATGGCAAGTTCTTTTCAAGATAGATATTTTAAACTTCCTACATTTCCACTTGCTCTACCAGTGAGATATTTAGAAAAAGAAGTGGAAGCATACGCAGTACAAGATTTTAAGGATTGTATCAAATTTATTGAAGATAATACAGGGGAAAAGTTTGACTGGGATAATTATTTTAGATGCATGAGGCAATATAATAAAGAAGCTGAATATGAACTTGAAAAATGGGAAATAAACAAGACAGATTATCCACAGATTACTGGAGCAAGTCTAGCACTCTTTAGAATGTATGCTTTTCTTGTACAAGGAAGTATGGACGGGAACTTCTTAAAAGTTGATGAAAAAGTTAATAAACTTATGATGAAAGCCTATAGGAAAAAAGAAAAATGTTCAGCACAAATGAGACATAGAGCCGTAGTATGGTCGCCTCCTGCACATTATTATAGTAATCTTTCAACTTGGGCTGAGAACTGTTGGGGTATTAATGTAGTAATTGATATGGAAAGTATGGTTTCAACAAAATTCTTTAATACTGAAGACAAAGAGGAATCATTAAAAGATTTGGCACATACTTATGAGAGAATGACAATGAGAAGACATACTAACGGAGGATATGTAAATGTTCTTGATGAATTATGGAGAGTTTGTGAAGAATTTAACGCAGATATAGTTCTAATGTTTACACATATTTCTTGCAAAACTATGGCGGGTCTTACAGGATTGTTTGAAGATCAGGCTAGAGAACGAGGTATCCATTTGATTTGGATTGACCATGATTTAATGGATCCTAGAACTGTCTCAAGAAAAGAAATGAGAAATAAAGTTAATAAATACATGCAGACAGTTTTTAGAGAAGAGCCAGTTGATAAAACATTGGTTGATTTTGATGATGAAAAAACATGGTAAAGGTGGTATAGAAATGAAAAAATTATTATTTGGCGGGTGTGATGTAGGTTCTACCTATACAAAGTCAGTTATTCTTGATGAAGATGGCAACATTGTTTCAAGTAGTATAATAAAAAGCAAAATAAACTCACAAGAAAGTGCGAGTTTAAGCCTTAATACGACA
Source organism: Vallitalea sp. (assembly GCF_025211055.1). Classification (GTDB taxonomy): domain Bacteria; phylum Bacillota; class Clostridia; order Lachnospirales; family Vallitaleaceae; genus Vallitalea. Next base: position 29,966 of record NZ_JAOARO010000057.1, on the reverse strand, counting down.
ATAGAAAAGGCTGGATTAAGTAAGATAAGTGATTTAACATATTTAATCGGTACAGGATACGGCAGAAACAAAGTACCACAAGCCAAAGAGAATATTTCTGAAATAAGTTGTCATGCTATGGGGGTTCATATAACTAATCCTAATGTAAAAGCAATTATTGATATAGGAGGGCAAGATGTTAAAGGCATTGCCATTGATGAAGATGGAACTGTAAAAACATTTGCCATGAATGATAAATGTGCAGCAGGAACAGGGCGTTTTTTTGAAGGAATGGCTAATGCTTTTGAGGTATCTTTAGAAGAATTCTCTGAGCTATCTCTATCAGCCAAAAATGTTATTCCAATAACTGCCCAATGTACAGTTTTTGCTGAGAGTGAGGTGATTTCATTAGTAGGAGAAGGTAAACCTCGTGATGAAATTGCTGCGGGAATACAGTTAGCTGTTGCAAAACGTTGTTTTGTTATGGCAAAAAAAGCAGGGGCCACTGATAGTATAACATTAACAGGTGGTTGTGCGAAAAACAAAGGGCTAAAACGTGCCATTGAACGTGTTTTGAAACTTAAAGTCATTGAATTAGATACTGACCCACAGCTAATGGGGGCATTAGGGGCGGCAGAATATGCACGTCAAAAAGGTTTAGCAAAAGGAGGAAATCTCGTATGAATACATTAGGGGTGATTTTAATTATTCTTGTTGCATTAATTGTATTACTCTTTATTATCTATTTTTTTAATCTAGATATGAAGCTTGTTTCTCATATATATTTAGGATTAAATAAGAGGTTTGATAAAATGGAAAAGGAAACAAAAATATAATGAAATTATATGATAGCATTATCAAAGATACAATTGATGTACTAACCCCATATACCCCTAGAAGATTTACTGTATCAGATGATCTTACTTGGAAGATAGGACATAGTAATGAAATTCTTTTGAAAAAAGATTCACAATTTGAATTAGGAGGAAGTTTTAAATCAGCAGTTAATTATCAATGTGTAACTTCATCTAATAACTTCATTAATAAAGATGAAATTCTGTTATATGGTGAGGACTTGAATAAGATAAAAGAAGATATTTCCTTTGCAAGAATAGTTTTTTTAGATATAGATAATCTAGGAGATGATGAATCATCCTATAAAGCTATTAAAGAATTAGAATTTATAAAATATAATATGAACTTAAAAGGCTATATGATGAGAGCTTCAGCAATGGATAATCGTGAACAGGTAAGAGTTGCAAAAAGTGCAGTAGCTGACGGGATTTCATTTAAGAATATTGGTAATTCATTTATTAATGAATATAAACAAGCTAAATTTATTAGGGCTGTAAGAATCATTTTTATTACATTAAATATACCTATTTATAAAAAACTTGCTGAGAATGCAAAAAAGATCAATAAGATTACCCTTACACTTAATCATGTACTGAATAACATGAATCTTGATTGTAGCAGTTGTGATTTGAAACCAATTTGTGATGAAGTAGAAGGAATGAGAGAATTACATTTTAAAAGTAATATGAAATAATATAGTAAACTTAATGAAAAACAGTACATTATCTTAAATAAAATAAATATTACAAATAATATAAATGTGTCAAATATTGCGAACTTTACATACAATGTTTGACAGACTTTTTAGTTGAATAAGTGTATTGTATACATTGTACTAAAGTTGATTTAATTAAGGAGGATAATAAAATGAAAAAAGTATTAGGTTTATTATTAGCTGGAAGTTTGATTTTATCACAAGGAATTATTGCAAATGCAGCTTATAGAGAATATATTGAAGATGAATATAATGATACTATGGAAAATGCGGATAAATATAATGTTTATGAAAGTAATACATATGTTTATGGAACTGTAAATGATTATGATGATACTGATTATTTTAAACTTGTTGCCACTACATCTGGAGAGATGGATATAGATCTTTATTTTGATGAAGCTAGTAGTGATATAGATATAGATTTTTATATCTATGATTCATCAGAGGATATATTAACAAAAATATCCAATTGTGATGGTAGTGAAAATTACAGAACTTATGTAGATGAAAATGATTATGTATATGTACGTGTAGATTATGATAGCGGAAATTTAGCAGAACCATACGAATTATGTTTTGATATGGATTAATAAAAAAGATAAATTAGATTTACTTTAGTACGAGCCTGCCTTATGGTAGGCTTTAATTTTATCATAAATACTATATTTTTTTCTAAGATAAGATTAAGTAGTGAAAAAGAAAAATAATATCTAGCATATATAATTAGTTTTGAAGACAATACTAACTTAATGCAAAAATTCCATTAATTTAATATCAATAATAATATGTTAAACAAAGTTTTAACTCACTATTATATCTTGACTATATCTAGAATTGGTAATAGAATTACATATATAATATATATTATTAGTGTTTAGTTCTACACGCACATATTTTTAAATATATCTAATTGACCATGTGTTGTAAAAAAAACAACTTGGTAATGATTACAAGTTCTATAAGGGGGGATTATAACGGAGTTGCTAAAAAATGCTGTTACGGGAGTAAATATTATACCTACAGCTTTATTAGGAGTAGTATTGTTGTACTGGATTATTGTTATTATTGGTGCATTTGATTTTGACTTTCTGGATGTTGATATGGACATAGGTGCTGATAATTCAGGTCCATTCTATGCAATTTTAGCGTTTCTAAATGTAGGAGAATTACCTTTCATGTTAATTATAAGCATATTTATACTGAATTTTTGGATTATATCAATGTTGATATATTACTTACCTTTTGTTGCAGTAGGAGGTCTGTTGAATGGAATATTACTGATACCTGCCATGATAATCAGTATATTCCTGACGAAGTATGAAACCATTCCTCTAAAAGGTATATTTAAGTATAGCAATATGCAAGATAACAAAGACAAACAAGTACTTGAACAACTATGCATACTCATGTGCGATGTGAATGATGGACGTCTAGGTCAAGCTAAAATCAAAAGAGATGGTGCTTCAATAATAATTAATGTTAAATCGGAGTATGAGGAAGAGTCATTTAATAAGGATGAAGCTGCATTTGTCAGCAGAAAAGACACAAATAAAGATATATATTACATTGTCAAGTTAGATTTATAAATTAAAAATCTACAATTCTATTAAAAGGAATATTAGTTTCAATAATTAAAATATCTCAGTAAAAAATAAGGAGTGTTAAAATGTATTCAGTTCAAATTGTATTAGCCATTATAGGAGTAGTAGTAATAGTTGTTGGTGGGTTACTTGCACTATTTTCAAGATTCTATCACAAAGTAGAACAAGGGAAAGTCATAGTACGAAATGGTGTTGGTGGTCCAATAGTATGTTTTGGTGGTATTTTTGTAGTACCAATAGTTCATAGATATGAAGTAATGGATATCTCAGTTAAAAGAGTAGAAATAGCAAGAGAAGGAAAAGATGGTTTGATTTGTAAAGACAATCTAAGAGCTGATATAAGGGTTGCTTTTTTTGTTAGAGTTAATCAAACACGTGAAGATGTATTGAAAGTTGCTCAGTTATTAGGTTGTCAAAAAGCATCTGATCCAACAACTTTGATGGAATTCTTTGATGCCAAGTTTTCAGAAGCATTAAAAACAGTTGGTAAGAAATTTGATTTTGTTCAGTTATATACTGAAAGAGAGACTTTCAAAAATGAAATTCTACAGATTATAGGAACAGATCTAAATGGTTATGTTATGGATGATGCTGCTATAGATTATCTAGAGCAGACAGATGTTAGCCTTCTAAACAGTGATAATATCCTAGATTCTGAAGGTATCAAAAAAATAACTGAACTTACAGCAGAACAAAGAATCTTAGCTAATCAAATAGAAAGAGATAAACAAAAAACTATAAAACAACAGGATGTCTCTGCAAGAGAGGCTATATTAGAACTTGAGAAACAAAATGCAGAAGCTGAAGCAAAACAAAAAAGAGAAATTGCGATTATTAATTCTAGAGAAACAGCAGAAGCTGAAAAAGTAGCCCAAGAAGAGAGATTCAAGTCAGAAATGGCAAGAGTTAAAACTGAAGAAGAGATAGAGGTTGCTGAACAAAATAAAGAAAGACAAGTTATTGTGGCTATGAAAGCAAAAGAAAGTACAGAAGCGGTTGAGGCTGAAAGAGTAGATAGAAAAAGATTACTAGAAAGAACTGAAAAAGAAAAGTTAGTTGAACTTGCAACTATAGAAAAAGAAAAAGAGGTAGAAGTTCAAAAGAAAGACATACAGTCAGTTATAAGAGAAAGAGTGGCAGTTGAGAAAGATACTGTTGTTGAAGAAGAGAAGATAAAAGATACACGTGCAATAGCTGAAGCTGATCGTTATAAAACTGTAGCAATCAAAAAGGCAGAAGAGCAATCAGAGAAGGATCTCATTATAAAAGTTAAGACAGCAGAAGCTTCAAAACAAGCTGCTGAGAGAATTGCAGAAAAAACAATCATTGATGCAGACGCAAAACTAAAAGCTTCACAAAAAGAAGCAGAATCCATAAAAGTAATTGTTGATGCTAAGGTACTTGAAGAATCAACTAGTGGTATAGCTGAGGCAAAAGTTATCGAAGCAAAAGCTTTAGCACAGGCAAAAGGAGAAACTGCTAAGATTGATGTAAAAGAAAAAGAAGGAAATGTTGAAGCAGATATCTTGAAGAAAAAATATTTGGCAGAAGCAGAAGGAATCAAAGAAAAAGCTACTAGCATGAAAGCATTAGACGAAGTAGGAAAAGAACATGAAGAGTTCAAACTCAAACTAGAAAAAGAAAAAGAAATTGCACTTGCAGATATCAATATCCAAAAAGATATAGCGAGTTCACAAGCAGCTGTTATCACAGAAGCACTCAAATCAGCTAAGATTGATATTGTTGGTGGCGAAACTATGTTCTTTGATAAAATTGTTGGTTCCATTACAAGAGGTAAATCATATGACCGTTTAGTTGATAATAGTGAAGTACTTAGTGATATAAAAGAAACATTTATAACAGGAGACCCAGATTACTTCAAGAAACAATTACAAGAATTAGTAGGTAGATTTAACTTATCATCTGAAGACTTAAAGAATCTATCAATAGCTGGAGCTGTTAATAAAATGATGAAAAATGCTAATGGTGAAGACAAAACAATGTTAGGTAAACTATTAGATACTGTTAATAAGGCAGGAGTTGCTGACTTGCCAGCAAAAATGATGGAAACTACACGTAAATGAGGTAGATGATATTGGATGTTAAAGATAATAAAGATATAAATATAAAAACTAAAAATGATAATAACGATATGGAAAATGGTACATATGAAGTTATTAAGAACAGGCTTGTAAAACAAGGAACTGATTTAAAAGAACGTGTCCACAAACTTAATTCCGTTAGAAAAGAAGTCTTTGGTTCTATTGAAACAAAGCTTCTTGGAAGTGAACGTATTATAACCGAGAATAATTGTATACCTAGAGATATGGCACCAGTGGATGACTTCTTTATCTTTGGTTACAATGTTCATATCGGACTAAAATCCAGGGTGGAACTTAGTGATGTATTTTCTATTTATCAGTATAAAGATCGTACATTCCAGAAACAGACACTTGAGTTAATAGGTGATGAACAGTTTTTAAGAGATTTTGATGAACTATACAAGTATTATAAGAATACGTTTTTTGCTAAATTCACTATAATTGAACCATACTTCTATATGGTTTTCCAGACCGGGAAAAATGCTACAGACATCAAAGTATTCAAGTGGCTCATAGAAGATGGAAGATTAACATATGTAGATTGTAGAAGTGACCATGAAGTTAAATTTATTGGGAAAAACGAATTCAAGTTTGTTAAAGCATCACGAGATGACCAAAGAACAGGTATACATCCACATGTCTCTATTCTTGATAAAGTTTTTGTAGAAACTATCGGTGGAGACTTGACAATAAAAGTAGAAGATAATACAGAAACAGGTAAAGGGATATATTCTGAAGATGTTGAGGATAAGGACCAGAATCTTGATGATGCTGAAATATTTTATGCGGATTTAGACCAGATAATAATACTTAAGATTAAGCCATACAAGGAGAATGATTACAGGTATTTCATATTCAACAATAAGTTGAAAAATGTTGTAAGGATTGATTCCATAAAAGATACATGTATGCTCCTGCCTGGAAATCATGGTCTTATATTCCCACAGGGTTATTATCTTCAGAACGGTGAATATAAAGTATTTGATGTACCAGCACATAATTCAGTTTTTGATCAGATGATTAGCTCATCTAACGGAGAGGATTATCAGTATATCTTTTATAACATTGATAGCGGTATATATCTAGTATATTCATATAACATAATTGAACAAACAATAGATACACCTATTGTCTGTAGTGGATACTCACATTTTAATAATGGTGAGATGATAGTATTCAAAAATGAAGAAGAGCCTAGAAAAAATCATATGATACAGATATGGCAAACGCCTTATGTTGGGAAAAATTATGTAAGTGAGAGTAAAAATGACTCTATCTTATTTAACATCGGCAATAAGGATATTGTAAACTGTATGGCTGAATGTAAGATAGTATATAAACTCATTCAAAAAGGCGAGAGCTATCAGAGTATATATATTGATATTGTAAAAGAATCGGAACAATTAATAGATTCTTACTTCTGGCTTGATAAAAAAGAGGTATATAACTTAAAAGAAGTACTTATATCTATAAAGGAGACATCAACATTTGCTATTGGTGAATTCGAAAAAGTAGTAAGAATCAAAAAAGCTACAAAGAAGCAAATAAGCAGTGTTTCAGATGAGGCAGAAGAACTTCTCAAAAAACTGGAATATGGTACATTTGATAGTATAAATGAATATGTTAAGGTATTAGCTGATATTAGAAATCTTAGAGGTAAGATTGTTTCACTAAGAGACCTAAGATATACAGATATACCATTCGTTGATTCATTAGATGTGAAAGTTAAAGAGAAGAATGAGGAGTTCTCTAAAAAATGTGTTGAGTTCATAATTAAGCCTGAAGGTCTTAAACCTTACGCTGATAAAGTAAAAGAATTACAAGATAGTGTTGATAAGGTAAACAAATCAAAAGAGGGAAAAGAACTCTGGGAAAAGATTGATGAAACTTGTGCTGAATTAGAACTTTTGATAGATATTGTAAGTAATTTTAAGATTGAAGACCCAACTATGACTACAGAAATCATTGATAAAATTTCATCCTTGTTTTCTCTAATCAACAATGCTAAAGCAAGATTAAAAACCAGAGTTGAGCAATTTACGAAAAGCGAAATGACTACTCAGTTTAATTCACAAATGAAATTACTTAGCAGGGCTGTAGTTAATTATCTTGATGTCTCTGATACAGTAGAAAAATGCGATCAATATCTTAATAAAGTTATGGTCCAGATACAAGAATTAGAAGGTAAATTCGCTGAGTTTGATGAATATATAGATAAGCTAGGTGAAAAACGAGAAGAATTATATACTGCTTTTGAGAGTAAAAAGCAGGCATTGATAGATAAGTTGAATAAACGTATACTAGGACTTGTTAACTCTTCAGAGCGTATCATAAAAGGAATAACCAACAGGCTAGGTGGTTATGATTCAGTGGAAAAGATTAATGGATATCTTGCTACTGACATTATGGCTGAGAAGGTTAGAGATATTATTTCTCAGTTAAGAGAATTAGGAGACAATGTCAAGGCAGATGAGATTAGTTCAAGACTGAAAAAATTAAAAGAAGATGCTATCCGTCAATTAAAGGATAAAGAAGAACTTTATGTTAATGGTGAAAATGTTATAAAATTAGGACAACATCATTTTTCAGTTAACACAACAGCCATTGATTTGTCTATTGTACAAAAAGATGATGAATTATATTATCATATAACAGGTACTGATTTCTGGGATAAAGTGGTTTATGAGGATATAAGTAGATATGAACATGTTTTTTCACAAAGTATTGTATCAGAAAATAGAGATGTATATAGAGGTGAATACCTTGCTTATTTGGTATTTAGAGCAGCAAATACTAAACAGTATGAAAGCTTGGATGGGCTATACTCTAAAAGTGAAACTCAATTGGTGGAAATTGTTCAAAAATATATGGAACCACGATATCAAGAAGGCTATACCAAAGGGGTACATGATAGTGATGCAGCTAAGATATTAAAAGCATTACTTGAACTTAATCAGAACATAGACTTGTTAATATATAGTAGTCAGGTTAGGGCTTTGGCTAGATTATTTTGGAATAGGTTAATAGATGCTGATACGAAAAAACTATTGACGTTAAGGTTAAGAGAATTAGCTAAAGTCAGTGAATATTTTAATACATCACCTAATTTGGAGAGCTATATACCTTATATAGTAGAAAAACTTGAAAACACCTATAACAATGTAGTACTGTTTGATAGCAAGAATATACCTGATGCAGCCAAATATCTCTGTAAGGAAATCATGAAAAATAAAGATTTCGTAGTCAGCAGAGAAGCTAAAAAAACATATGATGGATTTATTAGTTATCTACGAGAGAAAAATGCCCTAGAAACATTTCAACTATCTGTCAAAAATAGTAAAGATGATATAGAAGGTCTTTTTTATCTAATAAAAGAATGGGTTAATGCCTATGGAATAGAGACTAATGGATTTGAAGGTATAGATGAGGATGAATTGGCAGGGTTACTTGATGAAGTAATTGTATTATTAATTGAGAACGATGCTAATTTAGGTAGAGTTATCAATGTGGATTCCAAGATAACCATAACCGAATTAGTTGGTAGCCATTATGTAATTAACGAAGGAACATACAATTTAGCTTATACTAGATTTATGAATAAATTAAAATACTATAGTGAAGTTAATGTAAATGACTATATCAAATTCCAAGATATCAAGAAGGAACTTATCAAAGAATTTAAAACAGAACTCAATCTCGATGAATTCAAGCCAAAAGTCCTTTCATCTTTCGTTAGGAATAAGCTGATTGATAAAGTATATTTACCTCTTATTGGAGACAATTTTGCTAAGCAGATAGGTGTCATAGGAGAAAATAAGAGGACTGACCTAATGGGAATGCTATTATTAGTATCTCCACCAGGATATGGTAAGACTACTTTGATGGAGTATATAGCAAGTAGACTTGGTATTATACTCGTTAAGGTTAATGGTCCTTCACTTGGTAACGATGTAACATCATTAGATCCAGGAAAAGCAAATAATACTAGTGCCAGAGATGAACTCAAAAAACTCAATCTTGCACTTAAGATGGGAAATAATGTCATGATATATGTTGACGATATCCAGCACTGTAATCCAGAATTCTTACAGAAATTCATATCATTATGTGATGGACAAAGAAAGATTGAAGGAGTATATAATGGTATTGGGCAAACATATGATCTAAGAGGTAAGAAAGTAGCGGTGGTAATGGCAGGTAATCCTTATACCGAAAGTGGTGAAAAATTCAAGATACCAGATATGCTTTCTAATAGAGCTGATGTCTATAATCTTGGAGATATGCTTAGAGAAAACGAAGAAGCCTTCAAGCTTAGTTTCATTGAAAACAGTTTAACCTCTAATCCTGTACTTAGTAAACTCTCAAGCAGGAGTCAAAAAGATATATATGGTCTTATTGAGTTAGCTAACGGAGCTGAAAGAGAAACTGTTAATCTTGAGAACAATTACTCCATAGATGAACTTAATGAGTACACTAGTGTTATAGAAAAACTGTTTAGAGTCAGAGATATAGTTCTAAAAGTTAACATGGAATACATTTATTCTGCAGCTATGGCTGATGAATATAGAAATGAACCACCTTTCAAACTTCAAGGTTCTTATAGAAACATGAATAAAATAGCAGAAAAGATTGTACCTATAATGAATGACGAAGAATTGAGTCATAAAATACTGGCAAGTTACGAAAATGATTCCCAGACACTAACCTCTGATGCCGAAGCTAACATGCTCAAGTGGAAAGAAATTGTCGGTTGCCTGAATAGTGAAGAACAAAAACGTCTTGATGAAATAAAATCTATATTCCTCAAGAATAAACTTATAAAAGGCGATGACAAATTAGGTCAAGCTGTAAGAGTTTTAAGTAATCTTACAGACAACATAGAAATGATTAAAGATATCTTATCTGGAAGTAAAATAAATTAAGTTAATATATTAAAAAAAGATTCATCAGAAGAAGGGGTTGTCAGATAATATTTTTTTGGGATGTTACTAAAAATGTATTATCCGACAACCCCACTTTATTTTATAATACAACAAATTAAATATTATATAATCTGAACTACAGAGTGTAGATAGTATATGGGAATATGTAGCAGTGAGTAAATCATATTTTATTAATTAGTTCACTATCTACCACATATATATTTATTAACACATATAAACAAGGAGTATTTCTTTGAACAAAAAAGATATCAAAGTCATAATGAAATTCCCTGACAATAAAGAAAACGATTGCAAAAAAAAAATTAACAATATATTAACTGAACTATATGCGGAAGCTATTATCAATAAACTAAAAGAGAATGTTCCAGAAGATAAGATGGTAGACTCTATATCAATTATAAAAAAGTTACTAAAATATAATGGAATAAATAAATAAACAATTAAGATAATTCCAGCTATTAGCAATAAAAGCTATAATTAAGTATACAAATTAAAATCCATAATTTGACATAACTGCTATAGTATTATAAAATATGTTATATTATCCTTTATAATACTATAGCAGTTATTATTAAAATCAGTAATAACTGGCAAAACTATTTTATTATGAACTTGATAATATAATCTGAAGTATGTTGGGAGTTAATTAATTATATATAAGGTTAAGGATTCTATAAGTTATTAAGGACTGTATGAGAATTATTAGGAGGAGAGTACATGAACACATTAAAAAAAATAGTTACCATAGGAACTATGGTATTATCGTTGACTGCATGTTCGTCTAATAATAACGATAAATATATGACACTATACAAAGAATTACTAGAGCAACAACCCCCAGATATAGAAAACATATTATTTGAAGATGAGTCAGGAAATAAATTATTAGAAGATGAATCTGGTTTCATAACTATTTATAACAATACCAAATTAACAGCATCAGTAGATGGTAATTCAACAGATGCAGAAGTATATTTTGTTCCATCAGGAAGTGATAACAGTGAATATCAACAGCTAGTAACTTCAGGCTCTATAGAGGATGATAAAGCAGAGTTTATATTAAAACAAGAAGAATTTTCAGATGGTCTTGGATATTTATGGGTAGTAGTATATAATAATGAATTAGGAAGAAAATCTGAAGAATTTAAAATATCTCTTGCTGAAGAATAGTATAAGGAGGGAATTTTAATGGAGGACATTACATATGAAGAAACGGTTGGGTAATTATCTAAAGAATAAAAGTACATATTTTTATGTAGAAGCAGTAGTCGTAATAGTTATACTGACTGTACTTATCGCTATTTTTGTTCCTAGACAGATTAATAAAATATACAAATTAAAAAGAAATACAGATATATCTAATGCAACGCTTTTAGGTCATGCAGCTGAGAATATAATAAAAAGTAATGATGAATTCAAAAATTATTTTATAGATAAGTTGAATGTTAATAAAGAAGTTATTGTAAATTCAGAGGATATAGATGATAGATTTATAAATGCATTAATAAAAGAATTAAAAGGTTTTAAAATAAACCAATTGCCAATAATAAAAATGAAAAAAGGTGGTTATACTCATTTTAGTATCAGTATAGATAATAATAATAACGTAAATGTCTATGCGGATAATAGTGACGATACAAAAGATTTGCAATTATATCCAAAAAAATACAATTAGAAAAACAGGATTATGTGCTATTTGTATTCTATTTAAATACTATTAGATTAAAGGAGAACTAAGGATGAATTTTAATTTCTTAAGAAGGACTAGTATTAGGAACAGACTTATTATTGTTGTTTTACTGTTTACAATATTATATTGTGCAATGTCATTATTACAAATAAGTAATAATAGACACAGAAACCAACAAGTAACTAAAATTGTTAATGAAGGAACTAACGGTATTTTGACAGCTGATAAAGCAAATTTCTATATGCATCAAATAATAATTAATTTCTATCGTTCTACAACAGGTGATGAGAAATTCATTCAAGCTATGACTGATAACTGTGATAAAGTTACTAATTCATTAAATGAATATGAAAAAACAGCTAATACTTCTGAGAATAAAGCATTATTATCAAAAGTAAGAACTGCCTTTGTCCAATACGAAGAAGTCATTCATAAGCTTGCTAAAGAATTGCGTGCTGGTAAAAGAGATAAGGAAATAATTAGGTTCTTAAATGAACAAGATACAAAAACTAAAGCCGATAATGTAATCAGTGGTATTGAGAGTATAGCAAAATATAGTGAAGAAACTGCTGAAACTAATAAAAAAATATATTTTGATAGTGTTGAATTATCAATTAATTATACAATTGCTTCAACTATTCTTGTAGTTATATTTGCTATAATAATTAGCTTTGCCACAAGTCTATCTATTATAGTTCCACTAAAAGAATTGGTTAATGATATTAAGAACGTAGGCGAAAAACTAGATATCTCTTATAGATTTAAAGATAATTCTAAAGATGAACTTTCAGTAATTAAAAATGTATTAAATACTTTTATGGAAAAATATCATATAACTATGTCTGACACAACGTCAAATATAAAAAGTAGTATTGAAAAGTTTAATCATATTATCTATTCATCTGGTAAAAATATTAATAACGTAGAAGATTATGTAAACAGTGTTATTGTACAAGTAAATCACTTAGGAAAACAAACTGAAGAGGTATTGGCTATGATTAATTCAATATCACAAGGTTCTAATGATGCTGCTGTTGAAACTGATAATGTTTCAAAGCAAGTACATATTGCTACTACTTATGCAAATGAAATAGTAGATTATGTAGAATCCACACTTGATTTATCAAATCAAGTAGTAGACTCCTCAGATAACCTTATTAAAAAAGCCAATGCTTTGTCTAGCAATATACAAAACATACAACAATTTGTAACAACTATAACTCATATTGCTTCTCAAACAAATTTATTAGCACTTAATGCTTCTATTGAGGCTGCAAGAGCAGGCGAAGCTGGAAAAGGCTTTGCAATAGTAGCAGAAGAGATTAGGATGCTATCAGAAGAAACTAACAAAGAAGCTGATAATGTATCAGCATTATCTAATTCCATAATTGAAGAATTATCTAAATTTAATGAAATAATACTAGATAATTCTAATCTATCCAACAAAACTAATCAACAATCTTCCTTAACGGCTAATAAAATACAAAAAGTATTAACCTCTATGGAAACTATATCAAATGCATCTAATGATATATCCTTATTGACATCTAATCAAGCAAAAGCTAGTGGGGAGATGGAAAAAGCCATATTAAAAACTAATTCAGAGATGGCAAGTACAATTAGTTCGGTTAATGGAATTACTAAAGAAATTAATCAAGTAAATGAAGGAGAAAAAGCAATCTTACATGAATCACAAAATCTTAATAAAATAGTTAAAGAACTTGATGATGCAATGACCGAATTTACTATTTATGATTAAGACACCTTAAGGGTGTCTTTCATAATTTCAGAAATGGATTATTTTTAAAAAACTTGTATTGTTGTATTTATATTGATATAATCATAATGATATAACACTATAATTCAATAAAATTTAAGGGTGATATAATTGTTAGAGAGATTCTTTCCATCAGAGTACACTGATTCAATTAGACAAATAAATTATAGAAAATTGTATGATGAAGGTTATAGAGGAATATTATTTGATATAGATAATACACTTGTTCCATATGATATGGAACACCCTAATCAAGAGATAATAGACTTATTTGAGGATATAAAAAAGATTGGTTTTAAAGTAGCATTGGTTTCTAATAACAATAAAATCAGAGTTACTACATTTAACGAAAAGTTAAAGGTATTTGCTGTTCATAAGGCACTAAAACCAATGACTAGAAATCTTAAAAGAGCCATGCAGGCAATTAAAACCAACAAGAAAAATACAGTTTTGGTAGGAGATCAAATATTCACTGACATCTATGGTGGTAATCGAATAAAAATAAAAACCATACTAGTTGTACCTATTGCAGAAAAAGAAGAATGGATAACAAAAATAAAAAGAAATACTGAAAAGAAAATCATAAAAGCTTACTTAAAGAGGGTAAAAAAGAATGAATCAAAACATTAATGGAAATACCAAAATATTAGGGTTGATTGGTAATCCTATTGAACATACTATTTCACCTAGTATCCATAATCTTTTAGCGACTAAATTAAATATGAATTATGTATATGTGCCTTTCAAAGTTGATAACGGTATGCTAGATAAGGCAATTGAAGGTGCTAGAGCACTTAACATTCAAGGACTCAATATAACTGTTCCATATAAGGAGCAAGTAATGGATAATCTAATAAAGATTACACCCCTTGCTGAACAAATAGGAGCAGTCAATACATTGAAATATACTGAGAGTGGATATGTTGGTTATAACACAGATGCAGAAGGACTTAATATATCTCTAATAAATAATTCCATACAGCTGAAAAATAGTAAAATCGTTATAATAGGAGCAGGGGGAGCTGCTAAAGCTGTAGGAATGCTTTGTGCTAGAGAAAAATGCAAAAAAATAACTATTATTAATAGAACTGTTATAAAAGGCGAAATACTTGCTAATAATATAAGACAATATTACGATGTCGAAACTGAAGTACTAGGATTAGATGAAATTGAGAAAATATCACCTTTTGATATTGCTATTCAGACAACACCTATAGGAATGTCTCCAAATGTGTATGATAATCCAATAACAAATGATAAGTTCTATAAAAAATTTCATATAGCCGTAGATTTGATTTATAATCCAAGTAAGACTAAATTCCTAGAAGAAGCTGAAAGAAACGGAATGAAAATATTAAATGGTTTTCAAATGTTATTCTATCAAGGGGTCAAATCATATGAAATTTGGAATGATATCAGTATCAAAGAAGAGATATTAAAAGAAGTTATGACTGATTTGATTAATCAATAGGGATAAAAGGAGTGTATCAATGGAAGAAAATATTTTATTAGTAGGTTTTATGGGTAGTGGTAAATCGGTAGTAGGAAAAAGACTTTCTAAAATACTTAATAGAGATTTTATAGATACTGATACAGAAATTGAAAAAGAAGAAAAAAGAAGTATTAAAGATATATTTTATAATGATGGTGAAGACTATTTCCGTAATCTTGAATCCAAATTATTGGAAACACTTGTAGATAAAAATAATTGCATTATATCAACTGGTGGAGGTATAGTGCTAAGAGAAAATAATAGAGAGCTTTTAAAAAAAATAGGTAAAGTAATCTTTTTACATGCAGATGTTGAACACATTCTTAATAATGTAAAAAATGATGATACTAGACCTTTGTTACAAACAGAAGATTATGCCACAAAGATATCCAAGATGTTAGAATCCAGAGAAGACAAATATTTAAGTTCGGCAGATATTATTATCCAGACTTCTGGTAAAGATGTAGAAAGTATTGCTGAAGAGATAATTACACTATTATAATTAAAAAAGGAAGATGCTATGAAGAGAATTACAGTTATTAACGGTCCTAATCTTAATTTTCTTGGGATTAGAGAGAAAAGTGTATATGGCAGTAAAGACTACAATGGTTTAGTAGAAATGATTAAAAAGACTACTGACTCATTAAATATTGAAGTGGATGTATTTCAGTCTAATTCGGAAGGAGAGATTATTGATAAGATTCAACAATGCTATTTTGATAAAGTTGATGGCATTATCATTAATCCAGGTGCTTATACACACTATAGTTACGCAATAAGAGATGCTATAGCATCAGTTAATATAAAAACCATAGAGATCCATATTTCCAATATCTATGAAAGAGAAGAATTTCGTCATGTATCAGTAATTGAACCAGTATGTGTACAGCAAATATATGGAAAAGGTCTTGATGGTTATATTATTGCACTAGAAAAGATAGTATCACTATAGACTATATAACTTAGCTAAAGATAAAAATAGGAAGGAAGATAAGAATGAGATTACAAAAATTAGAAAACAGCCTAGATGACTTAGAAATCGATGCGGTACTAATTAGAGACAATTATAATAGAAGATATCTTAGCGGATTTACTGGTTCTAACGCATACATATATATATCAAAAAACACGAAAAAACTTTTAACTGATTTCAGATATACTGAACAGGCTAATAAGCAGAGTCCTGACTTTGACATAATAGATTACACAAAGAGTGGGTTATTAGAAATATTGAATGATATCATAGACAAAGATAATGCAAAAACAATAGGATTTGAAGACGAAACAATATCCTATAAGGAATTCGTTACATATGAAAAAGGATTGAAGAATATAGAACTATTACCTATTGGTAATACTGTTGAAAAAATAAGAATGATTAAAGACGAAGAAGAATTAACATGTATTGAGAAAGCTGCTTCTATTGGTGATCTTGCTTATGAATACATACTAAAATTTGTTAAACCAGGAGTTACAGAAAAAGAAGTGGCATTAGAAATTGAAACCTGTATGAAGAAAAATGGAGCCGAGAACTTATCATTTGATACTATCGTAGCATCAGGTCTTAATTCATCAAAACCTCATGCTGAGCCTTCTGATAAAAAGATTGAAGAAGGTGATTTTGTAACACTTGATTTTGGTTGTATCTACAAAGGTTACTGCTCTGATATGACAAGAACTTTTGTTGTAGGCAAAGCAAGTGAAAAACAAAAGGAAATCTACAATATAGTACTTGAAGCTCAGCTAAAAGCCCTAGAAGCTATAAAAGCTGGATGTGTAGGTAAAGATATAGATAAAGTAGCTCGTGATATTATAACAGATAAAGGATATGGAGAATACTTTGGGCATGGATTAGGTCATAGTGTAGGATTATTCATACATGAAGAGCCAAGATTCTCATACGGTGATGAAAATGTATTTACAGAAAATATGGTAGTTACTGTAGAGCCAGGAATATATGTGCCTGGATTTGGTGGCGTAAGAATAGAAGACCTAGTATGCGTAACCAAAGATGGACTAATTAACTTCGTATCGTCCCCAAAACAATTAATTGAATTAGTATAATTATACTATATACTATCTATAATAAGTTATATAAGTATATTACACAGCAGAGTTTTGTGGATTAATCTTAATAATTATTATAAAACTATTGAAAAAAATTCCGTATTAGTTTACACTATAAAAGATAAAAGTTAGGGAGGAAATTATATATGGTATCAGCTGGAGATTTTAGAAACGGTCTAACAATTCAATATGAAAATCAAATATACACTGTTATTGAATTTCAACACGTAAAACCTGGAAAAGGAGCAGCGTTCGTTAGAACTAAGCTTAAAAACCTAAAAACAGGTTCAGTAATTGAAAAAACATTTAGACCAACTGAAAAAATGCCAAAAGCGCATATTGAAAAGAAGGATATGCAATATTTATATACTGATGGCGATTTATTCCATTTTATGGACAGTGAAACATATGACCAAATAGCGATTAATAGCGATCAAATAGGCGATACATTAAAATTTGTTAAAGAAAATGATATGGTTAAAATCTTAAGCCATGAAGGAGAAGTTTTCGGAATTGAGCCACCACTATTTGTAGAATTAGATATAATTCATACAGAACCAGGAGTAAAAGGTGATACAGCTACTGGAGCTACAAAACCAGCAGAAGTTGAAACTGGTGCTAGTGTTAACGTTCCATTATTTGTTAACATCGGAGATAAGATAAAAATCGATACAAGAACAGGTGAATACTTATCAAGAGCATAATATCACTTGATTTATAGATAAAAGCCAATAAGGCTTTTATTTTTTTGCTCTTTACACACCTTTTGGTTTTCGTAATAAAAATTACAATATAGCCAGTAGTTATTGCCCATTAGAAGAAAAAGTGTTTTGTGATTATATTGAAGATTATTCAAGTGCAACATATACATATACTATTTTGCAAAAGCCAAGTCAGAACAAAACATTTTTTCTGACTTACTTGTAATATCAATTACTGATTTATCTGTAAGAGATTTTGGTATTTATTGACATATTTAACAATATAAACTATACTATTATTGAAATTGCTAATTACTATCAATTATATTCCTGACATATATAAAAAGGTTATATGATAAGTTTATTTGGACAAGTATTTTATCTTTTATAAGTTATTAGACCAATGAGAAAGAAGTGATTGATATTTTTGATAGATTAAGACAAAAAAGATCCCATCGTTATCATGATATTATAGAATGTTTAATAGGAGCATTAGAAGCAAAAGATACATATACACGTGGTCATTCTGATAGGGTTGCACATATGGCATATGATATAGGAAAAAAATATGGGCTTGGAAAAAAAGAATTGGAAGACTTACATCTTGCTGGTCATTTACATGATATAGGAAAAATCGGTATTCCGGATAATATACTTAATAAACCAAGTAAATTACAACCTTATGAATATAATATTGTAAAAAATCATAGTAGAATGGGATATGACATATTGATGAAATCTAAGAATCTTAAAGACATAGCTATCATAGTATTATATCATCATGAAAGATGGGATGGAAAAGGATATCCAGAAGGGTTAAAAGAAAAGGAAATACCATTGGCATCAAGAATAATTGCTATAAGTGATTCTATAGATGCTATGATTTCTAAGAGATCGTATAAAAAAAGTTTATCTTGGAATGAATGCCATAAAGAAGTAATATCCAATAAAGGAATACAATTTGACCCATATTTAGTTAATAGTATTGAAAGTTTATGGAGTAAATGGGAAAAGAGCTTGTGAAATGAATGGGGCTGTGGAAATATTACACAGCCCCTTATTTAATTCCATATTCAATTATTTTCTATAAACTACTTTTGGTTTAATATAATTATTCCGCTTTTTACTAATGGATATAAAGGCGATAGAAGTTACTGGAATGCTGAATATTAATCCAATACTACCACACAATGCCCTTAATATCTCTCCAGCTATCTGGTCAGAATTAATAAATTGTACTAGTGACCTGTTATACAAGAAAAATACTAAAATCATGCTTATAGAATTACCAGCATAAGCCAATATAAGTGTGTTGGACATGGTTCCCATTATATCTTTACCGATTCGCATACCCGCAGAAAAAAGTTTGTCTTTACCGATTCTAGGATTACTCTCATAAAGCTCTCCCATAGAAGAAGCAATAGACATACTAACGTCCATAATAGCTCCAAGAGCACCTATAATAATCCCCGCATACAACAAATCTCGAAAATTGAGATTATACCCTTCAGTAAAATATGATAAGAGTTCAACATCTTCATCACCAATACCTTGAATATGTGTTAGAGCCCCAAAATAATATGTTAACAAACCTGCTGCAATCACTCCGCCTATAGTACCAATAATAGCTGCATATGTCTTAATATTGAGACCGCCAATAACAGATAATGTAATAAAAGTAGATATGATGCTTATAACACTGACCACTATAATTGGATTATATGATTTCATTATTAATGGAAAGAAGCCAAAAAGTATTAAAGAAACACATATAGTCAAGCTTATAATGGAGTAGAATCCATTTTTGCCCCCAAAGAGTAATAATGCGCCTATAAAAACTAATAAAAGGTAAATTAGATACTTATCACGAGCATAAGAATATACCCTGCCATTTTCTATGGTATTACCTGTCTGATTACATACAATAATAATTTCATCCCCTGGTTTGACGACAATTTTATAAATTGAAGCCGTATTAATCACGTTTTCAATCTCTGCTTGACCTGTCAAGTCTCGTTCTGTTAATTTCACCAGTAATTTTTGATATCTCATGCAATTTTCTTTATCAACAGTATCCTCTATAACGGATATGACTTTTCCATGTATGTACTTCCATTCATAGCTTATTTCTTCAGTACAATTAACATCAATAGGTTTTATTATAAATAAACATAACATCAATAAATAGATTATTCTCATAACATATTTGCTCCTTATCGGGTAGTGAATTGTTGATAGTTACTTTGATTTATATAATATATGAGATATTAAGTTTGTTTATGATTAAACAAAATTCTTATCATAAAAAAGTTTGTCCAAGCATATATTGTTTTAAGAAAGGTGGACAAGTGATGAAAAAAGAAACTGTTGAAAAAATATTAGCAACTAATCTTCGAGGATGGTTCGGCTTATTAAAGAAAGAGCAGTTGGACTTATTGCAAGAAATCAGATTGAGAGTTAATAAACCTCTTATTATAAGAATAGATAACAAAGAATACTTTTTAAACCAAGATAAGTTAGTAACAAGTAGCAAAAGAGCTTATATCATAACTGAAAAAGATTTAAAGGATACTATGGAATTCATAAGCAACTATTCGTTATATGCCTTTGAGGACGAGCTGCGAAATGGCTATATAACCGTTGATGGGGGACATCGTGTTGGGTTGGCAGGAAAGGTAGTAGTAGAGAATAATAGAGTAAAGACTATTAAAAACATAACCTGCATAAATATCAGGATTTCACATGAAATAAAAGGTTGTGCCAACAAAGTTATACCCTACATATTTCAAGAAAACAGAATATATCATACTCTAATAATATCTCCTCCTAGATGTGGTAAGACAACATTATTAAGAGATATAGTAAGACAGCTCTCAAATGGTGTAAGTAATAACACAGGAATAACCATAGGTGTAGTTGATGAAAGATCCGAAATAGGAGGCTGCTATAGAGGTATACCACAAAATGATGTAGGAATCAGAACAGATATACTTGACGGATGTCCAAAAACTGAAGGTATGCTCATGCTTATAAGGTCAATGTCTCCAGAAGTCATTGCTGTAGATGAAATAGGGAGCAGTGAAGATATAGAAGCCATAGATTTTGTTATCAATGCAGGTTGCAAGATGATATGTACTGTACATGGATCATCACTGGTTGAAGTCAAGAATAAACCTATACTGGAAAAATTGATAGATAAGAATATAATAGAACGTTTTATTGTTCTAGAAAGTAAAAATGGAGTTGGTGATGTAAAGAAGATATATGATAAGCAGGGCAAAATGATAAGTATTGTTGTTGATAATTAAGTAAAGGGGGTTATTTCATGGTTGTAAAAATATTAGGTGCTACTCTAATACTTATATCATCTTCACTTTTAGGTTTTTATTATAGTAAAAGTTACATAAGAAGAAGCAATGACCTTAGAATATTAAAAAAGGCGCTAATTCTGTTAAGAGGTGAAATCAATTACTCATTATCTCCAATGCCCGAAGCCTTAGAGGATATCAGTAAAAGATTTGACCATGAGATAGCTGATTTTTTTAAATCCATATCAGAAGAACTAAAACTCAATTCAGGAAAAACATTAACAGAAGTATGGAAAAAAAAAGCTGAAGAAATATTAAAAAGGACTTACTTGAATCCTACAGATATAAAAAATATTATGATATTCAGTGAAAATATAGGCTATCTAGATAAAGAAATGCAGAATAATAATATCAATTTGCTCCTAGAGCAAATAGGTGAAGAAATAAAAGTTACGATGGAAGATGATGCTAAGTACAATAAATTATATAGAAGTCTTGGAGTTCTAGGAGGTATATTGGTTATTGTACTTTTTATATAGCAAAAGATAATTTTTAATGTGCCTTATTCTGAGGGGAGGGTAATAATGGATATATCTATTGTTTTTAAAATAGCTGCAGTTGGAATAGTGGTTGCAGTACTCAACCAATTATTAACGAAAGCAGGAAAAGATGAACAAGCTATGTTAACTACATTAGCAGGATTAGTTGTTGTCCTTTATTGGATTGTGGAATATATAAGTGAACTATTTGAAAAAATACAGACGTTGTTTCAATTGTAGAAAATACATTGAACTTATTGAAATGGATGTATAGATGGTATATAGGTAACCTGAAAGGAATGTTTTGATGGAAGCTGTACAAGTTGTTATTATCGGTATTGTATCAACTATATTAATAGTTGTACTAAAAAAAAGTAATGCTGAATTTGGTATTTATATAGGTATTGCAGCTAGTATAGTTATCTTCTTTATTGTTATTGATAAGTTAGGAGTAATACTGGATTTGATAACTAGAATTACAGGTTTAATCAACATAAATGATATATATATAAAGATACTACTGCAAATACTGGGAATTGCCTTCATAACAGAATTTGGTGCACAATTATGTAAAGATGCTGGACAGCAAGCAATAGCAAGTAAAATAGAGATGGCAGGGAAAATAATGATATTAATTATATCCATGCCCGTAATACTATCAATCATTAATATGATAACTAATATCTTAATATAGATTACTACTTAAGGGTCAATTAGTTTTAAATAAATTAGGAGAATACTATGAGAAGAATTAGATGGTTATTGATAATAGTTATAGCTTTAAAATTATCATCTATGAGTGTATTTGCTTCATCAGAAGTAGATAGTATATTAGCAGAGCAGGAAAGAGTTATTGAGTATGATGATATTCAATCAGCAGTAGACGAAATACTTAGTAATGAAAATGGGTTGAAGATTAACTTCAGGGAAACATTCAACAAAGTTATTAGCGGAGATTTGGACCTTAATTTCAATGATATGTTTGGATTAGTGTTAGATAATATCTTCATAGAAGTAAAAGGCAATATAAAATTAATAATAGAACTTATTGCCATTGCTTTAATAGCAGCAGTATTCACTAATTTTACTACTGCTTTTAATAATAAATATGTAGGAGAAGTTGGCTACTTTGTTGTTTTTTTATTGATGTCAACCATAATACTGAAATCTTACAATATATTGAATACTATAGCGCTTCAAGTAATATCTAATCTACAGACCTTTATTAAAACTTTGATACCTAGCTTATTTGCTGCTACTGCTTTGTCGGGGAATTATACTTCAACTTTTCTCTATAGCCAAATAATGCTAATGATAATAGGAATGGTAGAAAACATTATTCTAAAATATGTAGTGCCTTTTGTATATATAATTATTGTTCTTGAAATAATTAACAGCATTACAGAAGAAAGTATTCTATCCAAGATGGTGGAACTATTCAAAAACATAGTTAACTGGGGGATCAAGGTACTTGTCATTGTTTTTGCGGCAGTTCTTACCATGCAGAGTTTTACAACACCTATTATAGATGGTATAGCTAATAAATCTGTCAAAGTTGCAGTATCGGCTATTCCTTTTGTGGGAACTACATTAAGCGGTGTAGCTGATACAGTTCTAGGGTGTGCAGTTCTAATTAAAAATGGAATAGGTATAGTAGCTTTGATAATTATCATTGTAATATGTCTAATACCAATAATAAAAATACTTGTTGTGACTTTATTATATAAATTTGCATCTGCCATAATTCAGCCAATATCCGATAAACGTATAGTTAATTGTTTATCCAATGTTGGAGATATATGTTTCATATTACTTGGAATAGTTATTATTACCGCTTTTTTATTTATAATCACAATAACGATAATCTTGAATGCAACAAGTATTACAGCTTACATAAGATAAAATATTATTAAATGAAGGAATGAAAATATGGAAGCATTCTATAGTTTTATAAGAAACATAGTTATTTTTTTATTGTTAGCTAAGATATTGGAATATCTAATACCTGATGGAAATATGAAGAAATATTTTCGATTGTTTTCTGGAATTATATTGATAATTATAATAATAAACCCAATAATCAAATATAATGGGATAATGGAACAATTCAATTTGGATGTTATCAAAAATCAGTTTAATATCAATTATACGGATACCCAGGGAACTGAAAACAAATACTCAGAAATTCAAAATGAAATAACCTTGAAAATTTATAAAGAAAAGATAATTAATCATGTAAAAGGACTACTAGAAGATGAAAAAATCTCTATAAAAAATGTTTCAGTAGAGATTGAAGAAGATATTAATAATGAAAATTACGGTGCTATAAAAGAAATAGATCTTACAGTGAATAGTGAATATATTGAAAAGAAAGATCCGCAGGTAGAAAGAGTAAAAATAGAAAAAGTTCTCATTGGAGAATCTAATAATAATCAAACATTAAGGTCATCTGAAAATATTTTATTAGAAAAAAAAATAAAAAAAATAATTAAAAACTTCTATAAATTGTCCTCTAATAATATACATATTACTATAGAGACATGTTAACTGTTTTTACACTTTGTTTTTAACCTATAAGTACAGGAGGATAAAGATGAAATTTGATTTTTTTACAAAAGGCAATAAGGCTGAAAAAGATAAAAAAAGAATAAGCTTTCTCTTCATTATGTTCTTGACAGGATTATTGCTTCTATTATTTTCAAAAAATCTTATTAAACCAAGTAATAATACGAAGGTAGATAATAGTATCATTGCACCTAATACATATAAGGCAAGTAATCCCCAAACGTATGAAGAAAAACTTGAAAAAAGACTTGAGAAGGAATTCACTAATATTGATGGAGTGGGTAAAGTTGAAGTAATAATCATGTTAAAAACAAGCGGTGAAATAATTATAAATAAAGATACCCCTAGTTCACAAACACAATCCGATGAAGTAGATAGTGAAGGTGGAACAAGACAAAACATTCAAACAGATTCTAAAGAAGCCACTGTACTGATTAATAACTCCGATGGTTCTACTAAACCAATCATATTAAAAGAGCTTGAACCAGAGATTAGTGGCGTTGTAATAATAGCTGAAGGCGGTGATGATATACTTGTTAAAAAAAACTTAATTAATGCGGCTAAAGTATTATTAGACGTTCCTATGCATAAAATAGAAGTAATGAAAATGGTTCAAATTAAGGGGGAATAATTATGCAAACTTTTAAAAAAAATCAAATTATAATAACTGCTTTGGTTATTATGATTGCGATAGCGGGATATCTTCAGTTTACAGAAAATGATGGTACTCCTACACAAGAAGTATTGAATAATCAAAGTGAAGAAAAGAAAAAAGATAATGTTACAACATCACAAGCATTAGTACCAAATGGTGAGAATACCAATACTGATGCAAAAGTTGAAGAAAATGCAGATAATGTATCTAAACAAGAATCATCAAATAATATTAAGCCAGAGCAAAAACAGGAACAGAAACAAGGAGAGAACAAAACAACTGAGCCTACTTCAGCTGTTCCAGAAAATGATAATAAGGATGAAAAAAAAGAAGAAGCAAAAGAAACTTCTACTGAAAAAAATGATAGTAATGTAGGAGAAGCTATTTTGACAAGTGGTAATACATTACAAGCAGGTTATTTCTTACAAGCTAAAATTGATAGGGAACAAGATTATTCAAAATTAAAAGAAGGATATCTATTAGTAATAGACAATCAAAATCTGAAAGATGAAAATAAAGTGGAAGCAGTAAAAGAAATGATTGACCTTCAAGATAGAATTGAAAAAGAAGCTGCTGCCGAATCTATCTTAGAAGCTAAAGGGTTCAAAGATGTATTTGTAAGAATGATTGATGATAAAGTTGATGTAGTAATTAATGCAAAAGAACTATCACAAGCAGATCTTGCAAAAGTAGAAGATGTAGTGAGGAGACAAACAGGAGTTGACGCAGAAAATATTGTAATCACATTATTAGATGTTACTAAAGCACAATAAACATATATAGAAACCATATTAGGCTTTTATGTAAGGAACACTACATGGAAGCCTAAAATTATTAGAAAAAATAATTTGCAAAACCTATAAGATTTGTTATAATTAACCTAGAAATGGTTTTATTAAAAATAGCATTAATGAATTCATATAATAAAATATAGCTGAGATAGGAGGATTAATTAATGGATAGACAGACAGTTAAAATACACGAAAAAGATAAAGTCGGAGAAGTCCATATTGCAGATGAAGTTATTGCTATAATCGCTGGATTAGCAGCTACAGAAGTAGAGGGAGTTGCTGGTATGGTAGGTAATTTTACTGGCGATTTAGTTGAGATGCTTGGTAAAAAGAACTTGGCAAAAGGTGTTTTAGTTGATGTTGGTGAAAAAGATGTTTCACTTGAACTCTCATTGATAGTTGATTTTGGAAGCAGTATTCCTGAAGTAACTAATGATGTTCAAGAAAAGGTTAAGAATGCAGTAGAGACTATGACAGGACTTGAAGTGGATGAGATTAACATAAGAGTAGCTGGTGTTAACGTAGAAAAAAGCAAATAGATAGGATTATAACCACTATAACAGGTTATAACTATAATTTTTAAAATATTTGCTTGTACAATTAACTAAATATAGTATAATAAAGATACCCTTAAATATTTATATTTAAGGGTATTAAAATGTAATAAAAATATTTATTCAATATATATTTAATCCCAGGAGGTAGGTACATTATGAACAGAAGGATCATGAGAGAGCATATTTTTAAACTAGTATTTGCTATTGAATTTAATGAAGAAGAAAGATTTACTGATAGAGTAGGAGTATATCTTAACGAGCTTGAAACAAGTGATACTGCTAGAGAATATATAAAACATAAAGCTATATCTATATTTGAAAAATTAGAATCTATTGATGAAATGATTAATAAGAATGCTGAGAAATGGTCCATAAGTAGAATGTCCAAAGTAGATGTAAGTATTCTAAGAGTTGCTATCTATGAAATAGAATTCGACGAAGATATCCCTACTAATGTAGCAATAAACGAAGCAATAGAAATTGCTAAGAAATATGGCGGGGATCATTCACCATCATTTGTTAATGGAATTCTCGCCAAAGTTGTAAACTAACCGGGGTGATATTAATGAAAAAGAGTATTTTTTCAGTATCACAGGTTAATGCCTATATTAAGAAAATATTTGTAAATGATTATGTCATTAATGATATTTGGATAAAAGGTGAAGTTTCCAATTGCAAGATACACGGTTCAGGACACGTATATTTCACGTTGAAAGATACCAATAGTGCAATATCCTGTGTTGTGTTTAAAAACTATCGTGATTTTATAGAATGCGAGTTAAGGGATGGAATTAACATTACTGCTAGAGGTTATATCTCAGTATATGAAAGAGCTGGGACATTCCAACTTTATGTACAGCAAATAAAATCAGATGGTATGGGAGACTTATATAAGAAATTTGAGATATTAAAAGAGAACCTCCAGATAAAAGGATATTTTGATTCGGATAATAAGAAAATGATACCTAGATATCCAAGAAGAGTAGGTATAGTAACCTCTGATACAGGAGCGGCTGTTCGTGATATAATCAATGTAGCGAAACGAAGAAATAAATATATAGGAATTGTGTTATACCCATCCCTTGTTCAAGGAGAGGAAGCTACAAATAATATTGTAAAAGGCATAAAATATCTTGATAGGGTTACTGATGTTGATGTTATTATTATTGGTAGAGGGGGAGGTTCTATAGAGGATCTTTGGGCTTTCAATGAAGAAATAGTCGCAAAAGCTATTTATGAAGCCAATACTCCAATAATATCAGCTGTAGGACATGAAACAGATTTTACAATATCAGATTTTACTTCTGACCTTAGAGCACCAACCCCTTCAGCAGCAGCAGAACTTGCTATACCAGCATTTGATGAAATAGATGGTATATTAGAAAAATATAATTACAAGCTTACAAATATTATAAATAATAAAATTGAATCCTGTATAAAAGCTACCCAACTAAATAAAATAAAACTTGACTTTAATAGTCCATCAATGAGAGTATTAAAGGAAAGACAATATATAACAGAATTTGAAGATAGATTGAATAGAAGAATTAAGGAATTAATTAATGATAATAAAAACTATGTAAGTCTATTACAAAATAAATTAAGCGTGTTATCTCCAATAACCAATTTAGAAAAAGGTTATTCTTATATAGAAAATATTAATGGTCAGATAAAAAGTATAACAGATGTTAATATGGGAGAGACTCTATTAATACAATTACATGATGGAAAAATAGAGGCTAAAGTTAAGAATATAGAAAGTGGAAAGTGGGGTAGCTATGAGTAATAAATTAACTTTTCAAGAGAATTTGGACAGCCTAGAAAAAATAGTTAAACGATTGGAGTCAGGAGAAACAACTCTTGAAGAAAGTCTAGAACTATATAAACAAGGCATGATGTTTTTAAAAGAATGTAATAATAAGATTGATAAAGTAGAGAAAGAAATCGAAGTTATACAAAACGAAAACTAGATTGTGTAATGTTTTTTACGGAAGGAAATGAACAGAGTAATGAATTTTAGTAATGAGCTAAAAGATAAACAGAAAGTGGTAGAAAAGATATTATTGAAGTATATGCCAGAAAACACTTCACCATATGACCATGTTGTTTATAATGCAATGAAGTACAGCCTAATGGCTAATGGAAAGAGAATACGCCCTATATTGATGATGGAGGCATATAAAATATGTGGCGGTAATAATATAAAAGAGATAGATGCATTTATGGCAGCTATGGAGATGATTCACACATATTCTTTGATTCATGATGATTTACCTGCGATGGATAATGATGATTATAGAAGAGGCATACTGACTTGTCATAAAAAGTATGGTGAAGATATAGCTATTCTAGCTGGAGATAGTCTTCTTAATAGTGCCTATGAAATAATGATTGATGCTTGTTTAAAAGATAATAAGTTAAAAGCTAAGGAGAAATTAAAGGCTTGTAAAGAAATAGGAAAAGCCTCTGGAGTAAAAGGAATGATTGGTGGACAAGTAGCAGATGTTATACAAAACAATATTAATATGGATGTTATTAATTATATTCATATACATAAGACTTCTGCTATAATAGAAGCTTCTCTAACTGTTGGAGCAATACTTGCTAATGGTAGCATGCAAAAAGTAGAGAATTTTAGAAAGATTGGTAGATGTATTGGATTAGCATTCCAGATTCAAGATGATATACTAGATATTGTTAGTACAACAGAAGAACTAGGAAAACAAGTTGGTAGTGATAATAAGAATGGAAAGAATACTTATGTAACTATAAAAGGTATTGATGAATCAAGGCAGATAGTTAATGAATTAATTGAAGAAGCCTTAGATAATCTAAATAGTTTTGATAGCAGTGAAAAAGAATTTTTGAAAGAATTTATTTTTTATCTGAGAAACAGAAAAAAATGAGGTGTATTTGGTGGAGAACTTTTATACTATTACAGAGAATAGAGTTTTATTAGCTGCAATTATTGCTTGGTTTGTTTCACAGGGTATTAAATTCTTTACATGTCTAATAAAAACAAGGAAAATTAGAATGGATAGAATTATGGGTTCTGGGGGGATGCCTAGTTCTCATACAGCCTCAGTTATGGCAGCGACATTCTCAGTTGGTGAATTATTAGGGTATAATGATCCTGTATTCGGAGGATTGATGATAATATCTTTTATTGTAATGTATGACGCTGCAGGAGTTAGAATGGCCGCAGGGAAGCAAGCAAAAGCAATCAATAACATTGTTGAAGCATTAGGGTCTTACAGATTAAAGATTGATGGACAGTTAAAAGAGTTGCTTGGACATACATATATGGAAGTATTAGTTGGAGCTGCTTTAGGTATTGTTATAGCTCTATTAATCAATTAAATTATAATAAAAATGGTAAAATTAAATAATAGATTTATAAATTTGTTAATTAATGATACTTGATTTATTCTTAAATATGATATATTATTGGATATACTAAAGATGCAGTATCCTAGTTGGTACCATTAATCTTGAAGACGGGCCTAAAAATCCGTAAAAGGGCATATCGATGAAGTTCCTGGTGTTGGCTGGTGACGCCCAGTCGCGGGCTTATGCTGGGAGTTAAGACATAAGGGCGATCCACAATGGCATGTGGGCGTGGACCC